>NZ_JAATOW010000006.1 GCF_011806405.1 Pseudooceanicola sp. HF7 | reverse complement strand
CCCAGCTTTTCGCGCTGGAGTTCTCTTCCCCGATCTGGGTGCTGATCCTGTCGGCCATCATCCTTGGCGAGCGGCTGACCCGTCCGCGCATCCTTGCGGCCCTGATCGGATTCTGCGGGATCCTGGTTGTGACGCGCCCCGGTGCGGAAAGCCTGTCACCGGGCCTGATCGCAGCCGCAGCCTGCGCGGTGTTCTTTGCGCTCACCACCGTTTTCACCAAGCGGCTGACGCGCGACATCAGCACGCTGTCCATCATCTTCTGGATGACCGTGACCCAATCCGTCTTCGGCCTTGTCACCGCGCTTTTCGACGGAGAGATGGCGCTGCCCACGCTGGACACCCTGCCCCTTCTGGTCCTGGTCGGCTGTGCCGGTCTCTTCGCGCATTTCTGCGTGACCTCGGCCTTGGCGCTGGCCCCGGCCACGGTCGTCGTGCCGATCGACTTCACCCGCCTTCCATTGGCCGCGCTGCTGGGCGCGCTCTTCCTGGGAGAGCCGCTGGACATGTGGGTGCTGATCGGTGCCGCGCTGATCTTCCTGGGCAATTACCTGAACATCCGCTGGGAGACCCGGGCCCGACAGGCAGTCGATTCGGTCTGAAAACGGCATATGACGCCCAAAGGGGCGGTAACCAAGTAATTGGTATCCCCGGGCTTTTCCGCAGGTCGAAATGACGTGACGGAATCTTCCATCTGACGCCACGAATCGGTCACATTATTGCGGCGCCAGCTTGCGCAACCCCGACTCTTGGCTAACCTCCCATAATGCGAGATTTCGCAGTTTAGGGAGGAGAAACGATGAAAAGAGTCGCAGTCATTGCGGCCGGTCTGGGCGTTGGGGCCGGTCTGGCAGCAGCGCCGGCGCTGGCAGGTGGTATCGAGCGTACGACGCAATCCGCCATGGTGCTCTACGAGCGGGGCAACAAGCTGAGCTTCAGCTTCGGCACGGTCAATCCCACGGTCAGCGGCACGACCTATGCCGTGGGTCCTTTCGCAGCACAGGGCACCGGCAACGTGAGCGACAGGTTCAACCTGCCCGCCATGTCGTTGAAAATGGACATCAATGACCAGCTGTCCTTTGCACTGATCTACGATGAACCCTTCGGAGCGAGCGTCTACTACGATGCCAGCAATGCTGTTCTGGGGGCCACGGCAGCCGAGTCCAATACAAAGGCCGTGACGGCCCTTGCCAAGTACCAGTTCGACAAGAACCTGAGTGCCTTCGGCGGCCTGCGCATCCAGCGCTCGGGCGGCATGACGCACCTGGGTGGGGCGGCCTATGGCCCGCTTGACGGCTATGACGTGACCTTCGGGGACGACGTCGGCTACGGTTACGTGCTGGGGGCAGCCTACGAGATCCCGGAAATGGCGATGCGCGTGGCGCTGACCTACAACTCCGCCATCGATCACAGCTACGACACGGTCGAGAACATCAACCCCGGCGCCACCACGCAGACGGAGTCCAAGACGCCCAGCTCCTGGAACCTGGAGTTCCAGACAGGTGTCGCCCCGGGCACCCTGCTCATGGGGTCGATCCGCTACGTGAAGCATTCCCAGTTCAAGCTTTACCCGCAGACCTTCACGGCCCTGGCGAACCGTTCGCTGGTGAATCTGGAAGATACCACGACCTATCGCCTGGGCGTTGGCCGGCAGCTGAACGATCAGCTTTCGGGCTCTGTCATGGTGACCTACGAACCCGAGGGCGATCCTCTGGTCTCTCCGCTGGCGCCGCGCACGGGCATGAAGGGCATCACCTTCGGCCTTGCCTACAAGGCCAGCGATCAGGTCGAGATTTCCGGCGGCGTCAGCTACATGATGCTGGGCGATGCGACCCCGGCCACCAGCGGGACGGCGCGCGCGGACTTCAGCGACAACTCCTACACGGCCGTCGGCATGAAAGTGTCCTACAGCTTCTGAAAACGGCGTGCCCGGCCCTATGGACCGGGCACGAACCCCTTGCGGGGATTAGGGTTTGACCCTTTCGCGCTGCTCCCCTACCCATGGCACGACCCGGTTGGCCGCACCTGATCACGGCCCTCAACCTGGACCGAACTTTCGCCGGTAGGAGAAGCGATGCTGTACGAATCCGAGCAGGAATGGCGTGACGCCAAAGAGAAACGTGTCCTGCTTTTCGGCATGTCCGGGTTGGGAAAGACCCATGTGTCCAACATCCTTCGGGACTCCGGGACCTGGTTCCACTATTCCATCGATTACCGCATCGGCACCCGCTACATGGGGGAGCATATTTCGGACAATGCGAAGAAACATGCCATGCAGGTGCCCTTCCTGCGTAAGCTTTTGATGACGGATTCCATCTACATCGGCTCCAACATCACCTTCAACAACCTCACCCCCCTGTCCACCTACCTGGGCAAGCCAGGGGACCAGGCAAAGGGCGGGCTCGATTTCGAAGAATACATGATCCGCCAGGAACAGCATCGCCAGGGCGAGGTATACGCCCTGCTGGATACCGAGCGTTTCGCGCGGCGGTCGTACAACCTTTATGGCTATCCGAACTTCGTCTGTGACAGCGGCGGCTCCATCTGCGAGGTGATCGACCCGGAGGATCCCGCCGATCCGGTTCTGAGCGCCCTGTCGGAGAGCACGCTGCTGGTCTGGATCAAGGGGGATGATGCCCATACGGATGAACTGATCCGCCGTTTTGACCGCGCGCCCAAACCGATGTATTACGAACCGAACTTCCTCCGGAAGGCCTGGTCGGATTACCTGGACCAGACCGGGGACAGCCCCGAAAGCGTCGACCCGGATGCCTTTGTGCGCTGGACCTACGCCCGCGCCCTGGCCCACCGGCAACCGCGTTATGCCGCGATGGCGAAACACGGGGTGACAGTGACGGCCGATGCCGTTGCCGCGGTCCGCACGGCGGAAGATTTCGACGCATTGATCGCAGAAGCGCTTGCGTCTCGCGAACGCGATACTACTTAGACCGTCCATTCAAATCTTCGAGTCAGCATATGCCCATCAAGATCCCCTCAGACCTGCCTGCCTATGACGTTCTCACGCGTGAGGGTGTGTCGGTCATGTCCGAGGACCAGGCATCGCGGCAGGATATCCGGGCGCTGCGGATTGGGTTGTTGAACCTGATGCCGAAGAAGATCCAGACGGAGAACCAGTTCGCCCGCCTGATCGGGGCTACGCCCCTGCAGATCGAGCTGTCGCTGATCCGCATGTCAGAGCATCAGACCAAGAACACCGCCGCCGAGCACATGGAAAGCTTCTACCGCCCCTTTGCGGAAGTGCAGGCGAGCGGCGAGAAGTTCGACGGTTTCATCATCACTGGCGCGCCCATCGAACACCTGGATTTCCAGGACGTGACCTATTGGGACGAGATCTGCCAGGTCTTCGACTGGACCCAGAGCAACGTGCATTCCACCTTCGGCGTCTGCTGGGGCGGCATGGCCATGGCCCATTACTTCCACGGGCTGCCCAAGCACATGCTGAGTGAAAAGTCCTTTGGTCTTTACAAGCAGACCAATCTTGCCCCGGCCTCTCCCTACCTGCGCGGGTTCTCGGATATCTGCACGGTGCCGGTCAGCCGCTGGACGGAGATCCGGCAGGAAGACGTGACGGCCACCGGCAAGCTGGAAACGCTTCTTGGCAACGAGGACACGGGGCCCTGCCTGGTCGAGGACCCGGAGCATCGCGCACTCTATGTCTTCAACCATTTTGAATATGACAGCGACACGCTGAAGCAGGAATATGACCGCGACGTTGAAAGCGGCAAGCCGATCGACCTGCCGGTGAATTATTATCCGGAGGACGATCCCAGCCGGAAGCCGCTGAACCGCTGGCGCAGCCATGCGCATCTGCTTTACGGCAATTGGATCAACCAGATCTACCAGAGCACGCCCTTTGATCTGGAGCGGATCGGTACCCATGTCTGGCCTGAGAAAGAAGTTGTCTAAAGCGCTGCTTTTCCTCTTAATTCTTCTCCTGATCGCGCTCGTGGCGACGGCCTGGCGGCTGGCGTCGCGCAAGGCCGCCGCGCTGCGCGATTTTCCCCCAGAGGGGCAGTTCATCACCGTCGATGGGCATCCGGTGCATTACCTGCAAATGGGTGAGGGGCCGGACCTTGTGCTGCTGCACGGGGCCTCCGGCAATATCCGCGATTTCACCTTCGCCCTGGCGCCGGAACTGGCACGGCATTACCGCGTGACGCTGTTTGATCGCCCCGGCCTTGGCCATACGCCGCGCCTTGCCGCCAGAGGGGTTTCGATCCGCGACCAGGCCGCGCTGCTCTCCGGGGCTGCTGTCAAGCTGGGGCTGGAGGCGCCTGTCGTGGTCGGTCAAAGCTTTGGCGGCGCCGTTGCGGCAGCATGGGCCGTGCACTTCCCGGATCGCCTCTCGGCGCTCGTGTCACTTGCCGGGGCGACCCACCCCTGGGAGGGGCCCGACAGCCCGCTGAACCGCGCCCTGGCCCACCCACTTGTGGGGCCGGTGATTTCCAACCTGGCTGCGGCCTGGGTGCCGGACAGCTACGTGCGCGCCCAGATTGCCCAGACCTTCCGCCCGCAGGGGGACCCGGACGGCTACGCGGATCACATCGGCGCAGAACTGGTGCTGCGCCCCCGCAGCCTGCGCGCCAATGCCCAACAGCGGATCGACCTGCGGGAGGAGCTGCGCGTTCAGAGCGCGCTTTACCCCACCCTGAAGCTTCCGGTTGAAATCCTGCATGGGACGGCCGATACGACCGTTGGGCTTGAGATCCACTCCCTGCCCCTGTCCCGGGAAGTGGCGGAGGCCCATCTGACCCGCCTTCCCGGCATCGGACATATGCCCCAACATGTGGCCCGCACGCAGGTCATCGCAGCCATCGACCGTGCCGCCGCCCGCGCCGGATTGCGCTAAGCGCCCCTGACCGCCATATTCAGGAGAAAAGGACCGATCCGCATGCAGTTGCCCTTCAACGGTGCAATCACCGCCTACTACCTGGAAGATGCGCCGCATGACGTGCGCAACGCGATCCGGAATGCCAAGCGGGATGAGATCCTGAATGACACCTATCCCTATGCAGAGCGGATGCCGCGCAAGGAATACGAAAAGGACCTGGCCAAGCTTCAAATCCAGCTCGTGCGCATGCAGGCCTGGGCCAAGGAGACCGGCGCCCGCGTCGTCTGCCTGTTCGAGGGGCGCGATGCGGCCGGCAAGGGCGGCGTTATCGAACGGTTCCGCCAGAACCTGAACCCACGCGGTGCCCGCGTTGTCGCCCTGCCCGCGCCCAGCAAGTACGAGCAGGGCCAATGGTATTTCCAGCGCTACATCACCCATCTGCCAAGCGCCGGAGAGATCTGTTTCTTCGACCGCTCCTGGTACAACCGCGGCGTCGTGGAGCCCGTCTTCGGATTCTGCACGCCCGAAGAGCGCGAGAAGTTCTTCACCCAGGTCCCCTACTTCGAGACCATGCTGGTCCACGAGGGGATCCACTTCTTCAAGTTCTGGCTGAACGTCGGACGGGCAGAGCAGCTGAACCGGTTCATCGCCCGCGAGGCCGATCCCCGCAAGCAATGGAAGCTCAGCAAGATCGACGTGGAGGGGCTGGCGCTGTGGGACGAGTACACCGAAGCGATCCGTGAAACGCTTGACCGCACGGATATCAAGCCGGCCCCCTGGACGATCATTCGCGCTGACGACAAGCGCCGCGCGCGCCTGTCCGCGATCCGCCACGTGCTGCACGCGCTGGATTACGACGGGAAATCCGAAAAGGCGATCGGAGAGATCGATCCGCTGATCTGCGGCGGAACGGATATCTGGAATGGCTAAGAAACGCGGCTATCACCACGGCAACCTGCGACAGGCGCTCGTCGAAGCCGCCCTTGAGCTGATCGAGGCCAAGGGCCCCACCGGCTTTACCCTGTCGGAAGCGGCGAAACAGGCCGGCGTAACGCCGGCCGCCGTCTATCGCCACTTCGAAGGGCGTGAGGACCTGATCGCAGAAGCGGCGCGGCAGGGCTACGAGATCTTTGCCGACGTGATGGATTACGCCTATCAGAGCGGCCAGCCATCGGCCTTGGCGGCGTTTGAATCCACGGGCCGGGCCTACCTGGCCTTTGCCCGGAAATATCCCGGCCATTACATCGCCATGTTCGAAAGCGGCATTTCCGTGAACCGGACGCCAGAGCTTGCGGCAGTTGCGCGACGTGCCTGGGATGTGCTGGAGCGCGCCGCAGAGGATCTTTCCAAGCATATCCCGGAGGACCGCCGCCCGCCCGCCTCCATGTTCACCGCCCATGTCTGGGCGCTGAGCCACGGGGTCGTGGAGCTTTTCGCGCGCAATTCCCCCGGCAGCCAAAGCCCCCATAATCCCGAAGATCTTCTGGAAAGCGGGATCGGCGTCTACCTGCGGGGCCTGGGGCTGATAGAAGCCGACAATTGGGAACATTAAGCTGAGTTAAAGAGTCTTCTGTCACACCTGCCCTATATGCGACTGCGTGGGGCGAACCGTGTCGAAACCGATTTTTTCACCAAAAGACAAGATCTTGATCACGCCCGAGACACTCGGGCCAAGGTTCGAGAAACACCGCCAGCTGGCCATGCGGATCGTGGCCTGGGTCACGGCGGTGTCCGTGATCGCGGTCGCGGGCGCCGCGGTGCTGACCGGCAGCAATGCCACCTGGGCCATCGTCGCCTTTAGCCTCGTGCTGACCGGGATCGGCTTTGGTGCCCTGCGGATGAGCGGCGCACAGGGCCGGGTCGTGCTGTCTCTGGCGCTGATCGGCCAGTGCATCCTGTTGAACGCCGCGATGATCGGGCACCCGATGCAAGCCGACAGTCACCTGTTCTATTTCACGGCGCTGACAGCCATCGCCACGCTCAGCTCGCGCCCGGCTTTGCTGGCCGCATTGGCCGTGATCGTGGCCCATCACCTTCTTGCCAGCGTGTTTTTCCCAGCCCTCGCCTTTCCCACGGCGGACCTATGGTACGACATCATGCGCAGCGGCTTTCACGCCGTCGCTGCGGCGCTGGCCGTTGGCAACCTGGTCCTGATCGTAAACATCCGCCTGCTTCAGACCGTCTATGCGGAACGCCGGGCGATGAAGCTTGAAGAGGCCATGGAGGAATCTGAACAGGCCTTGGCCACAGCGGAAAGAAAAAGCGCCGAGGCTCTCGAAGAGAAAAGTCGTGCAGAGGAAGCTCTAAGTGCGGCTGCGCGGTCCCAGACAGAGGCCGAAGCGGCCCTGCGCAACGCCGAAGAGAATGCCGCCGCCGCCCGCCGCGCCGAGGAGCAGACAGAGGAGACGAGGCGCAAGTTCAAGGCGGAGATCGACGAGGTCATCGCACACTTGCAGGAAAAGCTTTTCCGCCTGGCCGAGGGGGATCTGACCACGCGGATCGAACGGCCCCTGCCCCCGGCCTTCGCGGAACTGTCCCAAAGCTTCAACCTGGGGGTTGCCCGTCTTGAGGGCGCGCTAGCCGAGGTGCGCAACGAGGTGGTCTCCATCCAGGTGCAATCGCAGGAGATCAACGATGCGGCGGCCGACCTTGGTCAACGAACCGAGAAACAGGTCAAGACGCTGACAGAGGCGGCCTCTACCCTGCAGCAGCTCACGACCCTTATCACGGAGATTGCCGGTGACACGCGCGCGGCTCGTCAGGCGACGGAGGAAACCCGGAGTGAGGCGGCCTCTGGCACCGATGTCATGACCAATACCGTCAGCGCCATGGACAAGATTGAACAGAGCTCTTCCGAGGTGCGCAAGATCATCACGGTGATCGACGACATCGCCTTCCAGACCAACCTGCTGGCGCTGAATGCCGGCGTGGAGGCTGCGCGCGCCGGTGAGGCCGGCCGGGGCTTCGCCGTCGTGGCCAACGAGGTCCGCGCCCTTGCGCAGCGCAGCTCCAACGCGGCAAAGGAGATCGACGAGCTGATCAGCGGCAGCGCGGGACATGTCGCAGATGGCGTCGGGCTGGTGAAGAACACCGGCAATGCCCTGAGCTCCATCCGGGATGCGGTAGAACGCACGGCGGAGCGTATTCAAGCCGTGTCCGAAGCCACCAATGAACAATCGCGAGGCCTTACGGAGGTCAATGCCGCGATCAGTGAGCTGGAGAGCTTTACCCAGAACAACGCGGCCATCTTCGAAGAAACCCAGAGCGCCAACGCCGTGCTCTTCAAGACGACCAAGGCGCTTTCAGAGCGCATTGCCCAGTTCCGGATCAAGGACCAGCCCGATACCGGATGCATTTCCGACTACGCCTTCGACAGCCGGGACTTGGGCGCGGCCAGCGCCTGAGCCCAGAAGGAAAGCGGCGCGACCCGGGGACCGCCACCTGTAAGGGTCCCGTCGAAAAGCGTCCCCAGAAAACAGAAAAGGCGCGCCATTGGCGCGCCTCTCCCATGATGGTTCGGGCCAGGCCCGAATGTATCAACGCTTGGAGAACTGGAAGCTCCGGCGGGCCTTGGCCTTACCGTATTTCTTCCGTTCCACCACCCGGCTGTCGCGGGTCAGGAAACCAGCGGCTTTCAGAGCGCCACGCAGGCTGGGGTTGTAGAGTTGCAGAGCCTTGGAAATGCCGTGCTTCACAGCACCGGCCTGACCGGACAGACCGCCGCCCTTGACGGTGGCCTGAACGTCGAATTCGCCTTCGACACCGGCAACCGTGAAGGGTTGTGCCAGGATCATCTGCAGCACGGGGCGTGCGAAATAGGCGTTCATGTCCTTGCCGTTGACGGTGACCTTGCCGGAACCCGGCTTGATCCAGACGCGGGCAACCGCATCTTTCCGCTTGCCGGTCGCATAGGAGCGGCCCAGCTCGTCACGGACGGGCTCACGCGGGGTTTCGGCTTCGACGGCGACGCCAGTGCCTTCGGCCACGACGTCTTTCAGATCTTCGAGAGTGTTCACTTGATCAGCCATCTATCAGCTCCGCGTGTTCTTGGAGTTCATGGATTTGACATCCAGCACTTCGGGCGCCTGTGCCTCATGCGGATGGTCGGAACCAGCGTAGACGCGCAGGTTGGTCATTTGCTGGCGGGACAGACGGTTGCCCGGAAGCATGCGCTTGACGGCAGCAGTGACGACACGCTCGGGGTGCGCACCGGTCAGCAGCTCATCCGCGGTACGGTTCTTGATGCCGCCCGGGTAGCCGGTGTGCCAGTAGTACACCTTGTCGGAGCGCTTCTTGCCGGTTAGCTGGATCTTGTCCGCGTTGATGACAATGACGTTGTCGCCCATGTCCATGTGCGGGGTGAAGGTGGCCTTGTGCTTGCCACGCAGGCGGGAGGCGATGATCGAGGCGAGACGGCCCAGAACAACGCCTTCAGCGTCGATCAGGATCCATTTCTTGTCGATATCTGCCGGAGTTGCAGAGTAGGTTTTCATGTCGGGTGCCCTTTGGAAATTGGCAGCGCGTGGGGCCGGAAGCTCCACGCGCGAATTGATGGGCGGGTTATACAGGGCGCCACGCCCCAGTCAAGCGGCTGAAATTCTATTTTACCAATTAAAAACAATGCCTTAAAATTTAGGTATCTATATACCCCAATTATTTATGTCCCGGGAGGGATCGAATAGGTCAGGCTGGCGCGGGCGACGGGAGCGGCCTGCCCTTGCGAGTGGATCCGCACGTCCCCCACGGCCAGGACCCTGCCCAGTTTCAGCAGTTCGCATTCCGCGATCAGGTCGCAGCCGGCCGCCGGTTTGCGCATGAAATCCAGGGTCGCATTTGTCGTCACGGCCAGGGCCTTGGGCCCGATCATGGCCAGCACGGCCAGGTAGACCGCCACATCCGCCAAGGCGAAGATCGACGGGCCGGAGATCGTTCCGCCGGGCCGCAGGTGGCCGGGGCCGACCCGAAGGCGCATGCGCAGCCTGTTCTCAAGCACCTCTTCCACCACGTAGTCCGAGGCCACCTGGGGAAACTCGCTTTCCAGAAAGGCGTGCAGGGCCGCCACATCCATTTTCACCGTCATGCCGTCCTCCGGCCTGCAAGGTTCCGCAAAGCCGCCGATGAGGCAAGCGGGAAGACGCGATAGGTTTTGATTTCCGCCCGGCGATACCCTACATCGCGGCCATGACAGAAAAGCTTCACATCATTGGCGGCGGCATGGCCGGTTCCGAGGCCGCCTGGCAGGCGGCCCGCTCCGGCTGCCCGGTCGTCATTCACGAAATGCGTCCGAACAAGGGCACTTTCGCGCACCGCACCGGCAACCTGGCAGAGATGGTCTGCTCCAACTCCTTCCGCTCGGACGACAGCGAACAGAACGCCGTCGGCCTGTTGCACTGGGAGATGCGGCAGGCAGGCGGGATCATCATGGAAATGGCGGACCGCCACCGCCTGCCGGCGGGCGGCGCGCTGGCCGTGGACCGCGATCCCTTCTCTGAAGCTGTGACCGCAAAGCTGCGCGAGCACCCGCTGATCGAGATCCAGGATGGAGAGATCGACGCGCTTCCCCGTGACGGCCAGTGGATCATTGCCACCGGTCCGCTCACCTCGGAAGGGCTTGGGGGCGCCATCGCGCAGGAGACCGGGGCTGATGCACTGGCCTTCTTCGATGCAATCGCGCCGATCGTCTATGCGGACAGCGTCAACATGGACGTGGCCTGGATGCAATCGCGCTACGACAAGGGTGAGACCGAGGAAGAGCAGAAGGCCTACCTGAACTGCCCGATGACGAAGGATCAATACGAAGCCTTCATCGACGCGCTGATTGCAGCGGATAAGACGGAGTTCCACGAGGGCGAAACCGCGGGCTATTTCGACGGTTGCCTGCCGATCGAGGTCATGGCCGAGCGCGGGCGCGAAACCCTGCGCCATGGGCCAATGAAACCCATCGGACTGACCAACGCGCACAAGCCCGAAGAAAAGGCCTATGCGGTGGTGCAGCTGCGCCGGGACAACAAGTTGGGCACGCTCTACAACATCGTTGGCTTCCAGACGAAGATGAAGTACGGCGCCCAGACAGAGGTGCTGCGGATGATCCCCGGCCTTGAAGAGGCGCGGTTCGCGCGGCTAGGCGGCATCCACCGCAACACCTTCATCAACTCCCCCCGGCTGCTCGATGACCGCATGCGTCTTAAAAGCCAGCCGCATATCCGGTTCGCAGGCCAGATCACCGGGGTCGAGGGCTACGTCGAAAGCGCCGCCATGGGCCTGCTGGCAGGACGCATGGCCGCCGCTGAGATGGCTGGCCGTGATCTGCCACCGCCGCCGCCGGAAACCGCGCTTGGGGCGCTTGTCACCCATATCACCGGCGGTGCAGAGGCGAAGACCTTCCAGCCGATGAACGTCAACTTCGGGCTCTTCCCCCCGCTGGAAGGCGTGCGCGGGGGCCGTCGCGGCCGCAAGGGCCGCTACAAGGGTTACACCGACCGCGCCAAGGAACTCTGGGCCGAATGGCTTGCCGCTCAGGAGGCGGAAACCGCATGAACTATGTGCTTGCCCTGCTGCTGCCGCCGCTTTCGATCCTTTTCGCCGGGCGGCCCATCGTGGCCATCGTGACCTTTGTGATCTGGATTCCCGCCGTGATCTTCTCAGGCGGGCTGACACACCCGATGTTCATCCTACTGGCCTGGATCCTGATCCTCCAGGGCCGTGAAGACCGTCGTGCCCGGCAATACGGGCGCAACGACTGACCCTTGAGAACCCGCTTCGCCCCCTCGCCGACAGGCCCGCTGCATCTGGGTCACGCCTTCTCTGCGCTGACGGCGCAGAAGCTGGCGGCACAGGCGGGGGGCAGCTTCCTGCTTCGGATCGAGGATATCGACCGCTCCCGTGCACGCCCGGAATGGGAGGCACAGATCTATGATGACCTGCACTGGCTTGGCCTGGACTGGCCAGCGCCGGTGATGCGACAGTCCGACCGCCTGCCCCAGTATCGCGCGGCGCTTGGCGCGCTCTGGGATCGGGGTCTGCTTTATCCCTGCAGCTGCAACCGACGGGACATCGCTGCGGCCCTGGCCGCGCCCCAGGAAGGCGCAGAGCCCGTGCTTGGGCCGGATGGCCTGGTCTATCCGGGCACCTGCCGCCCTTCAACGCCCCCCACCGGAGAGATGCCGGATGATCTGCCGCTACGCCTGAACATGGCCAAGGCACTGGAGGGCCTGGAGCTGTCCTTCCATGAGACGGGCGCGGGACCTGGCGGAGAGACCGGAACAATTCACCTGTCAGCAGCCCATATGTGCGACAATATCGGAGACGTGATCCTGGCACGGCGCGACATGGGGACCTCTTATCACCTCTCCGTGGTGGTCGATGACGCCGAGCAGGAGATCACCGATGTGGTCAGAGGCCGCGATCTGTTCGAAGCAACCGCGATCCACGTGCTTCTTCAGCGCCTCCTGCGCCTGCCGACACCCCGGTACCACCACCATTGTTTGATCCGGGACGATGCCGGCAAGCGGTTGGCGAAACGCGATGATGCCCGCGCCATTGCGACCTACCGGGAACAGGGGCTGACACCCGGAGATATCCGCCAACGGCTGGGGCTTTGAGGGTTCGTCTGGCAAGCGGCCTCAGACCGATGGCGCGCCCTCAGCTTTCGGTCAGGGGCGCCATGATCTCTGTCTCTTCGCCATCGCGGATGGCCGTGTAGAAACAGCTTCTGCGGTTGGTATGACAGGCCGGCCCTTTCTGGCGCACCAGCACCAGCAGGCAATCACGATCACAATCCACGCGCATTTCGACAAGCTCCTGCACGTGGCCGGAGCTTTCGCCCTTCACCCAGAAGCTCTGGCGGGACCGGGACCAATAGGTCACCCGCCCGCTGTCCAGCGTGCGCGCCACGGCATCTGCATTCATCCAGGCCATCATCAGGACTTCTCCGGTCGCCTCTTCCTGGGCGATCGCGGGAATCAGACCATTGGCATCAAATTTGAGTGTCTCCGGATTGAAGCTCATTGGGTCGCTCTTTGCTTTGGATGGTTCGCGGTCTATCTAGGGGGGATGCGCTGAAATGAACAGCGCGGAAAGGAACCGCATGAGCGAGAGCGACCTGATCAAACTCTATTCGGACCGGATCCTGGCCCTTGCGACGGATATTCCGCGCCAAGACCGCTTGGCAGATCCCGACGCGACGGTTCGCAAGCGCGCGCCGCTTTGCGGGTCGACCATCACGGTCGACGTAAAGGTCAAGGATGGCAAGGTGGCCGACTACGGGCAGGAAGTACGCGCTTGTGCGCTTGGACAGGCCGCGGCAAGTATCGTCGGCGGCGCGGTCATCGGCCAGACCAGCGATCAGGTTCATGCGGCAAGGGACAGCCTGAAGGCCATGCTGAAGGAGGGTGGACCGGTTCCCCCTGCCCCCTTCGACGGCCTGGAAGTCTTGAGCCCGGCAAGCGAATACAAGAACCGCCATGCCTCTATCATGCTCTCGCTGGATGCGCTCTGTGAAGCGATGGAAAAGGCCGCGCAAAGCGACTGCGCTTAACCGCTTCTTCCGAAATGCCCCCTATGCCTGGTCTGGCCCTTACAAGACCGGTCAGGCATGGAACACGAAACCGATTTTCCCGATCCGACCCGCATCACGCCGTCGCTGGACCGGCTGGCTGAGAATGCCGCGGCCGTCAGCCAGGAAATTGTTGATGTCGATGGCTTCCTTACGGATCTGACCACGCGCACAGCTGTCCTACTGGAACAGCTGCGAGACGTGCACCAGGGATCCGGTCATGTGCTGCAGATGAACGCCAGCGTCATGACCACGATCCAGAAGGCCTACGCTCATCTTGAGGAAACCCAGGCAAGCTTCATTGCCGGGCTGACAAAATCCCAGGAAGCGGGGCGGCTTGGCAAGGAAGTGCGCAGCTGGATCGGCACGCTGGACGCGCGCAACGGTGCCGTCGAAACGGTGCTGGAGGACGTCCAGACCAGCAACGATCAGATTGCCGCCATCGCCTCCCAGGTCAACATGCTAGCGATCAACGCAAAGATCGAAGCGGCGCGGGCCGGCGAAGCGGGGCGCGGGTTCTCTGTGGTGGCCGATGCGATCAACGCCCTGTCCAGCCAGACCGGCGTTGCTGCTGAAAAGATCAGTGACAACGTCAGCCGGCTGGAGGACTGGATTCTTCAGCTGAAGAAAGAGACGGAGAAGGTCAGCCAAACCTCCCTGAAGCTCTCAACCGTCAGCGAGGAGGCTCAGACCCAGAACGCCGAGGTTCGCGTGGCGCTGGATCGATCCGTGTCCCAGATGAAACTTGTCCGCGATGATGCGGTGGAAGCGGATCAGGCCCTGCGCGACTATGCCCCCCAGATCGAGAGCACGTTCAACACCGTCCGGGAAAGCGCCGAAGGGATCGAAGAAGCCCATGAGCGCCTGCATGAGCTTGTGGATCTGTCAGAGCGGCTGGTTCAGGACAGCATCTTCGCCGGCGGCGGCTCCGCGGACAGCGCGATGATCAAAGCCGTGCAGGAGCGCGCCACCCAGATCACTGAGCTTTTCGAGGAGGCCGTGGAAAACGGGCGGATCGCCTTTGAGGATCTCTTTGACCATGACTACCGCACCGTCCACGACAGCGATCCCGAACAGGTGGTGGCGCGTTTCACCGCGCTGACGGATGCCCTTCTGCCCGCCATCCAGGAACCCGCGCTGGAACTGGATCCGCGTATCGTCTTCTGCGCCGCTGTCGACCGCAATGGCTACCTGCCGACCCATAACGCTCAATTCTCCGAACCGCAGAGCGACGACCCGGTCTGGAACATGGCGCATTGCCGGAACCGCCGGATCTTCGATGATCGCGTGGGTCTGAAGGCCGGGCGGAACCAGGAACCCTTCCTGCTGCAGATCTATCGGCGTGACATGGGCGGAGGGGACTTTGTCCTGATGAAGGATCTATCCGCCCCGATCTTCGTGAGGAACCGCCATTGGGGTGGGTTGCGCCTGGCCTATCGGTTTTGATCCTCCGACATGCGTGCAGGCTTCTGACCGCGCTTCATAAAAAAACCGCCGCACTCGGGCAGGAGTGCGGCGGCCAGTCTTGCAATGTCGCTTGGGACCAGACGCGGACCGGGGGATGAGGCGACCCGGACTTCGGGGACAGGCGGTCCCGGAAACGCAGGGGCATGCGGCGTCTTGAACGACTTGCAGGCAGATCGAATGCGGCTTGCGGCCTAGAGCATCACGGGCAGGTAAAGGGATCCGACAAGCAGAACTGTCAAAGCGACAACCCCAAGGAGATCCTGCAGAAGCGTGGCTTTGGACCGGCGTGCGATTTTCAGGACTTCACTCATTTCCCACCTCATAAGGCTGACGTTGCGTGTTGCCTATTTGTTCTCATATTGATGTCGCTGAGTAAAGAACTTTTTAAGAACTTTTGCGAACATAAGGGCTAAGTGCCTGATTTCAACCGACAGACATAAGGCGAATTGCCTCGTCCTGACCCATCAACCACAAGAGGATTCGCGCTGCTCGCCCCCTGTCAGAGGTCAGCTCCGGATCGCGCAGCAAGAGCGTGCGTGCATCGCTTTGGGCGATCCTCAACAGGTCCGGCTGCAACTCCAGATCGGCGATCCGGAAGCGGGGCAAGCCGCTTTGGGCAGTGCCGATCAGATCACCGGCACCGCGCATTTCCAGGTCGGCCTCTGCAATCCGGAAGCCGTCTTCCGTATCCCTGAGAAGCGACAGGCGCCGCAGGCCGCTTTCCGAAAGCGGCGGCTGATAGACCATCAGACAAGTGGATTCGGCGCTGCCGCGCCCGACCCGCCCCCTGAGCTGGTGCAATTGCGCGAGCCCGAAAATCTCGGCCTGTTCGATGACCATGATCGAGGCATTGGGGATGTTCACCCCGACTTCGATCACGGTCGTCGCAACCAGGATATCGGTCTCTCCGCGCTGAAACGCGGAAACGGCCGCGTCTTTCTCTTCAGCCGCCATCTGCCCATGGACCAGGCCGACCCGTCCTTCACCCAGCCGGGCGCGAAGCGCGCGGAACCGTTCTTCGGCCGATGGCAGATCAACGCTTTCGCTTTCCTCCACCAGCGGGCAGACCCAATAGGCCTGCCGCCCTCCCGCCGTGGCCCGATCAAGGTGATTGATGATCTCGTCCATGCGCGCGGCAGAGGCCAAGGTGGTCTTCACCGGTTTGCGCCCCGGCGGCTTCTCATCCAGCACGGAGATGTCCATGTCACCATATTGGGCCAGCGACAGGCTGCGCGGGATCGGCGTGGCGGTCATGACCAACATGTCCGCCCCCCGCCCCTTACGCCCAAGCTCCATGCGTTGCTTGACCCCGAAACGGTGCTGTTCATCCACGATGGCAAGCCGCAGATCGTGGTAAACAACGCTTTCCTGGAAGACCGCATGGGTTCCGACAAGAATATCGATCTCACCCGAGGCAAGGGCGGCGAGCTTCGCCTGACGCGGCGCGGACTTGTCGCGCCCGGTCAGGATCTCCACCCGAACGCCGGCGCTTTCTGCCAGCGACGCTAGCCCCTCCATGTGCTGGCGGGCCAGAATTTCTGTCGGGGCCATCATCACGCCCTGCCCGCCCGCCTCAACGGCGATCAGCAAGGCCATGAAGGCGACAAGCGTCTTCCCCGCGCCCACGTCCCCCTGCAAAAGGCGGACCATGCGCTCTGCGCCAGCCATATCGGCCGCGATCTCAGACACGGCGCGGCTTTGGGCACCGGTCGGCTTGTACGGGAGAGCCTCCAGCACCTTCTGGCGCAGGTGGCCCTTGCCAGTGCTTGAGCGACCGCTGGCTTTTCGTTCCCGTGCCCGTGCCAAGGCCATCGTCAGCTGGTGGGCGAGCAATTCATCGTAGGCCAGACGTTCGCGTGCCGGATCTCGTGGCTGAACCGCGCCGGTATTCTCTGGGTGATGGGCCGCTGTCAGTGCTTCGCGCCATCCGGGCCAGCTGGCAGCGGAACGCTGTTGCGGATCGATCCATTCGGCCAGGTGAGGGGCTTTTTCGAGAGCGCCCCCGACGGCCTTGGCCATCAGCTTCTGCGTCACGCCGGCGGTCAGCGGATAGACGGGTTCATACCGTGGAATATCGTCTGCCTGCTCAGGAGGGAGGGCATAATCGGGATGTGGCATCTGCGCGTGGCCGTCGTACTGCTCTACCCGGCCCGACACGATCCGCCGCGACCCGGTCGGAAGGATCCGCTCCAGGTAATCGCCACGGGCGTGGAAAAAGATGAGGTCGAAAGAGGTTTCCTCGTCCAGCACCTGCACGCGGTAGGCCCCCCGCCCCCGTGGCGGCGTATGCCGCCCGACCGTGACCTCAACCGTCACGGTCGCTGGCAAAGGCGCGCCCTGGATCGTGGCGCGCGGTGTGCGATCAATCATGGCATGGGGGAGCAGGAACAGCATGTCGCGCGGCACATGCACATTCAACTGCTCAAGGTGCTTTGCCGTTTTCTTGCCGATACCTGGCAAGGCCTCGAGCTTGCCGAAGAGCGGGAAGAGGACCTCCGGCCGGCCTGTCATGCGTCGCCGATCAGGCTTAGCCAGCCGTCCTCATCAATTGTTTCCACACCAAGATCGGCGGCCTTCTTGGCCTTGGACCCGGCACCCGGGCCTGCGATCAGCAGATCGGTCTTAGCCGAGACGGAGCCGGAGACCTTTGCGCCAAGCGCTTCCGCGCGGGCCTTGGCCTCGGAACGGGTCATCTTTTCCAGCGTGCCGGTGAAGACCACTGTCATGCCCGCTACCGGGCTGCCGCTGTCCTGCGGGGCTTCGACGGACTGGATATCCAAATAGGCGGCCAGACGGTCGATCGAGGCACGTTCCGCAGGCTGCGCGAAGGCAGCGACAAGGGAAGTGGCGACCTTTGCGCCAATCCCGTCGATGCCAATCAGCTCCGACCAGGCGGAGGTTGCTGCCTGCTCCAGCGCCGGCTCCGCGGCCCAGACCGCATCCCGGCTTTCCTTGACCCGCGCCCTGCGACCTTCGCTTGCCGCGGCAGCGCGTTCTTCAGCCTCCGCCCCGTCCGCAAGCAGATAGCGTTCCTGCGCGGGACGTGCAGCATCCAGAGTTTCCAGAAGCGCGCGCCATGTTCCGAAGTGACGCGCGAGGTCGGTCGCCACGACCTCTCCGACGTGCCGGATGCCCAGAGCGAAGATCAGGCGGTTAAGGTCTATCCGGCGGCGTTCCTCGATCGCGGCGAAGAGGTTATCCGCGGATTTCTCACCCCACCCTTTCAGCTGGGCCAAGGACTTGGTCGCCAGCTGGCGGATCGCTGCGATCACATGGTCCGGGTCTGTTTCATCGACCGGGATGCCGACGCTGCGCAGCATCTCGGAAAGGTTCGCCAAAAGGTCGCCATGCCGGTCGCTGGCCTGCAGCGTATGTGAGAGCCGGTCGCGCGGATCGACTGTCAGCCTTTCGCCGGCGCCGTCCCTCTCCGGCAGGCTGAAGATATCCGCAGGTTCGGAGATCCAGCACATCGCATGAAGGAACTCGACCTGTTTCGCGCCAAGACCTTCGATATCGAAGGCCGAACGGGAGACAAAATGCTTCAGTTTCTCGATTGCCTGTGCCGGACAGACCAGGCCGCCTGTGCAGCGGCGGTCACTGTCGCCTTCTTCGCGGATAGCATCGGATCCGCATTCCGGGCATGTCTCCGGGAAGTGGTAGGGCGTGGCATCGTCCGGGCGCTTACTCAGGTCCACATCTGCGATCTTCGGGATCACGTCCCCGGCGCGGTAAACCTGCACCCAATCACCAATGCGGATGTCCTTGCCACCCCGGATTTCCCCGCCACGATTATCACGGCCAAGGATGTAATCCTCGTTGTGCAGCGTGGCGTTGGAAACGACGACACCGCCGACAGTCACCGGCAACAAGCGCGCGACCGGGCTGAGTTTGCCGGTACGCCCCACCTGGATGTCGATGGCTTCAAGGCGCGTCCAGGCAAGTTCTGCGGGAAATTTATGCGCGATTGCCCAGCGGGGCGTGGTGGAGCGGAAGCCCAACCGCCCCTGCAGCGTTAGATCGTTCACCTTGTAGACCACGCCATCAATGTCATAGCCAAGCGTGGCGCGTTGCTCTTCAATGTGCCGGTAGTGCTTCAGCATTTCCTCCGGACCATCGCAGAGACGTGTCAAGGGATTGACCTGGAACCCCAGGGTTTCCAGGCGTTCGATGGAACCCATCTGCGTGTCGGACAGCGGATCGGAGAGCACCCCCCAGGCATAGGCAAAGAACCGCAGCGGACGGGACCGGGTGATTTCGGCATCAAGCTGGCGCAGGGATCCGGCCGCGGCGTTTCGCGGGTTGGCAAAGGTCTTCGCTCCGGCCTCTGCCTGCCGGATATTGAGCGCCTCGAAATCCGCGTGGCTCATATAGACTTCGCCGCGCACTTCCAGCCGGGACGGTGCGCCCGTCAGCCTTTGCGGAATATCGGCGATCATCCTGGCATTGGCAGTGACGTTCTCGCCTTCTTCGCCGTCCCCGCGGGTGGCCGCACGAACCAGCTGGCCATCTTCGTACAGGATCGACAGGCTCAGGCCATCGATCTTGGGCTCGGCTGTGAAGGTCAGCGCTTCCGCTTCGCCGATGTTCAGGTAGCGGCGAATCCGCAGGTCGAATTCGGTGATGTCCTCATCTTCGAAGGCATTGGACAGCGACAGCATCCGCACGTCATGCCGGACCTTTCCGAACCCCTCTGCCGGGGCTGCCCCAACCTGCTCGCTTGGAGAATCCTTGCGCTTAAGATCCGGGTGAGCTGCTTCAAGAGCGGCGTTGCGGCGCTTCAGCTGATCGTAATCGGCATCCGAAAGCTCTGGCGCATCTTCCTGGTGATAGGCACGGTTTGCGGCGTTCAGAGCCTCTGCCAGAGCCGCAAGTTCCTTTTGCGCCTGCTCTTCTGTAAGCTCTTCGGGCGATAGGTTCTCTGACCCAAGCCCTTCCATCCGCGCTGACATACAAACGCCCCCTTCTCACTTCGCCGTCCCGGTACACCGGTCTTGCAGAAAGTGATAGGGGGCGATTTTTGTGAGGTCCAGTCGTGAGTGGACGGGGTGAAGGACAGCCAGCTGACTTAGCTGGCCGCGCCGATTGCCATCTTCGCTTCATCCATTTGACCCGGCTCTGGGTCGCGCAGCACGTAGCCGCGACCCCAGACGGTTTCGATGTAGTTATCCCCATCCGTCGCGGTGGAGAGTTTCTTGCGCAGCTTGCAGATAAAGACATCGATGATCTTCAACTCGGGCTCATCCATGCCGCCGTAGAGATGGTTCAGGAACATCTCCTTCGTGAGCGTCGTGCCCTTGCGCAGGCTCAGCAACTCCAGCATCTGGTATTCCTTGCCGGTTAGGTGCACTGGCTTGCCATCTGCTTCGACCGTCTTGGCATCAAGGTTGACCTCGATCCGGCCGGTACTGATGACGGACTGCGAGTGCCCTTTGGAGCGTCTGATGATCGCGTGGATCCGCGCCACCAGTTCTTCGCGATGGAACGGCTTGGTCAGGTAGTCATCCGCACCAAAGCCGAAGCCCTTCAATTTGTTTTCGGTATCATCCGCGCCGGAGAGGATCAGGATGGGCGTTTCGATGCGGGCAAGGCGCAATTGCCTGAGCACCTCATGGCCGTTCATGTCAGGCAGGCCGAGATCAAGCAGGATCAGATCGTAGTCATAGAGTTTCGCCAGATCGATCCCTTCTTCACCAAGATCCGTCGTGTAGACGTTCAAATTGGCATGGGTCAGCATCAGTTCGATGCTTTTCGACGTCGTCGGATCATCTTCTACAAGAAGCACACGCATGCCGAGTTCTCTCCGTTCTTCTTTTGACGTTCCCGACACTGACGTGAAATGGTTAACCCCACGTTACCGTGTATACAGCATTCATTCAACAACTCAGGGCTGCCGGAACTTCTGGACGGCTGTCGCCTTCAGCGCCTCTTCCCCGTGATTGGCAACGGCGCTGACCCATTCTAGGAATTCTTCCGGAGAAATCGAATACATTTCCTGCACTTCCTCCTGGGTCACCAGCCCATGCACCACACCCCGCACAACGGCGGCCTTGCGTGACGCGACCCACCTGCGCGTGTTCGGCGGCGGAAGATCCGCACGCGTCAGGACACTGCCATCGGCCAGCTTCACGGCACGCGGCCCCTGCGTTTTCTTCAGATACATCGCTCTGACCCTTGCAAAATCGGGCCTATTCTTGGGCCTGGGCTTTAACGGCAAGTGAAACAGCGGGTTGAGAGTATGTCGCATTTTCCTATATTGTTTCGGTCCTGCCCCCGAAAACGGGCAGATTCAGGAGACATCATGGCACTCGACGCAGTCACCGGACTGAATTCCCTAGGTTTTCCCAAACCGCCCGAAGAGACTCGGGTGGTCGTTGCCATGTCTGGCGGCGTCGACAGTTCCGTGGTGGCCGCCAAGCTGGCCGAGGAAGGCTATGACGTCGTCGGTGTGACCCTGCAGCTTTATGACCACGGTGCGGCCCTGGCCAAGAAGGGCGCCTGCTGTGCCGGTCTGGATATCCATGACGCCCGCCGGGTCGCCGAAGAGATGGGATTCCCCCACTACGTCCTTGATTACGAGAACATTTTCCAGGACGCGGTGATCGACGAGTTCGCCGACAGTTATCTTGCCGGCGCCACGCCCGTGCCCTGCATCCGCTGCAATGAGCGGGTGAAATTCAAGGATCTGCTGGAGACCGCGAAAGACCTGGACGCCGATTGCATGGCAACCGGCCACTACATTCAGCGCAAGATGGGTGAGACCGGACCGGAGCTGCACAGCGCCGCCGATGCCAACCGCGACCAGAGCTATTTCCTGTTCTCCACCACGCCCGAGCAATTGGAATTCCTGCGTTTTCCCCTTGGCAATCTGGCGTCGAAGGCAGAGACCCGGGCCCTTGCCGCGCAATACGGCCTGTCCGTCGCCGACAAGCCGGACAGCCAGGACATCTGCTTCGTCCCCAACGGCAACTACGCCTCAGTGATCGAGAAACTGCGCCCCGGCGCAGCCGAATCCGGTGAAATCGTCCATGCAGACGGTCGCGTTCTTGGCACACACGAAGGTGTGATCCACTACACGATCGGCCAACGCCGGGGTCTTGGCATCGGCGGGCTGTCAGAGCCGCTCTATGTCGTTAAGCTCGACGTCGACAAGAAGCAGGTGATCGTCGGCCCGAAAGAGATGCTTTCAACGCGAATCATTCCTGTTCGTGAGATCAACTGGCTGGGTGAAGGGAACTTCACCGATCAGCCCTTCTACGAGATCTCCGTCAAGGTCCGCTCTACGCGCCCCCCGCGTGAGGCGATCCTGCGACCCATCTCTGAGACGGAAGCAGAAGTCGAGCTGCTGACGGCCGAAGAAGGCGTCTCTCCGGGTCAGGCATGCGTCTTCTATGAAACCGAAGGCACCCGCATCCTGGGTGGCGGCTGGATCTGGAAAGGCGCTTAAAGCCGGTTGAGGATCGCCCGGGCTGCGCGCAGGCCGGGCGCTTCGCCATCCCGACCCAAGAGCTCCATCGTTCGGTCCATCGCCGCGTGTTGCGCCTGGGGATCAGACAGAACCCGGGCGAGCGCCGGGGTGATCTTTTCGGCCCGGCATTCCTTGCCCAGGAACTCGGGGATTGTCCGGGTTTCTGAGACAATGTTCACCAGGGTGACCGTATCCGTCAGCAGCATCCGCCGCATGATCTGTGCCGTCAGCCAATGCATGTCATAAGCGATGACCATCGGGGTGGCGGCAGCAGCAAGTTCCAGCGAAACGGTGCCAGAGGCGGCAAGGGCCACGTCGGCGGCGCGGAAGGCCGCACGTTTGCGCGCGGCATGTGCGCCCGGCTCCCGCCCGCGCGGGTCGAGGACCAGAGGTTTGACAGGCCAGTCCCGGGTTTGCTCCGCAACCAGTTCCGCGACGTTCTCCGTGGTGGGCAGCACCGCACGCAAATCGGGGAACCGTGTTTTAATCTGTGCCAGCGTTTCGCCGAAAGCCGGTGCCAGACGGGTGACCTCGCCCCGGCGCGACCCCGGCAGGAGCAACAGCAAGGGGGCATCCCCGATCCCGGCTTCATCCCGGAAAGCCCGCACGTCTTCATCATTTGCCAGTGGTTCCGTCACGACCGGGTGCCCGACGAAGTCGCAGTCCATGCCAGCGGCCTGCATGAATGGCGGCTCGAATGGGAAAAGCGCCAGGACCTGGTCAATCACCTGCGCCATTCTGTCCGCCCGCTTTGGACGCCAGGCCCAGACCGTGGGCGCAACGTAGTGCACCGTGCGGATGTTGGACTGCGCCTTGACCAGTCGTGCGACACGCAGGCAGAAATCCGGGCTGTCGATCGTCAGAAGCACATCCGGGGGATCCTGCAGAACCGCATCGGCACATTCGCGGATCCGGCGCTTCAGATCGAAGTACTTCGGCAGGACCTCTGCCAAGCCCATGACGGACAGCTCTTCCATCGGGAATAGGCTGTTCAGTCCCTGCGCCTGCATCAGCGGCCCGCCGACACCGGCAAAGGTCACCTCTTCGCCGGCCAGCGCCTTGAGGCCGGCCATGACAGCACCGCCAAGGCGGTCGCCGGATGGCTCCCCGGCAATGACGAAGACGCGCATCAGATATCCTCTGCCACGATGGTCAGCCCAAGCTCACGGGCCAGGGTTGGCAAAACCTCGGGTTCAAGCAAGAGCACCTGACCCGAAGCGATCACGATCCCTTCCAGGCCGGCGGTCACAGCACCGCGCAGCGTGTCCGGCCCCACGGTGGGCATGTCCACACGCAGATCCTGCCCGCGCTTGGGCAGCTTGCACAGGACACCACGGCCCCGACGAAGGTGTTCAGGGGTCTGGGCGACGAAGCGCAGCAAGGCATCGGTGCCCTGGGCGGTCTCGATCCCCAGGCACAGGCCACCGGCCACGACGCAGCCCTGGCCGATATCAAACGGCGCAAGTCCTTCCAGGATCTCACGGGCCCGCGCGGCATCGGCCCAGGCCGTGTCCGAAAGCCCCGTCCCGGCGAAAAGCCCGGCAGGCGCGGTCAGGTCAGGCAGCAGCTCATGCGCGCCCACGACGGCAAAGCCCTCTTCCTCGAAAAGGGAAATGATCAGGCGCAGCAGGGCATCATCCCTGCCCTCGGCCATCGCCGCGCCCAGACGCGGCGCCAGAAGCTGCATCTTCTGGTCCATGGCAGCGGGATCGAAATCCGGGCGGGACATCGCCCCGGCCATCACGACCCGCTTTACGCCTGCCGCCTCAAGGGCCTGGAACATGGCGCCAAGCTGTTCGAAGCGGAAACGGGAAAGCTGCTCTTCTGACAGATCACAGTCGACACCGGCGAGGGAAACGAAGAAAGCCTCCCCATAGGCTTCGGCCAGTTTGACCGGCAACCCGCCGGCCCCGGCAATAACGGCCAGACGGCCCGTCCCGGTCACAGCCGCGGTCACATTATCCTGCACTTCAGCCATCGTCCTGAATCAGATCTTGCCCGGGGTCAGGAAGGAACGGTCGCTGCCACCGGTGATGAAATTCACGATTTCCCGCACGTAGTCGCTTTCCGTCTCGTCGCCCAGCCGCTTGGCCCGTTCCTGGAAGGCGCCCTCGCCCTGTGCGAGCATCTGGAAGGCCGCCCGCAGCGCCGTGATATCCGATCGCGCCACGCCGCGGCGTTTCAGACCGACCAGGTTCAACCCGTCGAGCTTGCCGCGCGGTGCTTGGACAAGACCATGGGGGATCACGTCGGCGGTGACCATCGTTACGGCGCCGATGATCGCACCACGTCCGATCCGCACCCACTGGTGCACGCCGGACAGGCCGCCGATGATGACCTCATCCTCGATCACGCAATGCCCCGCGAGGGCCGCATTGTTCACCACGATGACGTTGTTGCCGACGCGGCAATCATGGGCCACGTGGCAGCCGGCCATGAACAGCCCGTCATCGCCCACGCTGGTCAGACCGCCGCCGCCTTCAGTGCCGGAGTTCATGGTGACGGATTCCCGGATACGGTTCCGCTTGCCGATGACAAGCCGAGTTTCCTCGCCCTTGAACTTCAGATCCTGCGGGATGCCGCCGAGGACCGTGAAAGGGTGCACCAGCGTTCCTTCCCCGATCTCGGTGATGCCCTGCACCACGACGTGGCTCATCAGCTCGACGTCCGGGCCGATGACCGCCTTGGGCCCGACATGGCAGAAGGGACCGATCCTGGCCCCGGCCGCGATCTCTGCCCCCTCTTCCACGAGGGCATGAGAATGCACATTTGCTTCGGGGCTGATTGCCATTGGCTCAGGTCTCCGCCGGTTGTTCGAGCATCGCCATGAATTCAACTTCGCAGGCCATCTCACCGTCAACCGAGGCCACGCCACCGAACTTCCAGATCTTGCCACCCGGCTTGCCGCGCAAGGTTTCAACACGCATTTCCAGACGGTCGCCCGGCACCACCATGCGGCGGAACTTCGTCTTCTCGATCGACATGAAGTAGATCAGGATATTCTTGTCTTCCAGGCCAAGTGCCACGCCAACCATGACGGCCGCGGTCTGGGCCATCGCCTCGACCTGCAAAACGCCCGGCATCACAGGCTTGGACGGAAAGTGCCCGGTGAAATGGGGCTCGTTCATGGTGACATTCTTGATGCCGAGCGCGGATTTGTAGCCGTCAATCTCCACAACCTTGTCTACCAGCAGGAAGGGATAGCGATGCGGGATGATCCTCTGGATACGGTCGATATCGGCGCTTTCCAGCACTTCATTCATAGCAAAATCATCCTCTTGGAAGTAGCGGGCCCGCGACGGCCCTTCTTTTCAGCTTGTCCCTAGCAAGACATCGGGGCTGCGGCAAGCGCGGCCAATCCGGCGACCATCTGTCAGGGATCCGTTTTGTCGCCGTTTTCCGGTGCCTGACTGTTAGCTCCATCGTCAGCGGACGTGGCCGGATCGGCTGCGGTATCATTGCCTTCCGGACGGGCTTCGCCCGCCTCCGGTAGGGTGTTGGCATCGGAGTCAGCCTGCGGTTCCTCTTGCAATAGGGTCGCGTCAATTCGGGCGACGGCCTCATCGGTGATATCGACCACCTCCCGCGACAGGAAGACACTGTGCTGTTCCAACATGACTGCCGCACCGGCTTCACGCATGATGTCCTTCAGGACGGGTTCGGCGGCGGAAAGGAACTGCTGGCGGGCCGCATCGCTGCTTTGCCCGAAATTCACGGCGCGCTCTTCACGCTCCTTGCGGATTCGGGTGACCTTTTCATCGAAGGCTTCCGCCAGAGCACGGAAGGCATCCGGATCCATGGTCGCGCGCCGTTGGGTAAGGCTGCGTTCCTCGTCGGCCAGCTTGGCCTCGAGCTCGCGGTTCTCGGCAGCGATGGCGGCGGCTTCCGCCTCCAGCTTGCTGGCCAGGACCTGGCCGAAGCGGCTGCCGGAAAACAGGCGTTCACTATCAATGGTCAGAACAGGACTGGTGGGAAGCGTTGCTTCCGCAGCAGCAGCCGGCGCCGTTGGGGCCTGCTGCGCCAGAAGTGGTGCCGGGCCCAGGGAAAGGCCCAGCACAAGTACCGGTAGAAGACGGCCAAGCCGGCGGAGCGGACAAGCCGTCATCATGTCAGCCTCAGAAGTTCGTCCGGATGGTCAGGTCGAAGTTCTGCTCTTCGTCGAATTCTTCCTTCTGAAGAGCGCTCGACCAGTTGAAGCGCAGCGGACCAATCGGCGTATCCCAGAAGAGCGACACACCAAGCACCTGACGCGCGGAAGCATCGGCATAGAGGATGTTCGACGCGTTGCCGTCGACACCCCAGGCGCTGCCCACATCATAGAACAGGCCGCCGCTCACGCCGTATTCAGCCGGTAGGCCAAGCGGGAATTCCATGTCGAACTGGGCCACTGCATAGGCCGTCGCGCCGATGGCATCGTTGTAAGACCCAGCCTGGTACTGACGCGGACCAAGTCCGTCCGGGGTGAAGCCACGCATGATGCTGCCGCCGATCAGATAGCGATCCGTGACCAACGTATTGGAGGAACCCAGCGTCTCGATCGAACCGGCGCGGAAGGTGGCGCGAAGGGTTACGTCCTCGTTCCAGACCTTGGTCTGCGCAATCGCGCGGGCCGAGGTACGGACGTATTCCGTGTCGCCACCGACGCCAGCAAAGTCCTGGCCGAACTCAAGCAGGACGCCCGCGTTCGGGTTCAGACCGGAGAGCCGGGAGTCGTAGGAATACTTGTAGCCCACGATGCTTGCCAGCACGTTGCCGCGCGCCGCTTCGGACTGGATCAGGGGACCCACGTTGGAGCCGGAGGGGATCGAGATATCCGTGCTGTCGATCGAATAGTGAAGATCAAGCGAAGACAGCTCACCCGCCGGGAAGACGAAGCCGGTGTTGAAGAGGCCCTGGGTGGTATCGTAGTTGGCGTAGTTCGATTCCGTGGTCTGCCAGCTACCGCTGGTGTTGAACCTCACGTCCCGTCCAAGGAAGTGCGGCTCAGAGAAGGCAAGGCTGTAGACCCGCTCGGAAGAGACGCCGGTAACCACAAGCTGAAGGTTCTGACCGCGCCCCAGGAAGTTCGCTTCCTGGAAGCTGACCGCCAGGCCGAAGCCATCGGTGGTCGAATAGGTACCGCCCAGAGAGAGAGAGCCGGTGGCCGTTTCTTCCACGTCAACGTCGACGATGACCTGATCCGAGGAAGAGCCCTCACGCGCATTGACCTGTGCATCGGCGAAGAAGCCAAGAGCGCGGATACGCTCTGCCGCCTCGCGAATGGCACGCGGGTTGAAGGGGTCGCCTTCCACCGTCTTGAACTCGGACCGGATGACACGGTCAAGCGTGGTGGTGTTGCCCTCGATGTCGATGCGTTCAACAAAGATGCGCGGACCACGGGTCAGTTCAAAGTCCACGTCCAGCGTCAGGTCGCGGTCATTGCGGGTGATGCGCGGCTGGACGCGCAGGAAGTCGAGCCCCTGGCGCACTGCCTGGCGTTCGATCCGCGCGACGGAGTTCTCAACCACCGTGGGCGAATAGACCACACCCGGCTTGACCTTGAGCACGTCGTTGTAGATCGCCGCATCGACACCTTCGTAAGAGCTGGTGGTGGTGATCTGGCCGAACCGGAATTGCTGCCCCTCTAGCACGTTGAAGGTCACTAGGTAGCCGTCACGCTCACGCGAGAGTTCCGCGTTCACGCCGGTCACACGGAAATCGACGAAACCGCGCGATTGGTAGAAATCGGTCAGCACCTGTTTGTCGAACTCGATCCGGTCCGCGATGAAGGTGTCGGAGCGGAAGAAATAGCGCAGCAGACCGGCCTGCTTCGATTGCAGGACCTGGCGCAGCCGGCGGTCGGAAAAGTTGCTGTTGCCCACGATCGAGATGCGCTCGACCTCGATGTTGCCGCCTTCGAAGACTTCAAAGACCAGGTCAACGCGGTTGTCGGAGCGGCGGATGATCCGCGGCGTGACGCGCGCGGCCAGCCGGCCCTGCTGGGAATAGGCTTCGGAAATCGCAGCGGCATCGGCTTCTGCCTGCGTGGGCGAGAAGACCTGCCGGGAAGAGGATTCCACGATCGCTGTCAGGGCTTCGTCATCGATCCGGCGGTTGCCCTCGAAGTTGATGACGTTGATCGTGGGATATTCCGTGACCTCGATCACAAGCGTATTGCCGCGCGGCGTGAGTTCCACCGTTTCAAAAAGACCGGAGGCGACGATCCGCTGGTAGGCATCGTTCAGCTGAGCTGCCGAGACAGCCTCTCCGCGTGCGATTCCCGCGTAGGAAATTATCGTTCCGGTCGGGATCCGTGCGTTCCCATCCACCGTCACGTTGCTGAAACTGTAGGCCTGCGCTTGGGCCTGTACCGGGCTAAGACCCGAAACTGCCGTGAGAAGCAGGAAAACCAGGGTCGGGAACAGCAGATGAAGGCGCCGAATGGGAAGAGACTCGGAGGCCTCCGCTGCGAGGTTCTTTGGCATTTTTGGGACCCGTTTAGACTTCCGTTCAGCAAGTCAGTATCGGGAATGATATCACTTGTCAAAATGCCCTGTCGGTCAATCTGCGCCCTATCGCGACGTCTCGGTGACAAGCTGACAGGCCGGGCAATTTCGCCCGGGTCGGCATGTCATGCTCAGGGGCAGAAAACGTCATTGCTGATGGCAAAGAGCATCAGGCCGATGACCAGTGTCAGCCCCGCCATCATAAGCACCTGAAGCGCCTTGTCAGAAGGCGGCCGGCCGGCAATCGCCTCATAGGCGTAAAAGACCAGGTGGCCGCCATCCAGCACCGGCACCGGGAAGAGGTTCAGAAGCCCTACCCCGGTCGAGAGCGCAGCGACGAACCAGACGAAGCTGACCACGCCTTGGCTGGCCATCGCGCCGGATGTCTTGGCGATGCCGATCGGACCGCTCATGTTGCAAGAGGAAATCGCACCGGTGAAGATATGATAGAGGCCGGACAGCGAGCTGGTGATCACGGCCCAGGTCTGGCTCACGCCCCCTGTCAGGCTTTCGAAGAACCCGGCACGGGTCGTCGCAAGATCAATCGCCATTCCACCGGCAATCCCGATCCGCCATTCGGTTCGGAAACCGCCCTCCGGGTTCGGCTCATCGACACGGCGCGGGGTCAGATCGAAGCTTAGCGGTTCTGCGGCCCCCTCGCGCCAGACGGTGAGCGCCAGGGTGGCACCGGCAGAGCCTTCCACCGCTTCCTTCAGCTGATCGAAGGCGAAGATGGGCGCGCCGTCCACGGCGGTGATCACATCGCCCTGCTCCAGCCCGGCCTCATAGGCGGCGGAGTTCGGGGCAAGCTGCAGGATGATCGCTGGGTAAAGGTAAGGCCCGGTCACGTTCAGCACGTCGTTCCCGCGCCGCACACGGTAGTCCATCTCCGGCGCGACAGGCAGCGCGGCGGAAAAGGCCGACATTGCCGCGCCGTCCGAGAAGGACGGCACGTCCACACCGCCGATGGCAAGGATCTCATCACCAGGTTGCAGGGTCTCCTCGGCGCTTTCCAGCGGTGGCAGCGGGCGGATATCGCCCACGGCCATCGGCTCTGCCACCTCTCCACGGAAGAAGAGCAGCATCGCGAAGAGCAGCGTCGAGAGGATGAAATTGAAGAATGGCCCGGCGGCGACCGTGATGGCTCGCGCCCAAAGCGGCGCGCCCTGCATCGTGGCCCGGCGTTCAGCAGCGCTCATGCCGCGAAGGGCCTCACCATCTGCCGTTGCCGAAGCCGCATCGCCATCGCCGCGGAACTTCACATAGCCACCGAACGGAAGAGCCGCGACTTGCCACCGGGTGCCGTGCCGGTCGACACGCGAGAACAGCACCGGCCCGAACCCGAGCGAGAAGACATCCGCCTTGATCCCGGACCAGCGACCAACGATGTAGTGCCCGTATTCATGGATCGCGACGATGATCGACAAGGCGATAATGAATGCGGCAAGCGTGTAGAGCGAGCTGCCGAACTCGGGCAGAAAATTCATCAGGAGATACCAGCCTTCTGTTCCGCGCCCGTTGAGATTTCCTCGGACGCGTAGTTCCGTGCCATCTGGTCCGCTGCCAGTACATGGTCAAGGGTACATTCCGCATCCAGCGCGCAACTGTCACCCTCTGCCCGATCAAGAACGCGCGAGACAAGCGGAGCCATGTCCATGAAACCGATACGCCGAGCCAGGAATGCGTCCAGCGCAACTTCCTTTGCAGCGTTCATCACGGCGCCAGACAGGCCGCCCCGTTCCATCACGCGCCGGGCAATGCCGAGGGCCGGGTAACGGGCCTCTTCGGGGAGGCGGAAATTCAGCGTGCCGACTTTTGCGAGGTCAAGTCGCGCAACCGGAAGGTCGACGCGTTCGGGCCAGTTCAGCGCATAGCCGATGGCGTGGCGCATGTCCGGCGCCCCCAAATGCGCAAGGATGGCGCCATCGACATGGCCCACCAGCGCATGGACCAGGCTTTCGGGGTGCACCAACACCTCGATCCGATCCCCGGAAATTCCGAAAAACTCATGCGCTTCAATAACTTCAAGCGCCTTGTTGAACATGGAGGCGCTGTCGATCGTGATGCGCTGCCCCATGTCCCAGTTGGGATGGGTCGAGGCCTGCTCAGGTGTCGCAGAGGCCAGTTTTTCAAGCGGCCAGTCGCGGAAGGCCCCACCCGAGGCAGTCAGGATCACGCGCTCCACGCTTTCGATCTGCTCGCCCAGCAGAGCTTGGAAGACGGCAGAGTGCTCACTGTCCACGGGAAGGATGCGCCCACCGCTGCGGGCCGCTTCGGACATGATGAGCGGGCCGGCGCAGACCAGGCTTTCCTTGTTGGCAAGCGCAAGGGCCGCGCCGTTCTTCAGGGCCGCCAGGCCGGGTGCCAAGCCAGCAGCGCCCACGATGGCCGACATCACCCAATCGGCAGGCCGCTGCCCCGCTTCGACAAGGGCCGCGGCGCCGGCGGCGCATTCAATCCCGGTCCCCGCAAGGGCGGCGCGCAAATCACCAAGACGGCTTTCATGGGCGGTCACGGCAAGCTTCGCGTTCAGCCGGATCGCATCCCGAGCCAGTAGCTCCACGTTGTGACCACCGGTCAGCGCCTCGACGGCGAAAGCCTCGGGCTGGCGGGCAATCAGGTCGATCGTGCTTTGCCCGATCGAGCCGGTTGCGCCCAGTATGGTGATCCGCCGCATCAGTTCATTCCCATTGTCGTCGTCGCGAAGAGCCCCGTCCAGGGCCCCGTCAGCAGCAGCATGAGAGAGGCCCCAAGCATTCCATCAAACCGGTCAAGCAGCCCGCCGTGTCCCGGGATCAGGTTGGAGCTGTCCTTGATCCCCACCTTCCGCTTCGCGGCGCTTTCGGCGATGTCCCCCATCTGGGAGGCCATGGAAAGCGCGACGGAAATCCCGGCAAGACCAGGGCCGAACCCGGACCAGACACCGAAAATCCCACCGACGACGGCAGCTGCCACCCAGCCCGCGATCGTGCCGGACCAGGTCTTCTTGGGGCTCACACGCGGCCAGAACTTGGGCCCACCGAACGCCCGCCCGGCGAAGTATCCCGCGATATCGGTCAGGACCACCACGGCCACCAGCCAGCCCAGCCACATGACTTCCTGGTCCATGCGCAGACGCGCCATGCCGTAGCCGGCCAGCAGGATCATCGCGGTGAAGGTCAGGAACATCGTGCGGCGTTGCGGGATCATGGAAATCCCCAGCATCGACGGCAACAGCAGCAGCGGAAGGCCAAAGCCCCGGGGCAGCACCAGTGCCAGCAGGAAACAGGCCGTCGCGGCCGCCCCCATCTGCAAGGCTCGGGTCTTGGCGTAGGGCGCGACCATGCGCGCCAGTTCCCAGACCATGCCGCCGCATATCAGCGCCAAGGCCGTACTGAAGAAAGGACCGCCCAAAAGGATCAATGCGATCCCGAGGACGACCATAACGACGCCGGAGAGGACCCTCGGCATCAGGTCGGACCAATTGCGTTCTGCCATAATTTGGCCCCTAGGCCTTTGCGCCGCCGTAGCGGCGTTCCCTCATACCATAGCTCTGGACGACACCCGCGAACACATCGCGGCTGAAATCAGGCCAGAGCGTATCTATGAATTCATACTCTGCATAGGCCGATTGCCAGAGAAGGAAATTGGAGATCCGCGCTTCTCCGCTGGTCCGGATCACCAGGTCGGGATCCGGCAGCACACAGGTATCAAGATATTTGGGAAGAGTTTCTTCGTCGATCTGGGCTGGATCAAGCCTGCCGGCCGCAACATCCTCGGCCAGACGCTTGGTCGCACGCGCCACCTCGTCCCGGCCGCCGTAGTTCAGCGCGATGGTCAGGTTGGTGCCCGTGCAACCGGCGGTCATTTCCTCAAGCTCGTCCATCAGGGACCGTAGCTTTTCGTCCAGCCCCGGACGGTCGCCGATAAAGCGCACCCGCACGTTCTTTTCGCGCAGGGCACGGGCTTCCTTGCGGATGTAGGACCGAAACAGGCTCATCAGGCCGGCGACCTCGATCTGGGTGCGCTTCCAGTTCTCTGTCGAGAACCCGAAGATCGTCAGGTACTTTACCCCCAGGTCGGGGCAGGCCTCGACGATCTCACGAACGCGGCGGGCGCCGGCGTGATGCCCGAAGAGACGCGGCCGCCCGCGCATCCGCGCCCAGCGGCCGTTCCCATCCATGATGATCGCAACATGGCGCGGGGCTTTCACCACCAGGGTTCCCTCGTCCTGCGCCATGAGCTCTCCTTCTGTCCTGACCACCGGCTATAGCCAGCTTTTCTTATCAAATCGTTTTAAACCTGCATGATCTCCGCTTGCTTGGTTTCCAGCGCTTCGTCGATCTTGCCGATATAGGTATTGGTCAAATCCTGCACTTCCTGTTCCCAGAATTTCTGGTCATCTTCGGAAAGGCCATCGGATTTCGCCTTTTTGACCTGATCCATGCCGTCACGACGCAGGTTTCTGACTGCAACGCGGGCATGTTCCGCATATTGCGCGGCAACCTTGGTCAGCTCGCGGCGGCGTTCCTCGTTCAGCTCGGGGATCGGCAGCATGATGATGGTGCCGTTCAGCTGCGGGTTGATCCCCAGGCCGCTTTCGCGGATCGCCTTCTCGACCTTGCCGACAAGACCTTTGTCCCAGACGTTGATCGTGACCATGCGCGGTTCCGGCACGTTCACGGTGCCGACCTGGTTGATCGGGGTCAGCTGGCCGTAGGCGTCCACCATCACCGGCTCCAGCATGGAGGCCGAAGCCCGGCCTGTCCGGAGCGAGGCGAATTCGGTCCTCAGGCTCGTCATTGCGCCATCCATGCGGCGCGCGAGATCGTCGGTATCCAGCTCGAAATCTTCAGCCATCTGCTCTTGGTCCTCGGTCTAGCGTGATGGCAGCACCTATAGCGCCACCGGGGCGAGCTTGTATAGCCCGGGACGCGGGGATTCCGGCCCATGCGCGGAAGCCCGAGCGCGTCACTTTGAAAGAAATCGGCCCGGCCAAGCCACGCGGCCCTCCGTGAAACGGATGACGTTGCGCAAGCGTACCGGGCCGTTGTCGGATCAGGCGTGAACCTTGGTATAGGTCCCCTGCCCGGCCAGGATGCCCAGGAAACCGCCCGGCTCATCCAGCGAGAAAACGATGATCGGCTTGCGGTTGTCGCGGGCCAGGGCGATGGCCGAGGCATCCATGACCTTGAGGTTCTTTGCCAGCACCTCGTCATAGGTCACGTCATCGTAGCGCTTCGCATCCGGGTTGGTCTTGGGATCGCTGTCATAGACCCCGTCGACGCCGTTCTTGCCCATGAAGATCGCCTCGCAGGCCATTTCATTGGCGCGCAGCGTGGCGGCGGTGTCGGTGGTGAAATAGGGATTGCCCGTGCCGGCGGCAAAGATGCAGACCCGCTTCTTTTCAAGGTGGCGCACGGCGCGGCGGCGGATATAGGGCTCTGCCACTTCGTTCATGGTGATGGCAGAGATCACGCGGGTAAAGACACCCAGCCCCTCAAGGGCGCTCTGCATTGCCAGCGCGTTCATCACCGTGGCAAGCATCCCCATGTAGTCGGCAGTGGTCCGCTCCATCCCCTGGGCAGAGCCGGCCAGACCGCGGAAGATGTTGCCACCGCCGATGACCATGCAGACCTCTACGCCAAGGTCGGCAACGGATTTCACTTCCTGGGCAATGCGTTCCACGGTGGGCGGATGCAGGCCGAACCCCTGCGGTCCCATCAGGGCCTCGCCCGAGATCTTGAGGAGCACCCGCTTGTAGGTGGTTTGAAGCGCGATATCGGCCATGTTGCATTCCTCTGCAGCGGGGTTCTAGGATCGCGGGCAAAATGTCCGAAAAGCCCTGCGGGTTCAATCCGCGAATTGGCCTTCGGCCCGTTCGGGAGTTCCCTTTGCAGAAGCCATGGGCAAAGCGCCTTTCCGTTACACATCCGGTACTTATCGCGGGGCCAACGGCCTCGGGAAAATCCGCCCTGGCGATGGAAATCGCGGCACGGGACGGAGGGGTCATCGTCAATGCCGACGCCATACAGGTCTATGACAACTGGCGCATCCTCACGGCCCGCCCGCCAGCAGAGGACGAAGAAGCCTTGCCACACAGGCTTTTCGGCCATGTCGGGCGGACGCATCCCTACAGCGTCGGCGAATGGCTGAGAGAGGTCGAAGCGATTCTGCGCGGCCCTGAGCGGGCGATCATCGTCGGTGGCACCGGGCTGTATTTCCGCGCCCTGACAGAGGGGCTGGCCGAAATCCCGCCGATCCCGGAAGAGGTCCGCGCCCAGGGCAATGCGCTGCGCGAGGCCGGGGAGATGGACGTCATGCGCCAGGCACTGGACGCCGAAAGCGCCGCACGGATCGACCTGGCCAATCCCGCACGGGTGCAACGCGCATGGGAGGTCTTGCAAAGCACCGGCCGTGGCATCGCCGCCTGGCAGGATGACACACCCGCGCCGCTGCTGCCGCCGGAATCCTGTGAAAGGCTGGTCTTTACCGCTCCGAAGGACTGGCTGAGCCCGCGGATCGAAAGGCGCTTCGACATGATGCTGGAGGAAGGCGCCCTTCAGGAAGTGGAGGATAACCTGCCCACCTGGGACCCCACCCTGCCATCGGCCAAGGCCATCGGCGCGCCGGAACTGGTGACCTACCTGCGCGGCGAATCGAGTTTCGAGGCGGCCCGCGAGAACGCGATCACCGCCACACGCCAGTTCGCCAAGCGTCAGCGAACCTGGTTCCGCGCCCGCATGAAGGACTGGCAGCCCATAGACCCGGATTGAACCGGCAAGCCTCGTCCCGGCACCCTTTGTTGATTGACCGCGGCACGGTCGGGCCGGGTACGTGACACCCCTGCGCCGCGTGGAGGCAAATGAAGCCTCCAAGTTCTGAAAAACGCGCTACTTTGACCTGGGAGTAGAGCGCGTGGCCGCCTTTTCACTTGGGATTGGGACCATGTCGCTTTTGAAATATAAATACGTCGCTTTCCGACCCCGTTATGGCGAACGTGCAGATTGACGGATCTTCCGCTTCCATGTGGAAATGATCGCGTCAGGTAAGACGCGCGAAAGGTGGGCGGGGAAAGATCTTTGGGCTTCGGGCCGGTCGGCCACCGGGGCATCGTGGAAGAAACGTCGCAGGGAGAACGTCAATGACGCATCGCAATCAACCGCAGGGGTCAGTCCATCCCGCGGCCCGCATGTACGCCGATGAGTTCAAGGCCGGCAAGCTGAGCCGCCGCGAATTCCTGACCCGCGCCACAGCCCTGGGCGTTGCCGCACCCACCGCCTATGCCCTTGGCGGGCTGGTTCAGCCCGCAGCAGCCCAGGAGACCCCGAAATCCGGCGGCACCCTGCGCGTGCAGATGGAGACCAAGGCGCTGAAGGATCCGCGCACCTACGATTGGTCCCAGCACGCCAACTTCTCTCGCGGCTGGCTGGAATACCTGATCGAATATCAGCGGGACGGCTCCTTCAAGCCGATGCTGCTTGAAAGCTGGGAGGTGAACGACAACGCCACCGAGTACATGCTGCACGTCCGCCCCGGGGTGACCTGGAACAACGGCGATCCCTTCACCGCCGAGGACGTGGCCTTCAACCTGGACCGCTGGTGCGATTCCACGGTCGAAGGCAACTCCATGGCCTCGCGCATGACGGTCCTGATCGACGAAAGCACGGGCAAGGCCGCCGAAGGGGCGATCACGGTGGTGGATGACCTGACGGTCAAGCTGGCCTGTTCGGCCCCCGACATCACGATCATTCCAAGCTTTGCCGATTACCCGGCAGCGGTGGTTCACCAAGGCTACGATGGCGGTGATCCAGCCGACAACCCGATCGGCACCGGCCCCTTCCTGCCTGAAACCAACGAAGTCGGCGTGACCCAGGTGCTGGTCAAGAACACCGACCACAACTGGTGGGGCGAAGGCGCCTGGCTGGACCGGATCGAGTTCATCGACTTCGGGACTGACATGGCCTCCTGGGTGGCAGCGGCCGATTCCGACGAGATCGACATGACCTACCAGTCGACCGGGGAATACATCGAGGTGCTGAACGCCATGGACTGGGTCCAGTCCGAAACGGTGACGGCGGCCACGATCTGCGTGCGTTTTAACCAGAGCCAGGAGCCCTACAGCGATCCAGAGTTGCGCAGGGCCCTTATCATGGCCGTGGACAACGAGGTCATCCTGGAACTTGGCTATGCCGGTTATGGCACCGTCGCGGAAAACCATCACGTCTGCCCGATCCACCCGGAATACGCGCAGATCCCGCCACTGCCCACGGACCCAGAGGCCGCGCTTGCCAAGCTCGAAGAGCTGGGCATGGCCGATACAGAGTTCGAGCTGATCTCCATCGACGACCAGTGGCAATCGGAAACCTGTGACGCGGTTGCGGCCCAGATGCGCGACGCCGGGATCAACATCAAGCGCACGATCCTGCCCGGCTCGACCTTCTGGAACGACTGGCTGGCCTATCCCTTCTCTGCCACCGAATGGAACATGCGGCCCCTGGGTGTACAGATCCTGGCGCTGGCCTATCGCAGCGGTGTGGCCTGGAATGAAAGCGCCATGTCCAACGCCGAGTTCGACGATTTGCTGACAGAAGCCATGTCCATCGCCGATGCGGACAAGCGCCGGGTGATCATGGCTCAGCTTGAACAGATCATGCTGGACGAAGGCGTGATGGTGCAGCCCTACTGGCGGTCCCTCTTCCGGCACTACAAGCCAGAGGTGAAGGGCGCGGAAATGCATCCGACCTTCGAGATGCATCACTACAAGTGGTGGCTCGACAGCTGACAGGACCGGGGCCGCGCAGTGATGCACGGCCCCGCTTCACATGCGCCGGCCCATGCGGGCGCTCCGGCCAAGGCCACGGTCCTTCTGTACCCGGCTGCCAGTGAAAGGGATAGTTCATGCTTCTTTTCCTGCTGAAACGGACCGGCACGATGATCCTGACGACGCTCTGTCTCAGCTTCATCGTTTTCTTCCTGACCAACCTGCCGCCAAACCTGGAAAAGGTCGCAAAGTTCGCCGGCAACAGCCGCATGTCCGATGAAGAGGTCGACCGCTGGCTGGAAAACAACGGCTTTGAGCAGCCGATGATCGTGCGTTACGGTGAATGGCTGGGGGTGGTACCGGGATGGACCCACGAAACAGCCGACGGCAAGGTGAGCGGCCGCTGCATCGAAAGCGGCATGGTGGCGCAAGAGGCTCCGGACTTCTGCGGGATCCTGCAGGGCGAATGGGGCGAAAGCCGCGTCTTCCGCGAGGATGTCAGCACCATCGTCGCCATACGCCTGGCCCAGACCGGAAAGCTGATGTTCTGGGTCATGGTTCTGATGATCCCGACCGCGCTGGTGATCGGCGTTCTGGCGGGGATGAAGGATGGCTCGTTCACCGACAGGACGCTCTCGACCTTTTCCATCGCCACGACGGCAACGCCCGAATATGTTTCGGGCGTGATCCTGATCGCGGTCTTTGCCTCTTCCGCCGTGGGGCTGAAGTGGTTCAAAGGCACGGCGACCTCTGCCATGGACGGCGCGACCTTCGAGAACTTCTTCCTGCCGGTGCTGACCATCGCCCTTTTTGGCATGGGCTACGTGGCGCGCATGACCCGTGCCTCCATGGCAGAGGTGATGACGACGCAATATATCCGCACCGCCCGGCTCAAGGGGGTCGCCTTCCACAACATCGTGCTCAAACACGCCCTGCGCAACGCGCTGATCGCCCCCTTCACGGTGATCATGCTGCAGTTTCCCTGGCTGCTGAACGGCGTCGTCGTGGTCGAGACGCTGTTCAACTACAAGGGCCTGGGCTGGGCGCTGGTGCAGGCGGCCGGCAACAACGATATCGACCTTCTTCTGGGGATCTCCGTCGTCTCTGTGATCGTGGTGCTGGTGACGCAGCTGATCTCGGATGTCGGCTACGTCTACCTCAACCCGCGCATCCGCATTTCCTGAGGAGTGCAAAGCATGGAACCGCTTTCCTGGGGACAGATCATGATCGCGCTGCTGGGGCGCTTTCTGCCGGTCTGGATCGCGCTAGGCATCACCTTTGCACTGTCGATCACCTACAAGCGCCGGCTTGGGCTTTACGGCAAGCTCTTTGACAACTGGATCGGCATGGTCGGCTTCGGGCTGGTCATGTTCTGGGTCTACACCGCGCTTTTCGCGGGGATCTTCGACATGATCATCACGCATGATCCGCTGTCCACGGCCATTGGCATGAAGAACAAGCCGCCGGGCACACCGCTGCGCGGCGCAGAAGACGGCGACTACCCCCATTACATCCTGGGCGGCGATACCCTGGCGCGGGATGTCTTTTCGCGCATGGTCGCGGGCAGCTGGGTGGTCATCCGCATCGCGCCGCTGGCCACGCTTTTCGCTTTCATGGTGGGGATCACCATCGGCCTGCCGGCGGGCTATATCGGCGGCAAGCTGGACACCGTGCTGAGCTTCCTGGCCAACCTGATCCTGGCCTTTCCGGTAATCCTGCTTTTCTACCTGCTGGTCACGCCTGAGATGGTGCAGACCGGGATCCCAAGCTACATGGCGATGGTCCTGTTCATCTTCCCGCTGATCTTCCTGACGATCCTGATCAACGCCCGCTACTACACGCAGCCCGCCCGGCGGAACGTGATACTGACGGGGCTGATCGTGGTGCTGGGCTGGAGCTACCTGTCGCTGATATCAGACCCGGAAACGCGGGTCGCCTTCCTGCCCGACGCGCTGGACCTGTTCAACATTCCCGGCGGCATCCTGGTGGTCTTCGTCTCTGTCGTCTTCGTCAATGCGCCCACCGTCTTCCGGATCGTGCGCGGGCTGACGCTGGACATCAAGACGCGCGATTACGTGGCCGCCGCGCAAACCCGAGGCGAAGGCCCCTGGTACATCATGCTGTGGGAGATCCTGCCGAATACCCGTGGTCCTCTGATCGTCGATTTCTGCCTGCGCATCGGTTACACCACGATCCTGCTGGGCACGCTGGGCTTCTTCGGCCTGGGCCTGCCGCCGGAAAGCCCGGACTGGGGCAGCACCATCAACCAGGGCCGCAAGCTGCTGTCCATCTACCCGCATCCCGCTATCGTGCCCGCCGTAGCGCTGCTGAGCCTTGTCCTGGGGCTGAACCTGCTGGCCGATGGGTTGCGCGAGGAAAGCCTGAAGGATTGATCCCGCGGAGCGGAGCCCGCTGCCCTGCCCCGCGGTCTGCGAAACGTGACAATCGGGGCAACCGCCCCTGGGAGAGGTGTCATGACCGACTATGACGGACCCATCCTTGAGATCGACAACCTGTCCATCTCCTTCTTCACGCGGCTGCGGGAGATCCCGGCGGTGATGGATTTCACGGTCTCAATCCAACCGGGGGAAGCCGTGGGGCTGGTCGGGGAATCGGGCTGCGGCAAGTCGACCGTGGCGCTTGGCGTGATGCAGGACCTGGGCGTGAGCGGCCGCATCGTGGGGGGCACGATCAAGTTCAAGGGCCGCGACCTGGGCCAGATGGGCGCCGCAGAGCTGCGCCAGCTGCGCGGCAACGAGATCGCGATGATCTACCAGGAACCCATGGCCAGCCTGAATCCGGCCATGCGGATCGGCAAGCAGCTCATGGAAGTGCCCATGATCCACGAGGGCATCACCGAAAAGGAAGCCTACCAGCGGGCCCTTCAGGTCGTGACCGACGTCAAGCTGCCGGACCCCGAGCGAATTTTGAAGGCCTTTCCCCACCAGCTTTCGGGCGGACAACAGCAGCGGATCGTCATCGCCATGGCGCTGATGTCCAAGCCGTCGCTGCTGATCCTGGATGAACCCACCACGGCGCTTGACGTGACGGTGGAGGCCGCGATCGTCGACCTGGTTAAGGACCTCGGCAAGAAATACGGCACTTCTATGCTGTTCATCAGTCACAACCTTGGCCTGGTGCTTGAGACCTGCGACCGCATCTGCGTGATGTATTCCGGCGAGGCGGTCGAGCGCGGCTCCATCGCGGATGTTTTCGACAACATGCGCCACCCCTATACCCAGGCGCTTTTCCGATCGATCCCCCTGCCCGGCGCGGACAAGACAGCGCGCCCGTTGCTGGCCATTCCGGGCAATTTCCCCCTGCCCCATGAACGCCCTGCGGGCTGCAACTTCGGCCCGCGTTGCGATTATTTCGAGGCCGGGCGCTGCGATGCGCAGAAGATCCCCATGATCCGGATCGAGGAGGACGCGCGCCACGTGACCCGCTGCCTCAGATCGCAGGAGATCGACTGGACCGCCCCCAGGGTCGCCACGCAGACTAGGCAGAAAGGCACCCTTGGCGCGCCGATCCTGAAGGTCGAGAACCTGAAGAAATACTACGAGGTCGCCGCCTCTGCCCTGTTCTCTGGGCGGGAGAAGAAGGTGGTGAAGGCCAATGAAACGCTCAGCTTCGAAGCGAGAGAAAGCGAAACGCTGGCCATCGTGGGCGAAAGCGGGTGCGGAAAGTCCACCTTTGCCAAGGTCCTGATGGGGCTGGAGACGGCCACCGACGGCCGCATACTTCTGGACAACCGCGAGGTCCAGGGAACGCCGATCGAGACCCGCGATACCCGCACGGTGTCAGACGTGCAGATGGTGTTCCAGAACCTCTTCGACACGCTCAACCCCTCCATGACCGTCGGACGCCAGATCATCCGCGCACTGGAGGTCTTCGGGATCGGGGACAGTGACCAGGAGCGACGCGAGCGGATGCTGACCCTGCTGGACCTGGTGAAGCTGCCCCGCGCCTTTGCCGACAGGATGCCGCGCCAGCTTTCGGGCGGGCAGAAACAGCGCGTCGGGATCGCGCGGGCCTTTGCCGGCAACGCGCGGATCGTGGTCGCGGATGAGCCGGCCTCGGCGCTGGATGTCTCTGTCCAGGCGGCCGTCACCGATCTGCTGATGGAAATTCAGAGGCAACAGAAGACCACCCTGCTCTTCATTTCGCACGATCTCTCCATCGTGCGCTATCTCAGTGACCGGGTGATGGTCATGTACCTGGGCCACGTGGTCGAGATCGGGACGACGGACCAGGTCTTTTCCCGGCCCTATCACCCCTACACAGAGGCGCTGCTGTCCGCCGTGCCCATCGCCGATACCTCTGTCGAGAAGAAGCATATCGTGCTGGATGGGGACATCCCCTCTGCCATGAACCCGCCCCCCGGCTGCCCTTTCCAGACCCGCTGCCATTGGAAATCCATGGTACCCGGGGCGCTTTGTGAAACAGAGGTGCCCCCACTGCGTGACATGGGCGCGCGCCACCAGATCAAGTGCCACCTGTCCGAGGATAAATTCCGCCAAATGGAGCCGATCATCAAGGTTGCTGCGAAATAGGACACCCCTCACGCAAAAGGCCCGGACAAATGCTGCCCGGACCTTTCAGTTTGTGCAGAACACGGCGCGCAAAGGCAGGTCCCCGGCGCTGGTTGGCCAGAGCTCAGCCGCCCCAGATCACCTTCACGTAATTCTTCGTCTCTTTATAAGGCGGGATGCCGCCGTAGCGCTTCACCACGTGGGGACCGGCGTTATAGGCCGCCAGGGCCAGCGGCCAGGAGCCGAACTCGCGGTATTGCTGCGCGAGGTAGCGCGCGCCGCCATCCAGGTTCTCATAGGGGTCATTCGCGTCGATGTTCAGCAGGCGCGCCGTCTGCGGCATGATCTGCGCCAGGCCAATCGCGCCCTTGGGCGACAGCGCAGTATCGCGCCAGCCGCTTTCCTGCTGGACCAGCCGCAGGAATAGCCCCTCTGGCACGTTGTTGCGCCGCGCGGCAGAGCGCGCCATGTCCAGGAAGGGCCCGTTGTAGCTGCCCTCGTAGCCCACGCCAGAACCCCAGATCGTCGGGGTTTCAATCGCGCGCGGCGTCAAGCGCACCGAATTGGCGTATTGTTTTGCGGCCCGGCTGTCCAACACACGGGTCTGGTCGCCGAATTGCGCCTTCCGGGTCCTGGAGCCGAACACATCCGCCGAGGCACCCTCCACCACGAACGTCGCGGCAAGAGCGCAGCAAAGAATTTGCAATCGCACCGGCAATTTCCCTCTGACTGTCCCTTTTATCGAGGCTCTCTATAGCGGGCGTGGCCGGTTTTTGCACCCCCGAAGGGCCGCTTTCGGCAGGCCATCGCCCATCCTGAAACATCCCGTGAATTTCCATGGAACCGGACTGGGAACTTGCCCCTGCCGCCCGGCTCTGCTGTAACCGTGCGAAACACGCGCCGCCGGATTCGCCGGGGGCGCTTCCCGAAGGATATGAGGAGGCACCGCATGGCCGGATCCGTCAACAAGGTCATCCTGATCGGCAACCTGGGCCGCGACCCGGAAGTCCGCTCTTTCCAGAACGGCGGCAAGGTCTGCAACCTGCGCATTGCCACCTCAGAGAACTGGAAAGACCGCAACACCGGTGAGCGCCGTGAGCGTACGGAGTGGCACACGGTTGCCATCTTCAACGAACCCCTGGTGCGCGTGGCAGAGCAATACCTGCGCAAGGGCTCCAAGGTCTACATCGAGGGCAAGCTCGAAACCCGCAAGTGGCAGGACCAATCTGGCCAGGACCGCTATTCCACCGAAGTCGTGCTGCGTCCCTTCGCCGGGGAACTGACCATGCTTGACGGTCGCGGTGAAGGCGGCGGCGGTGGCGGTGGCGGCGGCAACTTCGGTGGCGGATCTTCCGGCGGTGGCGGCGGTTACGACGACCGTGGCGGCTACGATGATCGCGGAGGCTACGGCGGTGGTTCTTCCGGCGGTGGCGGTGGTGGCGGCGGCGGTGCCCCGTCGCGCGACATCGACGACGAGATCCCCTTCTGATCGTCAGACGATCCAGTCAATCAGCGTCAGGATGACAAAGACCGGCGCGGACAGTCCAAGAAAGACCAGCAATGCCGCCTGCCATGTCGGGCGGCATTCGCATATCCGGGTGTCGGGCGTCGATTTCATGAACCCCATTAACCGCGAATAAGGTTTTCGGGGCGTTAATCCGGGACATGAAACATGTCTCTCCCGAAGCTTTCCCCGACGACCGGATGCAGCGTCACGCCTTCTACGCCAAGACGCTGACAAAGCTTGGCAGCGACATCACCCTGATGCCGGACGGGACCTTCGGTGTGCGCCGCAGGATCGCCGGGCTCAGCTGTCTCTGGCTTCCGGCCCCAAGCGAGGTGCCGGTGCTGCGGGGCCGATCCGGGCTGACGCTGATCTCTTCCCCCGATGCCGCCATGGATCACGCCCTGCGCCGAAGTGGGGCCATTCCCGTCATGACCCCCCAGGCACGGGCCGTGCTGGACCTCTCCGCCGGGGCGGACAGCCGCGAAGCCGCCATGGCGCAGAAGTGGCGCAACCGGCTGAACCGGGCGCGGCGTAACGGGCTGCAACCCACCCATGCCCCCTTCCCCCGTCAGCCGGATCATTGGCTGCTGCACGCCGAAACGGCACAGCGGCGCGACCGGGGCTACCGTGCCCTGCCCGCCGCCTTTGCCCTGGCCTGGCCCCAGACACGTCTTTTCACTGCCTATTTCCAGGGCGAACCCGTGGCGGCCATGCTTTTCCTTCTGCATGCGCCGGGGGCCAGTTACCACATGGGGTGGAGCGGGCCGGAGGGGCGCGCGCGGCAGGCGCATAACCTTCTGCTGGCAGAGGCCGCCGAATGGCTGCACCGCAAGGGCTACACCCGCCTGGACTTGGGCACGCTGGCACCAAGGCGCGCCCCGGGCCTGGCCCATTTCAAGCTGGGCAGCGGCGCGCAGGTCGAAAATACAGGGCATAGCTGGATCTACAGCCGATTTACCGCGCCGTTGGGTCGTCTGCTCGCCTGATGCGCCTTTCCTCTGGCTTTTCCCCTCGCTCCGGTATAGGCGCGGGCGCAAGCTATTTAGGGATGCCCAATGGATCTGCGCAATATCGCCATCATCGCTCACGTCGACCACGGTAAAACGACCCTGGTGGATGAGCTGCTGAAGCAATCCGGTGCCTTCCGCGCCAACCAGGCCGTGGCCGAACGGGCCATGGACAGCAATGACCTGGAACGGGAACGAGGGATCACCATCCTCGCCAAGGCGACTTCGGTCGAATGGAAAGGCACGCGGATCAACATCGTCGACACCCCAGGCCACGCCGACTTCGGCGGAGAGGTGGAACGTATCCTCTCCATGGTCGACGGGGTTGTCCTGCTGGTGGACGCGGCCGAAGGCCCGATGCCCCAGACAAAGTTCGTCACCTCCAAGGCGCTGGCTCTTGGCCTGCGCCCGATCGTGGTGCTCAACAAGGTCGACAAACCCGATGCAGAGCCTGACCGGGCCCTGGACGAATGTTTCGACCTTTTCGCATCGCTTGATGCGGATGAAGATCAGCTCGACTTCCCCCACCTCTACGCCTCCGGCCGCAACGGCTGGTGCGACGCAGAGCTGGACGGTCCGCGCAAGAACCTGGACGCATTGTTCAACCTTGTCGTGAACCACGTGCCCAAGCCCAAGCAGGTCGCCAAGCAGGATGACGATTTCCGCATGCTGGCCGTGACCCTGGGCGCCGACCCCTTCGTGGGCCGGATCCTGACCGGCCGCGTCGAAAGCGGCAAGCTGAAGGTTGGCGCAACGGTTCAGTCCCTGTCCCGCGTGGGCCAGAAGATCGAACAGTTCCGCGTCACGAAAATCCAGGCATTCCGTGGCCTTGGCCAGCAGGACATCGAAGAAGCCCAAGCGGGGGACATCGTGTCCATCGCCGGCATGACCAAGACGACCGTGGCCGATACGATCTGTGCCCTGGCCGTCGAGGAACCGCTGGAAGCCCAGCCGATCGATCCGCCGACCATCACCGTGACCTTCGGCATCAACGACAGCCCGCTGGCTGGCCGTGAAGGCAAGAAGGTGCAGTCCCGCGTCATCCGCGAGCGCCTGATGAAGGAAGCGGAGACCAACGTCGCCATCAAGATTCAGGACACCCCCGGTGGCGAGGCCTTCGAGGTTTCGGGCCGTGGCGAACTGCAAATGGGCGTCCTGATCGAGAACATGCGCCGCGAGGGCTTCGAGCTGTCGATCTCCCGTCCGCAGGTCATCCTGCGCGAAGACGAGAACGGCCAGAAGCTGGAGCCGATCGAGGAAGTCACCATCGACGTGGATGACGAATACTCCGGCGCAGTCATCGAAAAGCTGACCGGCGCGCGCAAGGGTGACCTGGCTGAGATGCGCCAGGCCGGCGCGGGCAAGACCCGGATCATCGCGCATGTCCCGTCGCGTGGCCTGATCGGCTATCACGGCGAATTCCTGACCGATACCCGTGGCACGGGCGTGCTGAACCGCGTGTTCCACACCTGGGCGCCTTACAAAGGTTCCATCCCGGGCCGTCGCGCAGGTGTTCTGATCTCCATGGATGACGGTACCGCCGTGGCCTATGCACTGTGGAAGCTGGAAGATCGCGGCAAGTTCTTTATCGGCGCCCAGGCAGCTGTCTACCAGGGCATGATCATCGGCGAACACAGCCGTGAGAACGACCTGGAAGTGAACCCGCTGAAGGGCAAGCAGCTGACCAACGTCCGGGCCTCCGGCACCGATGACGCTGTCCGCCTGACGACCCCGATCAAGCTGTCGCTGGAAGAGGCCATCGCCTACATCAACGACGACGAACTGGTCGAAGTCACGCCGACCTCGATCCGTCTGCGCAAGCGCTTCCTGGACCCGCATGAGCGCAAGCGGAACTCCCGCAGCTGATCGCTGCTTCACCGGAAAAGACAGGAAGGGCGGGTGCCGAAAGGCCCCGCCCTTCTTCTTTGCGCGCGTCTAACCCACTGGCTTGAAACGCAAAACGGCGCCCCAAGGGGCGCCGCCTGATGATCGAACCCTGACGGGGCGATCTGTTATTCAGAGGTCTCGACGATCAGCAACTCACGCTCGGAGGCGCCGCGCGCATGGCTGAGCGCTTCCTGGTATTCAGGCGAGTGGTAGCAGGCTTCCGCCGCTTCCACGCTGTCGAACTTTGCAACCACGTTGCGCGGGCGCTCCTTGCCTTCCAGCTGAACGAACCGGCCGCCACGGGCAATGAAGCTGCCGCCGTGCTTGGCAATGGCAGGGCCGGCCAGCTTGGCGTATTTTCCGTAGGCGTCCTCGTCAGTGACGGTGACATGGGCAATCCAGAGTGCGGGCATCAAGCTCCCTCCACGATGACGATGTCCCGCTCGCTTGACCGCAAAGCAATGGGAAGGATCTCCTGGTAACCAGGAGAGGAATACCACGCCTCGGCGGTCGCGCGGTCGGGAAACTCTATGATCACATGGCGGCCGGGGCCGGAGCCTTCGACATAGGATTGCTCTCCGCCCTTGGCCAGCACGCGCCCGCCCGCTTCGGCGATCAGGGCCGCGGTGCGCGAGGCGTAGCTGTTGTAATCCTCGGGGTCGGTGACGTCGATCCGGGCGACAAGATAGACAGCCATGGTTTATCCTTCCAGAACGGCGCGTCCGGCGGCAATGGCCGCATCGGCACCGGCAAAGTCCTTGCCACCGCCCTGCGCCATGTCGGGACGGCCCCCGCCGCCCTTGCCGCCAACGGCGGGCACGGCGGCCTTCAGCACATCCACCGCAGAAACCTTGCCGACAAGGTCATCGGTGACGCCACAGGCGACGGCAACCTTGCCGCCTTCCTCGGCGATCAAAAGGATCACGCCGGAGCCGACCTTGGTCTTGTGGGCGTCGATCAGGCTGCGCAAATCCTTGCCGGAAACGCCCTGAAGCGCCTGGCCGATAAAGGAAATCCCGTTGACCTGCTCTGCCTCGGCGCCGCTGTTGCCGCTGCCGCCGCCCATGGCGATCTCCCGCTTGAGCTGGGCAACTTCGTTGGCCAGCTGCCGGCGTTCGTCCATCAGCGCCTTGACGCGATCCACGGTGCCCGGACCGGAGGTCTTGAGCATGCCCTCGATCTGCGACAGGGCGATATCCCGGCCGCGCAGCTCTGCAAGGGCCGCTTCGCCGGTCAGCGCCTCGATCCGGCGCACGCCGGCGGAAGAGGCACTTTCGCCGGTCAGGGCAAAGGCCCCGATATCGCCTGTGCGGGTGACATGTGTGCCGCCGCACAGCTCGATGGACCAGGTGTCACCGCCCTGCCCCTTGCCCGTGGGCGCGCGGCCCATGGAGACAACGCGGACCTCGTCCCCGTATTTCTCACCAAACAGCGCCTGGGCGCCGATCTCGCGCGCGTCGTCGGGCGTCATGATGCGGGTTTCGACGGCCGTGTTCTGGCGGATGTAGGCGTTGACCTCACGCTCCACCGTCTTCAGATCCTCGGGCGAAAGCGCCGCGCCATGGCTGAAGTCGAACCGCAGACGATCCGGCGCATTGAGCGAGCCGCGCTGTGCCACGTGATCGCCAAGCGCTTCGCGCAGGGCCTCGTGCAGTAGGTGCGTGGCAGAGTGGTTGGCCCGGATCATCGAGCGGCGCGCATGCTCCACTTCCAGGATCGCAGGCTCACCGGGTTTCACAGTGCCATCAAAGACTTCGCCGATATGCAGGAAGACACCGGCCACCTTGCGCGTATCGGAAATGCGGACCGTCCCGCTTTCCGTGCGCACCTCGCCGGTGTCGCCCACCTGGCCGCCACTCTCGGCGTAGAAGGGCGTCTGGTTCAGCACGACCGTGACGGCCTCTCCGGCGCTGGCGCTGTCGATGGTCTGGCCCTCACGCACCAGGGCCAGGATCTGGCCTTCGGCGATCTCGGTATCGTAGCCAAGGAACTCGGTGGTGCCCTTCTTCTCTGCGAGGTCAAACCAGACCGTCGCATCGGCCGCTTCGCCAGAGCCGGACCAGGCCGCACGGGCCTTGGCCTTCTGTTCGGCCATGGCACTGTCAAAGCCGGCGGTGTCCACGGTGCGGCCCTTTTCACGCAGCGCATCCTGCGTCAGGTCCAGCGGAAAACCGTAGGTGTCATAGAGCTTGAAGGCGGATTCGCCGGGCAGCTCGGCGCCCTCCGGCAGGCCCTCAAGTTCATCGTCCAGAAGCTTCAGGCCACGATCAAGTGTCTGACGGAACCGGGTTTCTTCCAGTTTCAGAGTCTCTTCGATCATCGCCTGGCCCTGGCGCAGCTCGGGATAGGCGTCGCCCATCTGGCGGACCAGTTCCGGCACCAGCCGGTGCATCAGCGGATCCTGCGCGCCCAACAGGTGGGCGTGGCGCGCGGCCCGGCGCAGGATGCGACGCAGCACGTAGCCGCGACCATCGTTGGAGGGCATGACGCCATCTGCGATCAGGAAGGAGGTCGAGCGCAGGTGATCTGCGATCACCCGGTGGTGGGTCTTGCCGGGGCCGTCGGGCTCAGAGCTGGTCGCATGGGCCGAAGCCTCGATCAGCGAGCGCATCAGGTCCGTGGCATAGTTGTCATTGGTCCCCTGCAGCAGGGCCGCAACGCGTTCGATACCCATGCCCGTGTCGATGGACTGCATGTCCAGCGCGCGCATGGAGCCGTCCTCGAACCGCTCGTTCTGCATGAAAACGACGTTCCAGATCTCGATGAAACGATCGCCATCCTCTTCCGGCGATCCCGGAGGGCCTCCCCAGAACTTCTCGCCATGGTCATAGAAGATCTCGGTGCAGGGACCGCAGGGGCCGGTATCGCCCATCTGCCAGAAGTTGTCGGAGGTCGCGATCCGGATGATGCGGTCCTCGGGAACGCCGATCTTCTTCCAAAGCTCGAAGGCCTCGTCATCGGTGTGATAGACCGTTGTATAAAGCTTGTCCTTCGGAATGCCGAACTCTCGGGTGATCAGCTCCCAGGCAAAGGGAATCGCCTCGGTCTTGAAGTAATCACCGAAGGAAAAATTCCCGAGCATTTCAAAGAAGGTATGGTGCCGCGCGGTATAGCCGACATTGTCCAGATCGTTGTGTTTGCCGCCGGCGCGAACGCATTTCTGCGCGGTGGTCGCACGGGTGTAATCGCGCCTCTCGACGCCCGTGAAGCAGTTCTTGAACTGCACCATGCCGGAGTTCGCGAACATCAGCGTGGGGTCATTGCGCGGCACAAGCGGCGACGAGGGCACGATGGTGTGGCCCTGGCGCTGGAAGTAGTTCAGAAACGTCGAGCGGATCTCGTTCAGCGACTGCATTCTGGGCGGCCTTTCCGGTTACCTGGCGGTTTTGCTGATTTAACTGGGGCGCGGGGCGGTGTCCACCGCATTGGCACCCCGGCTCCACAGAAGAGGGGCCCTGCCCCCGCCGCGCTGCGCGCGCCTCCCCCGAAGTATTTTCAGCCAGGTGAAGCATGGCGGCCGGATCCCTTCATCTGGCCAGAAATACTTCGGGGGTGAGGGTCGCAGACCCGAGGGGGCTGGCCCCCTTACCGGCCTGCGGCGGGTGGTTAAGGGAAGATGACCAGGGGGAGCGATACCGGGTTAGGAGCTGGGGCGAATCGGGCGTATATGCCCAGGTTAACAGCGGTTTCGAGGCGTCGGTGCCGCGTCTGTATCGTGTCGGTATGACGTCGGTATCACGTCGGTGCGCAGCGGGCGGTGCCCCGGGGTTAACGCAACGCTCGGGTCACTTGGCATGAGAAAAGGCGGCGCCCCGGGGGGTGCCGCCTTGATGTGTTTTTCTATCCGGGAGGAGGGTGCCTCAGCTCTCCATCACGTCGTCGCTGTCCCCACCGGAATCGTGTCCCGCCCCGAAGTCCAAGCCATGGGCCGCGCGGATCTTGTCCTCGATCTCGTAAGCCAGATCGGGGTTTTCCTTCAGGAAGGTCTTGGCGTTCTCGCGCCCCTGCCCGATCCGTTCATCCGAATAGGAATACCAGGAGCCCGATTTCTCGACCACGCCGGCCTTGACGCCCATGTCGACCAGTTCCCCCATCTTGGAGATGCCCTCGCCGTACATGATGTCGAATTCGACCTGCTTGAAGGGCGGGGCCACCTTGTTCTTGACCACCTTCACGCGGGTCGAGTTGCCGACGATTTCGTCCCGGTCCTTGATCGCGCCGATGCGACGGATGTCGAGGCGGACGGAGGAATAGAACTTGAGCGCATTGCCGCCCGTCGTCGTTTCGGGCGAGCCGAACATGACGCCGATCTTCATGCGGATCTGGTTGATGAAGATCACGGTGCACTTGGTGCGGCTGATGGAGCCGGTCAGCTTGCGCATGGCCTGGGACATCAGGCGCGCGTGGACGCCGACGGAGCTGTCGCCCATGTCGCCTTCCAGTTCCGATTTCGGGGTCAGGGCCGCCACCGAGTCGACGATGACCATGGAGACCGCGCCGGAGCGCACCAGGGTATCGGTGATCTCAAGCGCCTGTTCGCCGGTATCGGGCTGGGAGATCAGGAGTTCATCCAGATCGACGCCCAGCTTGCGCGCATATTGCGGATCCAGCGCATGTTCGGCGTCAACGAAAGCGCAGACGCCGCCCTTTTTCTGTTCCTCGGCCACGCAGTGCAGCGTGAGCGTGGTCTTGCCGGAGCTTTCCGGCCCGTAGATTTCAACGATACGCCCCTTCGGCACGCCGCCGATTCCGAGCGCGATGTCCAAGCCAAGGGAGCCGGTCGAGGTTGCCTCGATCTCCTGAATGGCATCCTTGCCGCCCAGTTTCATGATCGAGCCCTTACCGAATTGCCGTTCGATCTGGGCCAGCGCGCTGTCCAGGGCCTTTTGCTTGTTCGGGTCTTTTTTGCCGTTCATGGAAAGTAGATCTGCCGTTGCCATTCTTTCGATCCTTATTTCACACCCTGCCGGGTGCAGCAATCGCTGCCGATGTTCGCCTCTTGTTCGCACCTATATGAGACCAAAAGCAGAACATTTCAATAAATTTCTAACTTTTAAAGCTTTGCGGAACATCGTTAAGGAGTGGTTGACGCCCGAGGTGGGGCCAACGAATACTGCCCGCGAGGCACGGAAGGGGTTGCATATGCTGGTATTTTCCAAGGCGCGACTGGTGTTCCTGTCCGTTCCCAAGACCGGCAGCACCGCCTATGAGAGCGCGTTGGCGCGCCATGCCGCGCTTGTGGTGTCCGATCCGCCGGAGCTGAAACATGCGCCGGTCTTCCGCTACAATCGCTTTTTCCGCCCCATGCTGGAGAAATTCGTCTCTGAAGAGATGGAAATTCTGGCGGTCATGCGCGAACCGGTGTCCTGGCTGGGCAGCTGGTACAGGTTCCGGCAGCGCCCGGCGATGGCGGGCCATCCCAATGCTACTCACGGCATGAGCTTCGATGACTTCGTGCAGGCCTATTGCCGGGGGGACCGGCCGGGATTCGCCCAGGTCGGCAACCAGGCGAAGTTCCTGGAACCGGCGGGCAATGGCACCTGCGTCACCCACCTGTTCCGTTACGAGGCCCCGGCCCTGCTGGATGCTTTCCTGGAAGAAAGGCTGGGGGTCAGCCTTAGCACGGCGCGGGAAAATGTCTCTCCACCCGGCAAGCTGGAGCTCTCGCGCGCGACAGAGGAGAAGCTGCGGCGCAAGTTCGCCGCGGATTTCGCGCTTTACGAGGGGATCGGCGCTAGTTGAGCTGGCGCCAGACCGTATCCGTCAGATCGGCCAGCGAGAAGGGCTTGGGCAGGAAGACGGCATTGGGAATCCTGGCGCTGGCATCGGTAAAGCTGTCTTCTGCATAGCCCGAGACGAAGACGACACGGGTATCGGGGTGATCCTTCAGCGCCTCGCGCACCCAGGTGGGGCCATCCATGCCGGGCATGACCACATCCGTGACGAAGACATCGATGCGCATCTTGCTATTGCGCAGGGTCTCCAGCGCCTGTTCGGCATTCTCTGCCTCAAGCACCGTGTAGCCGCGCAGGCGCAGCGCGCGGGAAGCGAAGGCGCGCACCGGGGCCTCGTCCTCCACCAGCAGGACGACGCCGTCGCCACGGGTTTCGGGGGCCTGTTCGATCAATGGCGCGGGGGCTTCCAGCTGCACAGGGTCGTCGCGCTGTGCCGGGAAGAGCAGGCTGAAGCAGGTGCCTTCGCCCATGGTGCTTTCCACGAAGATGAAGCCGCCCGATTGCTTGACGATCCCGTAGGCGGTGGACAGGCCCAGCCCGGTCCCCTCGCCCACGCGCTTGGTGGTGAAGAAGGGTTCAAAGACCTTCTGGAGCTTGTCGGGCGGGATGCCGACGCCGGTATCGGCCACCTTGACCAGCACGTAATCCCCGGGGGGGACCTTGGCGCGGTCGCGCTGCATCTCCTGGTGGAGGTGCAGGGTTTCGGTGGTGATGCGGATATCGCCGCCCGATCGCTGGGCGTCGCGGGCATTGACCACGAGGTTCATCAGCACCTGTTCCAGCTGCCGCTTGTCGGCGCGGATCTTGGGCAGGTGGGGATCATGGGTCAGGGTGAGCGTCACCTTTTCCCCCACCAGCCGGTTCAGCAGGTGGGTCAGGTCCGACAGCGTGGTGCGCAGGTCGATGGTTTCCGGCCGCAGGGTCTGCTTGCGTGAGAAGGCCAGCAGCTGGCCGACCAGCGCCGCGGCGCGATTGGCGTTCTGGTTGATCTGCACCAGGTCGCCGTAATCGGGATCGCCGTGGTCGTGGCGCAGCAGCAGCAGGTCGCAATGGCCGGTGATCGCGGTCAGCAGGTTGTTGAAATCATGCGCTACCCCGCCGGCGAGCTGGCCGATGGCCTGCATCTTCTGGCTCTGGACGAATTGGGCTTCCAGAGTCTTGAGTTCGGTCGCATCGCTCATCACCGCGATCAGGGCGGTGCGGCCCTGGAAGCGGATCGGCTTCACGGCGACCTGGACGTAGACCTCTCTTTCCGAGCGCGAGAGGCGCAGGAATTCCGAATGCGGCTTGCTGCCGGTATCGACGGGACAGGTGGCGGCCTCTTCCAGCCAGCCGGTGATGGAGCGGCCGAGCCCCTCCATCAGGTCGGAAAGCTCTGCGGGGCTGTGGGGATCCAGGTCCAGCAACTGGCGGGCGGCGGCATTGGCCAGCTCTATCTCTCCGGCGACGGAGAGGCGCAGGATCGGGACCGGCAGGTCATCGGTGCGCGTCCAGATGTCATCGGGATCCTGTTCGGGGCTGGAGGGGCCCTGGCTGGCGCTTTCCTCTGCCGCCAGAAGCAGCAGTTCGCGGCGGTCCTCTGCAGAGCCGGAGATGGTGACCAGGCGGCGCTGCACCGGGCCATCGGGCGTGCGGACCTGCACCAGCCCTTCCACCTGGTCGGGGGGCAGCACGAACAGGTCATCCAGCCGCTTGGGGCGTCCGCCCACCAGCTTGCGGGCGGCGGCGTTCATGTAGAGGATCGCCTGCCCGCGCCCCATGGAGATCATCGGCACCTGGTAATCGGAGGCCGCCTTCTGGTCGGCCAGGTCGAACTCCTCGAACCGCCAGAGCATGTGGCCGCCATCCAGCGATTGCACCCCGATGCGCAGGCGGCCCGAGACCGTCTCGATATCCGCACGGCTGGCGCCGAGGCGCGCGGCCTCTGACGTCATGCGCATCAACACGGTTTCCGCCTGGGCCTGGCCCAGCTTGCCGCGCAGGGCTTCGGCCAGGGTCTGACCGGGTTCCGCGCCGAAGCTTTCGGCGGCGGTTTCACTGAGGAAGGCGATCTTGCCCGCGCTGTTGGCGACAAGTGCGGGGCTGGGATCCGTGATGAGCAGCGCGCTGAGGAAACCATCCTCGTAATCCGCGAAACTGCCGGACCGCTGGGACAGGGCGCGCACCAGCAGCAGGCCGACGCCGATGCTTGTGCCGCTGAAAAGCAGCGCCAGCGCGGCAAGGCGGCTGGGCACGATGGCGGCCAGCCCCATGAAGGCCATGCAGAGAAACAAGAGGACATGGGTTCGATCCCCCAGCCGCCTGCGCGCTGCGTCAAACACGCTTTCGCCCGTCGAAACCTCTGCCACCCAAACCCTCCGGAAAAGCCTCCATCACCGTCGGGGAATGTGAGGCGGAACCAATTAACCAAAGCTTAACAAAGCCCGGCCAATTGACCAAATTAACAAGGGTGAGCGGAAGACGGCTGATTCATCAACACATCAGAGGGCGCGCCTGCCCCCGTTTGGGTCCGGGTCAGAGGGTGGGCAAAGGGGGCAGCACGCCCCCTCAGCTGCGGCGCAGGACTGCCAGGTAGAAGCCGTCGCCGCCATCCAGTGGGGTCCAGTGCCCTTCGCTTTCCAGCTGCCAGCCAGAGGCCTGGGACAGGAAGCCGGCTACCTGCGCGCTGTTCTCTTCATCGAAGAGAGAGCAGGTCACATAGGCCAGGCAACCGCCCGGCGCGACCAGCGGCGCGGTTTCCGACAGGATCTCAAGCTGGATGCGCCGCAGCTCTGCCAGGCGGGTATCGCTGAGCAGCCACTTGCCCTCTGGCGCGCGGCGCCAGGCACCGCTGCCCGAACAGGGCACATCGCAAAGCACCAGGTCAAAGGGCGCAGCCGCCGAAAGCGCAGCCTTGTCGGCAAGCGTCACGGACAGCCCTGCGCGTTCGGCACGCGCCGGCAGGTCGCGCATCCGCTCTGGCGCGGCGTCATGGGCCAGGATCTCCAGCCGGGCACGGGCCCCGAGCGCGAGGCTCTTGCCGCCGCCGCCGGCGCAGTAATCCAGCACCTTCTGCCCATCGCTGAGCGGAATGGCGGCGCAGACCGCCTGGCTGGCGGCATCCTGCATCTCGAAGGCGCCATTGGCAAAGGCCCGGCTGCCCGCAAGGCGGCGCGCACCTTCGGTCACGGCCAAGGCGGTGTCGGAGAGGTCCACCGGCATCGCGGTGATCTGTTCCTGCGCCAGGCTGTCGATCAGCGCGTCGCGGCTGCCCTGGGCCAGGTTCACCCGGATATGGACCGGGGCGCGATGGCGCAGCATCTCAGCCACCGGCTGCGCCTTGTCGCCAAGGGCGTTTTCCAACAGCGGCCAGACCCAATCGGGCATATCCGCGGCCTCTGCCCCGGCGGCCGGCGCATGGCCCGCCGCAAGCTCTTCAGGGGTGAGGGGCGCGGGCGCATGGCCTTCGCCGGTATAGATGGTTTCGGGATCGGTGCCCGCAGCGCGCAACATGCCGATCATCAGCCCCTTGCCGGTCATCGCCCCGCCAAGGGCGGCGAAGGAACGGCGGCAGCGCAGCGCGTCAAAGACATGGTCCCGAATGGCCGCGCGATCCTTGGAGCCGGCGAAGCGGGACCGCCGGGCCCAGCCCGTCAGCGCCTTTTCCGCCGGCGTGCCGTCCAGGATCAGGTCAAGCAGTTCTGCCGCCGTGGCAATCCGCGCGGCGGGGGTCATGCGCCCTGCCCCGCGACTGCGAACATCTTGCCCGGGTTGAGGATATTGCGCGGATCAAGCGCCGCCTTCACCGCCTGCATCACCCCAAGGGAGGCCCCGGCCTCATCCGCGAGGGAGGCGATCTTGCCCTGCCCGATGCCGTGTTCGCCGGTGCAGGTGCCACCGCAGGCCTGGGCCCGCTGGGTGATGCCCTTGAGGAAGGCCTCCACATGTTCGGCTTCGGCGGAATCCTCGGGATCGGTCATCAGGACGACGTGGAAGTTGCCATCGCCCACGTGGCCCAGGATGGTGCCGATCAGCCCGCGCGCTTCCAGGTCGTCGCGCGCCGCGGTGATATTGGCCGCCAGTTCGGAGATCGGCACGCAGGCGTCAGAGACCAGCCCCTTGCAGCCCGGACGCAGCGCAAGCGCGGCCCAGTAGCTGTCATGGCGAGCCTGCCAGAGCTTGTTGCGGGCTTCGCGCGCGGCAGTCCATTCGATGCTTTGAGCGCCCTGCTCTTCGGCGATTTCCGCAAAGAGGCGCGCGGTGTCGCGCGCGGCGGCATCGGTGCCGGTGCATTCGAAGAACAGCGTGGGCACTTCGGGCAGGGTCAGGTTGGAATAGGCATTGCAGGCGCGGATCTGGGTGGGATCCAGAAGCTCAACCCGGCCCACGTCCAGCCCGATCTGCACCATGATGATCACCGCCGCCACGGCGCTGTCGAGATCCGGGAAACCGGCGACGCCGCCGATGGTCTCCTCGGGGATGCCGCGCAGGCGCAGGGTCACCTCTGTGATGATGCCAAGCGTGCCTTCGGAGCCGATCAGCAGGCGGGTCAGGTCATAGCCGGCGGCGCTTTTGACCGCGCGGCTGCCGGTGCGGATCACCGTGCCATCGGCCATGACGGCCTCTAGCGAGAGGACGTTTTCTGCCATGGTGCCATAGCGCACGGCATTGGTGCCGGAGGCGCGCGTGGCGCACATGCCGCCGATGGAGGCATCGGCACCGGGGTCGATGGGGAATTGCAGGCCGGTATGGCGCAGCTCCGTATTGAGCCGCTTGCGGGTGATGCCGGGGCCGACCACGGCGATCAGGTCCTCTGGATTGATCTCCTTGATCGTGTCCATCTTCATCATGTCGATGGAGACGCCGCCGCAGGGGGCATTCAGCTGCCCTTCCAGCGAAGAGCCCGCGCCGAAGGGAATGAGGGGCACGCAATGGGCGTGGCAGAGCCGCGCGATCGTGGCCACTTCCTGCGTGGTTTCGGGATAGACGACCATGTCCGGGGGCTGGGTGCCGCGCCCGGTGGCGGTATTGGCGTGCTGTTCGCACAGCGTCGCGCCGGTCTGGAGCCTGTCGCCGAAGGTTTCCTTCAAGGCCGCGCGGACCGCTTCGACAGCCGTATCGGCAGGTTTCACCAACTGGTCCATGATACCTCCGGAGCCCTGGGATCTGAGGCCCTTCCCGTACTCCTCCGACCGGCGCTGCGCAAGGGAAGGCCCGCTTTTGCCGATTGGCTGCGGGTGGTCAGCGGCCCGGCGTCAGCTGCCGGATTTCAGGTGCTAGTCTGGGGGTAGGAAATCACCGAGAGATAGCGCGCGGGCAGCTGGACCAGCCCTTCGGGGCCATGGGGGGCATCGGCATCGAAGAACAGGCTGTCGCCCGGTTCCAGCCGGAACATGCTTTCGCCGTGGCGGTATTCCAGCACGCCCTCCAGCATGTAGATCAGCTCGATCCCTTCGTGCTGGAAGGTGGGGAAGATGTCCGAGGTTTCGCTGAGCGTGATCAGGTAGGGTTCCACCACCACCCCCGCCGCGGAAGAGCCGATATGGCCCAGCAGGTTGTACTGGTGCCCGGCGCGGGTGCCGGTGCGGCTGACCTCTACCCCCTGCCCGGCCTTCACGTGCATGACGCCGCGGGGTTCGTCATAGGCCTGGAACAGGGTCAGGATCGGCACGCCAAGCGCATGGGCCAGGGCCTGCAGGGTGGAGAGCGAGGGCGAGGTCGCGCCGTTCTCGATCTTGGAGAGCATGCCGGCGCTGATGCCGGTCTTTTCGGAGAGCTCCGCCACGGTCATGCGCTGGTGCTTGCGCTGCGCGCGGACCTCGCGACCGATGGCCAGTTCAAGCGACTTTTCCCGCCGTTCGGAGATCCGGTGCGGGTTCTGCTGCAGGGCGGCGGAGGGGTCGTCTGGCAGGTTGCTTGTCATGCACGCTCCTTTACTGGCGGGAATCATGGCCGAGGCCGTGGCAGGCTGCAAGAGCCGGGCGCATGTCCCATCGGACACAGGCCTGCAACGAGGACTATCCACCGATGCCCGCGCGGGCCGAAATTTGCCTGTGCGCGTGGCTTTGGAGGGCCGTTTTGAGAGCTGGCGCGGCGGGCCTGCCCGCCCGATACGCGCGGAGATCGCCGCGATAGCTCAGGCGACGTTGCGTAAGCTATTGAAAATAAAAGGGCCGATTTGGCCCTACCCCGGAGTCAGCAAATCGGCCCCCGCCATCCGCCTGGAGCGCAGGCAAAGCACCCGAGGCGCGGGGGAAACCACTGGAAAGTGATGCAATCGGGCCGGGAGGGGCAAACGCTTAACAGAGTTATCCACAGGCGGCACTTTCCCGCTGGCGGCTGTCAGGGGCCCGGGGATGCTGGAACGTCCTGCTTCGGATTGGCCACCGGTCCCGCTGCGTAAGCCATGGGCGGCAAAGCGCCGGGATGCGGCGTTTTTGTCACGTTGAAACGGGGGGAAAACGGGGTGCGCACGCTCGACTTGAGACCGGGAGTATTCTACGGATTACAGGCATCAGGCGCCGGTTCGGATCAGCCATCCGAAAGACGCCGCCACTCTTTCCCGAAAGGAAGCGAAACGTGCTGATTTGCTGCGGCGAAGCCCTTATCGACATGATCCCCACTGCGACCGAAACGGGCAAGGAGGGCTTCGTGCCCCATGACGGCGGCGCAATCTTCAACACCGCCATCGCGCTGGGGCGGCTGGGGCGTGAGTGCGCCATGGTCTCCGGCATTTCGACCGATCTTTTCGGCGTGCAGCTGGCCCATGGGCTTGAGGCCTCTGGCGTGAAGACGGATCTGCTGATGCGGTCCGACCTGCCGACCACCCTGGCCTTCGTTACCCTGGTGGAGGGCAAGGCAAGCTACCTGTTCTACGATGAGAACTCCGCCGGGCGGATGATCCGGGAGGAAGACCTGCCCGACCTGCCCGAGGAGACGGAGGCGCTGTATTTCGGCGGGATCAGCCTGGCGTCCGAGCCGGGGGCAGACACCTATGCCGCGCTCTGCGCCCGCGAAGCCGCGAAACGGGTGATCATGATCGATCCCAACATCCGCCCCGGGTTCATCCAGGACGAGGACCGCTTCCGCGCCCGCCTGGACGCGATGCTGGCCCAGGCCGATATCGTGAAGATCTCGGACGAGGACCTGGAATGGCTGGCGCCGGAGCGGGCAACGCTGGATGAAAAGGCCTTTGCGCTGCTGGCCAAGGGCGCGCGGATCGTCGTGCTGACCCGCGGCAGCGAGGGAGCCTCGGCCTATTTCGGGGACAGCCAAAGCCTGCATGTGCCGGCGCGCCGGGCCGATGTCGCGGATACCGTGGGCGCGGGCGACACCTTCAACGCGGGCGTGCTTTGCGCCCTCTCCGAATCCGGACTGCTGACCAAGCAGGGCCTGGCCGAAATCGAGGCCGATGCCCTGTTCGAGGCGCTGGACTTTGGCGCCAAGGTCGCCGCCGTCACCGTGTCACGCGCCGGGGCCAACCCGCCCTGGAAGCATGAGCTGGTGGAGTGATCCGGGGCCGATCCAACGGGTTTTTCAGACAGCAGAAGGGGCGCCGTGGCGCCCCTTTTTCGTGTTCCGCCTCACTGCCGAATGGCGGGAAACCTAGCCCTGCAGGTAGGTTTCAAGCGTGGCCGCGGTGCCCTTGTCCCAGAGCATCTCCAGCCAGCCGGCGAAGGCCACGGCAAAGGCCGCGTTGGCGGAGACGCTGCCGTAGATCTCTTTCTGGGCCAGCCATTCGCCGGGGTTCTCGCGGGCTTTCTGCGCGATCTCTGTCAGCCGGTCCCAGTTGGGATCGTTGGGCGCCACCTCTGTGCCGTCTTCCAGCACGCCGGCGCAGTAGCGGCACCAGAGCGCGGAAAGCAACGCCAGCCCGTTGACCGGCCTGCCCGCCGCCAGACCATCCACGATGGAAGGGACGATGAACTTGGGTTGCCGGTTGGAGCCATCCAGGCAGAGCCGCCGCACGGTGTCTTCGACCGCGGGGTTTGAAAACCGCTCCTCGATGAGCTCAAGGTAGGCTTCCGGCGTGAACTCCGGCACGGCATGGACAAGCGGCAGGATCTCTTCTTCCTCTACCTTGCGCAGGAAGGCATGGACCAGCGGGTGGGCCATGGCCTCATGCACGAGGGTGCAGCCCAGCAGCGCGCCGGGATAGGCGATGATCGCATGGCCGCCGTTCAGGATGCGGATCTTCATCCGCTCATAGGCGTGGACGTCATCGGTGAAGGTGACCCCCACCTCCTCAAGCCGGGGACGGCCCAGCGGGAACTTGTCCTCAAGCACCCATTGGCGGAAGGGTTCGCAGGTGACCGGCACGGGATCGTCGATCCCGCAGTCCGCCGCCAAGGCGCGTTCGCGATCCCCCGTGGCGGGCGTGATGCGGTCCACCATCCCGTTGGGAAAGGCCACCTGCCCCTCGATCCAGTCGGCAAGCTCAAGGTCGACCAGCTGGGCAAACCCCACGACCGCGTCGCGGGTCACGTCGCCATTGCCGGGCAGGTTGTCACAGGACATCACCGTGAAGGGCGGGATATCGGCGGCGCGGCGGGCGCGCAGGGCGGCGACTATCGCGCCGAAGACCGTATGCGGGGCCTCCGGACGGGTGGCATCGGCGCGGATCTCTGGGCTGTCGGGATCGAAGGTGCCGGTTTCAGCAGAGACGAAATAGCCCCCTTCCGTCACCGTCAGCGCCACGATCCGCGTATCCGGTTTGGCCATCTTGGCAATCAGGGGCGCGTTGTCTTCGGCCACGGGGACGAAATCGATCATCGAGCCGATGATGCGGGCGCGGGTTTCCCCGGCCTCCATCTCGATCACCGTGGAGAGGTAATCCTGGGCCTTCAGCTTTTCGCGCATCTCTGCATCCGGCGCCCGCACCCCGGCGCCCGTCAGCGCCCAGTCGTGGTCCAACCCGAGGTTGAACAGATCATCCAGGTAGACCGCCTGGTGCGCGCGGTGGAAATTCCCCAGCCCCACGTGGACGATCCCGTGGCTCAGCCCTGCCCGGTCATAGGCAGGCACAGCAATATCCGGGCGCAGCCCCGCGAGCTGCGTCATCGCAAGCTTCATATCAGCCTCCGTCTTTCGAGCCTCTTTCGAGCGCTCAGCTCATCCAGTTGCCGCCACGGGCGTTTTGTGCCCGGGCAACGATGTAATCGGCCTGGCTGGCCATGTTGGTGGTCTGCCCCCGGGGATCCGGGCGCTCATCGGGCGCGGGCCGTCACGGCATCCGCAGCCCCTCCGCGTCGAAGCGATGGATCTTGTCCGGGTCCGGCGTCAGGAAGATGCGATCCCCGTGGCGCAGCGGCATTTCCCCCGAGGCGCGCACGGTGATGGTTTCAGCCAGCCCGGTGTCATGGACATGGAAGAAGGTATCCGAGCCCAGGTGTTCGCTGACCCCCACCCGGCCTTCCCAGGTGCCGCTTTCGGCGGAGCTGGCCAGGTGTTCGGGGCGCACGCCGATGGCGCTGGCGTTGTGCTGCGCGGCCACGGGCCCTTCCAGGATGTTCATCTTGGGGCTGCCGATGAAGCCGGCGACGAACTTGTTGCGCGGGGTGTGATAGAGCTCAAGCGGAGAGCCGACCTGTTCGATCACCCCGGCGTGCAGCACCACGATCTTGTCGGCCATGGTCATGGCTTCGACCTGGTCGTGGGTGACGTAGATCATCGTGGTCTTGAGGCGTTCGTGCAGCTCTGAGATCTCAAGCCGCATGCCCACCCGCAGCGCCGCGTCGAGGTTCGACAGCGGCTCATCAAAGAGGAAGGCCGCCGGTTCGCGCACGATGGCCCGCCCGATGGCGACCCGCTGGCGCTGCCCGCCCGAAAGCTGGCCGGGGCGGCGATCAAGGTAGTCCGTCAGGTTCAGCACCCCGGCGGCATAGTCGACGCGCTTGTCCTGTTCGGCCTTGTCCATCCCGGCCATCTTCAGCGGGAAGGCGATGTTCTTGCGCACCGACATATGCGGATAAAGCGCGTAGCTTTGGAAGACCATCGCCAGGCCGCGCTTGGCCGGCGGCAGGTGGGTGGCCACCTCCCGATCGATGCGGATTTCGCCCGAGGAGACATCCTCAAGCCCCGCGATCAGGCGAAGCAGCGTGGACTTGCCGCAGCCCGAGGGGCCGACGAAGACCACGAATTCGCCCTCGTCGATCGTCAGGTTCAGCGGGGGGATGACCTCTACGGCGCCAAAGCTCTTGGTCACCTGGTCGAGTGTGATACGTCCCATCGTTATTATTCCTTACTTCACGGCGCCGAAGGTGAGACCCCGGACCAGCTGTTTCTGGCTGAACCAGCCCATGATGAGGATCGGCGCGATCGCCATTGTCGAGGCGGCCGAAAGCTTGGCGTAGAAGAGCCCTTCGGGACTGGAGTAGCTGGCGATGAAGGCCGTCAGCGGCGCGGCCTTGGCAGCGGTCAGGTTCAGGGTCCAGAAGGCCTCGTTCCAGGCGAGGATGATGTTGAGCAGCAGGGTGGATGCGATGCCGGGCACGGCCATGGGCAGGAGGACATAGATGACCTCGTTGCGCAGGCTGGCCCCGTCCATGCGGGCGGCTTCCAGGATATCCACGGGGATTTCGCGGAAGTAGGTGTAGAGCATCCAGACGATGATCGGCAGGTTGATCAGCGTCAGCACGATGACCAGGCCCAGCTTGGTATCCAGAAGGCCCACGCTGCGGAAGATCAGGTAGATCGGCACCAGCACGCCCACCGGCGGCAGCATCTTGGTCGAGAGCATCCACATCAGCAGGTTCTTGGTCTGCTTGCCGGGCACGAAGGCCATGGCCCAGGCGGCCGGCACGGCAATGGCGACCCCGATCACGGTGGAGCCGACGGAGATCACCACGGAGTTCCAGAAGTGGCGGAAGTAGTTGGAGCGCTCCTGCACGGTGAAGTAGTTCTCAAGCGTCCAGTTGAAGTTGAACCAGATCGGCGGATCGGCGATGGCCTGGGCTTCCGTCTTGAAGCTGGTCAGGACGGTCCAGAGGATCGGGAAGAAGATCAGCAGGCCGATCAGCCAGGCCAGGGCGGTGTTGAACGCCTTGCGTTGCGGTGTGACTGCGCGTGACATGAATTCCCCCTCAGGCGTCCAGGTTCTTGCCGATCATCCGCATCAGGAAGATCGCCACGATATTGGCCAGGACGATGGCCACGACCCCGCCGGCAGAGCCGGTGCCCACGTCGAAGCGCAGCAGGCTTTCGGCGTAAACGAGGTAGGTGAGGTTGGTAGAGGCATTGCCCGGACCGCCATTGGTGGTCACCAGGATTTCCGCGAAGACCGACAGCAGGAAGATCGTCTGGATCAGGATCACCACGGTCACCGCCCGGCTGAGGTGCGGCAGGACGATGTAGATGAAGCGGCTAAAGGCCCCGGCCCCGTCCATCTCTGCCGCCTCAAGCTGTTCCTGGTCCAGCGACTGCATCGCGGTCAGCAGGATCAGCGTGGCGAAGGGCAGCCATTGCCAGCTGACGATCCCGATGATCGACAGGAGCGGCGCCTGGCTGAGAAAGTCGAACGGCTGCAGGCCGAGAAATTCCGCGAGATAGGCGAAAAGCCCGTTCACCGGGTTCATGAACATGTTCTTCCACACCAGCGCCGAGACGGTCGGCATGACGAAGAAGGGCGCGATCACCAGGATGCGCACGATGCCCTGCCCCCACATGGGCTGGTCCAGCAGCATCCCCAGCAGGATGCCCCCGATCACCGTGATGATCAGCACGCCGCCGACCAGCAGCAGCGTGTTCACCAGCGCGGTCAGGAAGGCGGGATCAGTCAGGAAGTACTGGTAGTTTTCCCAGCCCACGAAGGGATTGCTGCCCGGCATCAGCAGATTGTAGCGCAGGGTGGAGAAATAGACGGTCATCGCCAGCGGGACGATCATCCAACAAAGAAGAAGCAGTACCGAAGGCGATATCATCAGCCTTGCTGCGGTGCGCGAGTGCTGTGTAGCCATGGGATCAGCCTTTGCCAGCGAGTATTCAGGAAATGCGTCGTCCGAAGGACGGGTGCCGGAAATTGGGGCCGGGGACGGAGGAGGACCGCCCCCGGCAGAGCGTTCAGGCTTACTTGATGTAGCCGGAACGTTTCATCTCACGCTCGGTGAGCTTCTGGGCGTTGTCCAGCGCCTGATCCACGTCGATCTGGCCTGCCAGCGCGGCAGAGAACTGCTGCCCCACGGCCGTGCCGATGCCCTGGAATTCCGGGATGGCGACGAACTGCACGCCGACATAGGGCACTTCGTCCACGGTCGGGTTCTGGGGATCGGCAGCCTGGATGGATTCAAGCGTCATCTGGGCGAAGGGCGCCGCGTCCAGGTATTCCTGGTTCTCGTAAAGAGAGGTGCGCGTGCCCGGGGGCACGTTGGCCCAGCCTTCGTTCTCGGCCACGAGCGCGGTGTAATCCTTGCTGGTTGCCCAGGCGACGAAGGCCTTGGCCGCATCGACCTTTTCGGTGCCGGCCGGGATGGCCAGGTTCCAGGCCCAGAGCCAGTTGCCGCGTTTGCCCAGACCCTTGTCGGGTGCCAGGGCGAAGCCGACCTGGTCTGCCACGGTGCTTTCATCGGCGTTGGTCACGAAGCTGGCCGCAACCGTGGCGTCGATCCACATGCCGCATTTGCCCTGCTGGAAGAGCGCCAGGTTCTCGTTGAAGCCGTTGGACGAGGCACCGGGAGGACCGTAGTTGTTCATCAGGTCCAGGTAGTCGGTCAGCGTGGCCTTCCATTCGGCGGAGTCGAACTGCGGGTTCCAGTCCATGTCGAACCAGCGCGCGCCGTAGGAGTTGGACATGGCGGTCAGGAAGGCCATGTTTTCGCCCCAGCCGGCCTTGCCGCGCAGGCAGATGCCGTAGATGCCGGCCTCTTCGTCGGTCATGGCTTCGGCGGCGGCGCGGATCTCGTCCCAGGTGGGGGCTTCGGGCATTTCCATGCCGGCGGCCTCCATCAGGTCCTTGCGGTACATGACCATGGAGCTTTCGCCGTAGAAGGGCGCTGCATAGAGCGTGCCATCGGTGGTCAGGCCCCCGGCGATGGCCGGCAGGATGTCATCCGCGTCATAGCCTTCGGGCATGTCGGTCAGCGGCACCAGCCAGTCCTGCCCGGCCCAGATCGGAACCTCGTAGGTGCCGATGGTCATCACGTCGAACTGGCCGCCGTTGGTGGCGATGTCCTGGGTGACGCGCTGGCGCAGCACGTTCTCTTCCAGGGTGACCCATTCGATATCGATATCAGGGTGCTGGGCGGTGAAATCATCGGTCAGACCCTGCATCCGGATCATGTCACCGTTGTTCACCGTGGCAATGGTGATGGTTTCCGCCGTCGCGCCCGTGGCGACAAGTGCGGAAGCAGCGCAGGCCAGAAGCCGGGCGCGTGTATTGAGCGTCATGGATTTTCCTCCCGTTTCTCCTCCGGTGCTTTCGTCAACCACAGCGCGATTGAGCAAAAGCCCAGTTGATGAGCTATTACCCACACAACGGCGTGACTTATGTCAAGCGGCATTTCCGCCGCAACGCAGAATGAAACGGGGTGCGGCGCGGGGCGCCGGCGGCGGGTCAGCTGGAAAGAAGAGCCTGTGCCGAGAGTTCGTCGGTGATCAGGCTGGCCACGAGGCCACCTTTAAGAGCGGCGCGCAAGGCCTTGATTTTCTTGTCACCCCCGGCGATGCAGATCGTCGCGTCAGAGCTTTCCGGCACGCGCACGCCGACCATCAGCCGGTTGATCCCGTGATCCAGGTAGCGCCCGTCGGCGTCATAGACATGGCCGCAGATTTCCCCGGCCGCCCCGGCAGCGCGCAGGCTGGCCAGTTCCTCGGCCGTGATGAATCCGTCGACGAAAAGGGGGGCATCGTCTTCCATCTGGCCGATACCGACGATCACCTTGCCGGCGGTCTGGGCCAGCTCCCGGCTGCTGCGCACATGCGGCAGGGAGCGGTAGAGCGAGAGTTCCTCTGCGTCGCGCGCCATGACCGGCACGGACATGGGAAAATGCGCGGCACCGGTGCGATCGGCGAAGCGCATGACAACCTCGTAAAAGCTGGCAGAGCCATCGGGGGCCACGTTGCCGATCAGGGAGACCACCTTGTGATGGCGGCCGTCCACGGATTGCATGTTTTCAACCACGGCGCGCAGGGTCCGCCCGGTGCCAAGGCCGATGATCTGCGGTTCCTTGGTGGCAAAGAGGCGCTCCAGCTCTGCGGCGGCAACGGGGGTGAGCGCCTTGATGGAATCGCCCTGCCCGCCAAGGCTGGGCGCCACCCGCGCAAGCTTCAGCCCGAAGCGCCGGATGAGCTGGCGTTCAAGGTCCAGGCAGGCGCCGATGGGATGGTCGATGCGGACCCGGATCAGCCCGTCCTGGGCCGCCCGCGCCACCAGCCTTTGCGCCCGCTGGCGGGAGATCCCCATTTCCTCGGCGATGCGATCCTGCCGCATCCCGCCCACGTAATAGAGCCAGGCGGCGCGGGCCGCGTCGTCCCTTTGTGCGCAGTCGCCGTCATCTCCGCCGCCGTTCGCCATGCGTTACCTGCCTCGTCCGAAAAGTCCCGGAGCAAGATGGGGCAATTCATCGAAATGTGCAAAGTGCCTTTGTGGGGCGACCTGAAGTTCTCCCGCCAGATCCAGCCCCTGAAGGTGGCTGCCACCGCGGAAATGCCAGACCTGCATGCCCGCCGCCAGCGCGCCGCGGATGCCCGGAAGGCTGTCTTCGATCACCAGGCAGCGGGCCGGATCGACCCCCTGTTTGCTTGCCGCCAGCAGGAAGAGATCCGGCGCCGGCTTGCCGCGCGAAACCTCGGAAGAGGTCGTGACGCGATCCCCCAAAAGATCATACAGTCCAGCGACTTGCAGGGAACTCTTCACCCTTTCCGCGCTGGAGGAGGTGGCGACGCAGAAGGGCACGCGCAGCGCATCCAGCACAGGCCTGACGCCGGGCATGATCTGCAGGTCCTTGGCGAAGGCGGCCAGCAGGCGGGCGCGGTAATCGGCCTCGAACCCCTCGGGCAGGTCGATGCCGAATTCTGCGCGGATCTGGGACAGCACGACCGGGTAGGAGCGCCCCAGGAAATGGCGCGCGATGTAGGGCAGATCCACCGTCACGCCGTATCGGGCCAGCTCTGCGACGAGCTGGCGCGCGCTGATGACCTCACTGTCGACCAGGACGCCGTCCATGTCGAAGATCACCAGGTCGAAGTCCTGTGCCGGGGTGTTCATGTCCTGCCCTCCACGGGCCTGCGATGCCCCGAACCGACCTACAAGAGCTCTCCCGACCCCGACAAGGGGAAAGCACGGCAACCCGGGCGCAGCGCCATGACCGTGACATGAAAAAGGCACGCGCCCCTTGCGGTGACGCGTGCCCCTGTCCGAGCAAATGCCGGCTATCGGTCAGCCGATCCGGTAGTTCGGGCTTTCGCGGGTGATCTGGACGTCGTGCACGTGGCTTTCCTTGAGCCCGGCGCCGGTGATCTTCACGAAGTTGCAGTTCTTGCGCATGTCTTCGACCGTGGCATTGCCGGTATAGCCCATGGCGGCGCGCAGGCCGCCCACCAGCTGGTGCAGCACCGTGGCGGCAGAGCCCTTGTAGGGCACCTGGCCTTCGATTCCTTCGGGCACCAGCTTGTCGCTGGCGGCATCCTTCTGGAAATAGCGATCGGCAGAGCCGCGCGCCATGGCGCCCAGGCTGCCCATGCCCCGGTAGGACTTGAAGGAGCGGCCCTGGTAGAGGATCACCTCGCCCGGGGATTCATCGGTGCCCGCGATCATGGAGCCGACCATGGCGCAGGAGGCCCCGGCGGCAATCGCCTTGGCGAAATCGCCCGAGAACTTGATGCCGCCATCCGCGATGATCGGCACGTCGCCCGCTTCGCGCGCGCAATCCATGATGGCGGTCAGCTGCGGCACGCCGACGCCGGCGACCATCCGCGTGGTGCAGATGGAGCCCGGGCCGATGCCGACCTTGACCGCATCCGCGCCCGCGTCGATCAGCGCGCGGGTGGCCGCGGCGGTGGCCACGTTGCCCGCGATCACCTGGACCTCGTTCGACAGCGCCTTGACCCGCGCCACGGCGTCGATGACGCCCTGGCTGTGCCCATGGGCGGTATCGACCACCAGGATATCCACCCCGGCATCGATCAGCGCCTGGGAGCGTTCAAAGCCGGACTCCCCGACGCTGGTGGCCGCGGCCACGCGCAGGCGGCCCAGCTCATCCTTGCAGGCGGTGGGGTTGAGGACGGTCTTTTCGGTATCCTTGAGCGTCAGCAGCCCGGTCAGCTTGCCGGTGTTGTCGGTCACCAGCAGCTTTTCGATCCGGCGCTCGCGCATCATCTCGATGGCTTGCTGACGGTCGGCGGGTTCCACCAGGATGGCAAGGTTTTCCTTGGTCATCATGACCTTGACCGGAGTTTCGTCCTTCTGGGCGAAGCGCATGTCGCGGTTGGTCACGATGCCGACCACGCGCTTGTCCTCATCCACGACGGGGAAGCCGGTGAAGCCGTAGCGTTCGGTCAGGGCCTTGGCATCGGCCAGGGTCTGTTCCGGGGTCAGGGTCACGGGATTGTAGACGATCCCGCTTTCGAACCGTTTCACGCGGCGGACCTCTTCGGCCTGCTGCTGGATATCAAGGTTCTTGTGGATCACCCCGATCCCGCCGGCCTGGGCCAGGCAGATCGCCATGCGCCCTTCGGTCACGGTATCCATGGCCGAGCTGAGCAGCGGTATGTTGAGGGAAATGCGCCGGGTCACCCGTGTCCGCGTATCCGCCGTGGAAGGCAGGACCGAGGAAGCGGCCGGAACAAGTAACACGTCATCGAAGGTAAGCGCCTCGCGAATCTCCATCGGGGATCTCCATGGGTCAGTTCACTTGGCGCTTCCCTATTACATGGATGTGCTATGGGCGAAAGGCGAAAACGTGCCCTGCATGCCTGCCTTTTCAACACTCCCGGCCGTGCCGGTGGCGGCGCCGGGCCGGGGCTGGCGCGCGCCGGCCTTTCGCCCGGAAACAGGCCGGAGACCTGCTGTCCGGGGAGGCGCCCGCGCAGGCCTGAGGCCTTGCGCCGGGGATGGCCCCGCGTAGGCTCTTTAGCTTCCCCGGCCTTTTCCATAAGGTGCCCTTCAAATCAGCGAGGCAAGCATGAGCGAACAGGACACCCAGCAGGATTCTCCCTCCGGCAAAGACCCCCTCGTCATCTTCACGCCGTCCGGCAAGCGGGGGCGCTTCCCCGCCGGGACGCCCGTGCTTCAGGCCGCGCGCAGCCTTGGCGTGGACCTCGATTCGGTCTGCGGCGGGCGGGGCATCTGCTCCAAGTGCCAGATCACGCCCAGCTATGGCGATTTCTCAAAGCATGGGGTCACCGTGCACCCCGATGCGCTGTCCGACTGGAACAAGGTCGAACAGCGTTACGAGGACAAGCGCGGGCTGAAGCCCGGACGCCGCCTGGGCTGTCAGGCGCAGGTGCTGCGCGACGTGGTGATCGACGTGCCGCCCGAAAGCCAGGTACACAAGCAGGTGATCCGCAAGCGCGCCGACACGCGCGAGATCATCATGGATGCGGCCACGCGGCTTTACTTCGTTGAGGTCGAAGAACCTGACATGCATGAGCCGACGGGCGATTTCGAACGGTTGGCCAAGGCGCTGGAAAGCCAATGGGGCCTGACCGGCGTGACCGCCGAGCTGTCGCTGATGGCGCGGCTGCAGCCGGTGCTGCGCAAGGGGGGCTGGAAGGTCTCTGTCGCGGTGCATCACGATCACACGGGCGCAGCGCCCAAGGTGATCGAGATCTGGCCCGGCCTGCATGAAGGCGGGCTTTACGGGCTGGCGATCGACCTGGGCTCCACCACCATCGCGGCGCATCTGACAGACCTGGAGGACGGCACGGTCAAGGCGGCCTCCGGCGTGATGAACCCGCAGATCCGCTTTGGCGAGGACCTGATGAGCCGGGTGTCCTACGTGATGATGAACCCCGGCGGCGACAAGGAGATGACCCAGGCGGTGCGCGAGGCGCTGTCCGTGCTGGCCTCGGAACTGGCCGAAGAGGCCGGCATCGATCCAAGCCTGATCGTCGAGGCCGTGGTGGTCTGCAACCCGGTCATGCACCACCTCTTCCTGGGGATCGACCCGGTGGAGCTGGGCCAGGCGCCCTTTGCGCTGGCGACATCCTCGTCGCTGTCCCTGCCCACCGCAGAGCTGGACCTGACCACCATCAACCCGCGGGCGCGGGCCTATATCCTGCCCTGCATCGCCGGGCATGTGGGCGCGGATGCGGCCGCCGTGGCCCTGTCCGAGGCGCCGGAGCAATCCGACGACCTGGTGCTGATCATCGACGTGGGCACCAATGCAGAGATCCTGCTGGGCGACCGGACGCGGGTGCTGGCCTGTTCCTCGCCCACCGGGCCGGCCTTTGAGGGGGCGCAGATCAGCAGCGGGCAACGCGCCGCCCCCGGCGCCATCGAACGGGTGGAGATCAACCCCGAAACCAAGGAGCCCCGGTTCCGCATCATCGGCTGTGAGCTGTGGTCGGACGAAGCGGGGTTCGATGCCGAGGCGGCGGCCTCGGGCATCACGGGCATCTGCGGCTCCGGCATCATCGAGGCGGTGGCCGAAATGCGCATGGCCGGGATCCTGGATGGGTCGGGCCTGATCGGATCGGCCGAACAGGTGGGCACGCCGCGCTGCATCGCGGAGGGGCGGACCCATGCCTATGTCCTGCATGACGGCAGCGCCGAGGGCGGCCCGCTGGTGACCGTCACCCAGGGCGATATCCGCGCCATCCAGCTGGCGAAATCCGCGCTTTATGCCGGGGCGCGCCTGCTGATGGACGAACGCGGCGTGGACAAGGTTGACAGGATCGTGCTGGCCGGGGCCTTTGGGGCCCATATCTCGACCAAGCATGCGATGGTGCTGGGGATGATCCCGGATGCGCCCTTGGACAAGGTCACATCCGCCGGCAATGCCGCGGGGACGGGGGCGCGGATCGCGCTATGCAACATCGGCGCACGCCGGACAATCGAGGCAAACGTGCGCAAGATCACCAAGGTCGAAACCGCCATCGCTCCGGCCTTCCAGGCGCATTTCGTCGCCGCCAACGCCCTGCCCCATGCCACGGATCCCTTCCCGGAACTGGGCAAGGTCGTGACGCTGCCGAAGGTCAGCTTCAACGCGGGCGGAGAGGGCGGCGGGCGTGATCGGCGGCGTCGCCGGCGGGGCTAGGCCTGCGGGTTGGGGGGACGCTGTCCCCCCTTGGCCTGCGGCCAATTCACCCTTGAAGTATTTCTGGCCAGATGAAGGGGATCCGGGGGACCAGGGGCGATCGGGGCTTGACGGGCTGGCCGGGTTGAAATAGCTCATCCGTCACGCGGCGGGTATGATGTAATGGTAGCCTGTCAGCTTCCCAAGCTGAACGCGCGGGTTCGATTCCCGCTACCCGCTCCAGATCCTCACCCCGGATCATCGCGGCCCGCATTCAGGCGCAGATCTTGCGCGGTCCGAAGCCTGTTCCGGGCCCAGACCGGCATCTATCGACTTGAAAGATTTCCTGAAATCGCTCCCCCTTGCGCTTGGCCTGTGCCTTGTCGGTTTCCTTGGGGGCACGCTGGCCCATGTGCTACATGCGCCCCTGCCCTACATGCTGGGATCGCTGGTCCTCGTGGCGCTGGCCAGTGGGATCTTTCCGAAGGTCCTGCCCGAGGGCTACCGGTTCCCGGAGCAGGTCCGGTCGATCTTCATCGCCATCATCGGCGCCACCATCGGGGCCAAGATCACCTGGGATGTGGTTCAGCACCTCCCCAGGATCGTGCCGTCGCTGATCGCGCTGACGTTGTTCGTTCCCCTGGCCCAGGCGATGAACTACGCGCTGTTCCGCCGCGTGGGCGGCTATGACAAGCCCACGGCCTTTTTCGCGGCCTCCCCCGGCGGGCTGATCGAATCCATTATCGCGGGTGAAAGCGCGGGCGCCGATGTGCGCGTGCTGGCGGTGCAGCAGTTCCTGCGCATCATCACCGTCATCACCCTGCTGCCGATTGGGCTGTCGCTGTGGTACGGCCATCCGGTGGGATCTTCGGCCGGAATGAGCATGAACCAGACACCCGTGGGCCTGAGCCACGTCGACGAGGTTCTGATCGTTTCAGTGATCGGGCTGGTGGTCTTCAGCCGCCTCAACGTGCCGGCCGCACAGCTTGTCGGGCCACTGATCTGTGCGGCCATCGCCACGCTGTCCGGCCTGGCGGTGATCGAGGCCCCGCAATGGCTGATCAACGGCTGCCAGATCGTCATCGGGACCTCGCTGGGGATGCGCTTTGCGGGCATGGACCTGCGGCGGCTGGTCAAGGCGGGCTGGCTGAGCATCGTCTCCGTGGCCGCGATGCTGCTGGTGGCGCTGCTGATGGCCCTAGCGGTGCATCCGTTGACCGGGCAGTCGCTGGACGTTCTGCTGATCTCCTTCTCGCCCGGCGGGGTGACGGAGATGGCGCTGATCGCGCTCAGCCTGAATGCCAACCCGGCCGTGGTGACAATTCACCATCTCTACCGGATCATCCTGACGGTCATGCTGCTGGGGATCGTGCGCAAGCGCGGCTGGTTCGCGGCGAAGAAGCCGGGTTAACCGGCCTTCTCCTCCAGCTCCAGCCATTCCTCTTCCGCGGCGGCAAGGGCCTGCTGGCGTTCGGCCAGCGCCTCTGTCCCCTTGGTGAATTTCACCGGTTCCTTCTGGTAGAGATCGGGCTGGGCCAGGAATTGCTCAAGCTTGGCGATTTCCGCCTCAAGCCGTTCGATGACCGAGGGCAGCTCTTCCAGGCGGTGCTTTTCGGTAAAGGAAAGGCCCGATTTCTTCGCCACGGGCTCTGCCGGCTTGGCGGTGGGTTTCGTGCCGCCGCCCTTGGGCGCGGATTTGGCGGAGGACTCGGCTGCGGCCTCGTTGCGCTGCGCGCGGTAGTCGGTCCAGCCGCCCGCATAGACCGTGGCGAGGCCGTCCCCCTCCATCGCGATGGTGGCAGAGGCGACTCGGTCCAGGAAATCCCGATCGTGGCTGACCAGCAGCACGGTGCCGTCGTAATCGTCCAGCAGTTCCTGCAATAGGTCGAGCGTTTCGACATCCAGGTCGTTGGTCGGTTCGTCCAGCACCAGCAGGTTGCTTTCGCGCGCCATCAGCTTGGCCAGCAGCAGCCTGGCCTTTTCACCACCCGAGAGCGATTTGACCTTGGCGCGCGCCTGGGCCTCGTCAAAGAGGAATTCCTTGAGGTATCCCACCACGTGCTTGGCCGTGCCGCGCACCATGACCTGGTCGGCCTGGCCCGACACGCGCATGTCCTTGTCGCCCGTCAGGCTTTCCCAGAGCGTCATTTCCGGATCGAGCTGGGCGCGCGACTGGTCGAAGATGGCGGGCAGCAGGTTGGTGCCCAGCTTGACCGTACCGGCATCCGGCGCGACCTCTCCCATCAGCATCTTGATCAGCGTCGTCTTGCCCACGCCATTGGGCCCGACAAAGGCGATCCGGTCGCCGCGGTTCACCAGCAGGTCGAAGCCGGTGACGATCTGCTTGCCGCCATAGGTCTTTTCCAGCCCGGCGACCTCGATTACCTTCTTGCCCGATTGCGGGCCGCTGTCGAAAGCCATGGCCGCGGCGCCCTTGCGCCGGATCTGGCTTGAGCGTTCCTCGCGAAGGTCCTGGAGGTTGCGCACCCGACCCTGGTTGCGCTTGCGCCGGGCAGAGATGCCCTCGACCGCCCAGCGGGCCTCGGACTTGATCTTGCGATCCAGCTTGTGGCGGGCGGTATCCTCGTCCTCCCAGACCTTGTCGCGCCAGGCCTCGAAGTTCTCGAAGCCCTTTTCCTGGCGCCGCACCTGGCCCCGGTCGATCCAGAGGGTCTGTCGCGTCAGGTTGCGCAGGAAGGCGCGGTCGTGGGAAATCAGCACGAAGGCGGTGCGGGTTTGGCTGAGTTCTGCTTCCAGCCAGGCGATCGCCTCGATGTCCAGGTGGTTCGTGGGCTCGTCCAGCAGCATGAGCTCCGGCGCTTCGGCCATGAGCTTCGCCAGGGCCGCGCGCCGGCGTTCCCCGCCAGAGGCGGTCTCGACCGGGCGGTCAGGATCGAACTTCAGCCCTTCGCCCGCGATCTCCACCTTGTATTGCTCTGACGGGTCCAGGCGCGACATGGCGAATTCGCCTAATGTCGCAAAGCCAGACATGTCCGGCTCCTGCTCCATGTAGCCGACGGTGGTGCCGGGGGCCATGACCACATCGCCGCGGTCGGCCTCGACGATCCCGGCCATGACCTTCATCAGGGTCGACTTGCCGGAGCCGTTGCGGCCCACCAGCGCCACGCGGTCGCCTTGCTGAACGGTCAGGGAAAGTGCATCGAAAACGGGATCGCCACCAAAGGTCAGGGAGATGCCGGAGAGCTGGAGAAGGGGTGCCTGTGCCATGGCGCGCAGCTAATCAGGCCGCGGGGCGGCGTCAAGCGGAGTTGGGGGCCAGCCCCCCTTCTCCTGCGGAGACGCCCCCCCGAAGTATTTCCGGCCAGATGAAGCCGGGAGCGGGGATCCTTTTCATCTGGCCAAAAATACTTCCGCCGGAGGCATCCTGCCCGCGCCCCAAGCGCGGCGGTCGTTCGCAGGCGCTTGGCAGCCACCGGCGCGGCGCGGTAGGCAGGGGAAAGTGCCGCCGGAGGGCCAGATGATCGACAACCCGCTTCTCTTCGCCGCCGACGTGCTGGCCACGGTGGTCTTTGCCACGACGGGGGCGCTTGTCGCCTCGCGAAAGCAGATGGATATCTTCGGCTTCATCTGGTTCGCCACGGCGACCGGCGTGGGCGGCGGGACGCTGCGCGACCTGCTGCTGGACGTGCCGGTTTTCTGGGTGGTGGATCCCCTGCCCCTGGCGCTCTGCCTGATCGTGGCCGTGGTGCTACATTTCACCGCCAGTCGCGTGCATTCGCGGATGAACCTGATCCTCTGGCTCGATGCCTTCGGGTTGGGATTCGCGGTCATTGCCGGCACCTTGAAGGCCGTGGACCAGGGCGTCGCCGGGCTGGTGGCCGTGGTGCTTGGGGTGTTCTCGGGCACGGTGGGCGGCATCATCCGCGACACGCTGGGCCAGGAGCCTTCCGTCATCCTGCGCCGGGAGATCTACGTGACCGCCGCTGCGCTTGGGGCCAGCACGACGGTGCTGATCCTGGCGGGCAATGAACCGAGGGTCCTGGCGGCAGTGGCGGGATTCGCGGTGCTCTTCGCGCTGCGCGGGGCCGCGCTGATGCGCAACCTGTCGCTGCCGGTCTTCCGGCCGCGCAAGGGAAGGGATTATCCCTGAGCCTGTCTGATCCGCTTGGCCTCAGCCGGCAGCGGTACGCAGCAGGCGTTTACGGGCAGGGGGAATCGCGCGGATCTCGAGGCCGGTGAAGACATGCAGGGTGTTCATCCGCGCATCCACCACTGCGTGATCCGACACCCAGCCGCCCATCAGCAGATAGGTCCTCAGCAGAGGCGGCATGGCCAGGGCCGCGCGTTTCAGGTCCGGCTTGCGGCGCAGTTTCTGCGCGAAGCGGAAGACGCTGGGTGCCTTGACCCGTGGCAGGAAGCGTTTTGGCGCCAGGTGCCGTTCCTTGAGCATGGCGAAGGCATCCAGGTAGGCCTCTGCATCCGTGCCCTTGAAGGAGGAGCAGCCGAAGAGCATTTCAACGCCGTTCTCATCCACATAGGCGGTCATCGCCGCCCAGGCGATGCGCAGGATATCGGGGTCGCGGCACTCCGGATCCATGCAGAAGCGGCCCATTTCGACCATGGGCCCGTCGAAGGCCTCAAGACCGGAAAGCTCGTAATACTGGGCGGAATAGCTGCGCCCGATCTCGCGCCCCGCCGAAAGCGGCAGGATTCGGAAGCAGCAGACCAGCCGGCCATCGCGTTGATCTTCGACCAGGACATGGGTGCAGATCTGGTCGAAATCATCGGCGTCGAGCCGCGCATCGTATGTGGTGTCTTTACCCGCCTCTGCTGCCTCTGTTCCGGAGGGGCCGAAGAAGGCGCGGGCGCGCAGCTGTTGCGCGGCCTGAAGATCCTGGGCGGTTTCGGCAAAGCGGGCCGCGTAGCGCCCCTTCTTGAGTGACAGCATGGTATTCTCCCGCAGGCAACCCTGCACGCGGGCCCCCTTACGTGCCCGGTTACCATGGCAGATATGACCAGATCGTGACAAATCAATCGCAACGCGATCCGGCCAGTCCCGGGGCTGCGCCAAGCCGCGCCCGGTGCTCCCCTCGCCCGGTGGGCCGGGCCCATGGCCCGGCCGCCTTCAGATCAGCTGCAGACTTATTCCCCGCCCAGCACGCGCGAGGCGTCGACCCGGCCCAGGTTGCCGAGCAGCTGGCGGATGAAGGTCTTGTCCGCGGTGGAGGAATCGGTGACGCGGCGCGTCAGCTCGACCAGATGGCCGTCTTCCAGCGCGTAGGTCTCGATATTGGTCAGCACGCCGCCGCTGTTGAAGCTGAGCGCCATAACCTCACGCGAGACGACCTCTGGCCGGTAGAAGGCGTACCTGCGCACGCGCGAGCGTACGTAGTAGATGCTGCTGTCCTTCTGGATGCCCTCGGTGGTCGGCGCGCCGACCAGCTCTTCCACGGTCTCGCGGGTATCAACGCCCACGGTGACCTGAGAAAGGGTCACATCATCAGGAACGTAGCCGTGATTGCGATACTGCGCCGAACAGGCGGTCAGACCGACCAAGGCCACGCAGGCCACCAGATATCCTGCCCGGAATCCCTTACGCCCCATTTCCGCCCCTCTTGTAAATCATTGCTCAGGCTTTTACCTCGCTTACAGAAGGAACGCACCCACTTCAAGAAAGCCTGCACGGAAAGAGGACAATGACCGGAAACCCACCGGATCACGGCGCCACGGCGCTGCGCGTCTCGACATTGTCGAAGACCCATGACACCGCCTTCGAGCTGCGCCCGGACAAGGATACCCTTGCCGCGACGGCCAGCCAGCTGGGCATTGATGACCTGCGCAAACTGAGCTTCGTCGGCAAGATCCGCACCGCCGGGAAAGAGGACTGGCTGCTGACCGGGCACCTTGGCGCGACCGTGGTTCAGCCATGCTCCGTCACGCTCAAGCCGGTGACCACCCGGATCGAAGAGGATGTCACCCGCCGCTACACCCCCAATCTGCCTGACGATGTCATGACGGATGAAGAGGTGGAGATGCCCGAGGATGACACGCTTGAGATGCTCGGCAGCGTGATCGACCCGGCGGTCGTCATGCAGGAGGCCCTGGCCCTTGCCCTGCCCGCCTATCCGCGCGCCGAAGGCGTTGGCCCGGGCGATACGGTCCACACCCGCCCCGGGTCCAAGGCCATGACGGACGAGGACACCAAGCCCTTTGCCGGGCTGGCCAGCTTGATGGCAAAAAAGACGCCCGAGGAGGGCGAAGGCGAAAGCTGAGCCGAAAGCCTGCCTGTGCTGCTGTCCGACGTGCCGTACCGCAGCAAAGAATCGCTTGCACGGAGGCGATTTCACAGTATTTTCGCGCCTCCATCCGAATTTTGGGTTGAATGCCGGGCCTGTCTCCGACTAAGAGCCTGCATCCACGTGAAACCGGGCCCTGACTGCCTGCGGCACAAGCCGACAGTCCCGCGCCCCCGAAGAACAGATAAGGTTGTGACATGGCTGTCCAACAGAACAAAGTCTCCAAGTCGCGCCGCAACAACCGTCGCGCACACGACGCCCTGGTCGCTGGCAACCCCAACGAGTGCCCGTCCTGCGGCGAACTGAAACGCCCGCACCACGTCTGCCCGTCCTGTGGCCACTATGCTGACCGCGAAGTGGTCGCCATGGCTGACGAAATCGATCTGGACGAAGACGCGGCATAAGCCCGTCCCAGGGGGCGGATTGTCTTCCATGAACGCGACAGAATCGTCACCAACTGGACAGACTCCGCCCTCTGACCGCGGACGCATCGTGATATCCCTGGATGCCATGGGCGGCGACAGGGGACCGGCAACCGTGGTTGCCGGGATGGTGCGGTCTGCCCGGAAGAATCCCGATATCGACTTCATCCTGCACGGTCCCGCCGCAGAGCTGGAGCGCCTTGTCGCGCGCCGCAAGCAGCTGGCCGGCCGGGTCGAGATCCGCGATGCCGCGGGTGTCGTCACCATGGATGACAAGCCCAGCCAGGTCGTGCGCCGTGGCAAGGACACCTCCATGTGGTCCGCCCTTGAGGCCGTGCGCCAGGGCGAGGCCACCGTTTGCGTGTCCTGCGGCAACACCGGCGCGCTGATGGCCCTGTCGATGATCCGGCTGCGCAAGCTGCCGGGCGTCAACCGCCCTGCCATCGCCGTGCTCTGGCCATCGCGCAACCCGCAGGGGTTCAACGTGATGCTGGACGTGGGCGCGGACATCAAGGCGGATGAACACGACCTGCTGCAATATGCTCTGATGGGGGCCTCTTACGCCCGCAACGGCCTGAAGCTGGACTGCCCGCGCGTCGGCCTGCTGAACGTCGGCACCGAAGAGCACAAGGGCCGGGCCGAGCTGAAAGCCGCCAACGAGCTGATTGCCCAGGCCGCGGACGGCAGCAACTTCGAATATGTCGGTTTCGTCGAGGGCGGGGATATCCCCGGGGATACCTGCGACGTGATCGTGACGGACGGTTTCACCGGCAACGTCGCGCTCAAGACCGGCGAAGGCACCGCCAAGCTGATTGGCGACCTTCTAAAAGAAGCCTTTCAATACACACCCTTGTCTCGAATCGCGGCGCTTCTGGCGCTGACCTCCATGCGGCGTTTGCAAAAGCGGATCGACCCGCGGCGCGTCAACGGAGGGGTCTTCCTGGGGCTGAACGGCACCGTGGTCAAAAGCCATGGCTCTGCCGATGCCACGGGGGTGTCCGCGGCGATCAAGCTGGCCTACCAGCTTGCCCTGTCCGGCTTCCAGGACAAGATCGCGGCACGGGTTGCATCTGCCGTGACGCTGGCACAGGATGCCGCGGAACGGGAGACGGGGACGGAATGACACTACGGGCAGTCGCAACCGGCGTCGGGCATTACCTGCCTGAACGCGTGGTACCCAACAGCGAGTTTGAAAGCTTCCTGGACACGACGGACGAATGGATCCGGACGCGCTCGGGCATCGAGCGCCGACATTTCGCTGCCGAGGGCGAAACGACCTCCCAGATGGCCATTGCCGCGGCGAAGAACGCGCTGGACATGGCCGGGCTGCAACCGGATGAGATCGACGCGGTCGTCGTGGCGACCTCTACCCCGGACCTGACCTTCCCCTCCGTCGCCACCATGGTGCAGAGCGGGCTGGGGATGACGCGCGGCTTTGCCTATGACGTCCAGGCGGTCTGCGCCGGCTTCATCTTTGCGCTGACCAATGCCAACGGGCTGATCCTTTCGGGCCAGGCCGAACGCGTGCTGGTCATCGGTGCCGAGACGTTTTCGCGCATCATGGACTGGACCGACCGCTCCACCTGCGTGCTTTTCGGCGACGGCGCCGGCGCGCTGGTGCTTGAGGCGCGCACCGGATCCGGCACGTCGCAGGATCGCGGCATCCTGTCCTGTGATCTGAATTCCGACGGTCGCTACCGCGACATGCTCTATGTCGACGGGGGCGTTTCGACCTCTGGTGCCTCCGGCAAGCTGCGGATGCAGGGCAACCCCCTGTTCCGCCAGGCTGTCTCCAAGCTGACGGAAACCGCCGAACGGGCGCTTGAGAAAGCCAGCCTGGGCAGCGCGGACGTGGATTGGATCGTGCCGCACCAGGCCAATATCCGCATCATCCAGGGCACCGCCAAGAAGATGGGACTGCCGATGGAGCAGGTCATCGTCACGGTGCAGGATCACGGCAATACCTCTGCCGCATCGATTCCCCTTGCGCTCTCCGTCGGAGTGCAAGAAGGCAAGATACGGGAAGGTCAGCTGCTGGTTACCGAGGCAATCGGTGGCGGTCTGGCCTGGGGTTCGGTCGTTATCCGTTGGTAGGCTCTGGAATGTCGCATTGGAACGATGTGACAAACCATTGATATTGACTCGGAAAACAGGCCGCACCTATTCTGGCTCAACCAGAAAGGGACAGGGATATGAGTGAGAAAACACTGACGAGGATGGACCTGAGCGAGGCCGTCTTCCGTGAAGTCGGATTGTCGCGCAACGACTCCGCCCAATTGGTCGAATCCGTACTGGCCCATATGTCCGATGCGCTGGTCAGCGGTGAGCAGGTGAAGATCTCATCCTTCGGGACCTTCTCCGTACGTGAAAAAGCCGCCCGTGTAGGTCGCAACCCGAAGACCGGGGACGAGGTTCCGATCTCTCCTCGCCGGGTTCTGACATTCCGGCCCTCGCACCTGATGAAGGACCGCGTGGCGGCTGGCAACAAGGGCTAGGTTTGCCTCATGGCCAAAAGCGCAGAGGCCTTCCGCACCATCAGCGAAGTTGCAGAGTGGCTGGATACTCCGGCCCATGTTCTGCGTTTCTGGGAAAGCAAGTTCAGCCAGATCCGCCCGGTCAAACGTGCCGGGGGCCGTCGCTACTATCGCCCCTCCGACATGGAGTTGCTGGGCGGTATCAAGCGGTTGCTGCATGACGAGGGGATGACCATCAAGGGCGTGCAGAAGATGCTGCGCGACCAGGGTGTTGGCCATGTCTCGGCCATGTCGCCCTCTCTTGTAGGGTTGCAGGAACCGCCAGAGCCGGACGTGCCGCCCGTCATTCCAACGCCCGACCTGCCCCCCGTGCCGGAGACCTTCGGCAGCGGTGCCATGGGCAGCGAAACCTCTGTCCTGTCCGAGGACGAGGGTGGCCTGGCCGATCCGGTGGTGCCCCCCGAATCCCCCGCGCCGGATGAAGTCCCCGCGCCGGAAGAGATGCCGGAGCCCGCAGAAGAATCGCTCGCGGCGGATATCCCCATGGCGGAGGCGCCTGATACGGTCGCCGAATCCCCGGCAGAGCCCATGCCGGAGCCCGTCGCGGAACCCGAATCCCCTGCCCCATCCATCCTGGACACCCTGCCCGACGACCCGGAAGACGATGCCTTCCCGGTGCAAGAAGGCGTGCTGAGCCTGCTGGCAAAGCGTTCCACACCCCTGCCCGCCGAGACGGCAAAGGACGCCTTGGCGCTGGCCCGCAAGCTGGCCGGAGCGGGCTGAAAATTCCCGGAAATTTCCCTGCGATCGGCACAAGAAAGCGCTTGCCCTCACCCGCAGATCGGATAGAAAGCGCAAACCGTCGGGCTATAGCGCAGCCTGGTAGCGCGTCCGTCTGGGGGACGGAAGGTCGCAGGTTCGAGTCCTGCTAGCCCGACCAAATTTCTCCCGCCGCCACCGACGTTTCGGCCCTGCCGAGGGCTGGAGAAAAACTGAGAAACCCCTGTGAAAACAGGGGTTTTCTCTGTTTACGGTTGCGCCTAATCTGCCGCGATACGCGGAGGAGCGACGATGACCGGAATCCTGGCCAGCCAGCATCTGAAAGCCATGATCGACCGCGGGGAAATCCGGGCCGAACCGGCGATCATTCCCGAACAGATCCAGCCTGCCAGCCTTGACCTGAGGCTGGGCACCAAGGCCTGGCGCGTGCGCGCCTCCTTCCTGGCGGGTTCCGGGCGGACGCTGGCCGAACGGCTGGAAAAGTTCGAAATGCACCAGATCGACCTGACCGACGGGGCGGTCCTGGAAAAGGGCTGCGTCTACGTGGTGCCCCTTGCGGAAAGCCTGGAGTTGCCCGAAGGGGTCGCGGCCATGGCCAATGCGAAAAGCTCCATCGGGCGGCTTGATCTGCTGACCCGGCTGATCACCGATGGCGGCACGGAATTCGACCGGATTCCCGCAGGGTACACCGGCCCGCTCTATGCAGAGATCTGCCCGCGCAGTTTCTCCGTGCTGGTGCGGCCGGGCATGCGGCTGAACCAGATTCGCTTCCGCGATGGGCAAGCGCAGCTGTCGGACACGGCGCTGGCCGCGCTGCACGCCGCAACGCCGCTGGTGGACACGGATCCGGTGATCGAGAACGGTCTTGGCTTCTCTGTCGACCTGAGCGCCGGAGAAGACGCCCTGGTGGGCTACCGCGCCAAGCCCCATACCGGCGTGATCGACCTGGACCTGCTGAACCATTACGACCCGGCCGAATACTGGGAGCCGGTGCGCAGCACCGATCGCCAGATCATCCTGGATCCCGGTGCCTTCTACATCCTGGTCAGCCGCGAGGCGGTCACCATCCCGCCCGATTACGCCGCAGAGATGTCGCCCTATCTTGCCATGGTGGGCGAGTTCCGGGTGCATTACGCGGGCTTCTTCGACCCCGGGTTCGGCTATGCCGAGGCGGGCGGCGCAGGCTCACGCGGGGTGCTGGAGGTACGCTGCCACGAAGCGCCCTTCGTGCTAGAGCACGGGCAGATCGTGGGGCGGCTGGTCTATGAAACCATGGCCGAACGTCCAGAGATGCTCTATGGCCGTGAGATCGCGTCCAATTACCAGGGCCAGGGTCTGAAACTCTCCAAGCACTTCAAGAGCGTCTGAGGCGAAACCGGCGGGTCAGAAACGGCCCATGCGACGCAGCAGGCGCTGTGTCTTGCGCATCTGGGATGCCATCTGCTTGGTCTGGCGCACGCGCTTCTTCTCTTCGGGGCTGTCACCGCCCAGCTTGTCGATGCTCTTGTTCATCGTCTTGCGCAGGAACCTGCGGGCGAACATTTTGATCAGTCGATCGGCATTCATCGCGGCCTCATGATGGCTCCGGGTGGGATACCCGTTTCGACCCAGATAGCACGCCCTGCCCCGGATTTCATCCCGGGCGGGCTACTGTGCCGGGCGTCATTCGTCTTCGAACATATCCGTCTGATCGCCATCCTCGTCGCGCTCGTCCTCGGGCACTTCGCGGCCCGGTGGCGGGCGGCTTTCCAGCAGGCCAGCGGCGCGCAGATCCTTCAGCCCGGGCAGGTCGCGCGGGGTTTCCAGCCCGAAGTGATCGAGGAAGCTGTTGGTAACGACAAAGGTCACCGGCCGGCCCGGGGTCATGCGGCGGCGGCCAAAGCGGATCCACTCCATCTCAAGCAGCTGATCGACGGTCCCGCGAGAGACGGTCACGCCCCGGATCTCCTCGATCTCTGCCCGGGTGACGGGCTGGTGATAGGCGATGATCGCCAGCGTCTCGATCGCCGCGCGGGACAGCTTGCGCGTTTCCACCGTTTCCTTCTGCATCAGGAAGCCCAGGTCCGGCGCCGTGCGCACAGCCCAGGAGTCGCCCACCTTGACCACATGAACGCCGCGCCCCTCGTAGCGTTTGCGCAGGTGCTGCACGGCCTGCGCGCCGTCACAGCCATGGGGCATGCGCGCGTTCAAGTCGGCCACCGTCACCGGTTCCGTGCTGGCAAAGAGGATGGCTTCGACCATCCGCTCCTGCTCTGCCATGGGCGGGGCTTCGAAAAGGCTTTCGCGCGGGGTCTCTGCCCCGTCCTGCCCCTGGGGTGTATCCGGGGCCGTGTCAGCGGTCATCTCTGGTGTCTCTCCGGCGCAGCTCTATGGGCGCGAATGTCTCGGATTGGCGGATCTCCAGCTTGCCTTCCTTGGCCAGCTCAAGCGAGGCCGCGAAGGTCGCGGCAGTGACGGAGCGGCGGCGCATCGGATGGGCGTCCCAGCCCGTGGGCATGTAGGAGGACAGCTCCATCCAGCTGCCGGCAAAGCCGATCATGCCGCGCATGTGGTCAAGCGCCTGTTCCATGGTGAAAACGTTGTCGCGGTCCAGCACGAAGGGGCGGAATTCATCCTTGGTCCGGATCCGAGCATAGGCCTGCATGAGGTCCAGCAGCGTGGCGGAATAGGTGACCTTGCGGACCCTTTCGACCTGTTCGGGCACGCCACGGGAAAAGAAATCCCGGCCCTTCTGGTCGCGCGCCATCAGGCGCGCGGCGGCATCGCGCATGGCCTGAAGCCGCTCCAGCTGGAAGGCCAGGTGCGCGGCCAGCTCTTCGCCCGATGGCCCCTCTTCGCTGGGATCGGGCGGCAGCAGCAGGCGCGATTTGAGGAAGGCCAGCCAGGCGGCCATCACCAGGTAATCCGCGGCCAGTTCGATCCGCAGCTTCTTGGCGCGTTCCACGAAGGCCAGGTATTGTTCGGCCAGCTTCAGGATGGAAACCCTGCGCAAATCGACCTTCTGCGTGCGCGACAGCGTCAGCAGCAGGTCGAGCGGGCCCTCGAACCCCTCGACGTCGACGATCAGTGCCTCTGCCGCAAGCCTTTCGGCAACGGAGATATCGTCTTCTTCGAAAAGGTCCTTTTCATCCATACAGCGGCCCGTCCACAAGAGCGGACAGCTTGGCCTCCATTTCCACGATGTCAAGCGCGGGGGCGGTTTCGGGCCGGGGATCCAGCGCGCGTTCCGCCCGCACCTGGGCCGAGGGGGACATCCGCCCGGCGGCCTCTGCCACGGCGCGGCGATCCTCCAGTGCGGCATTGCACAGCAGGATCACGTCACAGCCCGCCGCCAGCGCATCCACGGTGATCTCGGGCAGCGATCCGGACAGGGCCTTCATCGAGATATCGTCGGTCATCACCAGGTTGTCGAACCCGATGTCATTACGGATGACCTGCATGGCACGCGGGCTCAGCGTGGCCGGGACGGTGTCATCCAGCGCCTCGTAGACGATATGGGCGGTCATCGCCATGGGCAGGTCATTGAGCACCTTGAAGGGCGCGAAATCGACCTGGTTCAGCTGGTCCAGCGATGCAGTGACGCGGGGCAGTTCCTTGTGGCTGTCCGCCCGTGCACGGCCATGGCCCGGCATGTGCTTGACCACCGGCAGCACGCCCCCGGCCAACAGGCCCATGGCCACCGCACGGCCAAGGCGGGCCACGGCGGCGGGCTCCATCCCGTAGCAGCGGTCGCGCAGGAAGGGGTGGGTATCGGGGTCCGCCACGTCCACCAGGGGGGCGCAATCCACGTCGATGCCAAGGGCGCGCATCTCTGACGCGATGATCGCGTAGCGCAGGAACATCGCCTGTTCGGGGTCGGAGGACCGGTTCACGAAGGGCAGCGGATCGTCCCATTGCCGTCCCAGCGGTGGGCGCAGGCGCTGCACGCGGCCCCCTTCCTGGTCCAGCAGGATGGGCGCATTGCGCCCCACGCTGTCGCGCAGATCCGCGCAAAGCGCGCGCACCTGCTCCGCCGTTTCGATGTGGCGGGCGAAAAGAATGAAGCCATAGGGATCGGCGTCACGGAAGAAACGTTTCTCTTCCGGGCTGAGCACGGGGCCTGTGGGGTCCAGAATGGTGGCGCCGAAGGGCATGGTCTCTCCTGAGGTTCACCAGTGGAGAGAAAGGGTTACTCACTCACCACGGGGATGCAATCGGCATTTCCGGCCACCAGGGCGGCACAGAAGCGGCGCGCGTCGGCCAGGTCTTCGAAGCCCATGGCGCGCAGCCGGTAATAGGCGCGTCCCCCCACGACGGCGCGCTGGATGACCCGCTGCTTGTCCTCGAGGTAGATCGAGAAGCTGCGCATCAGACGCGTCCATTCCTGCTCGGCCACCGTTTCGGAATCAAAGGCGCCCAGCTGGGCCAGGCGGCTGCCCGGGGTCACATCGGCGGCAGAGGCGAATTGCACGGTCGGCTTGGGCGGTGCTGCCGCAGCCGCCGCCGCGGCGGCCGCATGGGTCTGGGACAGGTCGCCGGGACGCAGGCGCGGCGTCACGGAATAGCCAAGCCCACCGCCGACGATCTTCGGCGCGGGGGCTTCCGGCGTGGCCTCGGCCAGCTCTGCCCCCTCTTCAGGCGCAAGATCCGAATCCGCACCGTTCTGCGGCGCGATCTCTTCCATGGCCTCAGGGGCCGTCATGGTCAGCGCGGTATCCATCGGGACGGGCCGGGTGTTGGCCTCTTCCTCGATGCGCATGGCAACCGCCAGCTCGCGTTCGGTCATGCCTTCCTGGCCAAGGCGCACGGGCTCAGGCGCAAGGGCAACACGGTCCGCGATGCCATCCGTGCCCTCGCCGGCCGCCACGCGGTTCACGGCAAAGCCCTGGAAGGCCGCCGTCTGGCCGCCGGCGTTTTCCGGCATGCGCCGAATCTCTCCGGTCATGGCCCGCACGACGGGCACGCCGGAAACATCCCGCATCACCATCTGGTAGCCCCAGAAAACCACGCCTGCCACCAGCGCAAACGAGAGAACCCCGCCCACGATCGTGACCATACGCCCAAAGGAAACCGCTTCGACGGGGGCGAACCCGTCTGCCTGATATTCTGCCATAACGCCTCTGCCTGCCGGGGCTCTGACGGCCCGATCCGTATTCCGGTTTTCGCGAACTGCTCGCCCCGGCTGCTGCGTCAGCGCATTTCTTCTGCCGGGGTGACTCCAAGGATACCCAATCCGGCCGAAATGACAACGGCCACGGCACGCGCAAGAGCGAGTTTTGACTGACTTGCCACAGGGTTGTCTTCCTGGACGAAGCGCAGCTGGGTTTCCTCGTTGCCCCGATTGTAGAGCGCATGAAGATCCGAGGCCAGCTCGTACAGGTAAAACGCAACGCGATGGGGCTCATGTGTGCGGGCCGCGATCTCTACCAGGCGGGGCCATTCGGCCAGCTTCTTGGCAACCGCGATCTCGTTCTCATGGGTGACATCCAGGGGGGCTGCGGCCAGGGCGGCATCGTCACAGGCGATCCCCGCCTCGGCGGCTTTCCGCAGGGCAGAGCAGATCCGCGCATGGGCATACTGAACGTAGAAGACGGGGTTGTCCCGGCTCTGTTCAAGCACCTTGTCGAAATCGAAATCGAGCGGCGCGTCGTTCTTGCGGGTCAGCATCACGAAGCGGGTCACATCGGGGCCCACCTGCTCGACCACGTCGCGCAGCATGATGAAGGTGCCCGCCCGCTTGGACATCTTGAAGGGCTCACCGTTCTTGTAAAGCTTCACCAGCTGGCAGAGCTTGATATCGAGCGGGACAGAGGCGTTCGACAGCGCCGAAACCGCCGCCTTCATGCGCTTGACGTAGCCGCCGTGATCGGCGCCGAAGACATCAATAAGCTGGTCGAAGCCCCTGGAAACCTTATCATAATGATAGGCGATGTCCGGAGCGAAATAGGTCCAGGCACCGTCCGATTTCATGATCGGGCGGTCCACGTCATCGCCGTGTTCGGTCGATTTGAACAGCGTCTGTTCGCGGGGCTCCCAGTCCTCCGGCTTCTTGCCCTTGGGCGGTTCCAGCACGCCGCGATAGATCAGCCCTTCGGATTTCAGCCGGTCGATGGCCGTCTCGATCAGGCCGGTGCCATAGAGGCTCTTTTCAGAGAAGAAGACATCCATCTCGACGTTGAGCAGCTTCAGGTCGGCGCGGATCAGCTCCATCATGGCCTCGGTGGCAAAGCTGCGCACCTCGTCCAGCCAGACCTCTTCGGGCTGGTCGACATAGGCGTCGCCCACCTTGGCCTTCAGCGTCTCGCCGGCCTCGATCAGGTATTCCCCGGGATAGGTGCCCTCGGCAAATTCGACCTCGCGCCCGAAGGCCTCGAGGTAGCGCAGGTAGACCGAGCGCGCCAGGACATCGACCTGGGCACCGCCATCGTTGATGTAATATTCCCGCGTGACCTCATGGCCGGAATAATCCAGCAGCGTCGCCAGGGCATCGCCGAAAACCGCGCCGCGGGTGTGGCCCACATGCAACGGCCCGGTGGGATTTGCCGAAACATATTCGACGTTTACCTTTGCCCCCTGCCCCATGTCGGAGCGCCCGTAAGCGGTGCCCTGCTGCAGGGCGGCAACAACGATCTCCGCCCAGCTGTCAGTGGACAGCCGCAGGTTCAGAAAGCCCGGGCCCGCCACGTCGGCACTGGTGATGCGCGGATCGGCGATCAGCAGCGCGGCAAGCGCCTCCGCGATGTCGCGGGGCTTCATCTTCGCCGGCTTGGCCAGCACCATCGCCGCATTGGTGGCCATGTCGCCATGCAGGGCATCGCGCGGCGGCTCCACGGTGACATTGTCGAAGGAAAGGCCTTCGGGAAGGTCACCCTTGGCTTGCAGGGCGGTGAGGCTCTCAAGGACGAGGCTGCGGATATCTGTAAAGAGGTTCATGGCGCTTTCCTGACGATACCGGCGCGGTTTAACAGCCCCGTGCCGAAGGTCAATGGAAGAGCCACCTGGCGCCGCATACCAAAGGGTAACCGCTGCGTGCGCCCCCCCTCGGTGCGCGTCACTGAGGTCACCCTCCGCTCCATCCGCGCAGTCCCCTTGTTAACAAGCGCGAATCGCCCGCCGGCCCCATGTCTGTATCGCGTCGGTAATACGTCGGTATCACGTCGGTGCCTGTGTCGGCATCCCGCCGGGGTTAACGCGGCGCACGCCGCCCCGACCTGCCCGAAAGGCCCGGGCACCCCTTGCCCCTTCTTCTTGCGGGTAACCTCCGGGGTGAATTGGGCCCGGCACGGGCTCAAGAGGGGCTGGCCCCTCCCCCTGCCGGTCTCACTCCTCGACCACCCGGTCGGCATAGCGGATATGCCCGGGGCCCGAGGCGCGCAGCCCCGGTTCGGGATCCTGCCCGGTCAGCCGGGCATGTTCCACGATGGCGAAACGGTCCGTCATGCCCGAGATATAATCGCAGACGATCCGCGCCAGGGCGATCTCGTCCCCTGTGATGTCCTCCACGTCCTTGCGCCACTGCTTGGGCAGCAGCTCGGGTTCTTCCATGAACAGCGGGAAGAGCTCGTGGATGATCCGGGTCACCTTCTTGCGCATCTCCACCACCTCGGGGGCGCGGTACATGCGGTGGAACAGGAACTTGCGGATGACCGTCAGGTCCTCCCAGAGCGTCGGCGTGAACTGCACCATCATCCGCCCGGCATGGCGCACATCGGTGACGCTTTGCGGGTCGATCTCTGCCAGGTTGGCGCGGCTGACGCGGATCACGTCCTCCACCAGCACGCCGAAGAAGCGGCGCAGCGCCTCGTGCCGGCGCCGGTAGAGGTTGAGGCCGGGGTAAAGCCGGTCCACCTCTGCAAAGCAGTCGTGCAGGATCGGCAGCTCCGCCAGTTCCTCGGTCGAGAAGAGCTCGGCGCGCAGCCCGTCGTGCAGGTCGTGGTTGTTGTAGGCGATGTCATCGGACAGCGCCGCCACCTGGGCCTCCGTACTGGCATGGGTGGACAGCTCCAGGTCATGCAGCTTGTTATAGGCGGCCAGCGCATGGGGGATGCGGCCCGTCACCGGCCCATTGTGCTTGGCGATCCCTTCCAGGGTTTCCCAGGTCAGGTTCAGCCCGTCCCATTCGGCGTAGGTGCGTTCCAGGTTGGTGACGATGCGGATGGCCTGGGCGTTGTGGTCAAAGCCGCCATAGGGCGCCATCAGCTCATGCAGCGCGTCTTCGCCGGTATGGCCGAAGGGCGGGTGGCCCAGGTCATGGGCCAGGGCCACGGCTTCGGTCAGTTCCTGGTCCAGCCCAAGAGCCCCGGACATGGTGCGTGCCACCTGACCGACCTCGATCGAATGGGTCAGACGGGTGCGGAAGTAATCGCCTTCGTGCTCGATGAAGACCTGCGTCTTGTGCTTGAGCCGGCGGAAGGCCGAGGCATGGATGATCCGGTCCCGGTCCCGCTGGAACGGCGACCGGAAGGAGCTGAGCGGCTCCTGGTAGAGCCGCCCACGAGAGGCGGCTGGATCGGAGGCATAGACTGCGGTCATTATGGCTTTGTCCCTGGGCTTCTTGTCGCCTTTTGCCATCCTCCTTATATTGGCGGGACAGGACATGCAAAATGTCAAAGGAATCCAGATATGAACCTGCCGCCCAAAGTCACAGACCGTGCATTCGACCGCCTTGCCGAGATCGGCGCGGAGGGTCAGGCCCTTCGCGTGGCCGTGGAAGGTGGCGGCTGCTCGGGCTTCCAATATGAAATCAAACTGGACGAAATTGCCGAGGATGACCTGGTTCTTGAAGGCAAGGGCCAGAAGGTCGTGGTGGACGCCACCTCCCTGCCCTTCCTGGCCGGGGCCACGATCGACTTCACAGAAGAGCTGATCGGCGCGCGCTTCGTGATCGAGAACCCCAATGCCACGTCCTCCTGCGGCTGCGGCACCTCCTTCTCGATGTAAGGTCCTTTGCGCGGGTTTCGGGCCTGCGCCACCTCGCCAAGCTTCAGACGGGCTGCCCCCAGGACGGGGGCGGCCCGTTTTCCTGTGCGCGGGGTTATTCCGCCGGCGTGACCACCAGGGGCTCTGCCACCGGGCGGGCCGCGCGGATCACGGCGCGGCGTTCCTGGGTGACCTGGTCCCAGATCAGGAACAGCCCCGATCCGATCACGATGGCCGAGCCAAGGAAGATATTGGCGGTGGGGAATTCCCCGAAGAAGAGCGCGCCCAGCAGTGTCATCCAGACGAATTGCAGGTTCATCAGCGCCGTGACCACATAGGCCGCCAGGTTGCGCAGCGCCACGACAGAGACCCAGCGAGCCCCGAACAGCAGCGCCGCATAGCCCAGCACGAAGCCCAGGTCCGCCAGCCCCATGGGGCGCCAGACGAAGGGCAGCGCCAGCCCCATCACCAGCATGATCGTCACGTTGGGATAAAAGACTTGCGCCAGCGCATTGGTCTCATGCCGGCCGATATAGCGCGCCATGACCATGGAGAAGGTGCCCGACAGACAGGCCAGCGCCGCCGTCAGATGGCCAGGCTTCACCTGCGCCACCCCTTCGGGGAAGAGGCAGAGCATGCCCAGCACCCCGGTGCCCAGGGCGATCCAGACCGCGATGGAGATCCGCTCGCCCAGGATGGGGCCGGACATCAGCGCGGCGAAGATCGGCATCAGGCCGATGAAGATGAAGACCTCTGCCAGGGGCAGATCGCGGAAGGCGTAGAAATAGCAGGTGGACGCCAGCAGCGTGGCCCCGCTGCGCAGCGCCATGGCCAGCGGCTTCGTGGTGCGCAGCGCGCGGGTGGGCCGTTCGCCCGAGGCCAGTGCACTGCCCACGCAGAACAGCGCCACCAGCCCGCCGGAAATCGCGTAGAGCTGGGGCGCGGCAAAGGCGCCGGCGATGAATTTGGTGATCGCATCCGCGCCCGAGATCAGGGCGGTGTAGAACAGGACCAGGAAGGTGCCGAGAAACGTGGCCGGCGCCAGGCGGGCCATCAGACCGGCACCGCGCGCGGGCCCGTGACCTGGGCCGCCCCGGGGCGCGGATTGGCACGGGCGAAGCTTTCGAAGAAGGCCGGGAAATCCGCGCAGGCCTCCTCGGCCCGGGCCAGGTGATCCAGGTCTTCGGGCGCGCCGTCATGGAGCGCCTCTGCGATGGGGCTGCGCATGACCTCCCAGTCGGCGGAGCGGCGGTCATCGGCCATCAGCAGGCGCGACATGGCCAGCAGCGGGCCCGATTCTCTTTGCGGCGGGGTGAAGCGGACCATGCCGTCAGGCACGTCATGGCCAAAGGGATCGCCATCAGCCAGGGCGAGCGCCCAATTGCTGACAAGATAGTCGTGATACCCGTCCTGCCCCATGAAATGTCCCCCATTCCAATGACTTCCACCCGATCCGGCCGCTTGCTGCCCTGCCCCTTCAAGGGCGAAACCATCGGTTTCCTGGGCCAGCCAGTCCTCCCAGGTGGGTGCCGGGGTCAGGCCGCAATGGCGCAGGGCCACGCAGACCTCGGCCAGGAGATCGGCGTTGCGGTCAAGGTAGGCGAGCGTTCCCGCAAAATTAAGACTTTTCTGCACGCCTAGCGGGAATCGCGGATTTCGGCTGCCGTATTCGCTGAGGTAGAAGCAGATATGGGTCAATTCATAGGCAGCCTTCTTGTTCGGCACCGCGAAGGTCGCGGAGCGCGAGGCGAAGGCGATCAGGCGGTCGGTCAGCCCGTCGCTGTCGGCGATGGGATCGACGCCCCGGCGCAGCATCAGGCGGCGCGCCTCGGCCCGCTGCAGATCCGAAAGCTCTGCCTCTGCCAAGCCCTGTTCGGCGGCCCGCTGGACCAGTTCCGCGCCCGTGTCACCGCCCATGCCAAGGTCTTCCAGGTCCAGGCAGAGGGACAGGAAGAAGCGGTAGTATTGAGGGAAGAAGGACAGGCGGTCGGCGATGCGATCGTAAAGGGCGTCATGCGGGGCCAGGGCGCCCTCGGGCAGGGTCTGGCCGGTGCATTGCAGGATGTTGAGAAGTTCCGCGTTCTCTTTCAGCCAGAAGACGTCCCCCTCTGCCCGGCGCTGGTGCGCAAAGGCGTCGATCAGCGCGGCGCAGCGGGTGGGCCGGTCGGCCTGGCGCGGCTTGTGCAGGCTGCTCTGGGGGAAGGCGATCACGTTGGAGGGGAGATAGGACATGGGGCCGCTCCTTTGGGTCTTTCTGGCAGGCGGAAGACGCGGAAATGGGACCGGCGCGCGCAGCCGCGCGCCGGGGACCGGGTTGCAGGCGCGGGGGATCCCCGCGCCCAGGACTGTCAGGAAGGTCGGCTCAGCTGCCGGAGGAGAAGGCGCCGGTGATGTCACCGCCAGCGGCTGCGGAGGTCACCGGAGCGGAACCGGAAGAGAAGGCTTCGACCGCGTCGCCCGAGACGGCTGCGGAGGTGACCGGAGCGGAACCAGAAGAGAAGGCTTCGACCGCATCGCCGGAGACGGCTGCGGAGGTCACCGGGGCGGAGCCGGAAGAGAAAGCCTCGACCGCGTCGCCGGAGACGGCTGCGGAGGTCACCGGGGCGGAGCCGGAGGAGAAGGCTTCGACCGCGTCGCCGGCGATGGCTGCGGAGGTCACCGGGGCGGAACCGGAGGAGAAGGCCTGCACCAGGTCGCCGGCCATGACGTCCGCGCTTTGCGGGGCGGAGCCGGAAGAGAACATCTCGATCGCATCGCCCGACATCAGGTCGCCGGAGAGGCTGGGCGCAGAGCCCGAAGACATCATGCCGGTGGCCTCACCGGACAGGAGGTCCTGCCATGCGGAATCGGTTTTCACTTGATTTTTCAGCTGTTTGCGGATAGCGGACATGTCACACCTTCTGGTTGTGTTGGGTCGTTCTGACACCTCAAGGCTTGCAGGTTGGAAAAGTTTTTCAAGCGCCGGATTTCCTGCGCGCTTGCCAATGGCACTTACCCACATGAGCTTCGCGGCACACCAAATTGTTTCCATTTCCAGAAGGGAATGTTGCTGAAATTTTAACTACTTAGCCGTTTCACCGCCAAATCCGGGCCGGACCGGGGCCGATCGGGAAAAAGCACCCCCAGGCGTGATGCGAATCAGCTTTTCGCCCCTGTCGCTCAGTCGCGCCACATCGCGCAAAAGTGGTGCCAACCAGAGACAGACAGACGCGGAAGAGCAGCAGGTTCACCCCGGTGATTCCCCCGCAATTCCCCGCTTCCGCTCCCAAAAGCCACCGCGCAAGCGCCCAGTGCTGACCGATTTCCGGTCTGCGGCGACACAGGTTTCACCCCCCTGCCCGGCGCAAAACCCCGGCGCCAGGGCCCGCTGCGCAAACGTCGTTCGGCTTGCGCCCGGCCCGCAGCCTTGTCATCAGGGGACAGCAGCCAGAAGGAGCCCCTTTCATGAAAATCGCCACGTTCAACATCAACGGGATCAAGGCCCGTGTTAACGCGCTGGGCGACTGGCTGGACGAGGCACAGCCCGACGTGGCCGTGCTGCAGGAGATCAAGTCCGTGGACGAGAACTTCCCCCGCGAGCTTTTCGAGGATCGCGGCTACCAGGTGGAAACCCACGGCCAGAAAAGCTTCAACGGGGTGGCGATCCTGTCCAAGCTGCCGCTGGAGGACGTGACGCGGGGCCTGCCCGGGGACGAGGGCGACGAACAGGCGCGCTGGATCGAAGCCACGGTGGTGGGCGATCACACCGCGCTGCGCATCTGCGGGCTTTACCTGCCCAACGGCAACCCGGTGGAGCTGGACGCGGCAGGCCGCCCGGTGGAGGGCGGGAAATATGCCTACAAGCTGGGCTGGATGGAGCGGATGCAGGCCCGCGCGACGGAGCTTCTGGCAACGGAAGAGCCCTGCGTGCTGCTGGGGGATTACAACATCATCCCGCAGGAGGAAGACGCCGCCAACCCGGACAAATGGCGCGATGACGCGCTGTTCCGCCCCGAGAGCCGCGCCGCCTATCGCCGGATCCTGAACCTGGGCTTTACCGAGATCTTCCGCACCCGGCACGCGGCGCCGGGGCATTACACCTTCTGGGATTACCAGGCGGGCGCCTGGAACAAGAACGACGGCATCCGTATCGACCACATGCTGATGAGCCCGCAATGCGCCGACCTGGTCACTGACTGCGGCATCGACAGCAGCATTCGCGGACGGGACAAGCCCTCTGACCACGTGCCGCTCTGGGCGGAACTGGCGCTCTGATCTGCCCCTCTGATCTGCCCGCCCGGCAGACAGCAGGACACACCGCTGAAATAAAAAACCCCGCGCCCTGGTCAGGCGCGGGGTTTCCCTTTTCTCAGGCCCTTTTAGAGGGCCCTGACCCGGATCAGACCCGGGTCTTGTTCAGCTGGTCCACGTCACGCACCGCGCCGCGTGCGGCAGAGGTGGTGAGCGCTGCATAGGCGCGCAGCGCGGTGGACACCTTGCGCGGGCGCTTGGTGGCCGGGGCCCAGCCCTTTTCGTCCTGTGCGGCACGGCGCGCGGCCAGCGTCGCATCGTCCACGGCCAGGTTGATGGTCCGGTTGGGGATGTCGATCTCGATCTTGTCGCCCTTTTCGACCAGGCCGATGGTGCCGCCCTCTGCCGCTTCCGGGGAAACGTGACCGATCGACAGGCCCGAGGTCCCGCCGGAGAAGCGCCCGTCCGTCAGCAGCGCGCAGGCTTTGCCCAGGCCCTTCGACTTGAGGTAGCTGGTCGGGTAGAGCATTTCCTGCATCCCCGGCCCGCCGCGCGGCCCCTCGTAGCGGATGATGACCACGTCGCCTTCCTTGACCTTGCCGGTCAGGATGTCGTTCACCGCGTCTTCCTGGCTTTCGCAGACGTGGGCAGAGCCGGTGAACTTCAGGATCGAGGCATCGACCCCCGCGGTCTTCACGATACAGCCTTCCTCGGCGATATTGCCGAAGAGCACGGCCAGCCCGCCATCCTGGCTGAAGGCATGTTCCTTCGCCCGGATCACGCCATTGGCGCGGTCGGTGTCCAGGTCCTTGTAGCGGTTCTCTGTCGAGAAGGCCTGGGTCGTGCGCACGCCCCCCGGTGCGGCCTTGAACAGCTGTTCGGCCTGCGGGTTGTTGGCGACCTTGATGTCCCACTTGCCGATGGCTTCGGCCATGGTCGAACTGTGGACCGTGGCGCAATCGTCATGCAGCAGGCCGGCGCGCGACAGCTCCCCCAGGATGGAGAAGATGCCACCGGCGCGGTGGACGTCTTCCATGTGGACGTTCTCGATGTTGGGCGCGACCTTGCACAGGCAGGGCACCTTGCGCGACAACTTGTCGATGTCGTCCATGGTGAAGTCGACGCCGCCCTCGTTGGCGATGGCCAGCAGGTGCAGCACGGTGTTGGTCGACCCGCCCATGGCGATATCGAGCGACATGGCGTTCTGGAAGGCCTCGAAGGTGGCGATCTCGCGCGGGAGCAGGCCCTTTTCGTCCAGCTCGTAGTGGCGGCGGGTGATCTCAACGATGCTGCGCCCGGCTTCCAGGAACAGGTGCTTGCGGTCCGCGTGGGTCGCCAGGGTAGAGCCATTGCCGGGCAATGCCAGGCCAAGGGCCTCTGCCAGGCAGTTCATCGAGTTGGCCGTGAACATGCCCGAGCAGGAGCCACAGGTGGGACAGGCGGCTTCCTCGATCGCGAGCACTTCCTCGTCCGTGTAGGTTTCCGAGGCGGCGGCGACCATGGCGTCCACCAGGTCGAGCTTCTTGACGTCAAGGTCGCTCAGCTGGACCTTGCCGGCTTCCATCGGACCGCCGGAGACGAAGATCACCGGAATGTTCAGCCGCATGGCGGCCATCATCATCCCGGGGGTGATCTTGTCGCAGTTGGAAATGCAGACCATGGCATCGGCGCAATGGGCGTTGACCATGTATTCCACGGAATCCGCGATCACCTCGCGCGAGGGCAGCGAATAGAGCATGCCGTCATGGCCCATGGCGATGCCGTCATCCACCGCGATGGTGTTGAATTCCTTGGCGACGCCACCGGCCTTCTCGACCTCTTCGGCGACCAGCTGGCCCAGGTCCTTGAGGTGGACGTGGCCGGGCACGAATTGCGTGAAGGAGTTCACGATGGCGATGATCGGCTTGCCGAAGTCGCCTTCCTTCATGCCGGTGGCACGCCAAAGGCCACGAGCGCCGGCCATGTTGCGGCCATGGGTACTGGTTCTCGAACGATAGCGGGGCATCGAACCCTCCCTCTGAATTGGATCTGGCAGAGAGTACCCCCCTCGCATGGGAGAGTGAAATATATTATTCTGCGCGTATTAAGTCGTAGCAGATATGAAGGATCGCCCATGGAGCCGCGCCAGCTGCGTCATTTCCTGGCCGTTGCAGAGCAGCTGCACTTTGGCCGCGCGGCGGAGAAACTGGGGATAACCCAGCCGCCGCTGTCCCAATCCATCCGCGCGCTGGAAAGCGAGCTGGGCGCGGCCCTGTTCCATCGCACCCGGCGGTCCGTGGCGCTGAGCCCCTTTGGGGCGGATTTCCTGCCCCATGCGCAGGAAGCCCTGAACGGGATTGAGGGGCTGACGGAGATCGCCGGCCAGCTGCGCGGCGGGGCCGCCGGGCGGTTGGAGCTGAGCTTTGTCTCGACCGCGGATTACAGCGTGTTGCCGGACCTTGTGCAGGGGTTCCGGACGCGCTTTCCCGGGGTGGAGCTGTCCCTGACGGAGATGACCAGCGACATGCAGATCACCGCCCTAGCGGCCGGGCGGGGCCAGGCGGGGATCATCATCCCCCATGGGGACGATCCCCTGCCCGAGGCGCTGGATTACCGCCGCCTGCTGGCCGAACCGCTGGTGGCCGCCGTGCCGGAAAGCTGGATCGCGGAAGGGCGGCTGCCGGGCGGCACGGCGCCCCTGCCGCCGGAGGCGGTGACCGACAAGCCGCTGATCGTCTTTCCGCGCCGCGCCGCGCCGCTGTTCCATGACCTGGTGACGGGCTATTACACAGCGCGCGGCGTGCGCCCCCGCGTGGCCCAGCAGGCGATCCAGATGCAGACCATCATCAGCCTGGTCTCTGCCGGGATGGGGCTGGCGCTGGTGCCGCGATCCCTGCGCAACCTGGCCCGCGCCGGGGTCTGCTACCGGGCGCTGGATGGAGATCCGCCGCTGCTGGAGACCGGGATCTGCTGGCGAAGGGCGGATGTCACCCCGACGCTGCGCAACTTCCTGGAGCTTGTGGCGGAGGGGGTGGCGGAGGGGGGCTGAGGGCGCGCCCCGAGGCGGGCGGTGTAAGAATGGGGGCCAGCCCCCGTCCCTGCGGGACTCCCCCGGAGTTTTTCGGCAAGAAGAAATGGGAAAAGGGGGTGCCGGAGGCGAGGCGCTGGGCGTCAGGCCAGGGTCTGGCCGCCGGTCACGTCGTGGCCATAGAGCCAGTCGAACTGGCGCAGCATCATCTCTGGCGCGAGACGTTGGGTGGCGCGCAGCATGGTATGGGCGGCCAGGCGCAGCGGCGGGAAGCGCAGGTGGTATTTCCAGGCGTTGCGGTTCGCGGCCTCGATCGCGCGGCGGCAGCGGGGGGCGCGGGCATCCTGGTAGCGGGCGAGGCCGGTGGAGATTTCCCCGGCCGTGCCAAGGCTTTCGGCCAGCACCCAGGCGTCCTCCAGCGCGAGGTTGGCGCCCTGTGCGAGGAACGGCAGCGTGGGATGAGCGGCATCCCCGAGGAGGGCCGTATGGCCGGAGACCCATTGCGGGGCGACGGGGTGGCGATGCAGGCCCCAGAGATGGCAGGTGGTGACCCGGTCCAGCATCTCGCGGACCTCGGGGCAGAAGCCGGCGAAGGCGCGGCGCATGTTGCGGGGGTCGTCCTGCTGGGACCAGCTGTCCGCGGCCCAGGCGCCGCGTTCCTCGATCCCGACGAGGTTGATCAACGTGCCGCCGCGCAGGGGATAGCTGACCAGGTGGCGGCCCGGGCCCATGAACAGGCGCACTTCCGGCGCGGGGGCTTTCTCTGCCGGGATCAGGGCGCGCCAGGCGACCTGGCCGGTGAAGCTGGCCTTGCCGTCGCCCAGCATGGCGTGGCGCAGGCGCGAATGCAGGCCATCGGCGCCGATCACCAGGTCCGGGCGAAAGCGGGCGGTGTTGCAGATGCGGATTTCGGGATCGGTGCCGGGGGTGACCTCATCCACCTTTTGCAACAGGCGGATGCGGGCGCCGGCGGCGCGGGCGCTTTCGGCAAGGGCGCAGATCAGGTCGGCGCGGTGACAGAAGTAATAGCCCGAGTCCTGGCCGGCGGCTTGCGATCCGAGCTCCATGCGCAGGGCGCGGCGGCCGCTGCGGTCGAGCAGGTTGATCGCCCGGCCCGGCTGGCCAATGGCGGCCGGGTCCAGCCCGAGCCCGCGCAGCACCGCGGCGCCATTGGGGCTGACCTGCAGCCCGGCGCCCACTTCGCGGATCGCCTCTGATTGTTCCACCACGGTGACATCGGCCCCGCGCAGGGCCAGCGCCCGGGCCGCGGCCAGCCCGCCGATGCCCGCGCCGATCACGACGATCTTCATATCATTCAACTGCAAGGGTCTTCCGCCCGTTTTCCGTCCTCGCGCCTGGCCGGGACCGGGCGCCGGTGGATATGGCCCCGCAAGGCAGGTCTTTGCAAGCGACAACGCCGGAGCTTTTGCCCCGGCGTCAGTCATTCTCTTCACGATGGCGTCAGGTTGTCGGGCCGGTCCTGGCCCCCTCCTCGCCCCCGGGGCGCCTGATCTGTCCCTTTCCGGGCGATCCCGGGGGACGGTGCAGAGCCGCCACCTGGCGCCGGGGGTGGTCTTTGCCGGGTGACCCCGGCGCGACCGGCTTAGTCGTCGCGGTGCACCCGCTCGCGGCGCTCATGACGTTCCTGGGCTTCCAGACTCATCGTGGCGATCGGCCGGGCATCCAGACGCTTCAACGAGATCGGCTCTCCGGTTACTTCGCAGTAACCGTATTCGCCTTCATCGATGCGGCGCAGGGCGCTGTCGATCTTGGACACCAGCTTGCGCTGCCGGTCTCGCGTGCGCAGCTCAAGCGCGCGATCCGTTTCTTCGGAAGCGCGGTCTGCGACGTCGGGAATGTTGCGGGTGTTTTCCTGGAGGCCTTCGACCGTATCACGGCTGTCGGCGAGGATATCCTCTTTCCAGGCATGGAGTTTTCGGCGAAAATATTCGAGCTGGCGCTCGTTCATGAATGGTTCGTCCTCTGCCGGACGATAGTCGTCATCAAGGAAAGTTTCAGCTTTCATCAGCGGCTCCCAAACTTGTCCGCAGCCCTCGATCGCTCCTGCCATTTCGAGCCGCGGGGTCCCCTGCGGCGGGGCTTAAACTGTTCCCCTATGGTTGTCACTACACAATTCCTGTTAACCCAGATGGATTGCCGGAGATTGCGGAAAACTTTATCGTTTACCGGAATTGGCATTCCATGGGCCGGGACGGTCCGCGACAGAAAGTTGAGAAACATGCGTTTTGACGGCACGGAAACTTACGTTGCAACAGAAGACCTTAAAGTGGCGGTCAATGCGGCCGTCACGCTGGAACGCCCGCTTCTGGTGAAAGGCGAGCCCGGGACCGGCAAGACGGAGCTGGCGCGCCAGATTGCCCAATCCCTGGGCCTTCAGATGATCGAGTGGAACGTCAAGTCGACCACCAAGGCGCAGCAGGGGCTTTACGAATACGACGCCGTCAGCCGCCTGCGGGACAGCCAGCTGGGCGAGGAACGCGTGCATGACGTGGCCAATTACATCCGCCGCGGCAAGCTCTGGCAGGCTTTCGAGGCCGATGAGAAGGTCGTGCTGCTGATTGACGAGGTCGACAAGGCCGATATCGAGTTTCCCAACGACCTGCTCCAGGAACTCGACCGGATGGAATTCCACGTCTACGAGACCGGGCAGACCATCCGCGCGCTGCACCGGCCCATCGTGATCATCACCTCCAACAACGAGAAGGAGCTGCCGGATGCCTTCCTGCGCCGCTGCTTCTTCCATTACATCCGCTTCCCGGACATGGAGACGATGCGCCGGATCGTGGAGGTCCATCACCCCGGCATCAAGCCCGCCCTGCTGACCACCGCCCTGACCCAGTTCTTCGAGCTGCGCGAGACCAACGGGCTGAAGAAGAAGCCCTCCACTTCAGAGGTGCTGGACTGGCTGAAACTGCTGCTGGCAGAGGACCTGTCGCCCGAGGATCTGAAGCGCGACGGGGCCAATGCCCTGCCCCGGCTTCACGGCGCGCTGCTGAAGAATGAACAGGATGTGCACCTGTTTGAACGGCTGGCCTTCATGGCGCGCGGGCAGCGCCGCTAAAGGCGCCCCGGCGCGCCTTGCCCCTTGGCTGGCCACGAAAGCCGGCTGGGCGCGTCACAGCCCCACTCGTAACGGCCCCGTGATGCCCCCGCGTGACAGGAGGCGGCGAAGCACCGCCTCCGCCCGGTACGGGGCTTGATCCCGGCGGCCGGCACGCTCACTAATCGGAGGCCGGCACGACCGGCGCTCAGGAAAGGCCCCAGGAATGTCGCAAGCAAGGATCACCGTCAGACCGCTGGAACGCGGGGACCGCGACGCATGGGGCGCGCTCTGGGATCTCTACCTCGACTTCTACGGCACGACGGCGGCGCCGGGCCTGCATGACACCTACTTCGAGCGCCTGCTGGGCGATGACCCGCGCGATTTCTCGGGCCTGATCGCAGAGGTGGACGGCACCCCCATGGGGCTGACCCATTACCTGTTCCACCGCCATGGCTGGAAGGTGGAAGAGGTCTGCTACCTCCAGGATCTCTATGCCCACCCCAAGGCCCGCGGCATCGGGCTGGGCCGGGCGCTGATCGAAGGGGTCTATGCGGCAGCCGATGCCGCCGGCGCACCCACGGTCTACTGGCTGACGCAAGAGGACAACGCCACCGCGCGCCAGCTTTACGATCGCCTTGCCCGGGTCACCGATTTCATCAAGTACCAAAGGGTCCTGCCCGCATGATGAAGCGCATCGGCCGGGGCCCGCGCGGCCCGCTCGTGATCTGTGCCCTGGCGCTGGGCCTGGTGGCCGGCTGTACCGAGCTGCCCGACCCGGACCGCACGGAGCTGATGCCCGAAACCCAGACAGAGGTGCACCCGCCGCTGCCGCCGATGAAGCGCTTCGGGCCCGTGCAGCCCCGCCGCCCGCAGGTCTCCAACGTGGACCTGGCGCAGGATTTCCTGGATCTCAGTTTCAAGCTGGAATCCGGGCGCAAGCTGCCGATGCTGACCCGCTTCGAAGAGCCCGTGCGCATAGCCGTCAACCGGGGCACCGGCCCCCTGCCCCCGACCTTCACCCGCGACCTCGACGCGCTGATCGGGCGGCTGCGGCGCGAAGCCGGCGTGGATATCCGGATGGCCCGGGGCAATGAGCGCGCCAACCTGGTGGTCCAGCCCGTGCGCGGAGCCGACATCCGCCAGGAACTGCCCGATGCCGCCTGCTTCGTGGTGCCGGGTATCACGGACCTCTCCGAATACCGTCGCGCGCAGCGCTCCGGGCGCACGGATTGGGCGCGGCTGACCAAGCGCGACCAGATCGCCATCTTCGTGCCCGGCGATGCCGCCCCGCAGGAGCTGCGCGATTGCCTGCACGAGGAAATGGCTCAGGCGCTGGGGCCGCTCAACGATCTCTACCGGCTGCCCGACAGCACCTTCAACGATGACAACATGCACCCGATCCTGACCGGCTATGACATGTTGATCCTGCGGCTGACCTATGCGCCGGAGCTGCACAGTGGCATGACGCCCGCCCAGGTCCAGGCTCGGCTGCCAGGTCTGCTGGCGCGGATGAACCCGCAGGGCCAGTCCATCGCCCCGCGCAACCCCCGCCCCACGCCGCGACAGTGGACCGACGCCGTGGCCCGCGCGCTTGGGCCCGGGTCCTCTCCAGCGATGCGGCTGCGCGGGGCCACGGATGCGGTGGCCATCGCCGAAAAGGAAGGCTGGAACGACAATCGCACCGCCTTTTCCTATTACATGCTGGGCCGCCTGACCCTGCGCAAATCCGCGATCGAGGCTGAACCGCTGCTGCGCCATGCCCATGCGCTTTATTCCGCCCTGCCCGATACCGCGCTTCAGGCCGCCAACGTGGCCGCCCAACTGGCCGGCTATGACCTGGTGCGCGACCAGCCCCAGCAGGCCATCGCCATGCTGCGCCCGGCCGAGGCAGAGGCGCGGCGCCACCAGGATGCCGCCCTGCTGGCCTGGTGCGAAATGCTGGAAGCCCAGGCGCTGCACCTGGATGGCCAGGAGGCGCGCGCGGAGTCCGTCAGGCTGGACAGTCTGGGCTGGGCGCGCTACGGCTTCGCCCCGGATTGGGTGATCTGGAACAAGCTGCAAATCGCGGCCTCCCTGAACCCGCAGTATAACGGAGACTGACCATGCTGGTCCTTGCAGGCTTGTTCCTTGGCGCGCTTTTCGGCGGCTTTCGCGCCAAGACGCGTGGCGGAAATCGCAAGGACATTTGGCAATATGCCATTGTTCATGCCATCATCTTCGCGCTGGTGGGCCTGGTCCTGACGATCCTCGTGCACCGGCTTTCGACCTGACACCGGGTCCGGGCATGCCGCACCGGGCCAAACGCCCAGAGGCCTGATGTTCATCCCCTTCTTCCAGAGCCTGCGCGACCACGCCGTTCCGGTTTCCCTGCGCGAATACCTGACCTTCCTGGAGGCGCTGAAGGCCGGGCTGGTCACCTATGATCCCGAAGGGTTCTACTACCTCGCCCGCTCGGCGATGGTGAAGGACGAGCGCAATATCGACAAGTTTGACCGCGCCTTTGCCGCTGCCTTTTCCGGGCTTGAGGCGATCAGCGCCCAGGACATGCTGGAACGCGTGGAGATCCCCGCGGACTGGCTGCGCTCCATGGCAGAGAAACACCTCAGCGAAGAGGAAAAGGCCCAGATCGAGGCCCTTGGCGGCTTCGAGAAGCTGATGGAAACGCTTAAGGAACGGCTGGCCGAACAGACCGAGCGCCACCAGGGCGGCAACAAGTGGGTCGGCACCGGCGGGACCTCTCCCTTTGGGGCGGATGGCTACAATCCCGAGGGCGTGCGCATCGGGCAGAAGGAAAGCCGCCACCAGCGCGCGGTCAAGGTCTGGGACAAGCGCGAGTTCCGCAATTTCGACGACACGCGCGAGCTGGGCACGCGCAACATCAAAGTGGCGCTGAAGCGGCTGCGCAAATGGGCCCGCGACGGGGCCGCCGAAGAGCTGGACCTGAACGGCACCATCCGCGCCACCGCCGAACATGGCTACCTGGACGTGCAGACCCGCCCGGAACGGCGCAATGCCGTGAAGGTCCTGCTGTTCCTTGACGTGGGCGGCTCGATGGACGGTCACATCAGGATGGTGGAAGAGCTTTTTTCCGCCGCGCGGGGCGAGTTCAAGCACCTGGAGCATTACTACTTCCACAACTGCCTTTACGAAGGCGTGTGGCGCGACAATGGCCGCCGCTGGGGCGAGCAGACCCCCACCTGGGAGGTGCTGCGCACCTACGGGCCGGAGTACAAGTGCATCTTCGTCGGCGATGCCTCCATGAGCCCTTACGAGATCGCCGTCGCGGGTGGTGCCAACGAACACTGGAACCCGGAATCCGGCCAGGTCTGGCTGCGCCGCGCGCGCGAGCAATGGCCCGATACGATCTGGCTGAACCCGGTGCCTGAGAAATTCTGGGACTACACCCAGTCCATCGCCATGATCCGCGAGCTATTCGAGGACCGCATGGTGCCCATGACACTGGCCGGGCTGGAAGACGGCATGAAGATGCTGGCCCGATGAGCGCCAGGAGATCCCGCCAGGGACGCCCCGCATGGAAGACCTGAAGCGCCTCTGGAAGGCCCAGCCGCTGGTGCTTTCGGCCGTGCTGGCCGCCCTGGCGCTGGCGCTGTTCTTTGCCATCCGGGTGGCGGTCCTGACCCTGCACATGCAGTTCGGCGCGCCGCAGGGGCCCGCGCCCCAGGGCTGGATGACACCGGGCTACCTGGGCCATGCCTGGGCCGTGGATCCCCACGAGATGCTGGAAGAGCTGGACGTGGATGTCCCGAACGGCAAACCGATGACGCTCTACCAGATCGCCGCGCGCAAGGGCATTCCCCAGCAGGATTTCCTGGAAGCGGTAAGCGCCTGGCTTGAGGAGGCCACGGGCCATGACTGACCGGCGCCCGCCTGACAGGGGCCGCCGCGCCCCCCCTCGCCATGGAGGCACCGGGTGATGCCTGCCATGACAGAGGTCCTCTTTGCGCTGCTGGTCGATTACGGCGCGGTGCTGATCATGGCGGTGACCTTTGCAAGCTGCGTGGCCCTGCCGGTGCCGGCCTCCCTGGTGATGCTGGTGGCCGGGGCGCTGGCGGCGGCGGGGGACCTGGGGCTTTCGAACCTGTTGGTCGGCGCCTATGTCGGGGCCGTGCTGGGCGATATCGCCGGCTACTGGATGGCGCGCGGGCTTGAGGGCGCCCTGGCCACCCGCCTGAGCCCCGGCCCCCGCGTCCGCGCCCTGATGAGCGAGGCCCGCCACCAGCTGCTGGCGCGCGGCGGCGTGGCGGTCTTCCTGACGCGCTGGCTGCTCTCCCCGCTGGGGCCTTACGTGAATTTCGCCGCCGGGGCCTCCCGCATGCCGATGCGGGTCTTCCTGCCCTGGGACGCGGCAGGAGAGCTGATCTGGGTCACCGGCTACCTGGGCCTGGGCTACACGGCCGCCAGCCAGCTGCCGCAGGTGATCGCCATGGCCTCCAACTTTGCCGGGCTGACCATGGCCGTGGCGGTGGCCCTGGTGCTGATGCTCTGGCTGCAATGGAAGATGCGCCAGCTGCGCGCGAAACGCCGCGCCGAAACCGATCCTGCCGCCCCCTGACAGGCCCTTGGCACAGCTTTCGCCACCCCGCCCTTGCGCCGCGTCAGCCATCCTTTCCCCGCCCCGCCCTTGAGGCCGCCCCCCGCGCAGCACATATTCGGTAGATGCTGAAGTTCACCCCCCTTCTCCTGGCCCTGATCTACGGGATCGTCACCTGGCGCTTCTCTGCCTGGCGGCTGAAGAAGGAGCTGGACCAGAAGTCCGCCGAACTGGCCGATCCGCACCTGCGCGGGCACATGCAGCGGCTGGCCGGGGCGCTCGACCTGCCGCGCATCAAGGTGCATCTGTACGATGTGCCCGCCATCAACGGGCTGGCCGCACCGGACGGGCGCATCTTCATCACCCGTGGCTTTTACGAGGCCTTCCGCAATGGCAGCGTCACCGCGGAAGAGATCACCTCGGTCGTGGCCCATGAGCTGGGGCATGTCGCCCTGGGGCATTCCCGGCGGCGGATGATCGACTTTTCGGGACAGAACGCCCTGCGCATGGGGCTGGCGATGATGCTGACGCGCTTCATCCCCGGCCTTGGCCCGCTGATCGCCAATGCGCTGATGTCCCTGCTGGCGGCAAAACTGTCGCGCAAGGATGAATACGAAGCCGATGCCTATGCCGCCGCCCTGATGACCAAGGCCGGTTACGGCACCGATCCGCAGCGCAGGCTGCTGGAAAAACTCGAAACCCTCTCCGGTGGCGGCAGCGGGAAGCCCGCCTGGCTTCTGAGCCACCCCAAGACACCGGAGCGGATCGCCGCCATCGCTCGCCTGGACGACCAGTGGCAGGGCGGCTGAAAGGAACGACATGAAATACTCCCTCCTCGATCTTGCGCCCATTCCCGAAGGCGCCACGACAGCCCAGGCCATCGCCAATTCCGTGGCCCTGGCCCAGGCGGCAGAGCGCTTCGGCTACAACCGTCACTGGCTGGCCGAACACCACAATTCCCGCGGCATCGCCTCTTCCGCGACCTCGGTGCTGATCGGCCATATCGCCGGGGCGACCAAGCGCATCCGCGTCGGCTCGGGCGGGGTGATGCTGCCCAACCATGCGCCGCTGGCGATCGCAGAGCAGTTCGGCACCCTGGCCACGATCTATCCGGACCGGATCGACCTGGGGCTTGGGCGCGCGCCGGGCACGGATCAGAACACCGCCCGGGCCCTGCGCCGCCACATGGCCCAGCAGGATACCTTCCCCCGCGACGTGGGCGAACTGCTGGCCTACCTGGGGGATCCCACGCCGGACCAGAAGCTGCACGCGGTGCCGGGCGAAGGCACCAACGTGCCGATCTGGATCCTGGGGTCTTCGCTGTATGGCGCGCAGCTGGCCGCGCAGGTCGGCCTGCCCTATGCCTTTGCCTCCCACTTCGCGCCGGACGCGCTGGAACAGGCGGCCGAGGTCTACCGCCGCTCCTTCCGCCCCTCGCAATACCTCGAGAAGCCGCATTTCATGATGGCGATGAACGTCTTTGCCGGGGAAACCGATGAAGAGGGCGAATACCTGCGTACCTCCATGCAGCAGGCCTTCATCAAGCTGCGCATGGGCGATCCCGGTCCGCTGCCCTACCCGGTCAAGGATATCAACGCGGTCTACGATCCGCAGCTTGTCTCCATGGTGGACCGGGCGTTCTCCGTCTCTGCCTGCGGATCGCCCGACACGGTGCGCCGCCAGATGCAGGGTCTGATCGAGATCTTCAATCCGGACGAGATCATCATCGCCGGGCAGATCCATGATCCGGCCAAGCGCATCCGCAGCTTCCAGATCGCGGCAGAGCAGATGCAGGCCCTGGGCCATGAGGCCAGCCACCTGGAACCGGAACAGGCCTGATCGCTCAGCCCGCGGCGTGCTCCAGCGCCTTGCCAAGGCGCGGCATCCGCGCCTTGCGCAGCAGCTGGCGCAGGGTCCAGCTTTCTCCGGACAGCTGCTGGATCCGGTCACGGGCTTCTTCCGCCAGGGCGCGGATCGGCTCTGGGTTGGCCTCATAGAAGCCCAATAGCAGCGCGTCGGGATCGGCGCGCGACAGGCCTTCTTCCGCCAGGATATGGCGGGGGAAGTCCTTGGCATTGGCGGTGACGATCAGGTCGGCGGAACTGGCCACGGCCAGCGCCAGCACGTGGAGATCCCCCGGGTCGGGCAGCCAGAAGCGCTTTTCGCTTTCCGCCGGGTAGCGCCGCAGCGCGTCGGGAAAGGCGGCCTGCGCCAGGGCCACTTCGCCCCGCGTCTGCGCCTCTCCGCCCGCCCCGGCCTTGCGCCCGGTCAGGGCCCATTCCTCAAGAATGCGCGCGCCCCAGACCGGTTCGTAAAAGCCCGCCCGGGCCGCGCCGAACAGCATCTCGCGCATCACCGTTGGGTAAAGCACGCAGGCGTCCAGCACCGCCCTCATAGCCGGAAGAACAGCGCCTTGAGATAGGAGCTTTCGGCCAGTTGCGGATGGGTGGGGTGATCCGGCCCGGCAAAGCCCGTGTGGATCAGGGAGAAGCCGCGCCCGGACCCATATAGCCCGCGTCCGATCCCCCGGATGGAGGAGGCGCGGAATTTCTCAAGGTCCGCCGCATGGGAGCAGGAGCACAGGGCCAGGTAGCCCCCGTCCTTGACCAGCGGCGCGGCCAGGCGGGCAATCCGTTCATAGGCGCGCAGGCCCGCTTCCAGCGATTGCTTGTTGGGGGCAAAGGCGGGCGGATCGCAGATCACCAGGTCAAAGGTACGCTCTTCCTTGGCCAGCGCATCCAGCGTGTCGAAGGCATCGCCCTGCCGGGTGTCGAATTTCTCCTGCATGCCCATGGCCGCCGCGCCCTGCGTCGCAAGCTCCAGCGCGGGGGCAGAGCCATCCACGGCCAGCGCGCTTTTCGCGCCCGCCGCCAGGGCCGCCAGGCCGAAGCCGCCGACATGGGCGAAGACATCCAGCACCTCTGCGCCGGGCGCCATGCGCGCACCGAAGGCGTGGTTGGGGCGCTGGTCGTAGAACAGGCCGGTCTTCTGACCCCCTGTAAGATCGGCCATGTAGGTGGCGCCGTTCATGGTCACGGGCAGGGCCTGCTCCGGCGCGCTGCCCTTCAGCACGGCCGAGACATCGTCCAGCCCTTCCAGGCCCCGCGCGCGACCAGAGGCGCTTTTGAGCACGTTCTTGATCCCGGTGACGGCGCAAAGTGCTTCGACCAGCGGCTCCAGCAGGGCCTCGGCCCAGGCGGCATTAGGCTGGATGACGGCCGTGTCGCCGAACCGGTCGATGATGACGCCGGGCAGGCCATCGGCCTCGGCGTGGATGAGCCGGTAGTAGGGCGCGTCGAACAGGGTTTCGCGCAGCGACAGCGCGCGTTCGAACCGGGTCTTGAACCACATCAGGTCGACGGGGCCGCTTTCCGGGGTGCCCAGCACCCGCGCGATGATCCGGCTTTCGCCGTTGAAGGCCACCAGCGCCAGGGGCTGGCGTTCGCTGTCCTCCAGCAGGGCGATGGTGCCGGGCGCCAGCGCTTTCGTGCGGCGGTCGGTGACCAGTTCATTGGCATAGACCCAGGGCGCGCCGTGGCGGATACGGCGGGCGTCGGTCTTGGGTTTCAGGCGGATGACGGGCATGTCTGAGGGCGTTTGCATTCCGCTTCCCTAATCGCTTCGCGCCCCCGTGGGAAGATCCCTTGTGGGGGCGGCCCTGCGCCCTGCCCCGCCCGGCGCGCTGAAACGCGAAACGGCCCGGTGTGTCCACCGGGCCGTCCTGAGGCCTGCACCCTCTGTCGGGTGGCTATCCCAAGCCGCGGCTCAGAGCCGCTCGACCGCATCGGGCAGCTCGCCCGTGGGGACCGGCGCCTTGGTGCGCGCCACCGGGGCGGGATACTCCGTCGGGCAGATGCCCAGCACGTCGACCTGCAGCGCTTCGGTCAGGTTGCGCGAGATGCGGTACTTCTGGGTCTCGCCGCGATCCACGGCTGCAATGGCCTCTGCCCCGCCATAGCCGTTAAGCTGGGTCTTCAGCTCATAGGTCGGCTCAAGCAGTTCCTGGGTCACCGGGTCCGTGATCGTGACGTAAAGAGTCACCGTCAGCCAGCCGCCGGTGGTCGCCCGGGTCTTATCGCTCATCGCGTGGAAATAGGCCACCTCGATGCCGACATTGGCATCCTGCCCCCCGTTGGAGGCCTTGAAGGCCCGGCGCGCCGCATCCGTCACGATGGTCTGGACCTGGGCATGGCGATCCCCTTCGGGATCCTCGCGCCAGACGATATCCACGTCCGGGTGGCGATTGTCGGTTTCATTGGTCTTCAGCGACCGGGGCACCCGCACCGCGTAGCTTTTCACGTCGTAATCCGTCACGCCCTTCTCGGACAGCGGCGTGCATTTCGCCAGATCGACGCTCTGAACGTAGAACGCTTCCTTGCTCACCCCGCAGGCAGAGAGCAGCGCAACGCTGCCCAGAACGGCGCCCGACAAAATAGCTTTTTTGAACATACCCAAAATATGTTCCTCCTTCTCATAATATTGCGCCAAAATGCTGGAGCCGGACCAAATCGGCAAGTACCGACAGCCTGTTTTGCAACCTGTTGCTAAATAGTTTCCGAATTGTCATACGGTTCGCGTCGAACGGGGGTGCATGTCCTCCATGTTAGCGCTAAACTGACACGCAAGCGACCAGCGACGCTGCATAGTCTCAGCGCCGAAGCCAGACGGAGGCCTCGACCATGGCATTGAACCAGATCATTTCAGACGTAACCGACCGCATCATCGAACGGTCCCGCGACAGCCGCGAAGGCTACCTGGGCCGGATCAATGCCGCGGCAGAGGCCGGGCCGGTCCGTGCCCACCTGACCTGCGGCAACCAGGCCCATGCCTATGCCGGCATGCCCGCCGACCAGGATGCCCTGGCCAAGGGACGCGCGGCCAACCTTGGCATCGTGACCGCCTATAACGACATGCTCTCGGCCCACCAGCCCTACGAACGCTTCCCCCAGCTGATCCGCGACACCGCGCGGGCCAAGGGCGCCACCGCCCAGGTCGCCGGCGGCGTGCCCGCCATGTGCGACGGCGTCACCCAGGGCCAGCCGGGGATGGAGCTTTCGCTGTTCTCGCGCGACGTGATCGCCATGGCCGCCGGCGTGGCCCTGTCGCACAACTGCTTTGACGCGGCGCTCTACATGGGGGTCTGCGACAAGATCGTGCCGGGCCTTGTCATGGCGGCGGCCACCTTCGGCCATATCCCGGCGGTCTTCCTGCCGGCCGGTCCCATGCCCTCTGGCCTGCCCAACGACGAGAAGGCCAAGGTGCGCCAGCAATACGCCACCGGAGAGGTCGGCCGCGACAAGCTGATGGAGGCAGAGATGGCCTCCTACCACTCCCCCGGCACCTGCACCTTCTACGGCACCGCGAACACCAACCAGATGCTGATGGAGTTCATGGGCCTGCACCTGCCCGGCTCTTCCTTCGTGAACCCCAACACGCCGATGCGCGATGCGCTGACCGTTGCGGGCACCGAACGCGCGCTGGAAATCACCGCCCTTGGCAATGAATTCCGCCCCGCGGGCGAAATCCTGGATGAAAAGGCCTTCGTCAACGGCATGGTCGGCCTGATGGCCACCGGCGGCTCCACCAACCTGGTACTGCACATGCCCGCCATGGCGCGCGCCGCCGGCATCATCCTGGACCCGGCGGATTTCGATGCCGTCTCCGGGGCCGTGCCGCTGCTGGCCAAGGTCTATCCCAACGGGCTGGCAGACGTGAACCACTTCCACGCCGCCGGCGGCCTTGGCTACCTGATCAGCCAGCTGCTGGATGCCGGTCTGCTGCATGACGATACCAAGACCATCGCGGGCGACGGCCTGGCGCTTTACACCCAGGAACCCAAGCTGAAAGATGGCCGCGTCGTCTATGAACCCGGCGCCAAGGAAAGCCTGAACGAAAAGATCGTGCGTCCGGCCAGCGATCCCTTCCAGAAAAGCGGCGGGCTCAAGCATCTCTCCGGGCCGCTTGGCCGCGCGATCATGAAGGTCTCTGCCGTGAAGCCCGAACACCATGTGGTCGAGGCGCCGGTGCGCATCTTCCATGACCAGAACGACGTGAAGGCCGCCTTCAAGCGCGGCGAGTTCACCGAGGACATGGTGGTTGTCGTGCGCTACCAGGGCCCCAAGGCCAACGGCATGCCGGAACTGCATTCGCTGACCCCCACCCTTGCTGTGCTGCTGGATCGCGGGCTGAAGGTGGCGCTGCTGACCGATGGCCGCATGTCCGGGGCCTCCGGCAAGGTGCCCGCCGCGATCCACCTGTCGCCCGAAGCCGCCGATGGCGGGCCGATCGGCCTGCTGCAGGACGGCGACGTCGTGCGCGTCGATGCCGTGGCCGGCACGATCACCACGGATGTGGATCTTTCCACCCGCACCGCCGCCCCCGTGGACCTTTCGGCCAACAGCTTCGGCATCGGCCGTGAGCTGTTCGAGACCTTCCGCCAGAACGCCGGTCCGGCCTCTGCCGGGGCCTCCAACGTCGTCTGACCCTGCCCGAAGACCTTTTTCCAAGACCTTTCACGGAGCCTTTCCATGACCCCTGAAGCCGCAAGCAAAGAAGCCGAGAAGATCTGCCGCCTGGCCCCGGTCGTCCCGGTGCTTGTCATCCACGATGCCTCCACCGCCGCGGATCTGGCCCGGGCGCTGGTCGCGGGCGGTCTGCCCGCGCTGGAAGTGACCCTGCGCACCCCCGCCGCCCTGGATGCGATCCGCGAAATGGCTAAGGTCGAAGGCGGCGTGGTGGGCGCGGGCTCCATCCTGAACCCGGCCGCCGTCACCGCCGTGGTCGAGGCCGGCGCGCGCTTCGGCGTCTCTCCCGGGTCGACGGACCGTGTGCTGAGCGCCGCAGAGGACGCCGATTTGCCGATGCTGCCCGGGGCCGCCACCTCGTCCGAGGTCATGGCCCTGCTGGAGCGCGGCTACCGCGTGCAGAAGTTCTTCCCGGCCTCCATCAACGGCGGCGCCCCGGCGATCAAGGCCATCGGCGCGCCGATCCCGGACGTCATGTTCTGCCCCACCGGCGGCGTGACCCCCGGCAACGCCAGGGATTACCTGTCGCTGAAGAACATCATCTGCGTCGGCGGCTCCTGGGTGGCCCCGCAGGAGCTGATCGAGGCGAAGGACTGGAAAGGGATCGAGAAACTGGCAGCCGAGGCCGCCGCTCTCACCGCCTGAAGGCCTTTCCGACGCGGATGAATGCCGCGCGCCCTGAGCGGCACCGGCACCGCCCGAAAGACCAAGTGATCACACAGAACGCGGCCCCTGTTCCCGGGGGCCGCGTTTTTTTCATCTCTGCTGCCCCCTCCCGATGCAGCCCAGATCCCGGCCTGCCGTCCCGCGCGCCCCTCTCCGTGCGCGCGGGGGTCAGGGGGCAGCCGCCCCCGACGCCGGCGCGGCGCTCGATGCGCGGCGCAGGCGTGCCCCGGCCCTCGTCACGGAGCACCCGAGGGGGTTTGTTCTGGCGGCGCCATTCAGACCCGCCACTAAGCGCGCTGCGTTAACCCGGGCAATTACCGACATCGGCACCGACGTAATACCGACGCGATACCGACGTAATACAGACGTGCCGTTTCGCCCTGCAAAGCCCTGTTAACCCGCGCTTTTCCGCAAAACGACTCACCTCAGGAGCCCTGATAATGCGCCCGCCGCCTTTACCACTTGTTCAGTGGCGCGGTCGGGATCGCCAGCCCCCCCGGCGGCGGGGACCGGTGACCGTGGCCAGCCCCTCCTGCATCAGGGCCGTCATGGGATGATCCGGGGCGGCCTCTCCGTGGCGTTGCAGCAGCACCTTCAGCGCGCCCTGCTGATCCTGGCCCTCCCCCAGGCTCAGCGCCCAGTCCATCAGGATGGAGCGGCATTCCGCGCCGGTGATCCCCTCGATCTGGTAGGCCTCCCGGATCAGGGCCTTGGGATCGGCACGGTCGCCCTTCATTCGGATGCTTGCCATGGGTCGGCTTCCCTTTCCAGGATCTCGTCAATCGCGATGGCCGCGCTGCGCGTGGCCAGCTCATAGGCGGACTGCAGGGCCTCCATGGTCTCGGCGCCCGTGTCGCGCAGCAGCAGCGCGCGGCCCCCTTCGCCAAGGCGTTCCGGGTCGATGGGCCGGTCACTCAACAGCTTGCCGACCTGACCGATATTCCACAGCAGCACGTAAGTCGAGCCAAGCAGCGCCGCCTCGTCCCGTCTCATCCAGCCGCTTTCCTGCGCCAGGCGCAGCCCGTCGGCGATCCAGCCCTCCGGGTCCCCGGCGATCAACCCGCCGGCCTGGGCCATCAGCTCGATCTCCTGGTTGCGGCCCGGCCCGGTCTTGACCTCCCATTCGCCGGGATTGCCCCGCGCGGCGGCGATCCGCGCCCGCATCTCTGCCACGTCCTTGAGAACCGGGCCCTTTTCGCGGTGCCGCGCGATCAGACCGCGGCGGAATTCCATCACCTCGTCGGCCAGGTCCCCCGGCCCCGCCAGCACCCGCGCCCGCGTCAGCGCCAGGTGTTCCCAGGTCCAGGCCTGGTTGTCCTGGTAATCCCTGTAGCTCTGCCAGGAGGTCGCCACCGGCCCCTGGTTGCCAGAGGGGCGCAGGCGCATGTCGACCTCGTAAAGCCGCCCCTCGGCGGTGGGCGCGGAAAGCGCCGTGACCAGCGCCTGGGTCAGCCGCGCGTAATAGGTCCGCGAGGCCAGCGGACGCCGCCCGTCGGAGCTTTCCTCGCCCGCCGCATCATAGATCACGATCAGGTCCAGGTCAGAGCGCGCATTCAGCCGCCCCGCCCCGACGGAGCCCATGCCCATCACCACCGCGCCGCGCCCCGGTGGCGGCCCGTGACGGGTGGCGAATTCAGCCTGCACAACGGGCCAGAGCTTGCGCAGGATGACCTCTGCCAGCTCCGCGTATTGCCGCCCGGCCTCTGCCGGTTCGATCAGCCCGCGCAGGTGATGCACCCCGATGCGGAAATGCCAGTCCTTGTACCAGCGCCGCGCCGCATCCAGCCGCGCCTCGTAGTCCGCCTCTCGTGCCAGCACGGCCTCAAGCCCCGCGCAAAGCGCCTCAAGTCCCGGCCAGTCCTGGAAAAACTGCCCCGCGATCACGGCATCGAAGACACTGGCATTCTGGCTGAGATAGATCGCCAGATCCGGCACCGTGGCCGAGATATCGCCCACCAGGTCGATCAGCAGCGGGTTGGCCTCGAACAGGGAAAACAGCTGCACGCCGGCCGGCAGGCGGCGCAGGAAGCCGTCGAAGGCCACCAGCGCCTCTTCTGGTTTTGCCGCCCGCGCCAGGGCCGCCAGAATCTGCGGGCGCAGCCTTGAAAAGATCTCCTGCGCGCGGCGCGACGACAGCGCCGGATAGGTCCGCCAGCGCGCCAGGATCTGGTCGTCGAAATCCACTTCCGGCGTTTCGACCTGGGGCTTGCGCGCCTCTGCCTCGCGGTTCTCGCGGGCAAAGAAGGCCTCTGTCAGGTCATGCACCTCTTCCAGGCGGCTGCGGATCCCGGTGCGCATCTCTGCCTCTTCCAGCCCCATGAAGGCGGCCAGCCGGGCCATGTCCTCGGGGCTTTTCGGCAGCAGGTGGGTCTGGGCGTCCTGCACCATCTGCAGGCGATGCTCGACCTCCCGATGGGCACGGTAATGCTTTGAGAGCAGGCCGGCGGTCTCTTCGGGCACCCAGCCCACTTCGGCCAGCCGCGCCAGCGCCGGCACCGTCTGGCGCATCCGCAAGGAGGGATCGCGCCCCCCCGCCACTATCTGGTGGAACTGGGTGAAGAACTCGATCTCGCGAATGCCGCCGCGCCCCAGCTTCATGTCATGGCCGGGCAGCACGATCGGCCCGTGGTAGCCCTTGTTTTCTCGGATCGCGAGACGCAGGTCATGGGCATCCTGAATGGCTGCGTAATCAAGGTGCCGGCGCCAGACGAAGGGGCTGAGATCCTTCAGGAAACGCCCGCCCGCCTCCAGGTCGCCCGCGCAGGGCCGCGCCTTGATATAGGCCGCGCGTTCCCAGGTGCGCCCCAGGCTTTCGTAATAGCGCTCCGCCGCCTCCATCCCCAGGCAGACCGGGGTCACGCCGGGATCGGGACGCAGGCGCAGATCGGTGCGGAAGACATAGCCTTCGCGGCTGATCTCGGTCAGCGTGGCGACCATGAAGCGCGTGGCACGGATCAGGGCCGGGCGTGCCTCGGCCTGGTCGGCACCGTACTGGGCTTCCTCGTAAAGCACGATCAGGTCGATGTCGGAGGAATAGTTGAGCTCGCGCGCGCCCATCTTGCCCATGGCCAGCGCCACCACGCCGCAGCAATTGGCGAGGTCTTCCTCGGTCTTGCCGGGCAGCTTGCCGCGCCGGATCTCACGCTCCAGCCCGGCGCGCAGAGCCAGCTGCACGGAAAGGTCGGCGTAATCGGTCAGCGCGCCGGTCACCTCTTCCAGCGTCCAGGCTCCGCAGAGGTCAGCCAACGCCGCAATCAGCGCCACCCGCCGCTTGCCCTGCCGCAGCCCCTCCGCGATCCGGTCCGGGCCCAGCGACTGAAGCCGCGCCGCCTCTGCCTGAAGCGCGCGGCGCGGGGCGTGAAGGGCACCGGGCAGCCAGTCGGCTTCCTTCGCCATGAGGCCGGCCAGGTAGGGGCTGCAGCCCGCCGTCCCTTCGATCAGCCGCGCAAGATCGCCCGTCAGGCCAGGCAGCAGCGCCAGCGCCTCCGCCCCCCGTTCGGGTTCGTAAGCACGCGGTAACCGGTTGATGGTCAAGATATCACTCATGCCCGATAAGTGTCCGGGCCGGGCCCTCTGGTCAATCCCCTGCAAAAGCGGCAGATTTCCGCGCGATGAAAAGAACGCCGGATCAGGATGCGGGAAAGGACAGACCGAGGATGAGCAAGAGCATGAAACGTGTGGCACGCGCGCTGGAAGAGGCCGGCGTGGAAACAGAGATCCTTGAGCTGGGCGATTGCCGCACGGCCGCCGATGCCGCCGCCTCTGTCGGATGCACGATCGACCAGATCGCCAAGTCGATCATCTTTCTTGGCGAAACCAGTGGCGAGGCGCTGCTGTTTCTCACCGCCGGCGGCAACCGGGTGGATGCGCAGAAGGCCTCTGCCGTGGCGGGCGAACCGCTGGGCAAGGCCGATGCCGCGCTGATCCGCGCCCAGACAGGCTTTGCCATCGGTGGCGTTGCCCCGGTCGGGCACCTGTCCCCGATCCGGGCTTTCCTGGATCCGCGACTCATGGAATTCGACCGGATCTGGGCCGCGGCGGGCACCCCGCGCCACGTCTTCGGCATTCCGCCGCAGGAATTGCCGCGAATGACGGGCGCGCAAGAGGCTGATTTCATTTCCTGAATCAGGGCAATGTAAAAAACTTTCACATCACCCCTTGCGCCAAACGCCCTCAATGCCAATCTTAGCAATGTGAAAGACATTCACATACCTAGATTGGAGATACCGGAGATGAACCCCGCCGCCGCAGAAATGGAAGCCCGCCAACCCCAGTACCGGGGTGGCTCGTGGTTTCGCGACGCCGAGGACTGGATGGACAGAAAGGGCAAGCCTGCATGGATCATTGCGATGGTCCTGGGCTTCATCTTCTTCTGGCCCGTCGGCCTCGCCCTGCTGTTCTACATGATCTGGAGAAAGAAATTCATGTTTGGAAAATCCTGCCGCAATTCCGCCCGCCGTGGTAGCGCGCATGAAATGCGCCGCACGGGTTACGCCGCGATGAAATCTTCCGGCAATAGCGCTTTCGATGCCTACAAGCAGGAAACGCTGCGCCGTCTGGAAGAAGAACAGGACGCCTTTGAATCCTTCCTGGAACGGCTGCGCGCCGCCAAGGACAAGGCAGAGTTCGACCAGTTCATGGACGACCGCGCCAGCAAGGCCGCGTCCGAACGTGACACCGCGCCGTCCGAAAACGCCTGAGGCCCCGCGCCCCGGCAGCACACGGACGACACGGATACCACCAAGCACGGCAACGTGCCGCGACGGCCCCGCTTCGGGGCCGTTTCACATCCCCAGGAGATTCCCTTCAGATGACCGCCCTTCCCGAACCCGACCTGCGCCCGGACTTCTACAGTTCCGTCCGTACCAAGCGCCTTTTCGCCTGGCTGATCGACCTCTTCATCGTCGGTGGCCTGTCGGCGGTGGTGGTCGTGCTGACGGCCTTTATCGGCGCCTTCTTCTGGCCCTTCATCTACCTGGTGATAGATTTCCTCTACCGTACGCTGACCCTGTCGAACGGCGGCGGCACCTGGGGCATGCGCCTGTTCTCGGTGGAGATCGTGCGCGCCGATGGCCGGTCGCTCTCCAGCAGTGACGCGGTGCTGCACACGCTGGGCTACCTGGTCAGCATGGGGCTGCCCGTGCTTCAGGTGATCTCAGTCGTGCTGATGATGGGCTCCTCCCGCAAGCAGGGTCTGAGCGACCATATTCTGGATACCGTGGCCGTGAATCGCCGGCTGCGGTGATCCGGCGCATTCTCGGGGCTTGGCGCGTTCAGGGTTGCTTGATATCGTTTCCATAATATCTGGCACTACACAGGCACCAACGCCCCGACACGCCATCGAGATTCCATGCGCCATTCGCTTCCGCTTGCTCCACAATTCTATGTGACAGCCCCGCAACCCTGTCCCTATCTGGAAGGCCGGATGGAGCGTAAGCTCTTTACGTCCCTCCAGGGGGATACGGCTGAGAAGCTGAACAACTCCCTGTCACAGCAGGGTTTTCGGCGCTCGCAGAACGTCTTGTACCGCCCCTCCTGCGCGGATTGCGCCGCCTGCCTCTCTGCCCGGATCGACGTTTCGGCCTTCAAGCCCTCGCGCAGCCAGCGCCGGACGATGAACCGCAACCTGGGGCTTGAGCGCCGCGCCTCCTCTCCCTGGGCCACGGAGGAGCAATACGCCCTTTTCCGCCGCTACCTGGACAGCCGACATGCCGATGGCGGCATGGCCGACATGGATGTCTTCGAATTCGCCGCCATGATCGAGGAAACGCCGGTGCGTTCGCGCGTGGTGGAATATGTCGACCAGGACAACCAGCTGGCCGCCGCATCGCTGACCGACGTGCTCGAAGACGGCGTGTCCATGGTCTATTCCTTCTACGATCCCACGCTTGAGCGGAACTCGCTGGGCACCTACCTGATCCTCGACCATATCGAGATCGCGCGTGCGGCGGGCCTGCCCTATGTCTACCTGGGCTACTGGGTCCCCGGCTCGCCCAAGATGGGCTACAAGTGCAAGTTCGCGGGGCTGGAGCTTTACCATCGCGGCAAGTGGGAAAAGATGCGCGACCCGCATGATTACGATTCCACGACCCATCCGCTGAAAAGCGATCCCATCGCCGAACAGGTCGCCAATATCACCCTTCCCGACAGCCGCCCGCCCTACAAGCCATAGGCCAGGCGCTGCGGTCAGCGGACCTGCGGCGTGGCTGTGCGAAGACAATGAAAAAGGGCGCCCGGAAGGCGCCCTTTTCTTTTTGGATGCGAGGGGTTGCACGACCCCGCATCGCCGTCAGCTAAAAGCGCGCGGCAGGCCGATGGCCCCGCCGCGCGCCGGGTCTCAGCGTCCCAGCAACTCGGGCACCACGGTGACGATCTGCGGCACGAACCACAGCAGCGCCAGGCCCAGCACCTGGATCCCCACGAAGGGAATGATGCCGCGGTAGATATGGCCGGTGGTCACGCTCGCCGGGGCAACCCCCCTCAGATAGAACAGCGCGAAGCCGAAGGGCGGTGTCAGGAAGCTGGTCTGCAGGTTCACCGCAATCATGATGGTGACCCATTTCGGATCGAAGGACCCGCCGTAGATCACCGGCCCCACGATCGGGATCACGATGTAGATGATCTCAAGGAAATCCAGCACGAAGCCCAGCACGAAGAGCACCAGCATAACGATCAGGAAGACCTTGAACTCGCTGTCGTAGCTGCGCAGGAAGTCCTGGATGTATTCCTCTCCACCGAAGGAGATGACCACCAGGTTCAGCAGCTGCGAGCCAACCAGGATCGTGAAGACCATGGAGGTCACCTTCGCCGTTTCCCGGATCACCGGCTGAAGCACGGAGGTCCGGTAAAGCGTGTAGCCAGAGTAGATCAGGCCGAAGGCGGCGAACATGTAGGCCGCGGCCGCCACCAGGTAGGCGATGAAATCGGCAACCGCCACGTCGTCCTTGTTGATGCGCAGGTCGAAGTTCATGCCCAGCACGATCATCACCACCAGCGACAGCGTCGCCCAGGTGATGACCCAGGGGTCACGCCCTTCTTCGCGCAGCTTGCGATAGGCCGCCAGCATCAGCGCACCCCCTGCCCCAAGCGCTGCCGCCGGGGTCGGGTTGGTGATGCCGCCCAGGATGGAGCCCAGCACCGCGATGATCAGGATCAGCGGCGGGAAGACCACGCGGATCAGCTCGTTCTGGCTGACGCGGGCCGCCGCATGCTTGCACGCCCAGAGCGTGATCAGCAGCGGAACGGCCAGGATCAGGAACTGCGCCTCGGGCGAGGTATAGGGCGTGATGAAGACCACGTCCGCCAGCAGCGCCAGCACGATGCCCAGGCCGCCGATCAGCAGCGGACGCGGGGAGGCCAGCGGCATGACACCGCGCGCCACGACCAGCACCAGGCCCAGCAGGACCACGGTCACGGCCAGGCCGGTCCCGATGGGGGCTGCGGCTGCGGCCTTGGCGGCAATCGCGGTTTCCACCTCTTCCGGGCTCAGCGTGCGGCCCTGGCTGGCAGCATCGCCGGCAGCGGTGGCCGTCTGATGCGCGATGGCATCATCCCAGGCCGCCTGCCCGTGAAGGTCGATCATCGCCGCCTGGCAGGTCTCGGAGACATTGGTGCGCAGGTAACCCGATTGCGCCGCAGCCTCGTAGTTGGAGACGTTCAGGTCCTGCGACCCGACGATGCCCAGCTGGCCGCAAATGACGACACCGATGACGATGGCCGCCGGCACCAGCAGGAACCAGGTCAGGCCTTCGCTGCGGGTGGTGGTGCCACCGCGACCTTCGCCACCCAGGTGGACGGCCGGTGCGGCCGAGGGGTTCACCAGCGCGTAACCGAAGGCATAAAGCGCATAGAGCAGCGCCAGCAGGATGCCCGGCAGCATGGCCGCCTGGAACAGCGTCCCGACAGAGACGACCGCCGGTTCGCCAAGGTAGGTCAGCGCATCGGTACAGCCGAAGCTTTGCGCGCGGGCTTCCTGGGCAGAGGAATAGAGATCCCCTGCCAGCGTGCCCAGAAGCACGATGACGATGGAAGGCGGGATGATCTGCCCCAGCGTGCCAGAGGCCGCGATGACGCCGGTAGAAAGCTCCGGCGAATAACCGTTGCGCAACATGGTGGGCAGCGACAGCAGCCCCATGGTCACCACGGTCGCGCCGACGATGCCGGTGGAGGCCGCAAGGAAGGCCCCCACGACCACCACGGAAACCGCCAGGCCGCCGGGCAGCGGGCCAAAGACCCGCGCCATGGTGGTCAGCAGATCATTGGCGATTTTGGAGCGTTCCAGCGTGATGCCCATCAGGACGAACATCAGCACCGCCAGCAGAGTCTCGATGCTCTGGCCGGCGAAGACGCGTTCGTTCATCCGGTTCACGATGAAGCTCAGGTTGCGATCCAGCGCGGTTTCCCAGCCCCGGTCAAAGACCGGGCCGGCCACCGTTGGCAGGTCAGGATAGCGGAAATGAGAGATCGTATCGGGATGTATCCCGGTTCCGATTAGGGCCCTGTAGGCCTCGCTCGATGAATCGATGGCTTCGTGGATCAACAGACCGTTGCTGTCCAGGAAGGCGATGATGGCAAAGGCAAAAAGCCCTGCGCCGGGGATGGCAAAGGCCACCGGAAAGCCCGAGAGGATCCCCGCGAAGAGGCTCAGGAATACGATGATCAGGCCGATCTCGACGCCGTCTAGTCCGAAAAACATGCTGCTCCAGCCCCCTTAATGCGTGCCTTCATAGGCTTCTTCCCCGTCACCCAGGGTGTCGCGGTCCATGTACTTCCCGACGGAGTCCTCGCCTTCCACGAACTCCAGGAAGGAGCGGTAGAAGAAGGCGATGGCCTGCAGGAAGACCAGTGCGACGAAGCACAGGATCAGGATCTTGAACAGGAAGTAGCCATTGAACCCGTCAGGGCTGAAGCCGATTGTTTCGACGTTCCATTTCACGATGCGCGCCTTGCGCATCAGGAGGTCGATGTTGTCACTGGCAGAGACCTTGGGGGTGATGAGGTGCCGCCAGAGGAAGAACCAGGAATACATCCACATCAGGGTGCAGACCGGGATCATGAAGAAGAGTGAGCCGAACATGTCCACCAGGCGTTTGCCACGGTGCTTGAGCGGCGCATAGATCAGGTCCACGCGGACATGGCCGCCCTGGACAAAGGTATAGGCGACGCAAAGCGCCACCACGGCCGCGTTCCACAGCTTCAGCCCCTCTGCGTACCAGCTTACCGATTGGGTAAAGCCGATGCCCAGCGGAGAGATGGAGATCTCTCCCAGGCGGAAGATGGATTGCAGGAAGACGATGATGATCTGCTGGCCGACCATTATCAGGCCCGCCCAGGCGGCGGTGCGCCCGACCAGGTTGGCAAAGCCTTCCAACCCGCGCACGCAGCCCCACATGAAGGGCCTGTAGATCATGCCGATGATCGTGATGACCAGGACGATATCCAGGACGACAAAGAAGAACTCGACCGAGCCGCCGTAATAGATGAAGCGGATCAGCGCCTCGCGGTCCGCCCAGTTGAGCCAGAGGCCCGGATGGGTCACCGCATAGGCGAAATTGTAAAAGCCGAGGCCGATCTGACTGACCAGCCAGGCGAGTCCCGTGAACATCCTGTCCCCCTTTCCCACGGCACCAGTTCTAGGTGCCGGGTCTCGAAAGGCTGCGCATCCGGGAAGATGCGCAGCCTGGTTTTAATGACGTTGCAACAGGGCTTAGCTGCCCAGCACGCGGTTCCGCTGCGCCGTATAGGCGGAGTCGGACACGGACATCCAGCCCGAAGCCGACTTCATCGATGCTTCCGCGCTGTCACGGATCGACGCGAAGAGCTCATCATCCATGAAGCCGTCCAGGACTTCCTTGGAGGCAGAGCCGAAGGCATCCCAGACATCATCGGGGAACTGCTGGATGTTGGTACCACCCGATTGCAGGCGGTTCAGTGCCGGACCGTTGTTGGCGATGAACAGCGCATAGTTGTGCTGGTGTGCATCGGCAGCGGCGATCTCGATGATCTTCTGCTGAACCGGGGTCATCTCGTTGAAGATGTCCAGGTTGGTCGCCACTGAGAGCGCGGCGCCCGGCTCGTGGAAGCCGGCGGGATAGTAGTGGTCACAGACCTCCTGCAGGCCCAGCTTCTCGTCCGACCAGGGGCCGATCCACTCGGTCCCGTCCAGCGCACCGGTGGACAACGCCTGGTAGATCTCGCCGCCCGGAAGCACCTGGACAGAGGCGCCCAGTTTTGCCAGAGCCTGGCCGCCCAGGCCGGGCATGCGGAACTTGAGCCCCTTGAAATCATCGGCAGAGCTGATCGGCTGACGGAACCAGCCGCCCCCCTGCGCCGCGGTCTGACCGGCGATGAAGCTCTTCAGGCCGAAGACTTCGCCCAGCTCGTGGTGCAGCTCCATGCCGCCGTTCGCGTAGTACCAGGTCATCATCTCCGGCGCGGTCATGCCGAAGGGAACCGTGGTGAAATAGGCCCATGCCGGGTGCTGGCCGACGAAGTAGTAATCGGCCCCGTGGTACATGTCCGCCTGGCCGGAGGTCACGGCATCGAAGACCTCGAGCGCGCCGACCAGTTCGCCGGCCGCTTTCGGCTCGACGGTGATCGAGCCACCGGACATCTCGTTCACGTTATTGGTGAAACGTTCCACCGAATCCCAGACGCCGGCCAGGCCGCGCGGCCAGGTGGTGACCATGGTCAGGGTCATGTTGCCTTGGGCGATTGCCGGTGCCGCCAGGCTGGTTGCCGCAGCAGCCCCGCCGCCAAGTGCAGATGTTCTCAGAAAAGAACGTCGATCCATTATGTACTCCTCCCTAGAGCCCACGCCGCCTTCTGGTTGTTTGTGCGGCGCAGCATTTCAGTCCGGGCACACTATCGGCAGGCATCTGGGGTCGGAATACCAAGTACTACGTAAATTGGCCGAAAATATTGCGCAAAAATTGGCGTTTTCACCGGAAATTTGCGCGCTCTTGCGGGCTTTCCGGCGGGACCCTACGTCAAGGATCCGAATCCCTCTGGGCCGTTCACAGCCCCTGCGCCACGCGGAAATGAAAAGGGCCGCGCCGTCTTGCGACAGCGCGGCCCCCTTTTCATGTCGCGGTTCGGCTCAGCCGCCGCGGATGCGGTTGCGCTGACGGGAGTATTCGCCATCGGACTGGGAAATCCAGTCAGAGGTCTGTGCCAGCGAGGCATCGTAGTTGGCGCGGATGCCGGCATAGAGATCGTCATCCATGAAGCCGTCCATGACCTCGTCCACGGCCACGCTGAAGGCATCCCAGATCTCGTCGGAGAACTGGCGCAGCTGGGTGCCGCCCTGGCGCAGACGCTGCAGCGCCGGGCCGTTGTTGGCGATGAACAGCGCGTAGTTGGCCTGGTGTGCCTCGGCTGCGGCGATCTTGATGATCTGCTGCTGGCCGGGGGTCAGCCCTTCGTAGACGGACAGGTTGGTCGCCACGGAGATGGCCGCGCCCGGCTCGTGGAAGGAGGCGGGGTAGTAATAATCGCAGACTTCCTGCAGGCCCAGCTTCTCGTCCGACCAGGGGCCGATCCACTCGGTCCCGTCCAACGCGCCGGTGGACAGCGCCTGGTAGATCTCGCCGCCCGGCAGAACCTGGATGGAGGCGCCCAGCTTGGACAGTGCCTCTGCGCCGAAGCCCGGCATGCGGAACTTCAGACCCTTGAAGTCATCCACCGTCTCGATCGGCTTGCGGAACCAGCCGCCGCCCTGGCTGGCGGTCTGACCGACAAGGAAGCTCTTGAGGCCGAAGATCTCGCCCAGCATGTGGTGATCTTCCATGCCCTTGCCGGCATAATACCAAGTCATGATCTCGGGCGCGGTCATGCCGAAGGGCACGCCGGTGAAGAAGGCAAAGGCCGGGTGCTGACCGACGAAGTAGTAATCGGCACCGTGGTACATGTCCGCCTGGCCGGCGGCGACGGCATCGAAAATCTCAAGCGCGCCAACCAGTTCACCGGCGGCCTTCACGTCCACGGTCATCTGGCCTTCGGACATGGCCGCGACGTTGTCGGCAAAGCGCACGGCGCTGTCCCAGACGCCCGCCAGGCCACGGGGCCACATGGTGACCATGGTCAGCTTGACCTGGCCCTGGGCGATCGCGGGCGCCGCCAGCGAGCTTGCCGCCGCGGCGGACCCGCCAATGGCGGACGTTTTCAGGAAGGAACGGCGATCCATTTGTCTCTCCTTACGGATGCCGGAGAAGCCGGCAGGGATTGAAATCGCGCGGAACCTATAGGCGTGCTATCGCGGGGGAAACCGCAAAGATGTCGGCAAACCCGGCCCATCCGTAACTTCCTTGCGCGTTTCTCCCGCATACGATGACTGACCTTTCACCCCTGCAATCTGGCGGTGAACCCGTTGCAATTGTGGGAATCGACGCGCCCTTCTATCATGGGCCGCCATGCGACCGTTCTTGTCCCGATTCAATTTCAGCTACGGGCAGAAGCTCTTTCTGCTTGCGACCCTGCCGCTGATCCTGGCGGTGGGCGCGATTTCCGCATTGGTGGCCGACCAGTCCCGCGCCCTGGCGGAGCGCGAGATTGCCACGCTTGAACGGCAGATGATCGAGGCCAAGAAGGCCGAGCTGCGCAATTACGTCACCCAGGCCAAGAACGGGTTCAACTATATATACGGGATGGCCGGGCCAGATGACCTGAAGGCGCAGGAACACGTGAAGCAGATCCTGTCCGCCATGACCTACGGCGATGAGGGCTTCTTCTTTGTCTATGACTACGACGGCACCAACCTGGTCTCTCCGCGCCAGACGGACATGATCAACCGCAACTGGTGGGATCTGGAGGACGGCGACGGGCGCAAGGTCGTGCAGGAGTTCATCGGCACCGCCTGGGAGGGCACGGGCTATGTCGCCCACCTCTGGCCCAAGCCGCAGAGCGGCGAGGAAGCCATGATGGTCTCTTACGTTGCACCGCTGCATTCCTGGAAATGGGTCATGGGCACAGGGGTTTTCATCGATGACGTCCTGGAAACCACCGCCGCCGCCCGCGCGGACGTGGAAGCCCGCGTGCGCCAGACCTTCCTGTATATCGGCGGCATCACGGCCGGCGCGCTTTTCCTGGTCTTCGGCTCCGGCCTGCTGATCAACATCCGCGAACGGCGCCTGGCGGATGCCAAGCTGAAGGAACTCACGCAGCGGGTTTTCGATACCCAGGAAGAAGAACGCGGCCGCGTCGCACGCGAGCTGCATGACGGGATTTCCCAGCTGCTGGTGGGCGTGCGCTACGCGCTGGATTCCGCCCGCCGCCGGTTGGACGCGGGCGATGCGCGCGCCGGTGAAACGTTGGACCGCGGGATGGAGGGCCTGGGCAATGCCATCCAGGAGGTCCGCCGCATCTCCCGCGACCTGCGGCCCGGCGTTCTGGATGACCTTGGCCTTGGGCCGGCGGTTAAGGCATTGGTTGAAGACTTCGGCGCAAGGACCGGAATTGAAACGGAATTTGCCACAGCCGTCTTCCGAAACCGGCTGGATACGGATGTGAAGATCTCTCTTTACCGTATCGCGCAGGAGGCACTGACCAATGTCGAACGCCATTCCGGCGCAACCCATGTCGCGATCGAGATCCGGGGCCATCTGACCGGCGCGATGATGCGCATTTCCGACAACGGCCACGGGATGCGCAGCAGTGAACCCACGGTCACCCACGGCATCGGCCTGCGCAACATGCAGGAACGGGCCGAGCAGATGGAGGGCACCCTGCGTGTCCTGTCCTCTCGGTCCGGCACGGTGATCGAGGTGCAGGTGCCCCTGTCCAAGATCAAGGACCCCAAGGGGATCGGCCAGCAAGGTGACCAGACCATCGGACAGGAGAGCGCATGACCACCAATCCGCAGCCCGACACAGCCCCCATTCGGGTCGCCATCGTGGATGATCACCCCATGGTCGCCGAGGGGATCGAGGCGATCCTGGACAGCTTCCCAGACCTTGAGGTCGTGGGCACCTACGGCACCGGCCCCGATATCATCGAGGCCGTCCAGACGATCCTTCCCGATGTGGTGCTTCTGGATCTCAACATGCCCGGCATGAACGGCCTGACGACCTGCGAGATCCTGCTGGAGAACCACCCCGATCTGAAGATCCTGATCCTGTCGATGCATGACAGCGCCGAGTATATCTCTACCGCGCTGGATCACGGGGCGCAGGGCTACGTGCTAAAAGACGTGCCCACCGATGAGATCAAGCGCGCCATCGATGCGGTCATGTCGGGCTTGCGTTACCTTTGCACCGGCGCGCAGGGCTCCCTGGCACCGCAGGCCAAGCCGTCGCATCTGACCAACCGGGAGCAGACGATCCTGCTGCAACTGGCCCAGGGCAAGAGCAACAAGGAGGTGGCGCTGGCGCTGGATATCTCCGTGCGCACGGTCGAGACCCACCGCAAGAACATCAAGGCAAAGCTGGGCATCTCTTCCACCGCGGGGCTGACGCGTTACGCACTGGAGCACGGCGTGTTGCAAGGCACCGGCAAGGACTTCTGACGACCGCCCCTGCCCGGAAGCCCTGCATTCGACGCCGTTCCAGGGGCTTTCCTCCCCCTTTCCCGATCAGTGCAAACTCATCGTCCGCGCGGCCACGGTAGCTGCGCGGCGGTCCCTTTGCCAAAAGTGAGTCCCTTCTGGCGGGGGTCAAATGACCGAGCAAACGTCTTTCGACAACATTTTGGCCGTCCAGCGCAACATTTGGAAAGATTTTTTCACCACCGGGACATTTTCAGCTTGGAATAGCGGTTGACCTCTGTGTTTTCAGCCCATATCAAACCGATCAGTGAATAGAACCCTCAGGATCGGCTTCTGAAATGACCAAGCTAGTCGTCATCGTAGGAGAAAGGCGCATGGGCCGGTAACACCGGACACCCTAACAGGACCCCATGCGCCCCCGGAAAACCAACCGGGGGTTTTTTATTTGCCAGGACAAATTTTGTCAGGAGAGGCCGCAAGAGGTGCGGCGCGATACGGAGACACGAAGATGGCACGTCAGATGACAGGTGCGCAAATGGTGGTTCAAGCTTTGAAGGATCAGGGCGTGGACACGGTATTCGGCTATCCGGGCGGCGCCGTCCTGCCGATCTATGACGAGATCTTTCAGCAGAACGAGATTAATCACGTCCTGGTGCGCCACGAACAGGGCGCAGTCCACGCGGCAGAGGGCTATGCCCGCTCCACCGGCAAGCCCGGCGTCGTACTGGTGACCTCTGGTCCCGGTGCCACCAACGCGGTGACCGGCCTTACCGATGCGCTTCTGGATTCCATCCCGCTGGTTGTTCTGACCGGCCAGGTCGCCACCTTCCTGATCGGCACGGATGGCTTCCAGGAAGCCGATACCGTGGGCATCACCCGCCCCTGCACCAAGCACAACTGGCTGGTGAAGGACACTGACAAGCTGGCGGACACGATCCACCAGGCCTTCCACGTGGCGACATCGGGTCGGCCCGGCCCGGTGCTGATCGACATTCCCAAGGACGTGCAGTTCGCGGAGGCCGGTTACATCGAACCGCAGAAGGCGCGCACCTCTCACTACCAGCCGAAGATGAAGGCGGATATCGAGTCGATCAACGACCTGGTCTCTCTCATCGAGAAGGCAGAGCGCCCGGTGTTCTATACCGGCGGCGGCGTGATCAACTCCGGCCCGGCAGCCAGCCAGCTTCTGACGGAGCTGGTGGAAGGCACCGGCATTCCGATCACCTCGACCCTGATGGGGCTTGGCGCCTATCCCGCCTCCGGCAAGAACTGGCTGGGGATGCTGGGGATGCATGGCCTTTACGAGGCCAACATGGCGATGCACGGCTGTGACCTGATGATCAACGTCGGCGCGCGTTTCGATGACCGCATCACCGGCAAGGTCGACGAGTTCTCGCCCGGGTCGCACAAGGTGCATATCGACATCGACCCCTCCTCCATCAACAAGATCATCCGGGTGGACCTGCCGATCATCGGCGACGTGGCCCATGTTCTTGAGGATGTGCTGAAGGTCTGGAAGAGCCGTGGCCGCAAGACCAATGCGCCGGCTGTTGCCAAGTGGTGGGAACAGATCGGCGAATGGCGCGCAATCAACTGCCTGAGCTACAAGAACTCCGACAAGGTCATCAAACCGCAATACGCGTTGCAGCGTCTTGAGGCCCTGACCAAGAACCATGACCGCTACATCACGACAGAGGTCGGCCAGCACCAAATGTGGGCGGCGCAGTTCCTGGGCTTCGAGGCCCCCAACCGCTGGATGACCTCTGGTGGACTTGGCACCATGGGCTACGGCTTCCCCGCCTCCATCGGCGTCCAGATGGCGCACCGCGATGCGCTGGTCATCAACGTGGCCGGCGAAGCCTCCTGGCTGATGAACATGCAGGAGATGGGCACGGCCGTGCAGTTCAACCTGCCGGTGAAGCAGTTCATCCTGAACAACGAACGCCTTGGCATGGTGCGCCAGTGGCAGGAGCTGATGCATGGCGAGCGGTATTCCCATTCCTGGTCCGAGAGCCTGCCCGACTTCGTGAAGCTGGCAGAGGCGTTCGGCGCCAAGGGCATCCTGTGCAAGGACCCTGCCGACCTGGACGACGCAATCATGGAAATGATCAACCACGACGGCCCGGTGATCTTCGACTGCCTCGTCGAGAAGCATGAGAACTGCTTCCCGATGATCCCGTCGGGCAAGGCCCATAACGAGATCCTGCTGGGTGCGGAGGCTGCGGCCTTCTCCGGCGGCGGCGCCCTGGTTTAAGGAAGTGAACATGTCCCCTCTGAAGATTGAAAAAGGCGCCTCCAGCCATTCCGTCTATGCCCTACGCGATCCCCATTCGGAGATCGTGGAAAAGCACACCCTGGCCGTTCTGGTTGAGAACGAACCGGGCGTGCTGGCCCGCGTGATCGGCCTGTTCTCCGGTCGTGGGTACAACATCGAAAGCCTGACGGTGGCAGAGGTGGATCACACCGGCCACCGGTCGCGCATCACGATCGTCACTACCGGCACGCCTGCGGTCATCGATCAGATCAAGGCCCAGCTGGGCCGGATCGTGCCCGTGCACCAGGTCCATGATCTGACCGTGGAAGGCCCGGCCGTGGAACGGGAGCTGGCGCTTCTGAAAGTGGCCAACGATGGCGAAAAGCGCGTCGAGGCGCTGCGCCTTGCAGATATCTTCCGCGCCAAGGTGGTGGACAGCACCCTGTCGAGCTTCGTGTTCGAACTGACCGGCACGCCGGAGAAGATTGACGCGTTTGCAGAGCTGATGCGCCCGCTGGGTCTTAGCGAGCTGGCCCGCACCGGCGTCGCGGCGCTGAAGCGCGGCGAGCTCTGACGCCACTGAGCGGCCAGCTTCGGCCATCAAGAATCGAAAAGGGCCGCCGGAACACTCCGGCGGCCCTTTTCCTCGAATGAAACAGCGCTTAGGTCATGCGAAGACGCCGCGCGACGCGGTCTCGTGTCTTCACGCTGTTCGGAAATTGGATGACAGCGCCGCTATTGGCAGCGACTTGGTTTCCACCGTGCCGCTTGATCGGCTCTGCCTGACGCGTCTTGCCCGCTTCCTTCAGCCGTGCCGCCAGGCTTGGATAATGCTCTTGCGCGATGAGCCGGGGGTTTTCGACCAAGCGCATTTCACCGAATTCGGAGACATCGAACTGCAGGAGGTCCCCCTGTTCGAGAGAGGGTTCATCCTGTGCGCGACCGCCTGATTTGGACCTGAAAAACGCAAGATCGCCCTGATCTTCACACCAGATGACCGCGGTGTTTTCGTCGCCAGATCTCCACAGCACGATGCCGAACATGCATATCCCCGTCGCAGGTAAGACTATTTGCGATTGAGGATGGTTCAAAATGCGCGTTTTGGACATGTCCGTTTGCAGGTCCGCCTGACTGAATTTGTGTCGCTTTTCTTCCGGCTTGACGTTATATAGGATCAAACATGACGTCAAATAGCATCAAGCCGTGAAATTCCAACGCGCTTGAGACCCGGCAGGCCCCAGACCTGTCGCAGGATCGAGATAGGAGTAAGGCAAGTGCCAACGACCAGTCCGGCAGGCGATCAGGGCGACCTGAAACCTGTAGAGATCAGGAACATCTTCGGCGCCAACCTGCGCCAGCTTGCCACCACCTACCCCTCTGTCGCGGGGCTTTGTCGCGATCTCGGGATCAACCGCACCCAGTTCAACCGCTACCTTTCCGGAGAGAGCTTCCCCCGCCCAGACGTGCTGCACCGGATTTGCCAGTTCTTCGGAACCGACGCGCGCATCCTTCTGGAGCCGGTCGATCAGCTGCGCACCGGCGGCGAAGGGATCCTGAGCCACCCTGAAATCGCCCCCTTCCTTGGCCGGAATTCGACGGAATTCGACCCTGCCCTGCTGCCCTCCGGGTTCTTCCGCTTCTCGCGCCTGAGCTTCGTGGATTCCACGATGGCGGTGATGGGCCTGGTCTATGTCTATCGCAAGGACGGCTTCACCTTCGTGCGCGGCTACGAGGCGCGCGAAGCGATGCGCCAGCAAGGCATGGCGCTGGATGGCGCCAGCCGGGAGTTCCGAGGGATCTTCCTGGCGCAGGAACAGGGCGTTGCTGCGCTTATCGCGCGTCGGGGTGCTGCCACCTGTTCTTTCAACTTCCTGTCACCCGTCGCCGCCTTCGACAACAATTTCTGGGAAGGCTACGTGACCCGCACGATCCGCGAGGCCATCAGTGGGCCGCGCGCATCACGCATGGTCTATGAGCTTCTCCCGCGTAACAGCCGAGCCATCCTAGAAGCAGCGCGCTCAACGGGGCTGGTCGGACTGGACCAACTGCCGCCATTCCACCGTCGCCTGTTGCGGCTGAACCACCCGTTCAGCTGAACCTGCCGCTAAGCCGGGCCGGGCAAACCGGCCCTGCCTCAGACCTTTTCGGCGGCGTGCTCTGCCATGAACAGCTTGAGGCGGCGCAGGCCTTCTTCGATCTCTTCCGTGGGTCCAGCATAGGAAAAGCGCAGGGTGCCGACCCCGCGGGCCTTGTCGAAATCCAGCCCGGGCGTCACGGCCACGCCGGCCTGCTCCAGGATCTGGCGCGCGAAAAGACGCGAATCCTCTGTCAGCTCACTGACATCAGCGTAAAGGTAGAAGCCCCCGTCCGGCGGGGCGATCCGACTGAAGCCGGCCTTGGGCAGCTGTTCCAGCATCAGCGCCCGATTGCGGGCGTAGACGGCCAGGTTGGCATCCAGCTCTTTCTGGCAGTCCATCGCGGCGCAGGCGGCCACCTGAGAGGCGGTGGGCGCACAGATGAACATGTGCTGGGCAATACGTTCGACCCGGCGGACATGGTCCTCGGGCACGACCATCCATCCCACGCGCCACCCCGTCATGGAGAAGTACTTGGAGAAGGAGTTGATCACATAGGCCTGGTCGGAGATCTCAAGCGCAGACACCGCGCGATCTTCGTAGTGCAGCCCGTGGTAGATCTCATCCGAGATGAAATTGATGTCCTCGTCCGCGGCCGCTTCCATCAGCTTGGTCAGCGCCGGGCGCGACAGCATCGTGCCCGAAGGGTTCCCGGGCGAGGCCACCATCAGGCCATCCAGCCCCTGCCCCCGGATATCGGAAGGTTGCGGCTGGTAACGGGCATCGGGGCTGGTTTGCAGAACGACGGGCTCCAGGTCCGTGGCCTTCAGAAGCTGCAAATAGGACGGGTAGCCGGGCGCGCCAATACCAACGCGGGCCCCCGCATCGAACAGCGATGCGAAGGTCAGAAGAAAGCCGCCCGAAGACCCGGTGGTCACGATGACACGCTCCGGATCCAGGTCAATTCCGTACCATTCGCGGTAGAGCAAGGCGATTCGCTCGCGCAGGTCTCGCATGCCGAGGGTCAGGGAATAGCCAAGGCTGTCCTCCTCCAGCGCGGCATTCAGCGCGCGGCGCGCACCAAGAGGCGCCGGCGTCCCCGGCTGGCCAACTTCCATATGAACGATGTGACGACCTTCCGCTTCCAGTTCTGCAGCCCGCGTCATGACATCCATCACAATGAAGGGATCGATATCTCCGCGGCTTGAAACTCTCATACTCTTCTCCGAGACTGGCTGCGTGATAAGGTGCTTTCAACAGGCTGGGCAGCGTAGGTCAATGGCGGGAGGGGTCCTCAAGGGGGGTAATCTGGTGCGCCTGCGCACAGTTTTTGCGTTTGCACTGGTTTTACTCGCCCTTCCTGCACAGGCGTTAACAATCCTGCGCGATCCGGATATCGAGTATTCCCTCAACAAAATGGCCCGCCCGGTGCTTCAGGCCGCCGGGCTTCCGGCCAATCTGAAGATCCTGGTGGTGCGGGACGGCAGTCTGAATGCCTTCGTGGTGGATCCGAATGCGATCTACATCCACTCCGGGCTGATCGAGCGCACCTCCACCCCCTCTGAGCTTCAGTTCGTCATTGCGCATGAGGCCGCGCATATCGTGAATGGCCACATCACGCGCCGCCGGCTCAACGCGCAACATGCCTCTCGCGTGGCGCGCCTGGGCATGGCGCTGGCCGCTGCCGGAGCCGTGGCCACGGGGCAGACCGCAATGGCCGCCGCGGGTCTTGGCGTGGCCACCTCTGCGCAACGTAGTTTCAATTCCCATACCCAGGCAGAGGAAAGCAGCGCAGACCAGAGTGCCATCCGCTTCATGGCGCTATCTGGGCGCGGTACGCAGGGCGCCTTGGACGTGATGCAGATATTTGCCGGGCAAGAGACCCTGTCCGACAGCCGCCGCGATCCCTATGCGCGCTCCCACCCGATGTCCCGCGATCGTCTGCGCCGCCTGGACTCTCTGGCGCAAAGCTACGGACAAGGCGCTAAGGTCGACACGGCAGAGGATCGGTATTGGTACGAGCGCGCAAAAGGAAAGCTCTCGGCGTTCCTGCGGGCGCCCAAATGGACCCTGCAACGGGCCGCTGAAAGCCCGGCGGCGGACATCGCTTTCATGCGCCGGTCCGTGGCCTACCACCGCCAGTCCGACTGGCAGCGCGCGGTGGCGGAATTGGACCAGGCGATCGCCCTTCGTCCGCAAGACCCCTTCTACCACGAGCTGAAAGGCCAGATCCTGCTGGAAAGCCGCCAGTTCGGCCCGGCAGAGGCTGCCTATCGCAAGGCGTCAGAGTTGTCGCCCTATGATGCGCTGATCCTGGCCTCTCTTGGCCATGCCATGGTTGTCCAGGGTGGGGATGGCCGCCTGCGACAGTCCATCGACGTGTTGGAACGCGCGCGCGCTGCGGATTACCGCAATGGCAGTGTCATGCGCGACCTGGGCTCTGCCTATGCGCAACTTGGGCAGGCGGGCATGGCGGCGCTGTCCGTGGCAGAGTATCATGCGCTATACGGTCGGCTGAACGATGCCGCAATCCAGGCCCGCCGCGCCGCGGGGCTGCTGCAACGCGGCTCGCCCGCTTGGCAGCGCGCCCAGGATGTGGTTGTTGCTGCCAATAACGCCGACAAGAAATGACGCCATTCAGGGCCAGGGCCCTGCAAGGACACGACGCAGAAGGATCCCGACATGCGCATCGCCTCCATCCTGATCCCCGCCGCTCTGGCCGCCGGAGGGCTGGCTGCCGGCCTGGCGCTTGCTCCGCGCCTCGGGTCGTCCGATCTGACGGCCACAGACCGCACCGCCTTCCGCACAGAGGTGCGAAGCTACCTTCTGGACCACCCGGAAGTCATCTTTGAAGCCGTCGATGCGATGAAGGCCAAGGAAGCCGAAGCCTCTGCCGTGGCGGACATCAGCCTGGTGCAGCAGAATGCCGATGCGATCTTCAACGACGGCTTCAGCTGGGTTGGCGGCAATCCCGAGGGCGATATCACCCTGGTGGAGTTCATGGACTACCGCTGTGGCTATTGCCGCAAAGCCTATGAAGAGGTTGAGCAACTGGTGGCCAGCGACGGCAATATCCGGCTTATCCTGAAGGAATTCCCGATCCTTGGCGAAGCCTCCACCGCGGCCTCCCGGCTGGCCATCGCCACGCGACAGGAAGCCGGCGACGATGCCTACAAGGATCTGCATGACGCAATGATGGCCTACACCGGCGGATATGACCAGGTTTCCTCTGCCCGGCTTCTGGAAGGGCTTGGCCTGGATCCCGCGCCCATCCTTGCCCGCGTCTCCAGCGACGAGGTGAGCCAGGAAATCGCGGCCACCAAGGCATTGGCCCAGAAGCTGGGGATCACCGGAACGCCCACCTTCGTGATGTCCGACACCATGCTGCGCGGCTACCTGCCCCTGGCGCAGATGGAGCAGATGGTCGACGGAATCCGCGCCCAGGAAGGATGAGACCGGCAAGCGCCCTTCTTCTGTGCCTGCTGATCGCTCCGGCCACCGCCGGGGCGGCCCCCTGGCTGTCGAAACTCGACACGCCTGAACGGCTGGAACGGGAGCTGTCGCGGCTTTTCGCAGAAGAGCCGGAGCTGATCGGTGAGGCGCTTGATGCGGCCGAAGCTGTACGTGCGGCCGAAGCCCTGCAACCCTTGCAGGATGAGATTTCCGGCGATCTGGCGGCGATCGATGGGGCCGCCGGGCAGGTGTTTGCGCCCTCGCCCGACGGATACGGCCCGAATAAACCCGCCAGCCTGACCCTGTTCACCAAGGCGGGCTGCACGGCATGTCAGCGCGCTGAGCGAGAGTTGAAAGAGCTTGCCGCCAGCAACCCCGACAAACGGTTCGAGGTGCGCGCGCTTGCAGATGGCCTACCTGAGCGGGTTGCCTTGGCCCTGGCAACAATGTCGGGACCGGAGGCCGCTTTGACCTTCCGCACCGAAGCCAGCGCGGAGGATACCCGAGAGACGCTCCTGCCCCTGCTAGTCAAACTTGGCCGTGAAGACGCCCAGGCCGTACTTGAGATGGCCGACAGTTCCGGGATCAGGGACCAGATTGCAGGCCAAGCGAGACTTTACCAAGAGCTCGATCTTGATCAGGCGCCCAGCTACGTGATGCCGGACCGGCTGATCCGCGGACAGATGCCCCTGGTCGTGCTGGAAGGCTACCTGGAAAAGTAGTTACTCGGCCGCCTGAGCAGCCACCGCCCCATCTTCGATTGCCTCGGCACGTTTCTCGACCTCTTCGACGATATGATCGATCATCTGGTCGTTGGACATCTTGTGGCTGGCCTTGCCCGCCAAGTAGACCATGCCAGAGCCGGCGCCACCGCCGGTGAAGCCGACGTCAGTCATCAGTGCCTCGCCCGGCCCGTTTACCACGCATCCGATGATGGACAGGGACATGGGGGTCTTGATGTGCTCCAGCCGCTTTTCAAGCGTCTCCACCGTCCTGATGACGTCGAAGCCCTGGCGCGCGCAGGAGGGGCAGGAAATGATGTTCACGCCGCGATGGCGCAGACCCAAGGATTTCAGGATCTCGTATCCGACCTTCACCTCTTCCACCGGATCGGCAGAGAGGGAGACGCGCAGCGTATCGCCGATGCCCATCCACAGAAGATTGCCCAGCCCGATGGCGCTCTTGATCGTGCCGGCCGTCAGGCCACCGGCCTCGGTGATACCAAGGTGGATCGGCGCGTCCGTCGCCTCTGCCAGCATCTGGTAGGCCGCCGCTGACATGAAGACATCCGATGCCTTCACCGAAATCTTGAATTCGTGAAAATCGTGGTCCTGGAGGATGCGGATGTGGTCCAGCCCACTTTCCACCATCGCGTCGGGACAGGGTTCGCCGTATTTCTCGAGCAGGTGCTTCTCAAGACTGCCGGCGTTCACGCCGATCCTGATGGAGCAGCCATGATCCTTTGCCGCGCGGATCACTTCCGCCACGCGCTTTTCATCGCCGATGTTGCCCGGATTGATCCGCAGGCAGGCGGCCCCTGCTTCGGCAGCCTCGATAGCGCGCTTGTAGTGGAAATGGATATCCGCAACGATCGGCACGGGGCTTTCGCGCACGATCTCTTTCAGCGCTTTCGTGGCGGCCTGGTCGGGCTCTGAAATACGCACGATATCGGCGCCGGCCTCGGCGGCTTGGATCACCTGGGCCAGCGTCGCCTTCACATCCGAGGAATCCGTGTTGGTCATCGTCTGGACGGAAATCGGCGCCCCGCCCCCGACCGGCACGTTGCCCACCATGATCTGGCGGCTCTTGCGGCGGTCAATGTTGCGCCAGGGACGGATGGGATTGTGCGACATGGTAGTTGGCCTTTCGCGGAATGCCTGGCCCTTGGATAACGATCCGCCCGGCGGAACACAATCGCTCCACCGTGCCGATGGCGCGTTCAGATACAGGGGTTAGGATTACAATTCGGTGAGGTCAGTCCGCGATGGGAAGATCGGCTTCCGCAACCGCAACGACACGGGCCGCCTCAGGATCCAGGGTCAGGTCAGCGACCTGGAAGCTGTCCTTCAGCTCTTCAGCCGCAAGCGCGATGTTACGCACGGCGGACGTGCCGCTGCCGGCAGGACCGTAGAGTTCCCCGTCCACCTGGAAGTAGACGGACCCCGACATGCCGGCACGCAGGATCGGCGCCTCTTCGGAATTCGGCAACTGGTAGGTTTCACCCGCATCCATGATCTTCTCAAATATGATGGATCCCTCTGCCGATTGCACGCGCACCCAGGCCGGGCGGACCGCCAGCAGGGAAACACCCGGCTGCGCGGGGGCAACGACCTGCGGGACCGGATTGGCCTCTTCCTGGGTCAGAGCCGCAAGTTCCACGACCGTGTCATCGACGGGCAGCGAAGGGGCGGTCACTTCCGGACCAGCGGCAAAGGTGCCAATCTGGGACGGGTTCAGCATAGAAATCGGCGCATCGCGCGAGACGACGACAGGCACATCAAGCGCCTTGGGGCGATAGAGGCGATCGATCCCCTCAACCTGCGGCACGCCAAGGCCTGCGCTCTGTTCGCCCGAGACCGGATCGTCCATGGTGCGGGTTGCCCCGGCGAGCGGATCGAGATCGGCAAGAACCTCAGGCCGGTTCTCAACCGGGGCGAATTGAACGCGCTGGATCTCGTTCAGCACGGCATAACCGCCATAGGCCAGTCCACCGATCACGGCCAGAAGCACCAGCGCAGAGCCGATGGCAGCCGGTTCGACCCGCGAAAACAGCCGATCACCTTCCGGGATGAAGGGGGTGTTGGGGGCGGTGAAGGGATCACGGGTCAGCCCGCCTGAGGTCAGCGGCTTCTCTTCCTTCTTCGCCTTCTCAGGTTTCGGCTTGGCCTGGAAGGAGCTGCCGTTGGCGGAGGTAAAACCGCTTTCCACGCAGAACTTGTCGAAGGTGTCATCGGGGTCCATCCCGAGGTAGCGGGAGTAAGACCGCACGTAGCCTGCGATGAAACCGGGCGTATCGAAAGCCGCCGGATCACAGTTCTCTATGGCTGCAATGTAATTGGCTTTGATGCGCAACTCGCGTTGCACATCCAGCAGGGATTTACCAAGCGTCGCCCGCTCGCCCCGCATGACGTCTCCGAGCCGAAGCTCGAAATCGTCAAAACTCTTCGGTTTTTCGACCGCCTGATCTCTACCCCGATCCGGCCGTCCCGAACGCCGTGTCATGCCGCTGCCCCATCTGCGATCTTGTAGCTCGATAATCCCCAGATTCGAGCCACCTTCTTTGTTTATAACAAGGTAACACGTTTCAAGGAGAATTGCGGATTTCCGACTGGTTCCCTTGGTGGTTGGGCGCTTAACCGCCAACCAAACTTGCGCTTGACGAATGACTCACCCTTAACTCCACCATAGGGCGAACTGTGAGTTTCATCAAACCCTAACGCGGGAAAACCTATGAGTCGGACGTAAAGAATGCGTAAAAAATGCGGTAATGTCGGGGCAAATTACGCAGACCCTCCCGGTCGATACAACCCGAAACCGACGAAGCGGCGCCAAGACATGGCGCGCGCTTCTTAAAAAGGAAGGCACTTTTAAAAGCGCCTCCCTACCCCGCTCTGCGAAGTCTGGCTGTCGAACCAGCCTGCGTTGCCGCTTCGATCAGCCCGCCAGCTCCTGGCGGTTCAGCGCGCAATGGGACCACAGGGCATCCATTGCCCGGATCAGTTTTTCCATTTCCAGCGGCCCATGAACCGGCGAAGGCGTGAAGCGCAGACGCTCCGTTCCGCGCGGAACGGTTGGGAAATTGATCGGCTGAACGTAGATCCCATGATCTTCCAGCAGCATGTCGGAGAGCATCTTGGTGTGCACCGGGTTGCCCACGATCACCGGCACGATATGGCTTCCGTGATCGATCAGCGGCAGGCCCATGCCCTTCAGGCGGGTCTTGAGGATCCTGGCGTGTTCCTGATGCTTGTCACGGATCGCCTGGTCGCTCTTCAGATGCTTGACGGATGCCGCAGCACCGGCGGCGACAGAGGGCGGCAGCGACGTCGTGAAGATGAAGCCCGGTGCATAGGACCGGATCGCGTCGCACATCTTGGCGGTGGCAGCGATATAGCCGCCCATCACGCCATAGGCCTTGGCCAGGGTGCCGTTCACGATGTCGATGCGATGCGCAAGGCGGTCACGCTCGGTCACGCCACCACCACGCGGGCCGTACATCCCCACGGCGTGCACTTCATCGATATAGGTCAAAGCGCCGAATTCATCGGCGAGGTCGCAGATCTCTTCAATCGGACCGAAATCGCCATCCATCGAATAGACGGACTCAAAGGCGATCAGCTTGGGGGCCTTGGGATCATCCGCTTCCAGCAGCTCGCGCAGATGCGCGACGTCATTGTGACGGAAGATCCGCTTCGCACCGCCGTTGCGGCGCACACCTTCGATCATCGAGGCGTGGTTGAGCGCGTCGGAATAAATGATCAGGCCCGGGAACAGCTTCGGCAGGGTCGAAAGCGTCGCGTCATTGGCGATATAGGCAGAGGTGAAGAGAAGCGCGGCTTCCTTGCCGTGCAGGTCCGCCAGCTCCGCTTCCAGCGCCTTGTGATAGAGCGTGGTGCCGGAGATGTTCCGGGTCCCGCCCGATCCCGCGCCCGTGTCGTCGATCGCCTCATGCATGGCGTTCAGCACAACGGGGTGCTGCCCCATCCCAAGGTAGTCATTACCGCACCAGACCGTAACAGGCGCCTCGGTCCCATCCGGACGGCGCCAGGTCGCGTGGGGAAATTGCCCCTTGTGACGCACGATATCGATGAACGTGCGGTAACGGCCTTCTTCGTGCAATTTGCCGATGGCCTGGTCCAGTTGGGCTTCGTAACTCACGGGCTACCCTCTTCTTGCTTCGTGGTGCCGGGTGCGGGCCATGCGGGTCTAACACCACCTGTCCCGATTTGGAATGACAATAAGAAGTTCCAACCCCACGTCCCACCGTACAAATTGCCGCTCCCCCGCGGCTTTGACACAGATCAAGACATGCACAGCCAAACAGCAGCTCTGAACAGACGCCGTAATTTTCAGCAGCGCTAAACGTTTCCCGCCCTGATTGTCCAGTTCCTACTTTACGAATGGGTTTGGGACAACAATCCTGTCTCATGTATTCAAAGTGAATTTTCCTCGCCTGCTAACTAATACTTTAGGATTACCTGTTCATTTACCCTGCTCTCCTGCGCCCATGTGGCGCGGGGGAGCAGGCCCTCCCTCATCCCCTGTTCCACGTCGATGCAAGGCAGAACGGCTCTCGCTAAACGGGAGATTGGCCGCTTGACTGCCCGCACGTCAATCCCCGGAAAACTTTTCCGTGAGCTGGCCCTCCGCCGCGCTCGGCTGGACACCATGCCTGCCGATGCTACGGTCTCGCCAACAAAGAACAGGAGATCCCATGTCCCTCGATTCCGTCCTCTCTCGTATCGACTCAGACCTTCCGGCCGCGACGGAGCGGTTGTTGGAGCTTCTGCGCATCCCTTCGATCTCCACCGATCCGGCCTACAAGAAAGATTGCCAGACCGCCGCTGACTGGCTGGTGGCGGACTTGGAAAGCCTAGGGGTCAGCGCCACCAAGCGCCCCACCCCTGGCCACCCGATGGTCGTCGGACACGTGGACGGGCCGGACGGCAAGGATGTGCCGCACCTGCTGTTCTACGGACACTACGACGTACAGCCGGTCGATCCGTTGAACCTCTGGGACCGCGATCCCTTCGACCCCGAAGTGCAGGACACCCCCAGCGGCAAAGTGATCCGCGGCCGGGGCGCTGCGGATGACAAGGGCCAGCTCATGACCTTCGTCGAGGCCTGTCGTGCCTGGAAGGCAGAGCACGGCAGCCTGCCCTGCAAGATCACCTTCTTCCTGGAAGGAGAAGAGGAATCGGGGTCGCCCTCCCTCGTGCCGTTCATGAAGGAGAATGCCGAAGAGCTGAAATGCGACCTGGCACTGATCTGCGACACCGGCATGTTCAACCCGACGACTCCCGCCATCGTCACCATGCTGCGCGGCCTGCTGGGCGAAGAGCTGACCATCACCGGCCCCGAAAAGGACCTGCACTCCGGCATGTACGGTGGCATTTCCCGCAATCCGATCCGGGTCCTGTCAAAGGTCATCGCCAACCTGCATGACGAGGACGGCCGTATCACCGTCCCCGGCTTCTACGATGGCGTCCCGGAACTTGATCCGGAGGTGAAAGCGCAGTGGGACAATCTTGATTTCAGCGACGAAGGCTTCCTTGGCGAGGTCGGGCTGAGCGTCCCTGCCGGGGAAAAGGGCCGTTCCGGGCTGGAACAGATCTGGTCCCGCCCAACCTGCGAGGTCAACGGCATCTGGGGTGGCTACACCGGCGAAGGCTTCAAGACCGTGCTGCCCTCCAAGGCCCATGCCAAGATTTCCTTCCGGCTGGTCTTCCAGCAGGACCCGCTGAAGATCCGCGAGAGCTTCCGCGCCTATGTGCAATCCATGCTGCCGGAAGACTGCAAGGTGGAGTTCCACGGACATGGCGCCAGCGCAGCCGGCATCATGGAAACCTCTGCACCCAGCTTCGAACAGGCCCGCCTGGCGCTTTCGGACGAATGGCCCAATGCGGCAGCCTACGTCGGGTGCGGTGGCTCCATCCCGATCGCCGGGCATTTCAAGCGCATTCTCGACATGGACGCGATGCTGATCGGCTTCGGCAACGACGACGACCAGATCCATTCTCCGAACGAGAAATACGATCTTAACGCCTTTCATAAAGGAATGAGAAGCTGGGCCCGTGTGCTTGATGCTCTGACCAGGGGCTGAAGATGACGCCATGGGCCGATCTGAAAGGAGATGCCCATGGCTTTCGACATCGAAGCGGAAATCGCCGCGCGCATCGCGGCACTGGAGGCCGAGCCCCAGGCCTCCACCCCGCTGTCCCAAGTGCGCAGGGAAATCCTGTTCATCCGTGACGCCATCCACACCACAGCCGCCGAACGCAGCGAATCCATGCGCGGCCTTGCGCAGATCGAGGTGGATGGAACGGCCAGCCCGAACAGCAAGGTGGACCGCGGCATCATCCGCTTCCGCCCAAGGTCAGAGCTGAAGCCGCCCTATTTCAAGGAAGCTGACAAGACGATCCGCGTCTGGCTGGACCTGGACCATTTGCAGCATGTGACGCTGCAACTGACCCACCGCAAGAAGTGGCTCTGGATCGGTATCTGGCCGGATGGATATACCTATGCCGATCTTCATTCCCATCCTTAGGACGGGCCCCACAAGGGGGTGAAGAACGCATCTTAACCATTTGTTCTGAAGGGAAAATGGCGCGGTTGACGGGGCTCGAACCCGCGACCCCCGGCGTGACAGGCCGGTACTCTAACCAACTGAGCTACAACCGCGCGTGAGGGGCGGAATAGACCGGGTGGCGCGGGGCGTCAATCCAAAAACTCAGCCCCTGAGCAGCTTTTTCCGCCTGCCCTTGAGTCACTCCAATGGCTGCCCGTTTCACCCCGCCTTGCCACGGTCTTGTGGACAGGATTGGACAAACGTCAGAGCCTTCGTCTTCGAAAAACGCCGGTGATGGTGAGCGGGGCGTCGCGCCCCCGGCGCGCGCGCCGCATCATCCCGCGAAAACGAAAAAGCGCCCAAAGCCAAAAGGCTCGGGCGCTTTTCATTACGGCAGTGGCGCGGTTGACGGGGCTCGAACCCGCGACCCCCGGCGTGACAGGCCGGTACTCTAACCAACTGAGCTACAACCGCGCAGCTGCCGTGGAGCGCGTTCTAGGCTGAGGTCCGTCGAGCGTCAAGCACGATTTTCGCTTTTTCTTACCTTGCCCCAACGTCCCATGGACTAAGTCCGCTTCGGACAAGGAAATGAGCCTTCCAAGGGGCGTAAACTCCGAATCTTCCTCCCCATGCCCATGGCAGAACATCACCGCGCCCTGCCCTTTTCCAATCATTCGGCCACGCCTGCCGCCCCGCCGCTGGAACCGGTGATACGCCACCGCCAACATCGGCCAATAGAAAGAGAAACTCTCGACCACCAGAAGCAGTCAGCCAGGCCTCAGGCGGCCCCATGTACCGCCTGAAGCTTGAAACACATGTGCCCTCAGACCTCGTTCCAGATTGCCTGAGCGGTCTTCACCACCAGTTCAAGCTTGCGCTTCTGGTCTTCCATGGTAACCGCATTGCCATGTTCGGTAGAGGCGAAGCCGCATTGAGGCGCGATGCCCAGTTGGTCCAGGTCGACATACTCTGCGGCCTCATCGAATTTGCCGCGCAGCCAGTCGATGCTTTCCAGCTCCGGCGTCTTCGTCGTGATGAACCCGGCCATGACGCGCTTGTCGCCCTTGGGCAGAAGCCGGAGCGGCTCCAAACCGCCAGCGCGTTCGGTGTCGTATTCCATGAAGTAGACATCAACCGAGGTCTGGTTGAAGATCGCATCCGCCGCGTGATCATAGCCGCCCTCGGCCACGTGAGAGGAGCGGAAGTTGCCCCGGCACATATGCATGCCGATCACCATGTCCTCGGGGCGGTCCTTGATCGCCTCTTCCAGCATCCAGGCGTATTTGCCCACCAGTTCATCAGGGTCCTGCCCCATGGTCCGGCGCTGTTCACGCTGCTTCGGATCCCCCAGGTAGGCAAAGAAGATGTCATCCAACTGCAGGTAGCGGCAGCCAGCGTCGTAGAAGGCCTGCACCGCCTTGCGGTAGGTGGCCGCGATATCGTGGAACAGCTGCTCCGGATCTCGGTAGGGCGCGTGCTCTATATTCTCGGCCTCCATCCGGAAATGGCAGGCGGACGGACCTGGGATGGAGATCTTGGCAATCCCGTCCGCCAGCGTGAGCTGATCGTTCAGGAAAGTGAAGTGTTGCAGCATCGGGTGATCGGCCGGGAAATCCAGCGGCCCGGTCAGATGCGGTTCGATCGGCGGGGTCTTGTGCTCTGTCTTGAAAGGCAGGCTTTTCTGCGATGCCTTCATGTCCAGACCCGTCAGCATTCCCATGAAGTCATAGTGCCAAAACGCGCGCCGCACCTCGCCATCGGTGAAGACATGCAGCCCCGCCTCTCTTTGCAGGGCAACCAGGTCGCGCACGGCCATGTCTTCGACCAGCGTCAGTTCATGGTCGAAAACGCCGCGCTCGCGCAGGGTTTGCACGGGCTCCGGGCGCAGAAGCGAACCCACGTGATCGGCCCGGAACGGGGCCCGGCGCGAGTTGGGGCGGGTGGTGGAAGTCGTATCGAGTGCCGTCATGACAAGTCTCTCGGTTCGGCACGGGCGCTTTGCCTCTGTGCCAGCCACAGGAAGGCGCCCCGCAGATGCCGGGCGCCGGAAATGTCACCGTTACGGAAGAAGCCGCGCCCGATACGCACCCCGCGATCGGAACAGGTGATCGTTTCAGGCAGGTCTCCTGACTTCGCAGATCCGCGCCGCGCTCGGCCTTCCCGACGCCGATGGCGCCAGTGACATGTCGGGCAGGCTCACTGCTTACAGTTGCGGGGGCAGTCCCGGAGTAGGGCAGCTTGCCCGCACCGGATTCCCTATTCTCCGCAATCGCTTGCGGCACCTGAAATCGCCGCCAATTTGTGCAATCAGCGGCGCAAGGTCAATCAGGTCCCAGCCCCATTCGCTTCATCAAGATCATGACGGGAGTGCATAGGCCACCAAGGACCGGTGCTTGGGAGGCTTTTTCCGTTCTGGCAATGGCGCCCTTACGCCGGGCAACGAACTCCATATATTGACAGAGAGCGGCCATCCGCATCTATATGGTGTTGCTTTGGTGTGCGCGAGTCGCCTCGCGGACGAAGAGGGAAGCCGATGTGAATTCGGCGCTGCCCCCGCAACTGTAAGCGACAAGTCAGGGCCCGGATCCACTGGTGCAGATGCATCGGGAAGGCGGGCCAATGGCGTTTGAGTCGCAAGCCAGGAGACCTGCCAGGGCGAGACATTGACGAGCGCGGGCGGAGGGCCCGGCGCGCGATACCCGGCCCGTCCAGCGCGCCGGCGTTTCCCGTGCCCCGGTCCCGACATCCGACACAGCACAGGAACGACCGCCATGACGATTACCGTTTTTTCGAAACCCGCCTGCGTGCAATGCACCGCCACCACCCGGGCGCTCGACGCGCGTGGTCTGTCCTATGACGTCGTCGACCTGACCCAGGATGCAGAGGCCATGGATCGGGTCCAGGCCCTGGGCTACCGGCAGGCGCCGGTCGTCATTGCCGGTGACGATCACTGGGCCGGCTTCCGCCCCGACATGATCAACCGCCTGTCCTGAACCGGTCCCGGGCGGATGCAGCTTGTCTATTTCTCCGGCGGGTCAGGCAACACGGCCCGAATGGTGGGCCGCCTTGGCCTGCCCGCGACGCGCCTGCCCCGGCAGGCCGATGCGGTTATGCCCCGGATCGACAGGCCCTTCGTGCTGATCTGTCCGACATACGCCGATGGCATGGGCCGCCATGCCGTCCCACGCCAGGTCATCCGCCTGCTGAACGATCCCCACCCCCGCGCCCTGCTGCGCGGGGTCATTGCCGGTGGCAACCGTAACTTCGGCGAAACCTTCGCCTGCGCCGGTGACGTCATCTCTGCCAAGTGCGGCGTGCCCGTGCTCTACCGTTTCGAACTGGCCGGTACCGATACCGACCTGTCCCGCATCCGTTCCGGCCTGGCCCGGTTCGGTGCCGCCCAAGAGGATTCCCAATGCTTGATGCAAGCGTAACCGCAGATCTCGACTACCACGCGCTGAACGCGATGCTGAACCTCTACGACGACGAGGGCCGTATCCAGTTCGAGGCCGACCGCATGGCGGCGCGCCAGTACTTCCTGAAGCACGTGAACCAGAACACGGTCTTCTTCCATTCGCTGGACGAGAAGCTGCGTTACCTGGTCGAGGAAGGCTATTACGAGGCCGAGGTACTGGACCAGTACGACCGCGCCTTCCTGCATGCGATCTGGGATGCGGCCTACGAGTTGAAGTTCCGTTTCCCCAGCTTCCTGGGCGCCTTCAAGTACTATACCTCTTACACGCTGAAGACGCGGGACGGGCAGCGCTACCTTGAGCGTTACGAAGACCGCGTTGTGATGAACGCCCTGGCCCTGGCGCGCGGCGACGAAAAGTTGGCCATGGGCCTGATGACGGAGATCGTCGAAGGCCGCTTCCAGCCTGCCACGCCGACCTTCCTGAATGCCGGCAAGAAGGCCCGGGGCGAATTCGTCTCCTGCTTCCTGCTGCGGCTCGAAGACAACATGGAAAGCATCGGGCGCGGCATCAACTCCGCGCTGCAGCTGTCCAAGCGCGGCGGCGGCGTTGCCCTCATGCTGACGAACATCCGTGAATACGGCGCCCCCATCAAGGGGATCGAAAACCAGTCCTCCGGCGTGATCCCGGTGATGAAGCTGCTTGAAGACAGCTTCAGCTATGCCAACCAGCTGGGCGCGCGCCAAGGCGCCGGGGCGGTCTACCTGAACGCCCACCACCCGGACATCCTGCGGTTCCTCGACACCAAGCGGGAGAACGCGGATGAGAAGATCCGCATCAAGACCCTGTCCCTTGGCGTGGTGATCCCCGACGTGACCTTCGAGCTCGCCAAGCGGAACGAGGACATGTACCTGTTCTCGCCCCATGACGTGGAAAAGGTCTATGGCTGTGCCTTCTCCGACATCTCCGTGACGGAGAAATACGACGAGATGGTCGACAACCCGAAGATTCGCAAATCCAAGATCAAGGCCCGCGCCTTCTTCCAGACCATTGCCGAGATCCAGTTCGAAAGCGGCTATCCCTACATCATGTTCGAAGACACGGTGAACGCGGCCAACCCGATTGCCGGGCGCATCGCCATGTCGAACCTCTGCTCCGAGATCCTGCAGGTGAACGAGGCCTCCGAGTTCAACGAGGACCTCAGCTATGCACAGATGGGCACGGATATCTCCTGCAACCTCGGCTCCATGAACATCGCCCGGGCGATGGACGGCGGCGACCTTGCCGGCACCGTGGGCACCGCGATCCGCGCCCTGAACGCGGTTTCCGAAATGTCGGCGATCGATTCTGTGCCGTCGATCCGCAAGGGCAATGACGAAGGCCACGCCATCGGGCTGGGCCAGATGAACCTGCACGGCTACCTGGCGCGCGAACGCATCCATTACGGCAGCCCCGAAGGCATCGACTTTACCAGCATCTACTTCTGCACCGTGCTGTTCCACGCGCTGAGCGCCTCCAACGCGCTGGCTCGCGAACGCGGCACCCGTTTCAAGGGGTTCGAAACCTCGACCTATGCCGATGGCACCTTCTTCGAAGGCTACGTGAACCGCGACTGGCTGCCCGAAACCGACCGGGTACGTGACCTCTTCGAAGAAGCTGGCATCGCCGTGCCGACCCGCGATGACTGGGCCGCCCTACGCGACGCTGTGATGGCGGACGGGCTTTACAACCGCAACCTGCAGGCGGTTCCGCCGACCGGGTCGATCAGCTACATCAACTACGCCACGTCCTCGATCCACCCGATCACCTCGAAGATCGAGATCCGCAAGGAAGGCAAGATCGGCCGCGTCTACTATCCTGCGCCCTACATGACCAACGAGAACCTGGAATTCTACCGCGACGCCTACGAGATCGGCCCGGAAGCCATCATCGACACCTATGCCGCGGCCACCAAGCACGTCGACCAGGGCCTGTCGCTGACGCTGTTCTTCCCGGCGGATGCGACGACGCGCGATATCAACCGGGCCCAGATCTACGCCTGGAAGAAGGGCATCAAGACCATCTACTACATCCGCCTGCGCCAGGAGGCCCTGACGGGCACCGAAGTGCAGGGCTGCGTTTCCTGCTCGCTGTGAGGCCCGCCATGAAAGACCTGATTTCCCCCCGCCCGATCCCCCGCGCCGTGAACTGGAACCGGATCGAGGACGACATCGACCTGGACGTCTGGAACCGCCTCACGGTGAACTTCTGGCTGCCGGAAAAGGTGCCGCTGTCCAATGACATCCAAAGCTGGTCGCAGCTGACAGACGATGAACGCCAGCTGACCACCCGTGTCTTTACCGGCCTCACGCTGCTGGACACGATCCAGAACAGCATCGGCGCACCGACCCTGATGGCCGATGCGATCACCCCCCATGAAGAAGCGGTACTGAGCAACATCGCCTTCATGGAGGCCGTGCACGCGCGCAGCTATTCCTCGGTCTTCTCGACGCTTTGCCAGACCTCGGACGTGGACGAAGCCTTCCGCTGGTCGGCCGAGAACGAGCACCTGCAGGCGAAATCCCGGCTGATCCTGGACGAATACGACAGCACCACGAACCCGCTGAAGAAGAAGATTGCCAGCGTCTTCCTGGAAAGCTTCCTGTTCTATTCGGGCTTCTACTTGCCGATGCACTGGTCCAGCCGCGCCCGGCTGACCAATACCGCCGACCTGATCCGCCTGATCATCCGCGACGAGGCAATCCACGGCTATTACATCGGCTACAAGTTCCAGCGCGGGCTGGAGCGCCTGCCCGAGGCCGAGCGCGCAGAGCTGAAGGATTTTGCCTTCTCCCTGCTGTTCGACCTCTACGACATCGAGGCGCGCTATACAGAGCAGCTTTACGATGGGCTTGGCCTGACCGAGGACGTGAAGAACTTCCTGCATTACAACGCCAACAAGGCGCTGCAGAACCTCGGCTTCGAGGCGCTCTTCCCGGACGAGGCCTGCAAGGTGAACCCCGCCATCATGGCCGCCCTCTCGCCCAATTCGGACGAGAACCACGACTTCTTCTCCGGCTCCGGCTCCTCCTACGTCATCGGCAAGGCCGTGGCGACGGAAGACGAAGACTGGGATTTCTGAACGAAGGTAGCCTGGCGCGACCGGGTGTAAACGCAACAGATCAGGGATCTGCTTGCCATGGATTGAGCGGGACGGGGATGCGCGTTCCGCTCTTTTTCTTGGCGCCGGCACGCCGAAAAGGCTCTCAATCGGCGCGAGGACCGATCCCTATGGCAGCCGAGAAGCACTTACCTTGCGATCCAGGCCGCATTCCCGGCCTCACGCTCCCCCGCGGCCAAGTTCCTGCTTTGAAAATCCGGCCGATCCTGACACTAGGGGCGCAAACCAGTCAGACACCAGGACGGCCCGCATGACCATCACCACTCTTGTCACCCACTCCGGCGGCTTCCACGCGGACGAGGTCCTGTCGACCGTCATCCTCACCCGTCTCTACCCCGAGGCAGAGGTGGTGCGCAGCCGGGCGCCGGAATGGATCACCCCAGCCGAGGGGCGCGTGATCTATGACGTGGGCGGAACCTATGATGCGGAAGCGGGGATCTTTGACCACCACCAGCGCGAGAGCCCGCTACGCGAGGATGAAACGCCCTATAGCTCCTTCGGCTTGATCTGGAAGCACTTCGGCCTGGATTACCTGCGCAGCTTCGACATTCCCGAGGACGATCTTGAAAAGATCCACCACTCCTTCGATCGCAGCTTCGTCCTGCCAGTCGATCAGGTCGACAACGGCACCGTGAGCGTGTCCGAAGCCGGCCCGCTGTCCTCTCTCACCCTTCCCGGCCTGATCGAGACACTGAAACCCGTCTTCGACGACAAGGACCAGGAAAGCGAAACCCGCGCCTTCCACGCCGCGGTGGGCATCGCGCGCCAGTTCGTGGAAGCCCGCGTCGCCCGCAGCGCGGCCAAGCGCCGCGCAGAGCTGCTGGCCGCCGAGGCCGTTATCGCCGCCGGCGACAGCCCGATCCTGGAGCTGCCGATGGGCATGCCCTTCCGTCCTGCCGTGGTCGAGGCAGGTGCCGATCACCTGCTCTTCGTGGTGACCCCGCGCGATGGCGGCGACTGGACCCTGGGCGGCATCCGCAAATACGACGAAGGCTTTGCCCAACGCGCCGATCTGCCGGCGGCCTGGGGCGGCCTTTCGGGTGCGGAGCTGGAAGAGGTCACGGGGGTCAATGGGGCTACCTTCTGCCACAAGGCCCTGTTCATCGCGGCGGCCAAGGGACGCGACGCGATCATGCAAATGGCCAACCTGGCCGTCGAGGAAGCCCGCCGCCTGGAGGCCGAACGCCCAGTTGAAGAGCCCGCGCCCACGGACGCCTGAGCGAAGATGCGTCGGGCGGCCTTGTCGAGGATTTCGCTGGTGCGCAGCCCTCGCAGAGCCGGCGCGGAGGACGGCAAGCCGGTCCTAGCTGCGCTTTCCAAGCACAGAGGGGATGCGTCTTTAGCCGCCCTTGGAGAGTCAGGGGACCAGCACTTCGAAGCGCTCGCCTCCGGCACAAGGCAGCATCGCCTCAATCAAGCGCATCGGCAAGGATGGCATTCAGAGTGGAGCCGGAGCGGCGAAGAACCGCGAGGGACTGGAACGCGTCCGAGTTCCAGAAAGATGTTGCATGATCGCGATCCGGGAACTCGATGATGAAAGCCGCATCAGGTAGTGCTTTGTCCCCTTCCAGGCGCTCCGGGTTGCCACCGCGCACCCTGAATACCCCCTTGTGGCTTGCCACAACCTCGGGGATCTTCGCAAAATACTCCTCCATCCAGCTGCGGCTGTGGATCTCCATCTGACCGATGATGTATGCCGTCATGCTGATATCCCCCGTTGCAAAAGAACATGCTGCACGGCCACGGTAGCCTGCGGCACCGGCTCCGGCCAGCGTCGAGCGGTCATCACCTGCCCCGGCCGCTACGAGCGGTCTCGACGCGTTCATGCAGGAATGCAGCAGAGGATCCTTGGATCTTGGAGCCGTCCGGTATCAAGTGGCCATTCCAACACGCACATGTCCCGCGCAGCGTGTGAGTAAGCACTAGGCCCGTCTGGGGACCGCGATCCTCCGCCAAGTTGAACCACGGTGCTTCGATCGTTCTGAAGCAAAGGCCCCTCGCTTAAGCAGGTCACCGCTGATCTTAAGCCCCGCCCAGCACTGCCAGAGCCTCGGCATGCAGTTCCGCGCTCGCCGCAGCGATCACCTTGCCCTCGGAGGCCAGCGTCAGCGCGCGCCCCTCCCAATCCGTGATGACGCCGCCGGCCCCTTCGATGACCGGTACAAGCGCCATGTAATCGTAGGGATGCAGGTTCATCTCCATCAACAGGTCCACATGGCCCGAGGCGAGCAGCCCATAGGCATAGCAATCGCCGCCGAACCGCCGCATCGCCACGCGTTGCGACAGCGTCTCGAACTGCGCAAGGCCCGCCGCGTCAAAACTGTCGGGGCTGGTGGTGTACAGGATCGCCTCGGACAGGGTCTGCCGCCCGCTGGTGTGACAGGGGGAGCCGTTGAACAGGCTGGGCTTGCCGCTCTGCCCGGTCCAGCGCTCGCCCGTCGGCGGGATCGAGATCACCCCGAGGTCGGGCACACCGCCCGACAGGCAGGCGATGAGCGTGCCGAAGCTGGGCATGCCGGAAAGGAAGCTCTTGGTGCCGTCGATCGGATCAATGACCCAGACCCGGGTCGCGTCAAGCCGGGCGTCCTCTTGCTCTTCGCCAAGGATGCCATGGCTGGGAAAGGCCGCCGTGATCTGGCGGCGCATCTCGGCCTCGATGGCGCGGTCGGCCTGCGTGACCGGAGAGTCATCCGCCTTGGCCTCGATATCCAGCGGCTTGCGGAAATAGCGCATTGCCATGGCATCGGTCATGTCGGCCAGGGTCCAGGCGAACTGCACCAGTTGGTCCGTCTCGGAGAGGGGGGAGTGAGTCTGCATCAAAGTTCCTCAGTTCCGGGGGCCGACAGGCTGAAGGCATCCGCTTTGGAATTTAATCGTAGACAAATGCCATAAAAACACAAGACTACACATATTGCCCCAACCCTGAGGCCGGGCGAAATGATCAGAACGGGTTTCTTCCAATGCCCGCGGACGACCGGACACAGATCCGGACAAGGATGTGGACCAACAAGGAGATGACGATGAAAACCTGGATTCAAACCACCGCGCTGTCGCTCGCGGCCCTTGGCCTGGCGGCCCCGGCGCTGGCCGATGAGCTGACCGTCTATACCGCCCTCGAGGAAGAAGAGATCGCGGCCTATGTCGAGGCCGCGCAGGCCGCCATGCCCGATACGGAGATCAACGTGCTGCGCCTGTCCACCGGCAAGCTGGGCGCGCGCCTGCTGGCCGAGGCTGGCAATCCGCAGGCCGACGTGATCTGGGGCTGGGCCGTCAGCGCCATGATGGATCCCCAGATCCTCGAGATGCTGGAACCCTACGAAGCCAAGGGCGCCGACGTGCTGCCCGAGACCTTCCGCGATGCGGATGGCAAGTGGTTCGCCCCCATCGGTTACATGGGAGCCTTCTGCGTGAACACCGCGCGGCTCGAGGAAAAAGGCCTGACCATGCCGACCAGCTGGGCCGATCTGGAAGACCCGGCCTTTGAGGGCGAGGTGCTGATGCCCGATCCGAACTCTTCCGGCACCGGCTACCTGCACGTGAACGCCGTGCTGCAAAGCATGGGCGCCGAGGCCGGCTGGGCGCAGCTGGAAGCGGTCGATCCCAACATGGCGCAATATACCTCGTCGGGCTCCAAGCCCTGCAAATCGGCGCGCGTCGGCGAATATACCGTCGGCATCTCGCTGGCCTTCACCGCGATGCAGTCCATCGAAGAGGGCTATCCGCTCGCCATGGTCTTCCCCGAAGGCGGCGTGGGCTACGAGCTTGAATCCTCCGGCCTGATGGCCAGCACCGACAACCCCGAAGGCGCGAAGGCCTTCCTCGACTGGACCATGTCGGATGAGGCCATCGGCCTTTACCAGCAGTACAAGGCGCTGATCACCGTGCCGGGCGTGGATGCCTCGGAAGCGGCGGAAAAGGCCGGGCTGCCCGCCGACATCTCGACCATCCTGGCGGACATCGACTTCGTGAAGGCGGCCGAGGATCAGACGGCCGTGAAAGACGAGTGGAAAGAAAAGTTCGGCCGCTGAGGTCGATCATCGGGGCGGCGCGGGTCGCCCCTATCCCTTTCGGGCGGTTGCGGGCCGCCTGCGCGCCCAAGGAAAGAAAGACCCCATGTACCTGACCGTCCGCGACGCCACCAAGCTTTACGGCACCTTCACCGCGCTCGACCGCGTCTCGATCGGGATCGAAAAGGGGGAGTTCGTCTGCCTTCTCGGCCCCTCGGGCTGCGGCAAGACCACGCTGTTGCGGCTGATCGCCGGTCTTGCCGACCTCGACGGCGGAAAGATTACTCTGGAGGGCGCGGACCTGTCGCAGATGCCCGCCCGCAAGCGCGGCTTCGGCATCGTCTTCCAGTCCTATTCGCTGTTTCCCAACATGACGGTGGCCGAGAATATCGGCTACGGGTTGAAGATCCGGGGCGTGCCAAGGTCCGACATCGCCGCGCGTGTCGCCGAATTGCTCGACCTGGTGAAGCTGCCGCAGGTGGCGGAGAACATGCCCGGCCAGCTTTCCGGCGGGCAGCAGCAGCGGATCGCCCTGGCGCGGGCCATCGCCGTCGATCCGCAGGTTCTGCTGCTGGACGAGCCGCTTTCGGCGCTGGACGCCAAGGTCCGCGCAGAGCTGCGGGACCAGATCCGGCAGGTGCAGCGCGCGCTTGGCATCCCGACCCTCATGGTGACCCACGACCAGGAAGAGGCGTTAGCACTGGCGGACAAGATCATCTGCATGAACCACGGCAGCGTCGTGCAGGCGGGCACACCCGAGGACCTCTACCACCGCCCCGCCACGCGCTTCGTCGCGCAGTTCATGGGGATCAGCAACCTGCTGACGCCCGAGGATGTGACGCGGCTCTTCCCCGATCTCCTGCCGCCCCGGCCCGCGACGCCGAAGGCACAGTTGGCCTGCATCCGCCCCGAGCAAGTCGACATTACCCCCGCGGCGGACGGCACGGCCATGGTGCGCAGCATCAGCTTTCTCGGCAACCTGCGCCGGCTTGAGGTCGACAGCCCCGTCGGCCCCCTGACCGTGGAAACCCATGGCACGAACCCCTGCCGCACCGGCGACCCGGTCTCGCTGCGCGTGGCACCCGACGCCTGTACCTGGGTGATCGACGACGCCCCCGCGCCCAAGGCCGTCCCGGCATGAGCGCTTCCGAAACGATCCGGCGACCGTCACGGCACAGAACGTTTGACTCGGACCGCCTGCTGACCGCCGCCTGCGTGGGGCTGCCGCTTCTGGGGCTGATCCTCTTCTTTGCCTACCCGATGCTCATCGTTTTCCTGCGCTCGATCACCGTGGATGAGGGCTACGGGATGGGCAATTACGTGCAGGTGCTGGGCTCTTCGGGGTTCTGGCGCGCGACGCGGCATTCTCTGGCCATGGGCGGGGCAACGACGCTGCTCAGCGTGTTCCTGGGCTTCATCATCGCGCAGGGCCTTTACCGCTGTGCCTTTCCGGGCAAGTGGCTGATCCGCGCGGTGATCGTACTGCCGCTGCTCGCGCCGTCGCTGGTCCAGGCGCTCGGGCTGATCTTCCTCCTGGGGCGCAACGGCGTCATCAGCCGCGCCCTTGGCGTCGAGATCGAGATCTACGGCTTCTGGGGTCTGCTGATCGCCAACACCCTTTACGCCCTGCCGCAGGCGGTGATGATCATCGGTGCGGCGCTGGTGCTGCTGGATGCGCGCACCTACGAGGCCGCCGATGTCATGGGCGCCTCGCCGTGGCGACAGTTCCGCGACCTGACGCTGCCCTCGGCGCGCTTCGGCATCCTCAACGCGGGCTTCGTCTGCTTCATCATCACGATCACGGATTTCGGCAATGCGGCGGTGATCGGCGGGGATTATTCCGTGCTCGCGACCGAGATCTACAGCCAGGTCGTCGGCCAGCGGAACTTCAACATGGGGGCCGTGGTGGGGATCATGCTGCTGCTGCCCACCGTGATCGCCTATGCCATCGAGCGTCAGGCGATGAAGCGCCAGCAGGCCGGGCAGACCACCGGGCAGGTGGCCTATCGCCCCGTGTTCGCGCCCCTGCGGGACCTCGGCATGGCCGGGCTGTCGCTGCTGATCTGCGCGGCCATCGTCGCCGTGATCGGCATCGTGGTCTACGCCAGCTTCGTCACGCTCTGGCCCTACAACATGTCCCTGTCGTTCAAGCATTACGACATCACGCTGGCGGGGGGGTATTCCTCGCTCTGGATGACCATCCTGATCTCTCTGGGCGCGGCGGTGGGCGGAACGATCGCGGTCTTCCTGCTCGGGCTCGGATTGCGGCGGCTGCCGCAGGCGCTGGCCCAGCCGGTGCAGATCCTGGCCGCCATGCCGGCGGCCGTGCCGGGGATGGTGCTGGGGCTGGCTTATATCCTGACCTTCAACTCCACCGCGACGCCACTTTACCTGCTCTACGGCAGTGCCGCGCTGATCGGGATCGTCAACTTCTACCACTACCACACGCAGGGCTTCCTCACGGTGATGACCGGCTTCCGCCAGCTGCCCCCGGCGCTGGAAGAGGCGGCGGGCAGCCTTGGCGCAGGGTTGGGTCGGACGGCGCGCGACGTGGTTGCGCCCTTCATCGCACCGATGCTGGTGTCGGTCTTCTTCTTCCTCTTCATGCGCTCGATGGTCACGCTTTCTGCCGTCGTGTTCCTCACAACGCCGCAGCTGAGCGTCGCCGCCGTGACGATCATGCGGCTGGACGATGCCGGGCTGACCTCTCAGGCGGCGGCGTTTTCAACCTGCGTGATGGCGGTTGTCTGCGGGGCGGTTCTGGCTATGAAGATGATCCTGGCACTGATGCAGCGCCGGAGGGGTTGAGACATGTGGGCGAAAGAGCGGCACCAGAGGATCCTGTCGATGCTGGCCGCGAACCAGCAGGTCAGCGCCAATGACCTGGCCGGGATGCTGGGCGTCTCGCGCGAGACCGTGCGCCGCGACCTCGTCGACCTTGAGGAAATCGGAAAGGTGGCGCGGGTCCACGGCGGTGCCGTCCTGCCCGAGACCCGCAGCGAGGATCCCTTTCGCCAGCGCATGGCCTCTCGGGTGCGGGCAAAGGCAGAGATCGCCAAGAAGGCCGTCGGCCTCATCCAACCCGGACAGACGATCATGGTGGATGCCGGATCGACCACCGCGCTGTTCGCGCGCGAGCTTGCGAAGGTTCCGGGCATATCGGTCATCACCAATTCGCTCGACGTGGCCACGACGCTGCAGGCCGGCGGGCTCGACGTGGTCCTGCTGGGCGGGCGGATCGCCGCGGATGTGCCCGCCACGGTGGGCGAGCTGACCCTGTCAGAGATCCGCCGCTTCGAGGTCGATATCTGCTTCTCTGCCCCTGTTGCCCTGCACGCCGAGAAGGGGGCGTTCTTCTACGACCTGCAAGAGGCGGAGATTTCCATCGCGATGGCGGCGCAGGCGGCGCGGACAGTCGTCCTGGCCGATCATACCAAGCTGGGTATCACAAGCCGGGTCCGGGCCTGGGAGGCCGACGCTGTTGGAACTTTGGTCACCAGTCGCGCTGCATCGGACACGGTGCTGGAGCCGTTTCGGAAATCCGGGATCCAGGTCATCTGAACCGATGAAATGGGGTGCGTTTAGGCATCCTTTTGGCCTTCGGAATGCGCTGCCTTGGCATGTCTTCTGCATCTACCGTTTGGCTCTCTTGGGATATGTTATATCATTGTTGCATTCCTGCGCTTTAGAGGCCCTACTCACTCGCGAAAGGACTCACGATGAAAACACTCAACATCTCGCTGTTGGTCGGCCTCCTGGCCGTCCCGCAAACCTCCGTCTTCGCGCAGGAGCATCGCGAGCTTGGCGCGCATGAGCATGGCGTCGGGCAGCTTAATATCGCCATCGAAGGCGGGCGTATCTCGATGGAGCTGACGGCGCCCGGGGCTGATATCGTCGGCTTCGAACATGCCGCCAGCACCGCGACAGACCAAGAGGCCATTAGCTCCGCCCTGTCTCTTCTGGAACGTCCGCTCGATCTTTTCGTAATGCCCGAGGCGGCCGGATGCACCCTGGCCGAGGCCCATGCAGAACTGGAAAGCGACGATCATGGGCATGAGGGCGGCCATGATCACGATGAGCATGCCGAGCACGATCACGAAGACCATGATCACGACGCGCATGACCACGAGGATCACGACCACGAACACGACCACGACCACGACCACGACCACGACCACGACCACGACCACGACCACGACCACGACCACGACCACGACCACGACCACGA
>NZ_JAATOW010000063.1 GCF_011806405.1 Pseudooceanicola sp. HF7 | reverse complement strand
GCAGGTCACCAGAGGCCGGAGACGCCCCGCCGCCCCCCTGTCCCTTGGGGCGGCGGGGCCATCTGTTTTTGCGGTGCGGGTGGGGCCCCGGGCAAGCCGGGCGCACCCCTCTGGAATCAGACGACAAACAAGCAGATCTGACCGGCGTATGCCGTTACGGAAACCTTCCCTGCCGGGATTCGTGATTTGCCTGAGCGCTGGCCGGGGCGCATCCTTGGGCTGTGTTTCACTGCCGCTTTGCCCGGCGCCCATCCGCCCTGCGCCAAGGAGCTTGCCATGCGCCCCCGGACCTTCGCCCTCCCCGCCCTTCTTGCCCTGACTTTAGGCCTTTCGACCGGTCTGAGCACTGAGGCCCAGGCCCAGTTCTGGCTTTACGGAGACGGCGGCCCGGCCTACCGGCAGGCGGGCTTCACCCAGAGCCAGATGAAGAAATACGCCCGCACGGAGCTTTTCCGCGAAGAGGGTCAGAGCACGGAACAGGCCATCGCCAGCAGCGGCATCGACCCCACGACCTACGAGCTGATCGCCAAGGCCGTGCGCACCAGCCCGGCCATCCGGATGAGCGCCAACCAGATCAAGATGCGGCTGAAGACCGCCCGGTGAGGGCGGGGGTGCGTTGCGGCTGAGGGGAGTTGAGCGTCTGTGTTTGCCATCGCGGTCTTGGATGGGCGGAGAGCGGCCATTCGCAGCTGTCGCGAAGGCAGCCTTGCCTCAACGTAGAAGCGGACATTCAGGCGAGGAGCGAGGCCGAAGCACGCTCGATCGACACCACGGGGCGAGAGCTGCCGATCGCTGCATCGCGGACGAACGGCGGCAATGCGTAATGAAGCTGTCTTTCGCGCCGCGTCTGCCTTAGGTTGCGCAGAGTAGGAAACCAGCAGTGGGTTGAGGCAGTGAACGCCGCGGGTGGTTTGGGGAAGTGGTCCTGGGATGTAGTTTTCCAGCCGACCGAGATGCAAGACGTCCTAGCCAGACACTCTAGCCAGACACTCTGCCTCGTGAGATGCGAAGATGAGAATTGACACAACCGGCGTCGCAATCGTTCGTCATTCGGAAACTGGAGCAAAGTTTACGATTGAGGCTGACGAACTTGATTGGGAGGTAGTTGCAAGTGAAGAACGGGGTATGGGTCCTGAGCGCCTGTGGAGCGCTTCAACACATCGCGAAGAATTAGGCGAACTTCGTTGGGAGATGTCGGAGTATCCCATCGGGGCCCTTGGAAAGATCGTTCATGACTTTAATGGGCATGAACTGGTTCAGGATTTTTCCATCAGTCTAGAACATGAGCCAGACTACGATGATGAAGAAATCGATGAAGAATCTGCCATTGAAGAAATGAAAGAGTGGTTTTACTCAAACTACGAAGACCCTGCTAACTCACTGCCATATATTAGCGCAGAAGGCGGCTACCAGTGGATCTATGGCGGACCTGAAACGCCACAAGTGGCACTAGGGGATAACTTCTCTGCTGAATACCCTGACGAAATAATTGAAAAGGCTGCTCAGCAAATCATCGATGAAGACGGAATTTGGGACTGGTCGCCGATTCCTGGCGAAGAGTTTTTTGAACTCTCTGAGCAAGATGAAGCAGAGCCTGCAGAAGATGAAGCGGAGGAACTGAGCCGACTTTTACCTTTAGCAGAAGACCTTCTTCAAGACCAAGAAACCGGTGTTTTCAGCGTTCGCGCGAAGAGAATTGAGAAACCTGATCTCCTGTCTGCAACACTTGACCAGTTGGCGGACGCGATTGAAGACGTTCTTGCGAGTCCATCGAATGGATTGAACGCTGACTCGCTCGAAATCCGTCGGTTGAACCGCACTTTAGAGCGCTACTCGAATGACCCTCAAAGGGTCGAGATGGACCTTACGTCGGTTCATTTGGCGCTTACTTCGCAAATCGGAACTGGTGAGCTGCCGCCATCAGACGAAAACCAAGCCTTGCTTCTTGCTTTGCAAGAAGGAGCTCAGGGAATAAGGGCCACTGATCCGCAGGTGGCGGAAAACAGGAAGCTGCTGCAGCAGCAAGCGCTGCAAGAACTTGAGCCAGAAAATCTCGATCTGCTCTCCGATGCGGCTCCTGTCCTAGAAGCAATTACACAAGGCGATCTGTGCGAACAAATGCGGGAGGACATCCTGTACCTCACGCAGGAAATGCTCGTTGGACCACCTAAGTTGCCGGGTGTAACAAGAGCTGACGCTATTAGTTCCGGTAGGGACGAAGCCGTGCGCGTTTTTGGAAGGTCGGCTCGGATGTTGATAGCTTTGCGCAAGTCTCCCGAGCTTGTACACAAACTTCATGAAAGTGCTGGTTTCAAAGCGTTGAGTATTATTGGCGTCCTTGGGGGGCTGATCTCGTTAGGCATGATGCTGTTTTGAGAGGTTCAAAGCGGCGATTGCCATTCGTGGGGTCAAACGGACTGCCAAGACCGTTTGGATCTCGATCTCGAGAGTGAACTTAAGGTCTGCCACAAGGTCGGACTTAGCATTGAAGCCACATCCCCGTCAGGCGGTCCTCGCCGGAGGCGTACATGCAATGTTTAATTCGCGGCGAAGGTCCGCAACCCGCCCTCAGCAAAACGTCTCGCAAGCGCGGCACAGATCGAGGCGTTGCAGCGAATGGCAGGAAGGTCCGCATCACTGACCTTGGGGCCCTGGGCTATGCTGCGCGGTGCCATGAAGGTCCGGTATGGGGAGGCCGCGCCGCGGCAATGGTGATCCTGGCCAATGACCGGAATGGGCCGAAAGCCCCGGCAGTTACCCCACTGATACATCCGCCCCCTCCCTGCCCCTACCAGCCCTTACTCCCGAAATCGCACCCCCACCAAAAAAACAAAGGGCGGCCCGATGGCCGCCCTCTTTCCGTCTCAAGTAAACTCCCGCGCCTTTAGCGCGCGAACTTCTTGTACTTGATCCGCTTGGGCTCCAGCGCGTCCGGGCCAAGGCGGCGTTTCTTGTCTTCCTCGTAATCCTCGAAGTTGCCTTCGAACCATTCGACATGGGCATCCCCCTCGAAGGCCAGCATGTGGGTGCAGATCCGGTCCAGGAAGAAACGATCGTGCGAGATCACGACGGCGCAGCCGGCGAATTCGGTCAGCGCGTCTTCCAGGGCCCGCAGGGTTTCCACATCAAGGTCGTTGGTCGGTTCGTCGAGCAGCAGCACGTTGCCGCCCGAGCGCAGCAGGCGCGCCATGTGGACCCGGTTGCGTTCCCCGCCCGAGAGCAGCGAGACCTTCTTCTGCTGGTCGCCGCCCTTGAAGTTGAAGGCCGAGCAATAGGCCCGCGCGTTCACTTCCGCATCGCCCAGCTTGATGATGTCCTGGCCGTCCGCGATAGCCTCCCAGACGGTCGCGTTGGGGTCCAGGTCATCCCGGCTTTGATCGACGTAGGACAGCTTGACCGTGTCGCCGTATTCCACCGCGCCCTCATCGGGCTGTTCCTGGCCGGTGAGCATCTTGAACAGCGTGGTCTTGCCGGCGCCGTTGGGGCCGATGACGCCCACGATGCCACCCGGCGGCAGGGCGAATTCCAGGTTCTCGATCAACAGCTTGTCGCCCATGGCCTTTTTCAGGCCGGTGACGTCGATCACCTTGGAACCCAGGCGCGGGCCGTTGGGAATGACGATCTGGGCATTCGCCAGCTTCTCGCGCTCGGACTGGTTGGCCAGTTCGTTGTAGGACTTGATCCGGGCCTTGGACTTGGCCTGACGGGCCTTGGCCCCCTGGCGCATCCATTCCAGTTCGCGTTCCAGCGTCTTCTGCTTGGACTTGTCCTCTCGTGCTTCCTGCTGCAGGCGCTTGGCCTTCTGTTCCAGCCAGGCGGAGTAATTGCCCTCGTAGGGGATGCCGCGGCCACGGTCGAGCTCAAGGATCCAGCTGGTGATGTCATCCAGGAAGTAGCGGTCGTGGGTGACGCAGAGGATGGTGCCCTTGTAGTCGATCAGGTGCTGTTGCAGCCAGGCGATGGTTTCGGCGTCCAGGTGGTTGGTCGGTTCGTCGAGCAGCAGCATGTCCGGCGCTTCCAGCAGCAGCTTGCAGAGCGCGACGCGGCGTTTCTCACCGCCCGACAGCGTGGTGACATCGGCATCGTCCGGTGGGCAGCGCAGGGCCTCCATCGAGACATCGACCTGGCTGTCCAGATCCCAGAGGTTCTGGCTGTCGATCTCGTCCTGGAGCTGCGCCATCTCGTCGGCGGTCTCGTCAGAGTAGTTCATCGCCAGTTCGTTGTAGCGGTCCAGGATGTCCTTCTTGGCCTTCACGCCAAGCATGACATTGCCGCGCACGTCCAGCGTGGGGTCCAGTTCGGGTTCCTGGGGCAGGTAGCCGACCTTGGCCCCCTCGGCGGACCAGGCTTCGCCCTGGAAGTCCTTGTCCCAGCCGGCCATGATCTTGAGCAGGGTGGATTTACCGGCGCCGTTGACGCCGACGACGCCGATCTTGACGCCGGGCAGGAAGTTCAGGTGGATGTTCTCGAAGCATTTCTTGCCACCCGGGTAGGTCTTCGAGACCCCGGACATGTGGTAGACGTATTGATAGGCGGCCATGTGGATGCTCCCTTGGCTGGGTGATCGCGTTTGGCGGCTTGGATACAGAAGTAGCGCGACAGGGGCAATCGGCATGGTTCGTTGCGGGTTCGCATTAACTTCGGCGGCATTAACGCCCTTCTCACGGTTTGCATGGATGGTCTGCGCGGGCGCCCGATGGGTCCCGCGGTGCATGCAAGGAGCGCGACGTGAACATCGAGAAAGAGATCCGGCCCTGGACGGCTGAAGAGAAGACGCTGGGCAAGGAGGTCCGCGACCTTGTCATGCCCGACCTGCGGGAGGTCCTGTTGCGGGCCTACAAGGTCGTGGATCCGACGATGAAGGTGCTGCCGGCGGATCTTTACAAGCGCGAGCAGACCAAGTTCAGCCGCATCGCGACCGGGGAATTCTCTGAGGCCTATTTCAGCGGGCAGTCGGAGCTGGCCCGCGATATCGCGCAGCAGATCAGCTATCCGAAGTACCTGGCCGGATACGGGCTGTACGCCGGCGGGCTGGCCGCCGCGCTGTCGCACCGACTGGAGGCGCAGAAAGAGGGCGCAGCCCCCGTCACCCCCGCCCATCGGGAGAAACTGTTCAACCAACTCATGACGGCCATCTTCGCGGATGTGGCCGTGGCCATGCACCACTTCTTCGCCAGCGAAGCCCAGACGGACCAGCGGGCGATGGATGTGCTGGGCCAGGCGTTGCGCAGGCTCTCGGATGGGGACCTGACCCATCGCATCGGGGCGGATGCGCCCGAGAAAATCGCCCGCGCCCGGCAGGATTACAACGAGGCCATGCAGAAGCTGGACCAGGTGATGCAGGACATCGCCGGCACCACCGCGGAGGTGCAGGACGGCACCGATGCCATCGCCAGCGCCCTGCAGGCCCTGAACCAGCGCACCGAACAGCAGGCCAGCGCCATGGAGGACAGCGGCCAGGCGCTGAACTCCATCAGCGAAACGGTGCAGGACACGGCCCGGGGCGCGCGCCAGGCGGTGACCACCGCCACCCAGGCCAATGACATGGTGGCGAAATCCAGCGCCGGCATGAAGCAGACCCAGCAGGCCATGCAGGAGATCGCGGAGAGCTCCTCGGAAATCGCGAAGATCGTCTCTGTCATCGACAACATCGCCATGCAGACCAACCTGCTGGCCCTGAACGCCGGGGTGGAGGCCGCCCGCGCGGGCGAGGCCGGGCGCGGCTTTGCCGTGGTCGCCACGGAGGTCCGCTCGCTGGCCCATCGCTCCGCCGATGCGGCGCGCGATATCCGCGACCTGATCGAGGCCAGCGCCGGCCATGTCTCCCGCGGGGGCAAGCTGGTGGATGACACCAGCCAGATCCTGGACGAAACCCGCGGCAAGATGGCGGAGATCGATACGCTGGCCGGCACCATCCGCAGTTCGGCAGAGGAGCAGGAGATCAGCATCAAGGGGATCAACCAGGCGGTCCTGCAAAGCGGCGACCTGACGCAGCAGAATGCCTCCATGTCCGAAGAGGTCACCGCAGAGGCCACGCGGCTGCGCGACCAGGCCCATGTGCTGCACGGGTTGCTCAGCCACTTCCGGCTGACAGGCTCCGGCCTGGCGATGGAGAGCTGGCAGGCGGGCGATACCGGCGCGCGGCGGCAGGCCTGATCGCCCCCGCCCCACCGGGCTTCCGGGCGCATGTCCAGTTGCCCGGCGGCCTGCATCGCCAGGTCTTGCAGGTCAGGGGATGATCGCCCTTCACGCGGGAACTTCCGGAGGCCCGCGAACGTTTAGCGACAGCCACAATGGCCCAGCGCGTGACAGATCGGGATCCGGATGAGCGAAGACAGCACCCCACAGGCCAGTCCCGAAGAGGATGGCCCCCAGCAAGGGGCTGCGCCACATTTCACCCGTCACCTGCGACGCATTGAGCTGCTGCTGACGGGGCTGCTGATCCTTTTCGTGCTCTGGTCGATCTCCCTGGCGAAGGTGGTCGTGCTGCCCATCGTGCTGGGCCTGCTGATCGCCCTGACGCTGGCCCCCTTCCTGCGCTGGCTGCGCCGTCTTGGCGTGCCCTCCCATATCGCGGCCATCCTTATCGTCTTTTCCATCGGCTCCAGCGTGGCCTACGGGCTCTACATGCTGCGCCTGCCGGTGCAG
>NZ_JAATOW010000062.1 GCF_011806405.1 Pseudooceanicola sp. HF7 | reverse complement strand
GATAGGCAAGCGAAGAGGCGCCCAGCGTCACCGCCACGGGCAGACCGATGACCAGCCCCGCAAGGAAGCAGCCCAGAAGGATTGTCAGTTCCATATCATTGGTCCTCTTGCAGGCGTTCGGGCGTGCCGTCGGTGGCGCCGGTCAACATGCCGATGACGCGCAGGCCGGCAAACAGGCTGAGGGAAATCAGCGCGACCAGGACAGAGGCATGGATCCAATCCATGCGCACCCCAAGCGAGGGGGCGGTCTGCCGCGCGCCGATGGAAACGTAGAACCAGGTCGCCTTGATCAGCACCAGGCCGAAGCCGCAGGTGATCACCGCGCAGATCAGCCGAAGGATCCATGGCAGACGTCCGGGCAGCGACTCGGACAGGATGTCGACATTCACGAGGTTGCCGGAGCGGTAGCTGAGCCCGACGCCGAAGGCTGTCAGGAACAGCAGCGCGAAGCGCGTCAGCTCCTCGGTCCAGACGACCGAAGTGATCAGGCCGGACCGCCCTGCAAGCTGTATCAGCACGGCGATGATGATGACGCCAAAGCTGATCCCCGTGGCGATGCGGGCAAGGCCGGTCAGGGCCCGGATGAAGCTCTGCATGGGAAACCTCGTTCACGTTACGAAATGGAGGGGCCGGAAGGTTCCTTGAAAACCCTCCGGCCCCGTGGTGTGGCCCAGTCTGGGGAGAGGACGGGCCACTGACCGGGATCAGTCAGCGAAGAGCTGCTCGACCTGCGGGCGGATCTCTTCTGCGACGGAGTTCAGCACGGCCTCTTTCGCGGCGGCGGCGAAGGCGGCGTTGTCGACTTCGACGAATTCCATGCCAAGCTCTTCAAGCTGGGTCTGAAGTTCGGCTTCCTCGGTCAGGAACTGCTCACGTTCCCATTCCTGCGCGCGCGATGCGGCTTCCATGACGGCCTGCTGATCTTCTTCGGACATCTGGCCCCAGGCCAGCTCGGAGATGGTCAGGTAGATCCAGGAGCGCACGTGCTGCGTCTGGTTCACGTAGTCCTGCACTTCGTTGAAGTTCGCGGACTTGATCAGCGCCAGCGGGTTTTCCTGGGCGTCGATGGTGCCGTTCTGCAGCGAGGTGAAGACCTCGGAGAAGGCCATCGGGGTCGGGTTCGCGCCAAGCGCCTGCCAGACGTTCAGGAAGAGCGGCACGTTGGGCACGCGCATCTTCAGGCCGTTCAGGTCCTCGACCGAGGTGATCGGGCGGTTGGAAGTCAGGTTTCGCGGGCCACGGGCGAAATAGGCGATCGGGCGGATGCCGACCTTCTCGACGATCTGGGCTTCGATTTCGTCGCCCAGTTCACCACCGGCCACGGCGTCCATATCCTCAAGCGAGGTGTAGCCGTAGGGGATCGCCAGCAGGGCCGCCATCGGCGCCCAGTTCTGCAGGGATTCACCGGTGATCGTCATGTCGGCGGTGCCAAGCTGCATGCCGTTGATGACGTCCATTTCCTTGCCGAGCGTCTCGTTCGGGAAGACTTCGACAACGATGCGGCCTTCAGTCAGCGTCTCGACTTCCTCGGCGAACTTCTTGGAGGCCTTGTGCCAGATGTTGTCTTCGTTGGCGGGGTGGCCAAGCTTCAGCGTCATGTCCTGCGCTAGGGCGGCGGTGGACAGGGCTGCAGCGGCGATACCACCGAGCATGAGCGTTTTCAGGGTTTTGGTGACGAACATGGTTTCCTCCCGTTAGTCGTCTTCGTGAACCCGATCAGCCCTTTGGGGCATCGAAGTAATCGGGGTAGGCTTGGCGGATTGCAGGCAGGTCCTGCAAGATCATCCGAAGATGACCGCGCATGGCCTGTTCGGCATGGTCGGCGTCACCGGCTTCGATGGCGTCGACGACGGCGGTGTGCTGGGCGATCAGATGCGCCAGCGCGAAACTGGTGGAGGTCATCTGCCGCACGCGGTCCATCTGGGATTTCATTCCCTCGATCACGGTCCAGGCGTTGCGATGCCCGGCGGCCTCGGCAAGGGTGCGGTGGAATTCATCGTCGAGCGGCACGAAGGCAGAGGGGCGATCATCCGCCAGCCGCTTCTGGGCCGCGATCTGGTCGCGCAGCTCCGGCACAAGGCCTTCCGGCGCGCTGGCGACGCAGGCCTTGACGATATCGGCTTCGATGGCCTCCCGCACGAAGCGGGCATCCATCACCGCATCCACGGAAATCTTGCGCACGTAGGTGCCGCGTTGCGGGCGAATCTCAAGCAGGCCCTCTTCGGCGAGCTTGATGAAGGCCTCGCGGACCGGCTGGCGGGACAGGCCGAAGGTCGACCCGATTTCGGATTCGGACAGGCGCGCCCCGGGCTCAAGCTGATTGCGCACGATGCAGAGCCGCAGGATGCGAGTCAGCTGCGGACCCACCGGCGCCGAAGAATCGATCTGTGCGATGTTCAAAAGCTCGATGCTCATTCCTGTCTCCTCCGCGGAAATGCTTACCTGCATACTTCCATACTAGTCAACATGACATCTGGATGTTATCGGTCACAACCGTGATATCCGCTGCGCCAGCCGGTGATGCTGCGCGGCCCGACCGAAGTTTCTAGGGGAGGTAACACCATGCGACAGACATGGCGCTGGTTTGGTCCGAAGGACCGCGTGAGCATTGACGACATGATGCAGGCAGGCGTTGAAGGCGTGGTTTCTGCGCTTCACCACGTGCCCACGGGCGCCGTCTGGACTCCCGAGGAAATCGCGGACCGCAAGAGGGTGATCGCCACCCGTCGCGATGGCCGCCCCTCTTCCCTGACATGGGACGTGGTCGAATCGCTGCCCGTGTCCGAGGACATCAAGAAGCAGAAGGGCGACTGGAAGACCCATGTCGCCAACTGGAAGACCTCGATGCAGCATCTCTCGGATGCGGGGATCGACGTGATCTGCTACAACTTCATGCCCGTGCTTGACTGGACGCGCACCAACCTGGCCTGGGAACGGCCCAATGGCGCGCGCTGCATGCGCTTCGACCTGATCGACTTCGCGGCCTTCGACATCCACATCCTGGAGCGCCCCGGTGCAGCAGAGAGCTTCCCCGATGCAGTGGTGGCCGAGGCGGCAGAGCGCTTCGCCCGGATGGAGGACGCGCAGAAGGAACAGCTGGCGGGCAACGTGGTCTTCGGCCTGCCCGGCGCTGCCGAGAAATTCACGCTGGACGACGTGAAGGCGCACCTGGCCGAATACGACAGCATCTCCGAAGCGCAACTGCAGTCGAACATGATCGACTTCCTGTCTGAGGTCGCGCCGATGGCGCAGGATCTTGGGATGCGCCTGTGCTGCCACCCGGACGATCCGCCCTTCCCGCTGCTGGGCCTGCCTCGGATCATGTCGACCGAGGCCCACTACCGCAAGATCCTGGACGCGGTGGACCTGCCGTCCAACGGCGTCACGCTGTGCACCGGAAGCCTTGGCGCGCGGCCCGACAACAACCCTGTCGAGATCTTCAAGGCGCTGGCTGACCGCGTGCACTTCCTGCACCTGCGCAACGTCAGCATCGAGGGCACCGAGGTCATGAACTCGCTCTACGAGGACGAGCACCTGTCCGGCCATACCGACATGGTGGCCATGGTGGCGGCAGTCGTCGCAGAGGAAAGACGCCGCAAGGCAGCCGGACGTGCGGACTGGTCCATTCCCTTCCGCCCGGACCATGGACAGGACATCCTTGATGACATCGGCCGCGAGGCCCAGCCGGGCTATCCCGCCATCGGTCGTCTGAAGGGGCTGGCGGAACTGCGCGGTCTCTACCGTGCTTTCCAGCACCCGATGGTCGCAGGAGCCTGATATGCGTCTGACCGCCCTTGCGCAGGTGCCCGCGGACCTGCACCCCGGCTATGACCCAGCCGATCATGGCGTGGGGATCGTGCATCTTGGACTGGGCGCCTTTCACAAGGCGCACCAGGCGGCGCTGACCGATCTTGCGCTGGCCGCCAAGGGAGGCGACTGGCGTATCCTCGGGGTGTCCCTGCGCTCTCCCAAGGCCTCGGAAGAGTTGGCCCCGCAAAACGGCCTTTATACGCTGATCGAAAAAGGCGCTGACGGTGCCAGCGCCCGCGTGATCGGCTCCATCGCGGATGCGATCTGCTCTGCCGGGGATCCGGAGCCCACCCTGCAGGCCATGGCCGCCGAGGGCACGAAGATCGTCTCGCTGACCGTAACGGAGAAAGCCTATGGCCTGAACCGCGCCACCATCGGCTGTGATCCGGCGCATCCCGCCGTGGCCGCCGACCTGGCAAACCCAGAAGCGCCGCAGGGTGTTCTGGGCCTGCTGACAGAGGCGCTGCGGCGCCGTTACGCCGGCGGGATCGCGCCCTTCACCGTGCTGTGCTGTGACAACCTGCCGGAGAACGGCACCCTTCTGCGCGGCGCCGTCATCGATTTCGCCAGCCGGATCGATCCCGCACTGGCCACCTGGATCGCCGAAACCGTCGCCTTCCCCTCCACCATGGTGGATCGCATCACCCCTGCCGCGACAGAAGCCACCTTGGCAGAGGCCCAATCCCTGACCGGCACCGAAGACCGCGCCGCGATCGAGACGGAGCGTTTCACCCAATGGGTTGTGGAGGACAATTTCCCGCTGGGCCGTCCCGCCTGGGAAACCGCAGGCGTGATCTTCACCGATGATGTTCCGGCCTTCGAGGCGATGAAGCTGCGGATGCTGAACGGCGCCCATTCCATGCTGGCCTATGCCGGCTTTCACGCCGGGCTGCCGCTGGTGCGCGACGTGATGGCCCATGCACCCCTCGCGGCCCTTGTCCGCCGGCACCTGGCCGCTGCCGCCGCGACCCTGCCGCCGATCCCGGGTATGGACCTGAAGGCCTATGCCGCGGCACTGGCCGCCCGGTTCGAGAACCCCAGCATCGCCCATGAGACCTTCCAGATCGCGATGGACGGCTCCGAGAAGATGCCGCAACGCATCTTTGCCGCCTTGCAGGACGCCCGGACCCGCGGCGTGGACATACGCCCCTTTGCCTTTGCCACCGCGGCCTGGGCGCGGCATATCTCCATGGCGACCCATGACTGCGCGCCCTACGAGTTGCGCGATCCCCGCGCGGCAGACCTGCGCGCCATGGCAGAGGGCAAGGAGGCGGACGAGATCGTCGCGTCCCTGCGCAAGGCGCCCTTCATCCCCGCGACCCTCTTTACCGACATGGACTTCTGGACCAAGGTCGAAGGCATCCTTGCCGAAATGCTGTTCGAACCCATGAGCGATGTCATCTCAAGAGAGGCAACATGAGCCGCTTTCTGTCCATTGGCGAATGCATGCTGGAGCTTTCCGGCGCAGGTGATGACCTGTGGCGGATGGGCATCGCGGGCGACACGCTGAACACCGCATGGTATGCCCGGGCCTGCCTGCCCGACAATTGGCAAGTGGCCTATGGCACCTGCATCGGGCGCGATCCCTTCTCTCAGCGCGTTCCCGAGTTCTTGCGCGCGAACGGGATCGAGGCTGACCGCATCCAGGTGCATCCGACCCGCTCCGTTGGGCTCTATGCCATTTCCCTGGATAAGGGAGAGCGCAGCTTTGCCTATTGGCGCAGTGCCTCGGCGGCCCGGACGCTGGCCGATGACCAAGAGCAGCTAGAGACCATGACCCGTGATGCCCAGGTGATCCATGTCTCCGGCATTACGCTTTCGATCCTGCCACCCGAGGGACGGCAACATCTGATCCGGATCATGGCCCAGCGGCGGGCCGAGGGTGTGACCGTCTCGCTTGACCCGAACATCCGCCCTGCCCTTTGGGAAAACCTGGAAACAGCGGCAGAGGTCCTGACGCAAGCCGCAGGTGCCGCGACGATCCTGCTGCCAAGCTTCGATGACGAACAGGCCTGCTTCGGAGATGCGTCCCCTGCCGACACCCTGGCACGCTACGCTGCACTCGGCGCGGATACGGTCATCGTCAAGAACGGCGGAGGCGAGATCCTTGCGCTGCACGAAGGCCAGACGCAGGCCTTCCGCGATCTCGCCCGCGTGACGCCTGTGGACACCACAGGGGCCGGCGACAGTTTCAATGGGGCGTGCCTGGCGGCCCTTGCGACAGACGCCCCCCTGCCCCGGGCCATCGCTGCGGGCCATGCCGTTGCCGGCAAGGTCGTCACCCACCGCGGCGCCCTGATGCCCATGAAAGACGTCAACTAAGCTTCATGCTTATCTCTGTTGTGCCGGGCCGGTTCACTGGCTCGACGCGGACCGAAGTCATTCGAGGCGTCCCAGGGTTTGTAAGTTGCTTCAATCTCCGCTGCCAACTGGCGCGGGGGTTTTGATCCTACACGCCAATCCGTCGGCATCTAGCCGTCGGGCCAGACCAGTGAGCGGTGCAACTGCATGCCCGCCATGGCACCATCCCCCACCGCAAGCGACACCGAATGCGGCATGCTGGCGACGTCACCACAGGCGTAGATGCCGGGGATGGAGGTGAGCTTTACTTCGTCGGTTCGGATCATCCGTCCCATGGGGGTGTCGATGACCACGCAACCCGTCTTTTCTGGCACGTCGCTGGCCGGTTCGACGCGGCTGGCAGTCAGCAACCCCGCAAAAGGCAAGGATCGATCGTCAGTCAAACGGACCTCTGCGTGGCCCTCGATGGCTTGAATGGGGGTTTCCTCTATCTTCACCGCTTTCGCTGTAAGCGCTGCACGCGCTGCTGCATCGAGCGTAACACGCTTGTTCGTCAGGAAGGTAACCGCTCCCCATTCGGTTAGAAGCTCGGCCTGGTGGACGGACATCTTTCCACTTGCGATGACACCGATCCGGCCCTGGTCCAGCTCATACCCGTGGCAATAGGGACAGTGAAAGACGCTATGGCCCCACCGCTCCCTCAGGCCGGGGATGTCAGGCAGGATGTCCGTGACGCCGACGGCAAAGAGAATGCGGCGGCCTGCGTAAGCCGCGCCATCCTGAGTAAGGACACGGAACGCATCCCTGTGCCCCGTCACGTCGACCACGGCCCCGTCTTCCCAGGTCAGCTTTGGATAGGCGGCCAGCTGTGCCTGGGCGGTTGCCGCGATCGCCGCCGGGTCCATGCCGTCCTGCGTCAGAAAGCCGTGCGATCGGCTTGCAAAGCGATTGCGGCGTTCACCCCCGTCAATCAACAGAACCTTGCGCCGCGCCCGCACCAACTGCAGCGCTGCGGCCATGCCGGCATAGCCGCCACCGACCACGATCACGTCATGGGCCATTGAATTTTCCTTTCGAATGATTGGCGTCTTCCGGGCCGGAGCGGGTCTGGCGGCGCCTCTGAATTGACCCTTCCGACTCAAGTACCATCAACTGATACTTGAAATGCCAAGCGGCGACAACAGCGTGTTGACTTGCTACCTCCGCAAGCCCAGAGGTCTTCACATGAACAGAGACACCCGACTTTCCGGCGTTCTCCACGTGCTGATCCACTTGGCGCAGGCGGATGCCCCGGTAACCTCAGAGCGGCTTGCGGCCACGATGCGGACCAATGCCGCCGTGTTTCGGCGTACCATGGCGGGCCTGCGGACCGCAGGCTACGTGCATGCAGAGAAGGGGCACGGCGGTGGCTGGACACTATGCAGGCCGCTGAACGAGATCACCTTGCTTGATATCTACGAAGCGCTTGGCCACACTCAGCTTTTCGCAATCGGATTGCGCAATGATACGCCCGAATGCACGATCGAGCAGGCGGTGAATGAGGCACTTGTAGACACGCTCGCTTCTGCAGAAGCGCTCATCCGGCAACGCTTTGGCGAGGTCACGCTTGAACAGCTCGCAGGTCCCCCCTCCGTCAGTTGTAATCCATAAGTCAGGACCTTCTCGTCGCGGCGACGTCAGCAGCACAGAGGAATTCCGCGCCGTGACTATGATCCTCTTGTTCAGTGTAACCACCCTTTGGGTAGCCAAAACTGGGATCAGCGGATCCGCCGGGCCTGTTTGAGGGACTCTTCTTTCGTGGCGTCTTAGGTCCTGCCGGAGGCAATCCGCAACCTGAGCGATACCAGAAGCGGGATAGAGCGATAGTTTCGCCTATGCTGGCTGGCATGAGCGTCACTTTGGAT
>NZ_JAATOW010000061.1 GCF_011806405.1 Pseudooceanicola sp. HF7 | reverse complement strand
CCAGCGCCAGCTCCACCGTCGCCGGCACCCGTTCAGAGATCACGTCGGCCACGGGGCGCTGCGCCTTGTAGGACATGCCGAAATCCCCGTGCAGCGCATCGCTGACGAAGGCGGCGTAGCGCAGCACGTAGGGCCGATCCATGCCCAGATCCTCGCGCAGGGCCTCGCGGGCGCTTTCCGGGGCATCCAGGCCCAGGATCGCCGTCACCGGATCCCCGATGACATTCCCAAGCTGGAAGGCCACCAGGCTGACGACGAAGATCACCAGCAAGGCGTGCCCGAGGCGGCGCAGAAGATAGAGTGCAGACATGATCCGTCTTTCGTTCGTGTTCCGGCGGCGCCCGGGGCCGGGCGCAGCCTGTGGGATTAGGGGGCAGCGACCCCGAGGGCAGTGAGGGCGCGCGGATCGCAGGCCAGCGGCGCTGTCGCGCCTGCATGGTGCAGGGGTCCCGCCGATGCCGGGCACGCCGGGGCATCCGGCAGCTTCAGTCCGAAAAGCTGGGTCGTCTGGGTGTTCGGCACGGGAATCTCCTGTTCACCCCTGATCATTGCATAAAAGATCGTTTGATCAAACCTTATTTACTTTTCCCGCCGGAAACGCCAAACATCAGGCAACCGAACCGATGAAAAGACCGACAGGGGCCTTTGACATGACAGCGCCAGACACCGCAGCAAGCAGCTGTTCCGAAACGGGAAACACCGTTCTTTCCGTCCGCGGACTCAGCGTCGAGCTGGCTCGCGGCAAGCAGAGAATCCCCATCGTCCAAGATGTCTCCTACGACCTGCGCGCCGGAGAGATCCTGGGAATCGTCGGCGAATCCGGGGCGGGAAAGTCCATGTCGGGCAATGCGATCACCGGGCTTCTCAAGCCGCCGCTGCATTGTTCGGCAGGTGAGGTCCGGCTTGACGGCATGCGGATCGACAGCCTGAATGCGCGCGAGATGCAGCGCATTCGTGGCAAGCGGATCGCCATGATCTTCCAGGATCCGCTGACCTCTCTCAACCCGGTCTTCACCATCGGCGCCCAGCTTGTCGAAACGATCGAACGCCACACGGACCGCCACGGCAAGGCCGCCTGGGCCCAGGCACAAAGCCTGCTGGAGCAGGTCGGCATTCCCGCCGCCGCGGACCGGCTGAAGCAATATCCGCATGAGTTTTCCGGCGGCATGCGGCAACGGGTCGTCATCGCCCTGGCCCTGGCCGGTGAACCCGATGTGCTGTTTGCCGACGAACCGACCACGGCGCTGGATGTCTCCATCCAGGCGCAGATCATCGCCCTGTTCAAGACGCTCTGCCGCGAAAAGGGTCTGGCCGCCGCGCTGGTGACCCATGACATGGGCGTCATCGCCCAGGCGACGGACCGGGTCGCGGTGATGTACGCGGGCCGGATCGTGGAAACCGGCCCCACCGCCGATGTGCTCAAGGCCCCGCGCCATCCCTATACCTCGGCCCTGATGCGCTCCATCCCTGAGGTCGGGCACCGCCAGGCCCGCCTGCCGCAGCTGAGCGGGACGATGCCGCGCCCCGGCAGCCTGCCCACGGGCTGCGCCTTTGCCCCGCGCTGCGATTTCGCAACCGCCGCCTGCGCAAGGGAAATTCCCCAGATGGCCGGCACCGCCGGGCATCCCGCCGCCTGCCTGCACCCTCTCGACCAGAAGGCCACGACATGACCGACACCCTCCAGCCGAAACCGCCCCTGCTTGAGGTCGCCGGGCTGAGCCGAACCTATGGCGGCGGCCCCAGCTTTCTGCAGAAACTGCTCAAGCAGCCGCCCCGCCGGGTCAGGGCCGTGCGCGAGGTCGACTTTCGCCTGCGGGCCGGGGAAACCCTGGCGCTGGTGGGCGAATCCGGGTGCGGCAAATCCACCGTGGCGCGCTGTGTCGCCGGGCTGGAAGCGCCAAGCGCGGGCTCCGCGCGCTACCGCGGCGAGCAGATGGAAAACATCGCGCGCCATGCCCTGCCCGCCCGCAAGGACGTGCAGATGGTGTTCCAGGATCCCTATTCCTCGCTCAACGCGCGCTGGCGGGTCGGGGATTCCATCGCCGAACCGATGAAGGTCCTGGGCGTAGAGACCGACCCGGCGAAGATCACCCAACGCGTGAACGAGCTTCTGGTGCAGGTGGGCCTGTCCCCCGAGGATGCAGAGAAATACCCCCACGAGTTTTCCGGCGGGCAGCGCCAGCGGGTCGCCATTGCCCGCGCGCTGTCGACCCGGCCCAAGGTGATCATCTGCGATGAGCCCACCTCGGCGCTGGATGTCTCGGTCCAGGCCCAGATCCTGAACATGCTGAAGGACCTGCAGGAGGAATACGGCATCTCCTACCTGTTCATCACGCATGACCTTGGGGTGGTGGATCACATCGCGGACCGCGTGGCGGTCATGTACCTTGGCCGGATCGTCGAAATCGGGCCGCGCGACGACATCTTTGCCAATCCGCGCCATCCCTACACGCGGATGCTGCTGGAGGCCGTGCCCTCGCTCGAGGTGTCACACGCCATCGCGCCGCCGCCGCTGGGCGAACTGCCCGATCCGGCGAACCCGCCGTCGGGCTGCCCGTTCCGGACCCGCTGCATCCATGCCCAGGACCGCTGCGCGCAGACCCTGCCGGAGCTCAGCGATACCCATGACCACCGCGTGGCCTGCCTGCGGGCGGAGGAGATCGCGTGATCGCGACCCCCTCCTCCGTTTCGTCACTTGGACAGGCGTGCCGTCACTTCGATCTCAAGCTTGATCTCGTCGTTGACGAAGCCGCAGGTGACCGTGGTGTTGGTCGGGCGCGGGTCCTCGAAGACGGTGCCAAGGTGCTTGGCGATCGGCAGGATGTCCTCGCGCCGCGCCACGTAGACGCGCAGCGAGACGATGTCCTTCAGGGTGCCGCCGGCCTCTGCCATCGTGTCGGAGATGATCTCCAGCGCCTTGACCGTCTGGGCCACGGCGTCATCGGGATCGACCTCGCCCGCGACGTAGCCCGCGGTGCCGGAAATGAAGACCCATTCGCCATCGACGATGGCGCGGGAATAGCCGCCGATCTTTTCAAAGGGTGAGCCGGATGAAATTGCGTAGCGCACGTTCGTCTCCTTGGGATTGTTTGATCAAACGATCATTGCTATAAATCAACTCGAGTTTCAAGGAAAAGCCGATGACCATGCCGAAAGCCCCGAACCAGGACACGCTCTGGCGCCGCACCGCGCGGACGCCTTTCGTGACCTCGGCCGACCTGCCGGACCGGGCCGATGTCGTGATCGTCGGCGGCGGCTTCACCGGGCTGACCGCCGCGCGCCACCTGGCACGGGCGGGCAAATCGGTCGTGGTGCTTGAACGGGCGGCGCTTGGCGAAGGGGCCAGCGGGCAGAACGCGGGCTTCGTGGTGCCGAACTTTGCCCTGATGGATCCCCCCGCCGTGATCGCCAAGCTGGGCGAGGACCGGGGCGGCGCGCTGCTCGACCTGGTCAGCACCGGGGCCGATGCGATCTACCAGACGATTCGCGACGAGGGCATCACCTGCGACGCGGAACAGCCCGGCTGGCTCAACCCCGCGGCCACCCCGGCCGCCGCGCAGCTGCTGCGCCAGCGGGCCGACCACTGGCGCGCGCGCGGCCGCCCCGTCCGCTTCCTGGAGAAGGAAGAGATCCGCCAGCAGACCGGCATGGCGATCTACGAAGGCGCGCTGCTGGACGAAAGCGGCGGCACCCTGCACCCGCTGGATTACCTGACCGGCCTGGCCCTGGCGGTCGAACGCCACGGCGGCAAGGTCATCGAACATACCCCTGTCACCGCCACGCGACAGGACGGCGACGGCTGGGTGGTGACCACCCCCGCCGGCCAGCTTCGGGCCGGGGCGCTGCTGCTCTGCACCAATGCCTTTACCGAAGGCGCGGCAGGCAAGCTTGGGCGCACCACCGTGCCCCTGCGTGTCTACCAGGTGGCGACGAAACCGATCGACGCCGCCACGGTCGCCCGGATCTCTCCGGACCGGCGCCCGGTGGGCGACACGCGCAAGAACCTGTTCACCTACCGGCTGGACCGGGACAACCGGCTGATCTCCGGCGGGATGGCGGCGCTGCCCTGGGGCGCCAAGGCGCGGCTTGGCACCGCCATCGTCGCGCGCCTCGCGCAAGAGCTCTCCCTGCCCGAGGTGCCGGAAACAGAGGTCGTCTGGACCGGTGTCGCGGCACTGACCCCGGATTTCCTGCCCCGCCTGCACAGCCTGGGGCGCAATGGCTATGCCGGGATCGGCTGCAACGGGCGCGGCATCGCGCTGACCGCCCAGCTGGGCCGCACCCTGGCCGATGCCGTGCTGGCCGGCAGCGCCGAAGGGCTGCCCATCCCGCACCGCACCGCGCGCCGCATTCCGCTCCATGGGCTGACCCCCGTCGCCGCCTCTGCCGGCCTGATCAAGGCCCGGCTGACCGATGCATTCTCTTCGTCGAAAGACTGACATGCGCAGACCCGATGCCCTTTCCCACGACATAAGCACGCAGCGCCCCCTTGCCGAAGGGCCACGGCGCGCCGCCACCCCCCATTTTCACTATCTTTGAGTACGGATCAGACATGAAACACCTTGCCAAGCGCATCACCCAGACATCCCCGAAATCCTTCGGCATGTTCCAGAAAGCGTCCATGTCCGGCCGCGAAGACCTGATCCACCTCGAAGTGGGCCGCCCCTCTGCCGACACGCCCCAGCACATCAAGGATGCCACCATCCAGGCGATCCAGGACGGCCACGTGCATTATTCCGACCTGCGCGGCCTGCCCCATGTGCGTGAGGCCCTGGCCGAAAAACTGAAGGCCAAGAACGACCTCGACGTGGGCGCGGACCGCGTCATCGTCACCAACGGGCTGACCCATGGCTCCTACGCCGCGATCATGGCCTTCCTTGATGACGGGGACGAGGCGATCCTGCTGGAGCCCTACTACCCGCAGCATATCGGCAAGATCGAACTGGCCGGCGCCGTGCCTGTGCTGGCCCAGCTGGACGCCGCCGATGACTTCCGCATCGACCCCGCCGCGATCGAAGGCAAGATCACCGAGCGCAGCAAGATGATCGTGCTGATCAACCCCTGCAACCCCACCGGCCGCGTCTACAGCCGCGAAGAGCTTCAGGCCCTGGCCGACCTGGCCATCAAGCATGACCTGATCGTCGTCTCTGACGAGGTCTACGAAGACATCCTCTTCGACAAGGCCGAGCATATCTCGATCGCCTCTCTGCCGGGCATGGACGAACGCACCATCACGCTCTTTGCCTTCACCAAGAGCTACGCGATGGACGGCTGGCGGCTGGGTTACATGGTTGCCCCCGAAGCGGCCATCGGCGCTCTGCTGAAAATCACCGCCAATGACGTGACCCATGTGAACACCTTCATCCAGGAAGGCGCACTTGCGGCCGTGAAGGGCGATCCCTCGGTACTGCAGGGCCTGATCGACGAGGACGCAGAGAAGCGCCAGCGCGTCGTCTCGCGGCTGAACCAGATGCCCGGCATCACCTGCACCTGGCCCCAAGGCACTATTTACGCCTTCCCCGATGTCTCCGGCACCGGCCTGAATTCGCAGGATTTCGCGGACCGCCTGCTGGATGAAACCGGCGTCGTGGTCGAGGCCGGCAGCTTCTACGGCGAAACCGGCGAAGGCCACGTGCGCGTCTGCTTCGGCTCCGTCTCGCTTGAAGACATCGACGAGGCGATGAACCGCCTGCAAAGCTTCGTCGGCACCCTCTCCACGGTCGAGGCATGACAGAGATCTTCGGAAGCCTCGCGGCCCCCGCCGCGCGGGCTTCCGGCGGCAGATGCACCCCGGTGCCTCTGCTCCCCCCGGCGGATGCCAGGGCCCGGCCACTGACGTGCCGGTGCCGCGCCGCCTGAGAATTTTTAGGAACCTCCCTGAACTAAAGGCGGCTTCGGCCGCCTTCTTTTTTTGGGCCGAAGGCCGGAGGCGCAGGGCGATTCTTTCCCGCATTTGCCCGTCGGGACGCCGCCTCCTCAGAGGGCGATTTCGCCCGACAGGCCCAGGAAAGCGTCAGCCGCCGCCTCCGATTTGTGCCTGGGCCCCTCAAGGGGCGGGATCGGGGCCGCGGCGGCCCTTTCGGGGCGCCAAAACTCTTTACATGCAGGAAGGCATATGATCACTTGATCAAGCGATCAATGAGCAAGGCCAGCATGACCGACCCGCAACAGACACTGCCCCTGACGGCACCCCTGACCGGGAGGTCCCGCCCCGCGCGCGCTGAACGCGGCCGCTTCCTGGCCCCTGCGAACTGCGTCACCGCGCGCAAGGGCCCGCCGATCGCAAGGACCGCCGGCCCCCGCCTGCCGGCCGATCCCAAACACGCCTGACAGTCCGCCCCAACCGGACATGCCCCTTCAACAGAGAGGACCCCATGAAGAAACTCCTGATGGCCTGCGCCACCGCAGCGCTCTGCACGTCGATGGCCGCGGCCCCCGCCCAGGCAGAGACCTTCCGCTACGCCGGCCCGGTCTCGCCCCTGACCTTCGACCCCCATGCCACCAATGATTTCACCACCATCGCGGTGCTGAGCCAGTTCTACGACACGCTGCTGGCCATCGGCCCGAACATGGAATCCCTGCCCGGCATCGCGACCGAATGGGAATCCGTGGACGAAAGCACCTGGCGCTTCACCATCCGCGATGACGTGACCTTCCACGACGGCACCGCGCTGACCCCCGAAGACGTGGCCTTCTCCATCGAGCGTGGCCGCAAGTCCGGCTATTACGGCGCGCTCTTCGGCAAGATCACCAGCGCGACGGTCAGCGGCGACAACACGGTCGATGTCACCTCTTCCCTGCCCGACCCGATCCTGCCTGAGAAGATGATCCGCATGTTCATCTTCTCCAAGGCCTGGCTGGAAGAGCATGACGCGGTCGAGATCCCCGACCTGTCCGCCGATGTCGCCGCCTATACCGTGACCCATGAAAACGGCACCGGCCCGATGAAGCTGGTCTCTCACAAGGCCGACGTGGAAACCCGTATGGAGGCCTTCGATGGCTACTGGGGCGAGGTCACCGGCAACGTGACCGAGGCGATCTACACGCCGATCTCCGCCGCGCCGACCCGCATCGCCTCCCTGCTCTCGGGCGAGGTCGACGCGATCACCAACGTCCCGCTGCAGGATATCGAACGCCTGGAAGCCAACGATTACACGATCACCACGGCCCCCCAGCTGCTGTGGATCCAGCTTGAGATGGACGGCTCCCGCGATGTCGCGCTGGAGGTCTTCGACAAGGACGGCACCCCGCTTGAGACCAACCCCTGGAAGGACGTTCGCGTGCGCCAGGCCGTTGCACAGGCCGTGAATGCCGACGCCATCGTCGAACGGCTGCTGCGGGGCCGGGCCCGCGTGATGGGCGAAGCCACCATCCCCGAGATCGGCGGCTACCAGCCCGACATGGACGATCACTGGCCCTATGATCCCGAAGCCGCCAAGGCCCTGCTGGCCGAAGCTGGCTACCCCGATGGCTTCCAGACCTCGATGAACTGCCCCAACGAGCGCTACGTGAACATCGAAGACGTCTGCCGCGCCGTCAGCTCCATGCTGGCCCGCGTCGGGATCGACGTGAAGGTGAACTCCATGGCGTGGCCGGAATTCGCCAAACTGCTGGTGCAGGGCCCCAGCTCGTCCTTCCATGCCATCGGCGTCGCCTCTGTCTGGGACACGCAGGATGCCTTCCTGTCGATCATGAAGACCCGCGACACCGAGGCCGGAGAGGGCTTCTTCAACTGGGCGCTCTGGTCGGATCCTGAGTTTGACGCCATCACCGACAAGCTGCGCGTGGAATTCGATCCGGAAACCCGCGAGGCGCTCTACCGCGAAGGCCTGAGCCTGGCGAAGGAACGCGTCAACGCGGTCTACCTTTACCAGAACCAGCTTATCTGGGCAGCCCGCCCCGGCATCGAAGGCACCATGCGCTCTGACAGCGTGCTGAACCTGACGACGCTGACGGTGGAGTAAGGCCGCAAGGATGCCGGGGCTTATCCCCGGTCCCGGCACCTGACGGCCAGAGGGCCCCGCGCTTCGGCACGGGGCCCTTGTTCATGGGGCAACGCAAAACGGCGGCCCAGGGGCCGCCGCTTGCCTGCGCTTTTTCGCATCAGCGGATCAGACTTCGGCCTTCTGGCCCAGCATGGAGGACAGGCACTCCGTCAGGCGGGTGACCTCTTCCATGCCGGTCACGATACCCGGCGACAGGCGCAGCACGCGGCCGCGCGCATCGGTGTGCAGCGCCTGGGCCCGCAGGCTGTTGACCACCTCTGTCGCATCCATGCTGTCGGGCAGTTCGACCATCAGGCTGCCGCCGCGTTGCGCCGCATCGGCCGGCGACAGAAGCCGCAGACCCGATCCGGCGATCCAGTCGGCCAGCTCAGCGCCCTTGGCGGCATTGTCGGCGGCCAGCGCCTCGAGCCCGGTGTCGCGCACGAAGTCCAGCCCCGGCAGCGATCCGATGGCCGGCAGGACAGAGGGCGTCCCATTGCCGAAGCGCCGCGCATCGGGGGCGAATTCAAAGGCATCCAGGTCCCAGCTGAAGGGGTTCTGCTGGCTGAACCAGCCGCGCAGCTCCGGCGTGCAGCGCGCGATCAGCTCTTGCGTGGCATGGATCACGGCCGCCCCGCTGACCCCGCAAAGCCACTTGAGCGACGAGCCGATGGTGAAATCGGCGCCGATGGCCTGGCAATCATAGCGCGCGATCCCGATCCCTTGGGTCACGTCGATCCCGGTCAGCGTCCCCATCTGGCGACCATGGGCCACCAGCCGCGCCACGTCCGACCGGTGAGAGCTGGTAGAGGTCACCCAGGTCAGGATCGCCACGCGCACATTGCCGTCCCAGGCCGCCAGCATCTGCTCATCGCTGACCCAGGCCTCTCCGGCGGCGGCGGGCACGGTGACCAACTCTCCGCCCAGGCGGCGGATCGTCTCTGCCAGAAGGAAATGCAGCGAGGGGAAGCAATCCGCCGCGATCAGCACCTTGCCGCCGCGCACCGTCGCTTCCGGCAAGCCGCGCAGGATCGTGTAAAGCGCCGAGGTGACGCTTTCGGCCTGCGCCACGCTGCCTTCGCCCGCGTTCAGGATCGCGCGCCAGCCTTCCAGGAATTTGCACTGCTGCTCAAGCGCATAGCCCCATTGCCCATCGTCTTCCCGGCCCCAGGCGGTGGCGAAGCGGTTCAGCTCCGCCGCGATACGCTGCTGCTTGTCGGGGAACATCCCGATGGAATGATAAAGGAAGTATCCGCTCATGCGTTTCACCCAGATTTCATGACCTTATCGGCGGGATCCAGAGACCTGGACGCCGTCGCATATTATTTCATGTTTAAATCATTTCGGGGACATCAGAGAAAGCACCTCTCTGTCCCCGCCCTCTGGCTGTGGCCAATATGATCCGCAAAAACGGGACCAGCGCAGGCCCGTGCGGGCGCTCCGGCTAGGCCGGGACTGCGACCTAGTCCGCGGCCTCGGCGTTGGCAGAGAGTTCCTCATCAAGGAAAGTCAGCAGCAGATCCCGCGTTGCGCGCACATCTTCTGACATTGCCTGGGTAAAGGCCGCCTTGTCACCTGCTTCCCAGGCGGCCAGCATCGCTTCATGATGGGCGGTGTAGCCGGTCTTGTAGCTGCCGCGCAGCAGCTCTCCCATCTTTTCGGACAGGAAGCGCACGTAGGGACCGCTGCGCAGCCAGAGGTTCTCGATCTGGCCGAACAGCACGTCATTGTCCGCGGCGGCATAGATATGGAAGTGGAAGGCCCGGTTGACCGCCAGCATCTCCACCACGTCACCGGTTTCCCCGGTTTCCTTGTGGCGTAGCAAGTTGGCCCTCAGCTCTGCCATGTCAGAGGCCGTCAGGTTGTCAAAGGCGATCTCCGCCGTGGCCGGTTCCAGGATCATCCGCGCTTCGCAGATCTTGGTCAGCTCCCGCATCTCCAGCGGCGGCACGATCGCGGTCCCGGTGGAAGAGATCTTCAGCGCATTCTCCGCCGCCAGGCGGCGCAGGGCCTCACGCACCGGCATATGGGAGGTGCCGAAGCTCTTGGCCAGCGCGGGGATGGTGAACCCCTGCCCGGCCTCGAAGGCACCGCTGACCAGGGCCTTGCGCAGCTGGTCATAGACCTGGTCCTGAACGGTCTGGCGCGACTTTACGGGCTTGAACGAGGTGTTTTTCATGGGTTCCGACAGTTTTCAGCTTTGCCAAACACGCGGTCAGATCCTTGGGGCCCCGCGCGGCCAGCGCGTATTAAGCGTAAGGTTGGCTGGAAAGACAACCGCTAAACCGCCCGTTCCCGCCCCGGAACCCCAGGGAGGCGGCTTCCCGGAAGCAACCGCGCCAGCCCTGGCCGGTTGCATGAGCCGCCCGGTGACTGCGCCTTCCCCGGCCTCTTCCGTGGCAGAGAGTTGGGCCGGGTGAGCGCCCTCGTCTTTGGGCGACGTGTTTAGGGTGTATTTGTTAAGATTTCTGTTTTGTATCGTTCGGGTCGCACCGACGTAATACCGACGTGTTACCGACGTTATACAGATGCGGGACCGACGGAGTTTTCTGGGGGCTTAGGGCGGTCGCTTTGGCGCGCTCTTTGGGTCTGTTTTGCCATTGTCCGAACGCAAGAAAGCCCCGGTCATTACTGACCGGGGCTTTTTTGTTTGTTTGTATCGTTTTGGATTTTTTCTAGGTC
>NZ_JAATOW010000060.1 GCF_011806405.1 Pseudooceanicola sp. HF7 | reverse complement strand
CAGACCTCTCCCCCATGAACATCGGGCCGGTGCAGCCAGTCCGTGTCGTACCAGGGGTCCTGCCAGGCGGCACCCTGCGCGCCGATCAGCGCCCGGAACCGCTCCGGATGATCGGCGGCAAGCTGGAGCACGATCCGGCCCCCGATAGAGCAGCCAAGCACCACGGGGCGTTCAAGGTCGAGCGCCGCGCAGAAATCCAGGATCATCCCAACATAGGAGTCGGTGCTCAGACGATATTCCTCGTCCTGCCAGCCTTCGGGCGGGCTGGACTTGCCATGCCAGGGCATGTCGAAGGCGATCACGCGGAAACGCGCTGTCACGCTCTCATCCAGCATCAGGTCGCGGTACTGGCGACCATCCGCGCCGGCCGTGTGCAGGCAAAGCAGCGGAATGCCCTGCCCCGCTTCCTCGACATAAAGACGATGCGGACGCCCGCCCAGATCCAGCCGCAGGTAGCGCCCGATGATGGGATCGAACTGTGCGCTCATGCTCCGGCCCTCGGCAACGCAAGGATGTCCTTCACGACCTGCAGGTGACGCATGAGCGGGGTAAAATTGCCCTCGATCCGCATGCGCCCGTGCCGCACCAGGCCAAGGATATCGAAGGCATCAGGCGCGGGAACGGCCTGCCAGTGATCGCGCCAGGCGTCAGGCTCTGCCCGCAACGCTAGGTCCCAACCCTGCATCACACCCTGCCCGGGCAGGCAGGTGAGCACCCCCTCATCAAGCCGCAGCCGCAGGCCCCGGGAACCGGCTTCCAGCAGGACCACGATCTTCGCGCGCCCGGCGCGCCGGACAAGCTGGGGGTGGCTGGCGAACTGCGCAGGCAAGCGGGCAAAGGTTGCCAGAATTTGGTTGGTCATGACGGCTCCGCTGTTGCGCCTAACAGAACAATTGGTCTATTAAGTAGCGAGCCACAGATCGAGAATGCAAGATAAATCTTCTCAAAATCAGACATTGAAGGCGGCGCCCCTTCCTGGCGGCGCCTCAACCCCGCCAAAAAAAGACCAAACTGAATACCCAACAGGAGGCCCGACATGAGAGACACGGCACGGCTGCCGATCCTTTCGGTCAAAGACATCACACACATAGGCCATGACCTCGACCGCCCGGAATCAGTCCATGTGACCGCCGATGGCGGCTTGCTGGTGTCCCACAGGGCGCGCGGCATCAGCCGTATCGCGCCGGATGGCCAGATCGAGACGCGCGGCCCTGCCCCGGCGATCGCCAATGGCGCCGAACTGGTGCCGAACGGCATCGCGCCGCAACCGGACGGCAGCGTGCTGATCGCCAACATCGGCGAAGGCGGCGGCATTTGGCGGCTCGGGACGGACCAGGCCCTGACCCTGGAGGTCATGGAGGCCGAGGGCGTCCCCCTGGCGGCCGCGAACTTCGTGATGACCGACGATTCGGGGCGGATGTGGATCACCGTCAGCACCGTCCAGCAGCCGCGCTTCAACGCCTATTCGGACAAGGTGGCCGACGGGCTGATCGTGCTGGTCGAGAACGGCAAGGCGCGGATCCTCGCGGACGACATCTGCTTTGCCAACGAATGCAGGCTGACGCCCGACGGCACGGGCCTCGTGATTTCCGAGACCTTCTCGCGCCGGATCACCCGCTTCGACCTTGGCCCCGACGGGCTGAGCAACCGCCGCACCCTGGTGCAGTTCGGGCGCGGCGACTTTCCCGACGGGATCCGCTATGACCGCGCCGGCCATCTCTGGGTCACCTGCATCGTCTCGAACCGCCTGTGGCGCGTGGCCCCCGACGGCCAGGCGCAACTGGTGCTGGAAGACTGCGACGAAGCCCTGGTCGACAGGGTCGAAAGCGCCCTGGCCGAGGGCCGCATGGGCCGGGAACATTTCTACGACACCGGCGACAGCCGCCTCGGAAACATCGCCTCCATCGCCTTTTCCACGGACGAAAGCCGCGCCTTCCTCGGATCGCTCTGCGGCACCTCGATCCTGTCCATTCCCGTTCCCCAAGGAGACCAAGCATGACCAACGACACCCCCTCTTCGACCTCCCCGCTGACCCTCGGCTTTGCCGGCCTCGGCGTGATGGGCGAGCCGATCTGCCGCAACATGCTGGTGAAGTCGGGCGCGCAGATGCAGGTCTTCGACCTGTCGGCGGAGCCCGTCGCGCGGCTGGTCGGCTATGGCGCAAGCACCGCCGAAAGCGTGGGCCAGATGGCGGCCAAGGTCGACATCCTGTTCCTGTCGCTTCCCGGCGGCGCCCAGGTCGAAAAGGTGGTCCGCGAAGAGATCCTGCCCTATGGCCGCGAGGGGCTCCTGGTGGTGGACATGAGCACCTCCCCGGTCGGCCTGTCGCGCGATCTCGAGCAGGAGTTGCGCGCCAAGGGCATGGGCTTTGCCGATGCGCCCGTCGCGCGCACCCGCCAGGCGGCCGAGGACGGCACCCTGTCGATCATGGTCGGCAGCTCGGACGCGGACTTTGACACCATCCGCCCGCTGCTGGCCCATGCGGCGACCGACATCACCCACTGCGGCCCGGTCGGCTGCGGCCAGGTGGTGAAGATCCTCAACAACATGGTGCTGTTCGAGACAGTGGTGGCCCTGTCCGAGGCGCTGTGCCTTGGCCGCGCCGCTGGCGTCGATGATGCGCTGCTGTTCGACACGCTGGCCAAGGGATCGGCCGACAGTTTCGCCCTTCGCAACCACGGCATGAAGGCGATGCTGCCGGATGTCTTCCCCACCGGCGCCTTCCCCACGGACTATGCCCTGAAGGACGTCAGCTATGCGCTGGACTTGGCCAACCTGACCGGCCTGCGCGCCCATGGCGCCGAACTGGCGCAGGCGCGGATGGAAAAGGCCCGCGAGGCCGGATTTGGCGATGCCTATTTCCCGGCCCTGGTCCGCGTGATGGATCACGCGTGATGGCGGCCTGGGATGTCCTGGTGGCAGGGGGCGGCAACGCGGCCCTCTGCGCCGCCATCGCTGCACGCAGGGCCGGGTGCAGCGTGCTCGTGCTGGAGAAGGCCCCGAAGTTTTATCGCGGGGGCAACACCCGCCACACACGCAACATGCGCTGTGCCCATGACGCCGCCACCGGCACCCTGACAGGCCCCTATACGGGCGACGAGTTCATGCAGGACCTGCTGCGCGTCACCTCCGGCAACACGGATGAAGCCCTGTCGCGGATGATGATCGACAAGTCCTACGAGATGCTCGACTGGATTCAGCAGCAGGGCGTGCGGTTTCAACCTTCGCTCGGCGGCACCCTCAGCCTCGGGCGGACCAACTCCTTTTTCCTCGGCGGCGGGCGCTCCATGCTGAACGCGCTCTATCGCACGGCCGAGGGCCTGGGCGTCGAGATTCGCTACGAGAGCGAGCTGACCGATGTCGAGATCGAGGGCGCCAGCTTCCGCACCGCGACGGTGCAGTCCCCGTCGGGCGAGACCCGGATCGAGGCGCGCACCCTCGTTGCGGCAAGCGGCGGCTTCCAGGCGGATATCGACTGGCTCAAGCAGGGCTGGGGCGAGCGGGCCGAGAACTTCCTGATCCGCGGCACGCCTTACAACAAGGGCAGCCTGACCCGCGCGCTGATCGACAAGGGCGTGCGCCAGATCGGCGACGCCACCCAATGCCATGCCGTGGCCATCGACGCGCGGGCGCCAAAGTTTGACGGCGGCATCATCACGCGTCTGGACTGCGTTGTCTTCGGGATCGTGGTGAACAAGCGCGCCGAACGTTTCTACGACGAGGGAGAGGACATCTGGCCCAAGCGCTATGCCATCTGGGGGCGCCTCGTGGCCGACCAGCCGGACCAGATCGCCTGGATCCTCTTCGACGCGCCCAACCTGGAGAAGTTCATGCCATCCCTCTACCCGCCGGTCGAGGCCGGCAGCATCGCCGAGCTTGCCGACAAGCTCTCACTCGACCCGGCGCAGCTTTGCGAGACAGTCGAGACCTTCAATGCCTCGGTGGTCGGCGGACGTCCCTTCAACCACGTTGAACCTGACGGCAACCGGACCGAGGGGCTGGAAATCGACAAGACGAACTGGGCCCAGCGAATCGAGACCCCCCCATTCTATGCCTACCCCGTCCGCCCCGGCATCACCTTCACCTATCTCGGGGTGCGCGTCGACGACCGCGCCCGCATGGTGATGCAGGATGGCCGCCCGGCCGAGAACATGTTCGCGGCCGGAGAGATCATGGCCGGCAACGTGCTGGGCCAGGGCTACGCCGCCGGGATCGGAATGACCATCGGAGCCGTCTTCGGACGTCTCGCCGGAGAGGGGGCCGCCGCCCATGTCGCATAGCACCCCCGCCCTGACCGAAGCCGACCGGCTGATGACGGTCTGCAACTCCTGCCGCTACTGCGAAGGGCTTTGCGCGGTGTTCCCGGCGATGGAGCTGAAGCGCTCCTTCAGCGACGGCGACCTGAACCACCTCGCCAATCTCTGCCACAATTGCGGCGCCTGCTACCACGACTGCCAGTTCACGCCGCCGCATGAATTCGCGGTAAACGTCCCCGGGACGCTGGCGCAGGTCCGCACCGAAAGCTACGCGCATTACGCCTGGCCAAAGGCCGCCAGACCGCTGTTTGCCCGCCACGGCACGGCGCTGGCCATCGGCATGACCCTGATCACCGCGCTCTTCATCCTTGGATTCGTCGCCTTGAACGAGCCCGGGGCCCTGCTGACAGCGCATCTGGATGATACCAGGTTCTACGCGATGATGCCGCACGAGGCGATGATCGCCCTCTTCGGTGCCGCGTTCCTGTGGATGCTGCTCGCCGTATTCATGGGCGCCCGCGCCTTCTGGCGCGACGCCGGCACCCCGCAGGTCGGCGCCACCGATCACGCCCAGGCGACCCGCGACGCCGCACAGCTGCGCTATCTCGATGGCGGTGGCATGGGATGTTTCAACGAGGACGAGCAGCCCACCGATCGGCGGCGGCTCTGGCACCACTTCACCTTCTACGGCTTCCTGCTCTGCTTCGCGGCAACCTCGCTTGCGACGGTCTACCACTATGTCTTCGGCTGGCACGCGCCCTACGCCTGGCACAGCGGCCCGGCGCTTTTGGGCATCGCCGGCGGCATCGGCCTCGTGATCGGCCCCATTGGGTTGCTGAGCGCCAAGCGCAGCAGAATGCAGGAGCTGGGCGCGTCAGGATTCCGCGGCATGGAGGTCGGCTTCATCCTGAGGCTGAGGGTCACCGGCGGGAGCGGCCTGGCCCTGCGGGTTCTGGGTGAGACGCCCCTGCTCGGCCCGCTGCTGGCCCTGCATCTGGGTGCTGTGCTCACCTTCTTCCTGAGCATGCCCTACGGCAAGTTCGTGCATGGTCTCTATCGCTATCTCGCGCTTTCGCGCCATGCCCGCGACATGCGCAGGCATCACGGAAGCATCTAGCGCGCAGGCGCGCACCAGGCAGGTGGACCGGGCGAATAGCACATTGCATTGGCCCGGCCTGGCGTCGAATATAGGCTGAGCAGAGATGAAAGATGATCGCGTGAGCAAGCCAGAGACCTCGCTAGGTGTTCAGTCCCGGCATTTGGTGGATCGGATCCCTGATGAATCTTTCGGGCTCTGATGGGCTCTGTTGCATAAATCCCGTGTGGGATTCATCTCATGAATCCAGAGTGGTAGCTGGTGTGCATGAGTAAACCTACGCCCCCGACCTACAAGACCAGGAACCGGCCAGCCTACAATGAAGCGCTCAAGCGTCGGGGCTCGCTGACGATCTGGTTCGGCCCCGATATGAGTTGGGAGGCCGCGCCGACAGGCAGACGTGGCCGGCAGCAGACCTACAGCGATGCCGCCATACAGACGTGCCTCTCGATGAAGGTGTTGTTCGGCATGGCGCTCCGGCAGACGACTGGGTTCGTCGAGAGCCTGCTGCGGCTGGTTGGCCTCAACTGGACGGTGCCCGACTTCAGCACCCTGTCCCGGCGCCAGAAGACCCTGGCCGTGAACATCCCGTATCGCGGCTCCAAGAGGCCGCTGCACCTGCTGATCCCTCTCGGGACATTGCTGCGCAATGCCCTGCCGGGCAGCGGACAGCACCGGCATCAAGGTCGAGGGCGAAGGCGAATGGCACGCCCGCAAGCATGGCGGTCCCAAACATCGCGTCTGGCGCAAGATCCATCTCGGGATTGATGAGGAAACACTGGAGGTCCGCGCTGTCGAGATAACCGGGAGCCACATCCGCCCCTCTCGGCAGCATCCTGCGGATGCGCCTGCCGGGCAGTGGATGCCCCGGTGCTACCCGACCTGCTCGGCCAGATCGCGACGGACGAGCGGATCGGCAGCGTCACCGCCGCCGGTGCCCAAGACACACGTAAATGCCACGACGCTATTGCCGACCGTGGCGCCAATGCCGTCATCCCGCCCCGCAAGAACGCGAAGCCCTGGAAGACCATCACCGCCGGGGCGCTCGCCATTGCCCTCGGACCAATGGCGGACAAAGGCTGGCCTAGAAACGAGGCCCTGCGCGCGGCGAAATACCTGGGCCGCGCGCTCTGGCGACAATGGAGCGGATACCACCGCCGAAGCCGCGCTGAGACGAAGATGCACTGAGTGAAGTTGCTGGGGCAGCGCCTTATGGCGCGGGACTTCGACCGACAGGTCGCAGAGCTCCAGGTCCGCATCGCTATCCTGAACGGCTACACCGCGCTCGGAATACCCGTCACGGAAGTTGTGGGATAAGTCCGTCTGGGACAAGGGGAACTTCGGCCATCACCCGATTTGTGCAACAGAGTCATCTGTGAGCTGAATGAGAGCACTCATCCCCAGAGCCAAGTTAGGGGCGTACGAAAGTAGCTAGCAGCGTCGAAGTGCCTACTACCTCAATTGAGAATTACCAAATGGTAACCGCGCCGCTCCCTAGACGAACATCATCTCAGGTGAATGATCTAGGGAAGCACCCATGTTTCAAGGGCTTATGGCGGAGACGATGGGATTCGAACCCACGAGACCCTTCCGGGCCTACTCCCTTAGCAGGGGAGCGCCTTCGACCACTCGGCCACGTCTCCGCTGACCCGTCTAATGGGGTCGGGATCGGGTGACAAGAGCAAATTGCACCGGCTTTTCACTCCTTTGCCCGCTTCCGAAAGGAAAAGCCGCCGCCCGGATCGCGCGACCCTGCCAGCGCCATACCGTGCAGCAAAGGGGGGCGAGGAGGCCGCGCCAGGGCGCCGCCCGGCAGCAGATCCCCGAAGGACTGACATGACGCGGGGGCAGCCACTTGGCCCGGATCCGCCTGTTTCGCGGCGGCCCGGCAAGACCCCGCCGATCGGTTGGAAGCCGCCCGGAACCGATCCCGCAGACCGGCCGTTGTGCCCCCATCGCAGGGACGGTTCGCCGGCCCAAACCATACCCAGCGCCCCGGCCAGAAGACGCCGGCGCACAAGGAAAGGACGATACAATGTACGCCAAGCTCGCAGGTCTCAGCACCGCCGCCATTCTCACCGCCACCTCCGGCATCGCCGCCACGAATGCCACCGCCACCACAGATCTGAACCTGCGCGCAGGCCCCGCTCCGACGGCAGAGATCCTGGACGTGATCCCCGGTGAAGAGATGGTCTCGGTCGAGCAATGCGCCGAGGCCCTGAAATGGTGCAAGGTCAGCTTCGACGGCACCGAGGGCTGGGCCTATGCGCCCTACCTCACCGCCTCGCTCGACCAGGAGCAGGAGCCGGTCGTCGTCTATGACAACATCACCGCGCTGGATATCGAAACGGTCGATGCGAATGAAGACCGCCGCGACGCGACGGCCGTGGCCGGCGGCGTGACCGCAGGTGCGCTTGCCATGTCGCTGATCGGTGGCCCGGCTGCCGTGGCCGGGGGCATCCTGCTGGGGACCGCCGCTGGCGCCGCCTCCGTGCCGGAAGACACCGTGACCTATGTCACCGAACACCCGGTCGAGCCGGTCTACCTGAACGGTGAAGTCGCCGTGGGCGCAGGAATCCCCGAGGGCGTGACGCTGGCCCAGATCCCGGAAAGCGACTACCGCTATGCCTATGTGAACGGCAACCGCGTGCTGGTCGATACGGATCGCCAGATCGTCCACGTCGTGCGGTAATACCAGCCAAGGGGCGGCGGGCCTCCCCCCGGGGAGCAGCTCCGCCGCCCAGCCCGCCCCTTCAGGGCAGGCTGAAGCAAGAGGCCGGCGCGGGATGCCCCTGCGCCGGCCTTTTTGATGTCTTCTTCCGTTTCGCTGTTCCACGGTTCAGCCGCGGAACAGCCGCGGATCAGGTGTTGAACAGGAAGTGCAGCACGTCGCCGTCCTTGACGATATAGGCCTTGCCCTCGGCCCGCATCTTGCCGGCTTCCTTGGCGCCGCTCTCGCCCTTGAAGGCGATGAAGTCGTCAAAGGCGATCGTCTCGGCCCGGATGAAGCCCTTCTCGAAATCGCCGTGGATCACGCCGGCGGCCTGGGGCGCGCTGGTGCCTGTGCGGATCGTCCAGGCGCGGGCCTCTTTCGGGCCGACGGTGAAATAGGTCTCAAGGTGCAGCAGCTCGTAGCCGGCGCGGATCAGGCGATCCAGGCCCGGCTCTTCCAGCCCCATCTCGGACAGGAACATCTCTGCCTCGTCATCCTCGAGCTGGCTGATCTCTTCCTCGATCTGGGCACTGATGATGACATGGGAATTGCCCTGCCCCGCGGCCATTTCCGCCACGGCCTGCGAATGGGCATTTCCCTCTGCCGCGTCGCTTTCGGAGACGTTGCAGACATAAAGCACCGGCTTGGAGGTCAGCAGCTGCAGCAGTTTCCAGGCGCGCGCGTCCTCTGCATCCACCTCGACCGTGCGGGCGGGCTTGCCGTCTTCCAGCGCGGCCTGCGCGGCGGCCAGCAGGCGATCCTGCTGCTGGGCCTCCTTGTCGTTGCCCTTCAGCTTGCGGACCAGCCCGGCGCGGCGCTTCTCGATGCTTTCCAGGTCGGCGAGCATCAGCTCGGTCTCGATGGTCTCGGCATCCGCCACGGGATCCACGCGGCCGTCGACATGGGTCACATCCCCGTCCTCGAAGCAGCGCAGCACGTGGGCGATCGAATCCGTCTCACGGATATTGGCCAGGAACTGGTTGCCCAGCCCCTCGCCCTTGGAGGCGCCCTTCACCAGGCCGGCGATATCGACAAAGGTCATCCGCGTGGGGATGATCTGCTTGGAGCCAGCAATCGCGGCCAGCTGGTCCAGGCGCGCATCCGGCACGTTGACCTCGCCCACGTTGGGCTCGATCGTGCAGAAGGGGAAGTTCGCGGCCTGCGCGGCAGCGGTCCTGGTCAATGCATTGAACAGGGTCGACTTGCCGACATTCGGCAGACCCACGATGCCCATCTTGAAACCCATTGCCACGCTCCTTTTTGCCGATCCGGCCCTGACGTCCCGCGCCTCATAAATCCAAGGGGCAGAGGCCGCAAGCGCTGCGTGCGCCGCGCCCCGCGTGAATCCGGGCCAGAGGCACATTCCGACGCCCCGGAAGGCAGCCCCGCCGGCCCGGATCGCGCCACATCCGCTTGCCCCGGCCCCCCGCACCCCACCCTGCCCCCTTGCCTCCCTCCGGCTTTTCCGCCACACCCTTTGCGAAACCGGACGACAGACGTGACAGGGGAAGCACATGAGCCGTATCGACGCCAAATTCGCCGAGCTTCGCGCCGCCGGGCGCAAGGGCTTCGTGGCCTATATCATGGCCGGCGATCCGGACATGGACACCTCCCTTTCGGTGATGAAGGGCCTGCCCGCCGCCGGTGTGGACGTGATCGAACTGGGCCTGCCCTTCACCGATCCCATGGCCGATGGCCCGACCATCCAGCTGGCCGGCCAACGCGCGCTGGACGGCGGCATGACGCTGGATCGCACGCTCGCCATGGCCCGCGCCTTCCGCGAAGGCGATGACACCACGCCGATCGTCCTGATGGGCTATTACAACCCGATCTATTCCCGCGGCGTTGAGGCCTTCCTGATGCAGGCCAAGGAGGCCGGAATCGACGGGCTGATCATCGTCGACCTCCCGCCCGAGGAAGACGACGAACTCTGCATTCCCGCCCAGGCGGCCGGCCTGAACTTCATCCGCCTGGCCACGCCCACCACCGATGACAAGCGCCTGCCCAAGGTGCTGCAGAATACCTCGGGCTTCGTCTATTACGTCTCGGTCACGGGCGTGACCGGGGCCGCGGAAGCGGACTCCGATGCGGTCGGCCCGGAAGTGGCGCGCATCAAGGCCAAGACGGACCTGCCGGTGATCGTGGGCTTCGGCATCAAGACGCCGGAACGCGCCCAGACCATCGCCTCGATCTCGGACGGAGCGGTCGTGGGTTCTGCCATCGTCGACATGATCGGCCAGGGCAAATCCGCCGAAGAGGTGCTGGCCTTCGTCAAGACCCTCGCGGACGGCGCCCACGCGGCCTGACCCCGCGCCCGGGCCGCCGCCCCGGGCGGCCCCCCCCGCGAAAGGCGCTCCCGATCCAGCAGGGACGCCCTCAGCCCGTCAGGGCCGCCCCTGCTCTTTCTTCTTGCCAGGAAAACTCATGATCCACGGCCCGCGGACAGCGCCGGCCCGGCCCGTTTGCGCTCTGCGGCCAGCCGCCCGGCTTCGCGCGCATCCATCTCGCGCAGCGCGGCCTCGGGGCAGCCGCCCGTCCGCCCCAGCGCCGCGCGCCAGCAGCGCAGGGCGGAATCCGGCGACCAGGGCAGCGCCGCCTGCGCCAGCCAGGCGCGGACCTCCGGCGGCAGACGATCATAGACCGCCATGGGATCGCGCGCCCGCCGCCGTCGCGCCAGGGCACTGTTGCCGGAATTGCGCACAACAGGCAGCCCCATGGCTCAGCCCGCCTGGCGCCAGCCGGGGAAGGGATCCGGCAGGCCGCGCCAGACCTCCGGCAGGAAAAACTCCTCTGCCACCAGCGCCGCGTCCAGCCGCGCGGTGATCGCGTCCCGGTCCATCCCGGCCCCGATGAAGACCAGCTCCTGGCGCCGGTCGCCCCAGGGCTCCTGCCAGTGCCGCGCCATATAGGCCTGCGCTTCGGGGTGTTCCGGGCGGCTGCCCTCGGGCACAGTGGCCCACCAGCGCCCCAGGGGCCGCACGCTCGACAGCGCCCCGGCCAGGGAAAACTCCGCCAGCCAATCGGGCCGCGTGGCGATCCAGAAATGCCCCTTGGCGCGGATCACACCGGGCAGCGACCCGTTCAGCACGTCATGCACCCGGGTCGGATCAAAGGGCCGCCGCGCGCGGTAGACAAAGGAAGAGACGCCGTATTCCTCCGTCTCCGGAATATGCTCGTCAAAGCCGTAAAGCTCCTTGGCCCAGAGCGGGTGATCATGGGCGCGCTCGAAATCGAACAGCCCGGTGTCAAAGATCGCCTCGGCCGGGACCTGCCCGTAATCCGTCTCGATGATCCGCGCATCCGGGTTCAGCGCCTTGACGATCAGCTTGGCCGCCTCGCGCTGCTGCGGCTCCGCGGTGGAGACCTTATTCAGTACCACCACGTCGGAGAACTCGATCTGGTCCACCAGCAGATCCACCAGCGTGCGCTCGTCGCCCTCGCCCATGACCTCGCCGCGATCCTTCAGGAAATCGTGGCTGGCGTAATCCTTCAGCAGGTTCACCGTATCCACCACGGTCACCATGGTATCCAGCCGGGCGCTGTCGGCCAGGCTGCGCCCGGCCTCGTCGCGGAACTCGAAGGTGGCCGCGACGGGCAGCGGCTCTGAAATGCCGGTGCTTTCGATGAGCAGGTAATCGAACCGCCCCTCTTCGGCCAGCCGGCGCACCTCTGTCAGAAGATCCTCCCGCAGGGTGCAGCAGATGCAGCCGTTGGTCATCTCCACCAGGGTTTCCTCTGACCGGCTCAGCTCTGCCCCGCCGTCGCGCACAAGGTCGGCATCGATGTTGACCTCGGACATGTCGTTGACGATCACCGCCACCCGCCGCCCGTCGCGCCGGTTCAGCACATCGTTCAGCAAGGTGGTCTTGCCCGCCCCCAGGAAGCCGGAAAGGACGGTGACGGGTAATCTGGCATCAGGCTCTGGCATGGTCGCTCCACTATGCATGTTACGTTATAACATCGCCATACCCGACCAGGCCCGCGCCCGCAATCCCCCTCCTGCCCCCCTCCAGCACTCCCACCGGGGGGAACACCCGCCGCCCGCATCGAACGGGCGACGGGCGTCGGGTGGCTGCGCCCCCGCGCCCCCGGCCCCGCCCCCGGCGCTCAACATTCACGCGCCACTCCACGCGCAAACCCCGTCCTGCAGCGCGCAGGCCCCGCCGCTCTCTTGCCCCTTCTGATCCACATTGGTAAGAAAACCTGACCACAGCGCGCAGACGAAGAAAGAGAGTGCTCATGCCCGTCATCACCTGCATCGACGACCTCAAGAGGCTCCACAAGCGCCGCGCGCCGAAGATGTTCTACGACTACTGCGAAAGCGGCTCCTGGAGCGAACAGACCTTCCGCGAGAACACCTCTGATTTCCACGACCTGCGCCTGCGCCAGCGCGTCGCCGTGGACATGAGCGACCGCAGCCTGAAGACCCGGATGATCGGCCAGGATGTCGCCATGCCCGTGGCCCTGGCCCCCGTCGGGCTGACCGGCATGCAGCGCGCCGACGGAGAGATCAAGGCCGCCCGCGCTGCCGAGGCCTTCGGCGTGCCCTTCACCCTCTCCACCATGTCCATCTGCTCGATCGAGGACGTGGCCGAGAACACGACCAAGCCCTTCTGGTTTCAGCTCTACACCATGAAGGACCAGGACTACGTCCGCCGCCTGATCGAACGCGCCAAGGCCGCGAACTGCTCTGCCCTCGTGATCACGCTGGACCTGCAGATCCTGGGCCAGCGCCACAAGGACCTCAAGAACGGCCTCTCCGCCCCGCCCAAGATGACCGCCAAGACCATCGCGGACCTGGCCACGCGCTGGTCCTGGGGGCTTGAGATGCTGGGCACCAAGCGGCGCAGCTTCGGCAATATCGTCGGCCATGTGAAGGACGTGGAGGATACCTCTTCGCTCTCCACCTGGACGTCAGAGCAGTTCGACACCCGCCTGGACTGGAAGAAGATCGAAGAGATCAAGAACATGTGGGGCGGCAAGGTGATCCTGAAGGGCATCCTGGACCCCGAAGACGCGATCATGGCCACCAAGGTGGGCTGCGACGCCATCGTCGTGTCCAACCACGGCGGCCGCCAGCTGGATGGCGCGCTCTCCTCCATCCGGATGCTGGACCCCGTCCTGCAGGCCGTCGGCGGAGAGACAGAGGTCTTCCTGGACAGCGGCATCCGCTCCGGCCAGGACGTGCTCAAGGCCAAGGCCATGGGGGCGGACGGCACGATGATCGGCCGCGCCTTCGTCTACGGCCTGGGGGCCCTGGGCGAAGACGGCGTGCGCCAGGCGCTGGAGGTGATCGCCAAGGAACTGGACACCTCCATGGCGCTCTGCGGTCAGCGCGACATCAACGAGGTCACGCGCGATATCCTGCAGATCCCGGAAGGTTTCTCCGGCCGCTGGGAGGCCTGAGGGCCCATCCCCTCGCCTGACAGTGCCGCCCGCCGCCGGCCCCGCCGGCGGCCCGCACCGCACTGCACGGCGCACCTTCAGTCAACATCTCATACGGATAAGCGAACCGCTTCCGCCCGCGCGGCGAAGGCTGCAAACCTCTTGCGCCAGCCCATTTTCCCGGCTCGCCGCGCACGAAATGCATGATCACTGACATAAGTCCGCTCGTAAGCGGCTGGAACGTCCCGGGCAGCACCGGGGCGATGCCCATGTCCGTCCCGACAAACCGCAGACACATCGCAGCGGATCGTATACGATCCCGCCAAGGGACGGGAATCACGAGCCGCTGCAACAACCTTCGCGGGCGCAGAAAACACTGCGCCGACGATGGCGCGCGGCAGGCTCTGCAATAAAAACCCCCACCAAGGTAAACGGGACACAACAGAGAAAGGGACTTTCATGAAACACCTCTTCACCGCCATGACGCTGGCGCTCAGCCTGCCGGCGGCCTCCGCGATCGCGGATCCGCTGCTGGAGGAGACCCTTGGATTCACCGGCCAGATCTTCTTCCTCGACACGGGGGTTCCGGGGCTGGTGATCGCCGGCGTGCGCGGAGAAGACAGCGCGGTCGTCGGCTTCGGAGAGGTGAAGAAGGGCAGCGGGATCGAACCGAACGGCGACACGGAG
>NZ_JAATOW010000059.1 GCF_011806405.1 Pseudooceanicola sp. HF7 | reverse complement strand
GATTGAGGACATGGGCGATCCCGATGCCCTTGCCGCCGCCATGGAGCAGGTGCACGCCGCCGGGAAAACCGCCGTTGCCCTGCGCGTCGGCCGTTCAGCCGCCGGGCAACGGGCCACCGCCGCCCATACCGGCGCGCTGGCGGGAACCGAGGATGCGGCGCGCGCTTTCTGCGCCCGGGTGGGCCTGCTGGACATGCCCGACATGGACAGCTTCCTGGCCGCCCTGCAACTCGCCCAAACCTTTCCCAGACCCCCTTCCCTGCCCCGCGCCGCTGTCCTTGGCGTCTCCGGCGGTGGCGTGGCCCATGTCGCCGACATCGCCGCCGAGGCGGGCCTGCCGCTGGCCGATCTGTCCGACGCCTCCGTCAGCGCCCTGCGCGATCTGCTGCCCGGCTTCGCCACCCCGCAGAACCCGTTGGACGTCACCGGCGCGCCCTTCGGCGATCCCGCGCTTTATTCGAAGGTGCTGGCGACCCTCGACGCCGACCCGGGCGTCGGCGTGGTGCTGGCCGCCCAGGATGCGCCCCCCGCCCTGGCCCCGGACATGGCCGCCGAATACCATGGCATCGCCGGGGCCGTCGCGGGCTATGTCGGACAAACCCCGGTGGTGGCGCTGGCCAACCTCTCCGCCGGGCTGCACAGCACGGTGGCCGAGGCCTATGGGCGCGCCATCCGCCTCGCTGGCACCAGAGCGGCGCTCACGGCAACGGCCCAATGGGCCACCACACCGCGCCGGGTGACATGGCGCGCGCCGAACGGCAGCCTCCCGCTGCCCGCGCAGATGTCGGAATCCGACGCCCGCGCCCTGATGGCCCCGCTCGGCCTACCCGGCCCGTCGGAAACACTGGTGACAAGCAGTGAGGCGGCAGCCGAGGCCGTCACCGCCTTGCCCGGACTGGCAGTGTTGAAAATCGCCTCGCCCGATATCTCCCACAAGACCGAGGCCGGGGGCGTGGCCCTCTCGGTCTCCGCCGATCAGGCCGCCGAGGTGTTCGACCGGATCATGACCTCCGCCCGTGCCTATGCGCCCGAGGCGCGCCTTGACGGCGTCCTTGTGCAGGAAATGGTGGGCGAAGGCGTGGATGCCATGCTGGGCCTTGTCGACAGTCCGCCCTTCGGCCCCGGCCTTGTCGTGGGCCTGGGCGGCACCCTTGTCGAACTGCTGGACGATGCGGCCTTCGAGCTGCTGCCCCTGACGCGGGAGAGCGCAGCAGGGCTTCTGAAGCGGACCCGCCTGGACGCGCTACTGGAGGGTTATCGCGGGGCGCCCCCCTGCGATCGTGCGGCTTTGATAGATGCCATGCTGGCCCTGTCCGACTGGGGCTGTGAGCACGCGGGCGCGCTGGAGGCAGTGGACCTGAACCCGGTCCGAGTGCTGCCCATGGATCACGGCGGCGGGCTGCGCCTGCTGGATGCGCTCATCCTGACGCAACGGGGCACGCCCGAGTAACGGCGCACCCCACTGAAACCTCCCCGACTGCCGGGGCGCCCTGCGGCGTCCCGGCCTTTTTTTGCGCTCAGCCCAGCGCGGCCCGCTTGGCGCGATAGGCAGCAACATTCGCCTCTTTCACCGGGCCGAAGCCGCGCACCATCTGGGGCAGCTCAGCCAAGTCTACGGCGCGAGCGTGGGTCTGGGCCGTCAGGTCGGCGGCCAGCGCGGCTACTTCCGTCTCGAATTCCGTCACCAGCCCACGTTCCATGCGGCGTTCCGAAGTGCGCCCGAAGGGATCAAGGTGCGTGCCACGAAGGACCTTCATCGCGGATAGCAGATAGAAGCCCGGCTCGATCCAGCGACCGAAGGCGCGCTTGGCGGGCCGGCCGGTGCGGGGATCCACCCTAGACAGGATCGGCGGGGCGAGGTGATAGCGGATCTTGTAATCGCCCTCGAAAGTGTCCGAGATCCGCGCTCTTTGCGCGCCATCAAGGTGCAGGCGCGCGACCTCATATTCATCCTTGTAAGCCATCAGGCGGAAGGCGGTCTTTGCCACTGCGCGGGTGAAATCCTCTTTCCCCAGGGCGGCCTCAGCCTGCCGCGCCCGTTCGACCAGCGCGAGGTAGCGCCTGGCATAGCGCCTGCTCTGGTAGCCTTTCAGGAACTGGGCGCGCCGGTCGACAAGCTGCTGAAGGGGCTCTTGCGTTGGGTTTTCAGGGTCTACTGTGCCGCCCAGCTTTGCCAGAAGATCGGGCTCTTCCGCCGCGCGACGGCCCCAGTCGAAGGTCGTCAGGTTCGCTTCACCGCCGCGCGATGCGGCAATCGCCTCGCGCAGTGCCTGCGCCCGGATCGGGACCAGGCCCTTTTGCCAGGCATAGCCCAGGATCAGCAGGTTGGTGGCGATAGCATCGCCCATGGTGGTCAGCGCCAGATCCGTGCCCGGCAGCACGTGGCAATGCCCCTGCCCCACCGCGCCTTTCAGCGCATTCAGGCCCGCGGACTTGCGGAACTCCATCGCCGTGTTCTGGACAAAGCTGGCGTTCGGGGCCAGCCGGTCTTCTACCACGATCCGCGTGCGCCCCTGCCCCAGCATCGGTCGCACCTTGGCAGAGCGCGCGACCAGCATGTCGAAAGCCAGCACGAGATCGGCCTCTCCCTCGCCGACGCGGGCGGCAGTCAGATCATGGGCATCGGGCGCCAGCCGCAGGTGGCCGACCACAGAGCCGTTCTTCTGCGCCAGCCCGGTCTGGTCCAGCGATTGCACTGCCAGCCCGTCCAGGTGCGCCGCGCGGGCCAGGACCTGGCTGACCGTCAGCACGCCCGTGCCGCCGATCCCCGCCAGCATCACGTTGTAGACCCCGTCGATCCGCGGCATCACGGGATCGGGAAGCGGCGCACTGCTTGCTTTAGCACCTGCTCTACCCGGTTTCTTAAGGTTACCGCCTTCGATACTGATGAAACTCGGGCAGAAGCCCTTCAGGCAGGAGGTATCGCCGTTGCAGCTGCTCTGGTTGATACGCCGTTTGCGTCCGAATTCCGTCTCTTCGGGTTCGATCGAGATGCAGCCGGACTTGTCAGAGCAATCGCCGCAGCCTTCACAGACAAGGTCGTTGATGAAGACACGCTTGCTTATCTTCGGGAACTCGCCCGTCTTGCGGCGGCGGCGTTTCTCAGCCGCGCAGACCTGATCGTAGACCAGCACGGTGACGCCCTCCACTTCGCGCAGGTGGCGCTGGACCTCATCCATGTGATCGCGGTGCCAGATCCGCACGCCATCGGGCAACTGGCCCTTCAGCCGCTCTGGCTGTTCGGCCACCACGACGACTTCGCGCACGCCCTCTGCCAGCACCTGCCGGACGATCTTGGGCACCGAGAGTTCGCCATCGTGGGGCTGGCCACCGGTCATGGCGACGGCATCGTTGAACAGGATCTTGTAGGTCATGTTGACCTGCGCCGCGACGGCGGCCCGGATCGCCAGCGCCCCGGAGTGGAACCAGGTGCCATCGCCCATGTTGGCGAAGATGTGCTTTTCGTCCGTGAACGGCGCAAGGCCCAGCCAGCTGATCCCCTCTGCCCCCATCTGGGTGAAAGTGGAGGTATTGCGCCCCTCCACCCCGATCACCATCATGTGGCAGCCGATCCCGGTGGTGGCGCGGCTGCCGTCAGGCAGGCGGGTGGACAGCGAATGCGGGCAGCCAGAACAGAAGTAGGGCTCGCGGTTGAGCGCCGGGGTGGGCGCCTGTACTTCGCTATCGGGCAGCGGCGCGGGGGTTGGCAGGGTGCTGCGGATTGTCTCCGGCAGGCGAGAGAGCACCGCCTCCAGGATTTCATGCGGGTGCAGTTCGCCCAGGGCCGACATGAGCGGCGCCCCCTCTGGCGTGGTCTTGCCCGAGACGCGTGGACGCGTGGCCAGGTTGAACAGCAGGCCTTTCACCTGGTTTTCGATCACCGGACGTTTTTCCTCGACCACGATCAGTTCTTCCAGACCTTCCGCGAAGGCGCCAAGGCCCACGGGGTCGATCGGCCAGGTCAGGCCCAGCTTCAGCAGGCGGATGCCATGGGCAGCGGCGTCGTCTTCGGTCAGGCCAAGGCGGGCCAGGGCCGCGCGCAGGTCCAGCCAGCTCTTGCCCGCCGCGACGATGCCGATTTTCGCATCGTGCGTGCCGAAGACTTCGTCCAGCCCGTTGAGCCGGGCGAATTGCTGGGCCAGCGCCAGCTTCTGCTCGATCCGTGCCTCCTTGGGGAAGGGACCATCCGGCCAGCGCAACCCGTGGCTGCCCGCCTCTTCGGGCAGGACCGCGGGCGTGTCGAGCGCGTCGAGCGCGACCGTGGCGCTGCTTTCCACGACCTCCGTCTGGCACTTGAAGCCAACCCAGGCCCCGGAGGCTCGCGACATCTCCCAGCCCAGGATCCCGAAGCGCAGGTAGTCCTGCACGCCCGCCGGGGCCAGAACCGGCACCTGAACGGCGATCATGTCATGTTCGGTCTGATGCGGCAGGGTGGAGCTGACGGCGCCATGGTCATCCCCCATGAGCACAAGCACTCCGCCGCGCGGATCGGTGCCGTCCGCATTGGCATGGCGGATCGCATCAAGGCTGCGGTCCACGCCGGGCCCCTTGCCGTACCACATGGCAAAGACACCGTCGTAGCGTACACCGTCGAACAGACCCGTCTGCTGCGTGCCCCATGCTGCGGTCACCGCAAGGTCTTCGTTCAGCGCGGGGTGAAAATGGACATGGCTGTCTTTCAGCGCCGTGGCGGCCTTCGTCATCTCGCGGTCCAGCTGCGCCAGGGGCGAGCCACGGTAGCCGGTCACGTATCCGGCGGTGTTCAGTCCGGCGGCCAGGTCACGCTGGCGCATCAGCACCGGCAGCTTTGCCAGCGCCTGGGTGCCGGACAGGAAGGCGGTTTGCGCCATGGCGGGGGAAAGGTTGTCTGCTCGGCTCATCTGCTTGGCTTCACTTCAGGATTGAGGGGGCAGGACGCGCCCGGAATTGAGAAGGCCCGCCGGATCCAGCAGGGCCTTGAGGCCCCGCATCACCAACAGCTCATCGTCGCTGCGCACCAGCGGCAGGTAGCGCGGCTTTTCGCGGCCAAGGCCATGTTCAGCACTGATCGCCCCACCCGCGCGGGCCACCGCCTGAAAGACGATATCGGCGACAGTTTTCTGGTCCGGCGTATCAACGATGTAGTGCAGGTTGCCATCCCCCAGGTGCCCGAAGACAGCCGGTTCGGCCTGTGGCAGCGCGGCCAGAGCGCTACGGGTTTCCGCCAGGAACGCCGGCATGGCAGCAACCGGCAGGCCGATGTCGAAGCCGACCGGGCTTTTCATCGCTCCAACGGCTTCGGCGCAGGCTTCGCGCAGCGTCCAGAGGGCGGCGGCCTGGAACCCGGAGCTGGCAAGCGTCACATCGCTGAGCTCTCCGGCCTCCAACGCCCCCATCAGGAGGGCGTGCAGGGCGGCCTCCGCATCCGTTTCAACCTCGGCCAGGATCTGGATGCCTTTTGGCTCAATCGGCGCGCGGTGTCCCTGGGCGAGAATGCGGGCAAAGATCGCTTCGTCCATGACCTCGAAAGCGGTGACCGGGCCGGGGGCAGAGCGCCGCAAGCGGGCCAGCAGGGCCGCGGCGGCCTGCATGTCCGGCGCGGCGGCAAAGAGGGTCTGCTGCGCGCCAGGAGCAGGTCGCAACGACAGGCAAAGGCGGGAGATCACGCCCAGCACGCCTTCGGACCCGATGAAGATCTGCTTGAGGTCGAACCCTGAGTTGTCCTTGACCAGGGGGCGGACATGCCCAAGGACACGGCCACCGGCCAGCACGACCTCCAGGCTGATGACATGGGCCCGCATCATGCCGTTGCGGATGACGTTCAGCCCCCCCGCATTGGTGGCCGCCATGCCCCCGATGGTGGCAGAGCCGCGCGCGCCGATATCCACGCCGAACGACAGCCCGGCAGTCGCGGCGGCCTCCTGCACCCTTTGCAAGGTGGCACCGGCACCGGCCACGAGGGTAGCAGAGACCGGGTCCACCGGTTCGATCCGGGTCATGCGTTCAAGGCTGATCGCAACTTCCCCCGCCTTGGGCGTCGCGCCGTTGGAAAGCCCTGTCAGCCCGCCTTGAATGACAATGGGGAGGGCGGCGCGCGCACAGGCGGCCATCATCCGGGACAGCTCTGCCGTGGTGGCGGGGCGCAGCACGGCAAGGGGGGGCTGGCTGAGGTTACCCGTGGCATCGGCAGCGTAGCGGGCCAAGGCACCCGCATCGCGCAACAGCGCAGCAGGTGGCAAGTCCGAGAGATCGGCCAAGAGGGTGTCGAGCGGCCGCGTCATGATGTCAGCACTTCCAAGCACCTCATCACGCCAATTCGGCCGGAGTGAAATTTCCGGTAGACATGACCCCATCTGATGCGGTCTTATCCATATTTGTCAAACCTATTATTTGTCAGCTGGAGCCGAACCGGACCATGAGCGTGAAATTCGGGCAAGTTGTCACTGCCGGCCTGGCCCGCCAGGTGGCGGATGAGATTCACGGCGCGATCCTGGACGGGCGCCTGAAGGCCGATGACCGCCTGCCGGGGGAAGAAGAGCTTGCGACCCGCTTCGGCGTGTCCCGTCCCACCGTGCGCGAAGCGCTGAAACGGCTGGCCGCGCTCAACCTGATCCATTCGCGGCGCGGGCCAACGGGTGGCAACTTCGTCAAGCGCCCCGAGCTTTCCGAGCTGGTCGAATCCCAGGCAACATCTGCGATGCTGATGGTCGGCATGGGGGCCTTCGATATCGACGAGCTGATCGAGGCGCGGCTTGAGACCCAGGCGCTTTGCCTTGAGCGGGCCTGTGCGCTGCGCACGGAGGCGGACCTGGAGGCGATGCGCGCCGCCCTGACCCGGCAGGAAGATCCCGCCCTGCCCGACACGGAGTTCTGCGCGGCGGACGTTGGCTTTCACCGTGCTATCGTGGATGCCGCGCGCAATGGTCCGCTAAGCCTGATGATGGCCACGGTGATCGAGAGCTTCATTCCCCTGCTCAACATGATCGTGGTCCGCCAGCGCAATAGAAGCGAAACCATCGCCCATCAGCGCAGGCTGCTGGAAGCGGTCGAAGCGCGTGATCCGCGCCGCGCCCGCGCCGCCTTGGAAAACCTGCTGACCCACCTGACCGAAAGTTACGCCGCCGCCCAGAAGGCCAGGCATGCCAAGCAGCCCGGCTGATCCGCTCTGAGCCGCCTTGGCCCAGAGCAAGACAAACCCGAAAGACCTGGAAGGAAACCCCATGTCCGACACGTTCAACGCTCTTCGCATCGTCGATGCCGGTGACCGCAAGACCCGCGCAGAAGTCACGCAGATGACCCTGGCCGACCTTCCCGACCTGCCCGTGCTGGTCGAGATCAGCCATTCCACCGTGAACTACAAGGATGGCCTGGCCGTCAGCGGCAAGGGGCGGATCGCACGCCGCCTGCCCATGACCGCCGGGATCGACCTTGCCGGTACCGTCGTGGAAAGCGCCAGCAGCGATTTTCAGCCCGGCGACAAGGTGATCGTCAACGGCTGGGGCCTATCCGAGACCGAGCAGGGCGCCTATTCCAAGTTCCAGCGCGTGAAGCCCGAATGGCTGCTGCCGCTGCCCGAAGGCTTTTCGCCGGAGCAGGCCATGGCCATCGGCACGGCCGGCTACACCGCCGGTCTTTGCGTTCAGGCTCTGCTGGACTGGGGCACGCCCAAGGATGGCGCGCCGGTCCTGGTGACCGGGGCTGCAGGCGGTGTCGGTTCCGTCGCCATTGCCTTGCTGTCCAAGCTGGGCTTCCCGGTCACAGCGGTCACCGGCCGTCCCGAGACGCAGGAATACCTTGGCAAGCTGGGCGCGACGGCCTTCCTTGACCGGGCGGAACTGGCCGAGGCGGGCAAACCCCTGCAGGCTGAAAGCTGGGCAGGTGGCGTGGACGTGGTTGGCAATCACACCCTGGCCAATGTCCTGGCTCAGACCTGCTACGGCGGTGCTGTGGCGGCCTGTGGCCTGGCGGGCGGTCCTGCCCTGCCCGGCACCGTGATGCCCCATATCCTGCGCGGCGTTGCCCTGCTGGGCGTCGATTCCGTGATGGCCCCGCGTGCCAAGCGCGTCGCGGCCTGGGATCTTCTGGACAAGCACCTGGACCGCGATTTGCTGGGCACGATGTATTCGGTTCACGGCTTCGATGAGCTGCCCAAGCTGGCTGAGCAGCTCATGGACAACCAGATCCGCGGCCGCGTTGTCGTGGAGATCTGATCCGCACCCTTGGAGGGCGGGTTTCGCCCTGCCAAAAGCGCAGTTGAAGGAAAGCCCGGGTCTTGCAGATCGCAAGGTTCGGGTTTTCTGCTTCTCACCTCATTCGGGACATGAGCCTTTACCACCTCGTGAAGAAAACCCCTTAATTTCCAGACGTATGCGCCATATCTCCCGACCAAAGGGAAGGCAGAAAGTACATGCCGGTACTGCTGGAAGACGACAAGACCCTCGGGCGTGCGGTCCTGTCGCCAACGACTTAAGGATAGAGGTGATGCCGGGAACTTCCTCTCGGCATCACCAGATTTCTTGCAGGCGGCATGCGCACCTTCGCTTAAAGACGGACCTGGTGCACATGAATGGCACCGCGGGCCATCACCGGCCCTGCCCTCAGGCGGAAAGAATGGCCACGGGGCGGCACCAGCCGGCCGAGCCGCGGGCCACTTTCACCGGGAAGCAGATGACCTCGAAGCCGGTGTCGGGCAGTTGGTCGAGATTGGCCATCTTCTCCATGTGGCAATAGACCGTCTCGGCGCCGGCCTTGTGGCCTTCCCAGAAGAGATCCCACTGGCCGGTGGCCTTGGCCTTGTCGGCCACGCCCTTCAGCGGCGCGTCCCAGCTCCAGGCGTCGGTGCCGCAGACTTTCATGCCGCGCTCGGTCAGCCAGAGCGTTGCCTCGCGCCCGATGCCGCAGCCCGCCGCCAAGTAACCCGGCTCTCCGTAGAGGGCACCGGCGCGGGTGTTCACCAGGACGATGTCGCCCGGCTTCAGCTCATGGCCGATACGGTCGAATTCCGCTGCCATCTCTTCGGCGGTGACCACGTGGCCGTCAGGCATGTCCCGGAAGTCGAGCTTCACGCCCGGCCCCATGCACCAGTCCAGCGGCACCTCGTCGATGGTGATGGCGCGCTCGCCCTTGTTCATCGTCGGGTGGTAATGCCAGGGCGCATCCAGGTGGGTGCCGTTATGGGTGGTCAGAGAGAGCTTCTCTGCCGCCGCGCCGGCCCCGTCCAGCTGGTGCTCGACGGGGATGCCGAACATACGGGCATAGTCCTCGGCGCCTTTGTCGTGGGCCTTGTACTCGATCGAGGGGCCCATGCCGGGCGGATCGGTGGGGAAGTCGTCGGTCAGCGTGACCGAAAGGTCGATGATGCGGCGGCTCATGGGCGGCCTCCCTTGATGACCTGCTGGTCGATGACCCCGAAGAGCGGCGCCTGGTCACGGCTGCGGCACTCCATGAAAACGCGGTCTCCGAAATTCATGTAATGGGTGCTTTGCTTGCCCTCGTCCAGCAGTTCGATTGCCCGGCGCTCGGCGATGCAGGTCGAGCCCACCTCGCGGTAGGTCTCGTTCGAGACCGTGCCGGACCCCAGCACCGTGCCCGCCACCAGGTCACGCGACTTCGCGGCATGGGCGATAAGCTGGTCGAAGCCGTAGCTCATCGGGTAGCCTTCGGCGAGGCCGAAGCGGTTGCCGTTGAGGTCCACCTGCAGCGGCAGGTCGATGCGGCTGTCGCGCCAGGCGTCGCCAAGCTCGTCGGGGGTGAGCGCGACGGGGGCCACCGCACAGGCGGGCTTGGCCTGCACCCAGCCGAAGCCGGTCTTCATTTCGACGGGGGCGATGGCGCGCAGCGACCAGTCGTTGATCTGCACCAGCAGGCGGATGCGCGCGGCGGCCTCGGCAGGCGTGCTGCCCATCGGGACGCTGTCGCAGATCACGCCGAATTCGCCCTCGAAGTCGATGCCGTCGTCTTCCGAGGGCAGGGGCACGTCCTGCGCTCCGCCAAGGAAACAATGCGACATGCCCTGGTACATCAGCGGGCGCCCTTCCGGGTTCGGATCGGCGCCGAAGACCTTCTGCATAAGCGCGCCGTGGCTGTCATAGGCCGATCCGTCGAGCCATTGCCAGGCGCGGGGCAGCGGAGCCAGCGCCTGGGCGGCCAGGAAGGGCGCGCCGCCGCCGTCGTTCAGGGCGGCATACTCCGCTTCGAGCGCCGGGGCGAAGCTGTCCCAGTCCTCCATCAGCAGCCGCAGGCTGGAGACCGCTGCGGCAGGAATGCAGCGGCTGTTGTCACGGCTGACCAGGTGCAGCCGCCCGTCGGGGCTGCCGTCTGCGAGAGTGGCGAAACGCATCTCAGCCCTCCACGCCGGTGCGGCCGCCGAGGGTCTCGGCGAACCAGTCTGCGATGTAGTTTCGAGCGTAGCTCATGTTGTCGGCGCCCACGTGTTCCACGCCGCCTTCACGCTCGGTGAAGATCTTCAGCTTGCGGTTCGGCGAGTTGACCAGCTGGTCGTAGGACTGATGCGCATAGTCGAGCGCGATCTGGCGGTCCTTGGAGCCATGGGTGACCAGGAAGGGCACCTTGATCTTCTCCATTTGCCCGTCGAGGCAGAAGCCCGCCGCCTTCTCGAAAAAGGTATCCATGTCCTTGGCGCCGAAGACCCACTTCACGTGATCCCAGTAGTGCGGCACCGGGTTCTCGCCTTCGCGCTTCAGGCGCTTCTGCTGCACTTCGGCCCAGTTGTGGTTGGCGCCCCAAACGGCACCGGAGGCAAAGCGCGGCTCGTTGGCGCAGACGCGGGGCGCGTAGTAGCCACCCAAAGAGATGCCGGTGATGCCGATGCGCTCTGCGTCCACGTCGTCGCGCGCCGCCAGCCATTCGTAGACCGGCGTGCCCCACTTCTCGCTGTCGTAATGCGCGGGCAGGTCCAGCAGGCGTAGGCTTTCGCCGGTGCCGGGCTGGTCGACGCAGAGCGTGGCGATGCCGCGCTTGGCCAGCGCATGGGGCAGCCAGGACCAGTAAAGCAGTTCCTTGCAGCTATCGAGGCCGTTCAGATAGACGACGGCAGGCGCCGGGCCCTCGACGCCCTCGGCGGGGGTGTAGAGCACGGGGATGACCGTGTCGCCGTAGGGGACCTCGAAGCGCTGGACCTTGTCGCCGGCTTGCCGGGTACCTTGCTCGAAGTTGGCCAGGCCCTTCTTGTAGGTCACCATGCGCTCAGGATCGCCCTGCCCCTGCATCCGTTCGGCGACGATGTAGTAGAGCGCCGCGCGCTTGCGCATCTCACCTGCAGAGAAGAAACGGCCCTCGGCTTCTTCCTCTTCAGCCAGCCCGATCAGCTTGTCGGCGACGCGGACCCAGGCATCCATGAACTCGCGGGTGCCTGCATCTTCGCCGTTCTTCGACTTTTCGAGCAGCGGCTGGCACATATCCATGATCTCGCCGATCTGGCCGCCCGAGCCGAGCGCGATGGAGACCGTCAGGTTCCAGACGTAGTTGGGGAAATAGTTGAACATCGCCATGGGTGGGGTCCTTTGATCTGCGGGGTTGTCCCGGGGCCCAGGCCCCGGATCAGAGAGAGCTATTCGGCGTGGATCCATTGGGAAAATGGAAAGTCATGATGCGGGGCATTCATCCGTTGAATGCCCCGCGGTGGTGTCAGTAGTCCTGGAGGTCCTTGGCGATGGCGACCTCCCCGTCGTAGACGGAAGAGATCTCCTGCGCCCAGGCATCGGTCATCTCGGGCGTGATGCGCGCGCCGGCCGAGAGATGGGTGGCAACGACCTTGCCGACCGCGGCCTCAGCAGCCAGCCGGCCGACCTGTTCCGGAGAGAGGTGGTGGGTGGACAGGTGCTGCTCAACCTCGTCGATCAGGTGCTCTGGAGCGGACTTGCGCACGGCGTCCATGGTGGAAGGCAGGTCGATCAGCTCGGCCACCAGAAGGTCAACGCCCTGCGACAGGTCGATCACCGCGTCGGACCACCCGGTATCGCCCGTGTAGACGATACTGCGATCCGGCGTGTCGAAGCGGAAAGAAAGGGATTCGTACTTCTGATCCATCTCGCCCCCATGGGCGAAGCTGTAGTGCGTGTTCTTGGCGGTGGTCACGGTGACATCGCCCAGTGTGAAGCTTTCTCCGCCACGGATCTCCTGCACCTGGACCAGTTCCTCTGCGGTCATGATCGTGGCGTCTTCCATGCCATAGGCGGCCTCCATCGCCGGGCCCATGCCCTCGACCATGCCGTCGATCAGCGCCTTGGTGCCCGGCGGGCCGTAGATCATGACCGGCTTGGCCGGGTTGGTCTGGAAACGCTGGCCGAGCACTGCGAGCAGCCCGCCGACGTGGTCGAAATGCAGGTGGCTGACAAGCACGTCATCCACGTCGCCCATGCGCAGGCGCTTGGCGGCAAGGCGGACGGACAGGCCGTCTCCGGCGTCGACGACGATGTTGCGGCCATTGACCTGCAGCAGGTTCGCAGGCTGCGAGCGGTCGGCGCGAGCGATCGGGCCGCCGCCGCTGCCGAGCACGGTGAAGGTGGTTTCGGCCATGACCGGAAGCGCGGTGCAGGCCAGCAGGGCCAGCGCGGTGGCGGGTCGTTTGAAAAGTCGTGTGAACATCTGGGTCTCCTCCCTGGTGTCGGGTCCGCCTGGCGGCGAACCCATCGAGTCAATTCAGCGGCTGGCGCGTAGGCCCCGCGCGAAGCAGGCAACGGAGAGGCCCGCGACGACCACGGCCATCAGGCCCAGGGCTTCGATGGAGAACCCTTCAAGCAGGGCGCCACCGATGATCGGACCAAGGGCGGAGCCTGTCATCAGCATGGCCGGGGTGGCGGCTGCGGTGCGGCCGGTCTTGTCCATCCGGGCCAGCAGGCCGAAAGCGAAGGTATGGGTGAAGACCTGCACCGCCACGAAGACCGCAGCAACAGGCGCCCAGAGCGTGAAGACGGTGGCGAAGGTGATGACCAGCGCCAGCACCGCCTGGACCATCGGCCCCGCGATCACCACCCGGCCCGCGGACAGGCGATTTTCCAGCAGCGCGGCCAGCGGTGCGGGGCCGACGAAGTTCACCAAGCCAAGCGCGATCAGCGTGCCGACGATGGCTTGCGGTGCGAAACCACGCGCCGAGCCGATAACCTCGACGAAGGAAAAGACCATCGCCTGGTTGAAGGTCATCAGGCTGACGCCCGCGACCACCGCCATCACACCGGGCGCGAGCGGGCTGCGCGGGGTGGCGCCTTGTGTGCGGTCCTCGACCTTGGGGAAGGCCAGAAGGGCGACCAGCGTCGCCAGCGCCATGATAGCACCGAAGCTGAAGAACAGGACCGTCCCGCCGTGTTCCAACATCAGCTGCGGTACGGCGCCCATGTAGATCACCCCGAAAAGGCCAAGGCCGATGCCGGCGAAGGCGAACAGCCGGTGCGGGTTGGCCGCTCGGCCCATGGTGCCATGCACGATGCTGAGCGCCATGCCGTTCGCCCCGCCGCCCAGAAGGTGCAGAGCGGCAAGCGGCCCGAAACTGCTTTGTTGCGAGGCCAGAAGGAAGGCCAGTGCGGCCAGGCCAAAGCCGACCACGGTCAGCGCCTTGCGCGGCAGCCGGGTGAAGTTGCGCGCGGTCAGCACGCTGGCCAGCACCGCGCCAAGCAGGAACAGCGTCACCAGCGCGCCGGCCTCGCGCGGGCCGAAGCCGAAACGGGTGATCAGCGCGCCGACCCAGACGGGCAACGCAACAAGGTCAACAAGGCCCGCGCAATGCCCCACGACAAGCGCGGCGGCCCCGGTGCGTTTGATGCCTAGCGCGGGGGCCATGGCCGCCGCGGGGGATGCAGTGTCAGTCATTCGGTTTTCTCCTCCCTGTCAGTCGGCTCCTCCACCGACCTTCTCTTTTTCCTGTCTCTGATCGGACAGGATTGGTGACGCGGCTCAGACCGGTTCGGTCAGGGCCATCATCGAACGTCCCATGATCGCGTTGTGCTCTCCCTGGTCACCGCGCTGAACCTCGATCTCCGACAGCCTTGCGGAGTTCTCGACCACCATGGTGCAGCGGTCCCAGCGGCGCGCTTCATGCCGGGCGAAGGCCTCGGCCACGGTGCCTTCGCGCATCAGCTCTTCCGCCAGCACCACGCCGTCCTCCATGCCGATGCAGGCCCCGGCGCCAAGGTGCGGGGTGGTGGCATGGACCGCATCGCCGATCAGCATGACGCGGCCGACGTGCCAGGGCTGGGGCAGCAGCAGCTTCTCGAGCGGGCGATAGATCAGCTTGCTCTCCTCGCTCAGCGCTTCCTTGACCGCGGTCAGGATCGGTGAGGGGAAGCGGTCCAGCATGGTCTTCATGGCGGGCAGCAGATCGCCCTGCTCGATCCAGTCGTTCTTGGGCCGGTCTTCGGTAATGAACATGTAGCTGCGGCCTTCGGAGACCGGGTTGATCCCGACCTTCAGACCGTCTCCCAACCACATGTTGAGCGAGTTGAGGCCCGCAGGCGTCGGCAGTTCGGCGCGCCAGACGGCCTGGCCCACGTAGGCGGGCTTGGGGGCATCGGGCATCAGCGTCATGCGGGTCTTGGAATAGAGCCCGTCGGCGCCGATCACCGCATCATAGCGACCAGAGGTGCCGTCGGTGAAGGTGACGGTGACGCCATCGGCGTCCTGCTCGATGGTCTCGAAGCTGTGGCCCAGCTTGACCGAGACCCCGGCGGCGCGGGTGGCCTTGGAAAGGATCGCGGCCAGGGCCGGGCGCATGATGGCGGCATTGCCGGGCAGGCCGGTGCCGGGCATCGGCGGGGTGGGCAGGGTGACGATTTCCTGGTCGTTGTGCGGCATCCGCACGATCAGGCCATCGGTCGCGGCCCCTTCCCGCTTGAAGTCCTCGAGGATGCCCAGCTGCTGGAACACGCGCAGCGTCGCGCCGTGCAGGCTGATACCGGCGCCGTAGCTGCGCCAGCCGGCGTCGATCTCTACCAGGTCGGTCTCGATGCCGCCGCGGGCCAGCATGATGGCCGCGGACATGCCCGAGAAGCCACCGCCGATGATCAGGACCTTGCGTGCGCTTGCCATTGTCTCTCCTCCCGTTTTCACTGTCAGCTCTCCCGTGCTGCGCGTCCGGCGACCTGGGCCGGAACGCTGATGGACCCATCCGGCGCCTCGGTGAGGGGGACTCGGGTCAGTTTTCTTCCCAGGCAGGGGCCTGACACGCAGGCCCCCGTTTCGATGTCGAAGAGTGCGCCATGGGCATGGCAGGCAATGTGCGCTCCCTCGGCGTCGAGGTAGGCGTCCTTGCGCCAGGCCATGGGCGTGCC
>NZ_JAATOW010000058.1 GCF_011806405.1 Pseudooceanicola sp. HF7 | reverse complement strand
GCGTAGACCTCGGGATCGCGGCCGGAGGCCTCTGCGGAGACGCCGGGCAAGGCCAGTTCCCCGGCGAAGCGGCTCTCCACCCCCATCATGCGGATCTTGCGGCGGTGACGGCCAAGGGCCGCCGGGCCAAGCGCGATGATCCCGAACATGTCGGCGCGGCCAAGAGCGGTCAGGATGCCGGCCTCTTGAATGCCGATCACCGGGCGGTCCTGAAGCCCCCGCGCAAGGTCCAGCCCCGGATCTGAGAAACAGGCGGTGATATAGGCATCCGCCGGGTGATCCGCGACGCGCGCGGCAAAGGCCAGACCGGCGCGCGCCACGTCTTCATCCGTGGCGATGGTCAGCGGTCCCTCCGCGATCCCCTCGACCACGAAGCGCACGCCGGCGGTTTCCAGCGGCGCCACCGTCGCCGCGATCCCCTCTGTCACCGGGGCAGAGGAATTGGGGTTCACGATCAGGATTGTCTTCATGGGAAGGAGACCCCGAAGTTCTGCGCCGGATCGCGCTCTTTCACGGCAACACCGGGCCGGGCGCGCAAATCCACGGGCGCGCGGGGAATGAACCGCCCCTGCCCTTCGGCCGCCTGCAAGGCGCCGTCCTGCACCACCACCGCGCCACGGGTCATAACGAGTTCCGGCACGCCGGTCAGTTCCAGCCCCTCGAAGGGAGAGTAATCCATGTTGTCATGTTGATCGCCAAGCGTGAGGCGACGCGTCGCCTCGGGGTTCCAGATGGCGATATCGGCGTCCATACCCGGCGCGATCCGCCCCTTGCGCTCAACCCCGAAGGTCTTGGCCGCGTTGGTCGAAGAGAGCGCCACGAATTGTTCAAGCGTGATCCGTCCCTTCACCACGCCTTCGGAAAAAAGCCAGGGCAGGCGCGCGGCAATCCCCGGCATCCCGTTCGCGATCCTTGGGTAGGGAACCTCTGCACCGTTGGCGAATTTTCCCGTCTCATCAGAGCGATAGGGCGCGTGATCCGAAGAGACGCTTTCAAAGGTGCCCATCGCCACGTGGTGCCAGAGCGCGTCCTGCGTGGCGGCGTCCCGCACCGGCGGGGAGCATATATACTTGGCCCCCTCCATGCCCGGGCGGTCCAGGTCATCGCGGGTCAGGGCCATGTATTGCGGACAGGTTTCGGCAAAGAGCTTGGCACCGAGCGCCTTTTCGCGCCGCACGATTTCGGCCCCGCCGGCGGTGGAGACATGGACGATGAAGAGCGGCGCATCGGCCAGCTTGGCCAGTTGCACCATGCGGTGGATCGCCTCTTCTTCCGCCAGTTCGGGGCGAGAGATCGCGTGGTAGCGCGGCGCCACATGCCCGCCCTTGGCCAGCTGCTTGTTCATCCATTTCACCATGCCGTCATTCTCTGAATGGACCATGGTGATAGCCCCGTGCGCCCGCGCCACAGTCAGGATATCCAGCATCTGGGCATCCGGCAGGACCAGCGCGTCATAGGTGGTGAAGACCTTGAAACTGGTGATCCCGCGGGCAAAGGCGCGCGGCAGCTGGTCCGTCAGCACCTCTTCGGAGGGGTCCGAGACGATCAGGTGATAGCTGTAGTCGATGACAGAGCGCGCGCCCCGGGCATCATAGGTCTCGATCACCTCGTCGATGCTTTGGCCGCGGTGCTGGGCGGCGAAGGGGATGAAGCTGGAGTTCCCCCCGAAGGCCGCGCTGACGGAGCCGGAATAATAGTCATCCGCCGTCATAAGGCCGGTGGCGCTTTCTTGCGCGATATGGGCGTGCGCCTCGATCCCGCCGGGCATCACGATGCGCCCGCCCGCGTCAATGCGCCGGTCCCCGCCCGATAGCTTCTCGGCCACGGCGGCGATGCGGCCATCCTTGATGCCGATATCCCCGTCAAAGAGAAAATCCGCCGTGGCGATCTGGCCGCCGTGAATGACGATATCGAATTCCATGTCTTACTCCGGTTCTTCCGTGCCTTGTGGGGTCCCACACTGCCCCTGATGGTCGCCCCGCCCAGCGGCATCCTCTGCGCTGACCGTTTTTGGTATACCAAGACAGTACCATCACGGCCCCGCCCGCACCGCAATCCCCCAGACCGCCCTGCAGGGCGAAATTGCAGGGGCTGGCAGCAATCGCCGTTTCCCTGTGCAGCGCGGCTTGACGGCCCCCCTTTCTGACCTCAGCCTATGCGCCATGAGCGCTTTGACCAAGATCCGAAACCTCGGCCCCAAGACTGCCCAGGCGCTGCAACGCGCCGGGATCCACAGCGCGGAAGAGCTGCGGGAGATCGGCGTGGACGCGGCCTATACCCGGGCCGTGGCAGCAGGGATGCCGGCGCATTTCGTGGGCTATTACGCGCTGGTCATGGGGCTGCAGGGGCGGCCCTGGAATGACCTGACCCCGGCGGAAAAGATCGCCCTGCGGCCGCGCTTTGATGCGCTTTGCGCGCAGGCCCGCAACGCGCCCTGTCCCGAAGGCGCGCTGCCCGGCGACCTGGACGCTTTCCTGGACCGGATCGGCCTGCCCGCGCGTTAGCCGGACCACGGGTCATGGAACTTGCGGCTTATGGGCGGGTTGTCCCCTTCCAAGATAGAAGGATCGACCAGATGGACGACGATATCTCTGAAACACCGCACCGCCGCGCCCGGGAAGGCAACCTGATCAAGCTGATGATCACCATCCTGATCCCGCCCCTGGGCGTCTTCCTGAAGGACGGGCTGCGCGGCTCCTTCTGGCTGAACCTGCTGCTGACAATCCTGGGCTGGCTGCCCGGTGTGGCGCATGGTGTCTATATTCAGGTCCGGGACAAGCCCGGCGAACTGAAGTAACCCGACTGATACCACGTACCACCCCCGCCGCGCTTACTCGTGCGGCGGGGGTGTGAGTCCCTGCTGGTTGGCCGCAGCAAGGTCGCCCTGCAATTGCAGCAAAGGCACCGCCCCGGGATTGGCCTCCAGCCCCTGTTCGGCGATGGCCAATGCCGGCCCCGGGCCTTCAATCGCGGCAGCAATGCGCACCCGCATGGTCCAGGCATCCAGATGCTGGGGATCAAGCTCCGTCACTTCGGCAAAGGCCCGGGCTGCGGCGGCAAAGTTCCGCATCACCAGGGCGGTGCCCGCCATCTGCAAGTGCGTTTCCGGGTAGTCAAGCTTGTTGCCCATGCTGCCCTGCCATTCCCCGAAAGCCCCGCGCACCATCTGCCCATAGCGATCCGGCAGATAGGCGATCGGTGCATCCAGCATGGCCTGGGCAGCGGCGATGCGCACCGATTTGACCGGGTCCGCCAGCAAGCCCATCACCGATTGCAGCCGCTCCTGCGCCGGCACGACCCGCTGCAGCTTCACCGCCGCGGCGCGCACCATGGGATCGGGATCGCGGGTCAGCGCGGCAAGCGCCCGCGCAGCGGCCTCGTCCTGCGCCATCTCCACAAGGTACAGCGCCGTGGCCCGGGCAATCGCCGGTTCGTCGCGATCCTGCGCCAGCGACGAGAGCGCGGGAAGCGCGCCGACGGGATCCCGCCGCCCGGCCGCAATCACACTGCCGAAATGCGCGCCCCGGTGCGTGCTGACCGGAAACCAGTCTTCCAGCACCTCGGCCGCCCAGGCGGGGCTTTGCCCTTCGTGGCAGGTGCTGCAGGCATCCGGCGCGCCGGTTTCGCCATGCAAATCGGGGCGCGGAATGCGGAAGGAGTGATCCGCCCGCCAGTCATTGCCCATGTAGACGCGCTCCACCATGTGGCAATTCACGCATCGCGCCCCCTCGGAGCCTACCGGGTGATGGGTATGCGCCGGGCTGTCGAAATCCGCGATCGGCAGACTGGGGAAGCGCGGGTTGCCCGCCGGGCTGTGGCAGGTGGCGCAGACCGCGTTGCCCTCTGCCTTCAGCTCCATGCTATGGGGCGCGTGGCAATCGGTGCAGGTCACGCCCTTCTGATGCATCTTGGATTGCAGGAAGGAGCCGTAGACATAGACCTCGTCCAGGATCTGGCCATCCGCCTCATAGGCGCCTTCGCGCAGCAGCGATAGGTTATAGGCATCGTGAAAGGGCGTGCCGGGCAGCGGGTTGCCATCCTCGAAATGCTCACGCCGGGAATGGCAGGTGGCGCATTGCTGGGTGGTCTGCTCGGGATCGGAGAAATCCACCGCGAACCCGTAGTTCTCAGGCGCCAGCGTGCCGTGGGCGTCATAGTCTTCGGCCCAGGCGACATGCGCAGCACCCGTGCCATGGCACGCCTCGCACCCCACGCCGATCTCTACCATCCTGGACTGATAGCGGCGCGTGGTGGCATCGTAATTGGCCTCGAACCCGGTGGCGTGGCAGGCCGCACAGCGCCCGTTCCAGTTCTTGTAAGGCCCGGTCCAATGATAGGCATCCTCGGGCGGCAGATCCTGATCCGGGTAAAGGTGAAACCACTCCCGCGCCTCTGTGTCCCAGACCACGTCAAAGCTTTGCAGTCGCCCCGGCTCTGTCTCGATCACGAATTGCTGCAGCGGTTCGACCCCGATGACCGAATGCAGTGTGTATTCCATGGTTTCTCCGTCCAGCTCGGTGACGGAGACACGCGGCCCCCCGTCATCATCCAGGCGGAACCGGGCGATCATCTCGCCCAGCTGGAACTCTGTGCCGTCGAAATCGGCCACGGCCGCCCCATCGCTGAAGGCGGTCCAGGCCAAGTCGTGATGCGACCCCTCCCAGGCCATACCGGCGTCTTCGTGACAGGTTATGCAGGTGGCAGAGCCCACGTAGCCGGGATCCTGGGCAAGGACGGGACCGGCAAGACAGGCCAGCAGCAGACCAAGCGCGCGACGGATCATGCACAAGGTCCGTTTCATGCGTCACTCCTTGCCGGGAAAACGAAATCATCCCGGCGGGCTCCGGGCGTCACCTCGCGCGGGTAATCCCCGGTGCGGTACAATTTCCAGCAGAGTTGCAGCTTGAACCGGGCAAGTCAATTTCACCCCGGCAAAGAAAAACGCCGGCGGGATCCCCACCGGCGTTTCCATCATGTCAAAGGCAAGCGCCCTGGCTTAGCCGACCAGTTCGAGACCGGAGAAGAAGTAGGCGATTTCTTCTGCCGCGGTTTCTGCAGCGTCGGAGCCGTGAACGGAGTTCTCACCCACGGATTCGGCGAAATCGGCGCGCACGGTGCCGGGGGCCGCATCGGCGGGGTTGGTTGCGCCCATGACTTCGCGGTTCTTCGCGATGGCACCTTCGCCTTCGAGAACCTGCACGACGACCGGAGCGGAGGCCATGAATTCGCAGAGCTCACCGTAGAAGGGACGCTCCTTGTGCACTTCGTAGAACTTGCCCGCTTGCGCCGGGGTCAGCTGGATGCGCTTCTGCGCGACGATGCGCAGGCCGGCATCTTCGAACTTGGCGTTGATCTTGCCGGTCAGGTTGCGGCGGGTTGCGTCGGGCTTGATGATCGAAAGGGTGCGTTCGATGGCCATTGGGTCTCTCTCCGTCTTGCGGGCGCCATGCGGTTGCATGGGCCGAAAATATCCGCGTCCGGGTAGCATGGGGCGTGGGCTTTGAAAAGCCGGAACTGGTGCATGGCCCCCTGCCCCGTCCTGCAAACGCGCGCCTAAACACCCATTCCCCGACCTTTGGAAAATCAGCCGCCCAGTCGCCTAGCCCTATCTTCTTCTTGCCCAAAAACTCCCGCCGGAGGCATCCTTGCCCGCCAAGGGCGCCCCGATCGCCCCGCTCGGCCGGCGTGCCCCGGCAAAAGGCGCTCCTGTGGGGGGGGCCGCGCCTCCCCGATACCATGAAGGCACCAGGCCTGCCCCAGGCCACCGCGTCCAGCGCCCCAAGGCCCGCCGCCCGATTCGACGCCGCGACGCCCACCCTCAGCGCCTTCTGCGCTTAACTTCGATTGACCCTCCTGCCGGCTTCGGGCAGAGAGCGGCCATGCTCAGGATCCAGAACATCTCCTATTCCGTCGCCGGCCGCCCGCTGCTTGAAAACGCGAGCGCCACGATTCCGGAAGGTCACAAGGTGGGTATCGTCGGCCGCAATGGCGCCGGGAAATCCACGCTCTTCAAGCTCATCCGCGGTGAGCTCGTGCTCGACACCGGAGAGATCACCCTGCCGGAGAAATCCCGCATCGGCGGCGTGGCGCAGGAGGTGCCCGGAAACGAGGTCAGCCTGATCGACACGGTTCTTGCCGCCGATACCGAGCGCGCCTCGCTCATGGAAGAGGCCGAGACCGCAAGCGACCCCCACAGGATCGCAGAAATCCAGACCCGGCTGGCCGATATCGATGCCTGGTCCGCAGAGGGGCGTGCCAGTACGATCCTCAAGGGCCTTGGCTTCACGGACGAAGAACAGCGCATGCCCTGCTCTGCCTTCTCCGGTGGCTGGCGGATGCGGGTCGCCCTGGCGGCGGTCCTGTTCTCTGCGCCGGACCTTCTGCTGCTGGACGAACCGACCAACTACCTCGACCTCGAAGGGGCGCTCTGGCTTGAAAGCTACCTGGCGAAATACCCCCACACCGTGCTGATCATCAGCCACGATCGCGGGCTGCTGAACCGCGCCGTGAATCACATCCTGCACCTGACGGACCGCAACCTGACGCTTTGGGCCGGGGGCTACGACCAGTTCGCCAAGGCCCGCGCAGAGCAGCGCGCCCTGCAGGCTGCCGCTGCGAAGAAGCAGGACGCGCGCCGCGCCCACCTGCAAAGCTTCGTGGACCGCTTCAAGGCCAAGGCCTCCAAGGCGAAGCAGGCGCAGAGCCGCGTCAAGATGCTGGAAAAGATGGAAAAGATCACCGCGCCCGAGGACGAGGCACGCACGGTCTTCACCTTCCCAGAGCCAGAGGAACTGTCGCCCCCGATCATCTCGGTCGAAAGTGCCAGCACCGGCTATGGCGAGACCGTCATCCTGCGCGGCATGAACCTGCGCATCGACCAGGATGACCGGATCGCCCTTCTGGGGCGCAACGGCGAAGGCAAGTCCACCCTATCCAAGATGCTCTCGGACCGGCTGGCGCTGATCGACGGCAAGATGGTGCGCAGCACCAAGCTGCGGATCGGCTTTTTCGCTCAGCACCAGGTCGATGAGTTGCATATCGACGAAACCCCGATCCAGCACGTCCAGCGCGAACGCCCCGGCGAGCAACAATCCCGGCTGCGTGCGCGGCTGGCAGGCTTCGGCCTTGGCGCGGACCAGGCCGATACCGAGGTGGGCCGGCTTTCGGGCGGACAGAAGGCCCGGCTGAGCCTGCTGCTGGCAACCCTGGATGCGCCGCATCTGCTGATCCTCGACGAACCGACCAACCACCTTGATATCGAAAGCCGCGAAGCGCTGGTCGAAGCGCTGACCGCCTATACCGGCGCGGTGATCCTGGTCAGCCACGACATGCACCTGCTGAGCCTGGTCGCGGACCGGCTCTGGCTGGTCAAGGACGGTCGGGTTGCCCCCTACGAGGGCGACCTTGAGAGCTATCGCAAGATGCTGCTGACCCCGGACAGGCCCATGGGCCAGAAGGAAAAGCCCAAGGAGAAGCCCAAGCGCGCCTCCCGGGATACGGTCCTGGCGCTCAAGGCCGAGGTGCGCAAATGCGAGGAACGGGTGACCAAGCTCAACGAGATGAGCGAAAAGCTGTCCTCCCGCCTGGCGGATCCCGCTCTTTACGAAGACGGCAAGGCCGGTGAGCTGGAAGTCTGGAACAAGAAGTACGCAGAGCTGCGCGGCGCGATGGACAAGGCTGAGACGCTTTGGATGTCGGCGCTGGAAAAGCTGGAAAAGGCCCAGGCGACCTGATCGCAAGCACCTGATCCGGCGGGCATCCGCGCCACTTTGCCGTCCCGCCCGCGCGGGGCGGCGCGCTGCCTGCTGACAAGCGCCCTGCCCCTGCTTATATCGGGGGCATGACTGGAAATGACATCGGACAACTGGCCTATGTGCTGCTGCTGCTCATCGTGATCGGCGGCTATTACTTCGTGGCCAATCGCAACCAAATCGGCCGCATGGCGCGGCATGCCCTGCTCTGGACGCTGATCTTCGTCGGCGTCCTGGCCGGCGCTGGCCTGTGGGAAGACGTGAAGACCACGCTTGCCCCCAGCCAGCGCGTCAGCGATGACGGCACGGTGATCTCTCTCCCGCTCGGGTCGGACGGGCATTACTACGCCACGCTCGAGGTCAACGGAAAGCGCCAGCGCTTTCTGGTCGATACCGGGGCCACGGATATCGTGCTGACCCAGGAGGCTGCGCGCAAGTTCGGGATCGATCCCGATGGGCTGGTCTATTCCGGTGTCGCGGGCACGGCCAATGGCCAGGTGCGCACCGCGCCCGTTATCCTGGACCAGGTGAGCCTGGGCCCGGTCAGCGATCGGCGCGTCCGGGCCATGGTCAACGACGGGGAGATGCCCATGCCCTTGCTGGGCATGGCCTACCTGAACCGCTTTTCCCGGATCGAGATCGCGTCGGGCGCGCTGCGCCTGACACGGTAAGCTTGGCGCGGTGAGCTTGCCCGGCGGGTGGTGATCCGCCGCGCCCACCCGCTGACAGCGCGCCTTACTCGGCGGCTGTCGAGGTGGCGGTCTCGTCCTCTTCGATCTCTGCGACGCGGGCGCCGGAACGGGTGGATGTCACCACGTTCAGCGACTTCAGCTTGCGGTGCAGAGCGGAGCGTTCCATCCCGACAAACTGCGCCGTCTTTGAGATATTGCCCCCGAAGCGGTTGATCTGGGTCAGCAGGTATTCGCGCTCGAAAGCTTCGCGCGCTTCGCGCAACGGCAGCATGGCCAGGGAGCCGGAGAGTACGACCTTGCCCTCGCTGTCGCCACTGCGTTCCTCTTCCCCCGGCACTTCGCGCACATCGATCACGTCGCTGCTATCGCCCAGGATCAGGATCCGTTCGATCACGTTGCGCAGCTGGCGCACGTTGCCCGGCCAGGTCATGGTCTGCATGAGCGCCGCGGCTTCCTCTGACAGGGCGCGATGCGGAAGGCCCTGGCTGACGTGGAACATCTCAAGGAAATGCGCTGCCAGGTGGGGGATATCCTCGCGTCGTTCGGCCAGCGAGGGCACGGCGACCGGCACCACGTTCAGGCGGTGGTAAAGCTCTTGGCGGAAGGTGCCCGCCTCGATTTCTGCTTCCAGGTCGCGGCTGGTGGAGGACAGAACGCGCAGGTCTACGCGCACCTTGTCCGATCCGCCGACGCGCAGGAATTGCTGATCGACCAGCACGCGCAGGATCTTGGACTGGGTGCCAAGGGGCATGTCCGCGACCTCGTCAAAGTAGATCACGCCGCCATGGGCCTGTTCCAGCAGTCCCGGCTCTACCCCTCGCTCTCCGCTTTCGCGGCCAAAAAGCACCTCTTCCATGCGGTCCGGGTCGATCTGCGCGCAGGAGACCACGACAAAGGGCCCCTCTGACCGCTGGGAATTGGAATGCACGTAGCGCGCCGCGATTTCCTTGCCCGAGCCGGAGGGCCCAGTGAACATCACCCGCCCGTTGGAGCGCGTCACCTTGTCGAGCTGGGAGATCATCCCGCGATAAGAAGCCGACTGGCCGATCATCTCTGCCGACTGGACTTCGCGTTTCTTCAGGGCGGAGTTCTCGCGGCGCAGACGGCTGGTTTCCATCGCCCGCCGGATCACCACCAGCAACTGGTCGATGTTGAAGGGTTTCTCGATGAAATCGTAAGCCCCCTGCTTGATCGCCGCCACGGCGATCTCGATGTTGCCATGGCCGGAGATGATGATGATCGGGATGTCGGGATTGTCCCGTTTCACCGTCTTCAGGATGTCGATGCCATCCATCTGGCTGTCCTTCAGCCAGATATCCAGGATCAGAAGCCCCGGGGGCTCATCGTTGATCTCCTGCATGCATTCGTCCGAATTGCCTGCGATACGGGTGCCGTAGCCCTCGTCCTGCAGGATGTCGGAAATCAGCTCGCGGATATCGCGTTCGTCGTCGACGATCAGAATATCGTTCATAGCTCCCTCGTCATGCTTCGCCGGTCTGAGCCGGATTGCCGGACTGTGCCGGGTTGATAGTGAGCCGGATGACAGCCATTGCCCCGGCATGGTCTGCGCCGTCGAACGGCGGCGCGGTCTCAAGGGTCAGGCTGCCGCCGTGTTCCTCGATGATCTTCTTAACGATCGGCAGGCCCAGCCCGGTGCCCTTGTCACGGGTGGTGACATAGGGTTCGAACAGGCGCGCGCGATCTTCCGGCAGGCCGATCCCGTTGTCGCAGATGCGGATCACTGCCTCTGGCAGGGGGCCGGTCTGTTCAATTTCAAGCGAGACGCGGATCCCGGGTTGCCAGCCCTCGGGCACACCGCGTTCGGCCAGGGTTTCCGTGGCCTCGCCCGCGTTCTTGATCAGGTTGGTCAGCGCCTGGCTGATCATCGTGGCATCAACCTCTGCCGGGATCTCGTGGTCCGGTTGCTCAAGGGTGATGGCCACCTCGGGCTGGCCCGATTGCTGCAGGATGACGGCATTGCGCAGCAGTTCGGCCAGGTCTTCATGGCGGCGCTGCGGTTCCGGCATCCGCGCGAACTTGGAGAACTCGTCCACGATGCGGCGCAGGTCATCGGTCTGGCGCACGATCACGTCGGTCAGGTTCTCAAGCGCTTCGCCCTGCTCTTCATCCAGGTGACGGCCGAACTTGCGCCGGATGCGTTCGGCCGAAAGCTTGATCGGCGTCAGCGGGTTCTTGATCTCATGCGCGATCCGGCGGGCGACGTCGCCCCAGGCGGCCATCCGCTGGGCTGTCACCAGGTCCGTCACATCATCAAAAGCCACAACGTAGCCTTCCAGCTCACCTTCGGCATTGCGCCGGGTGGCCATGCGCACCAGCAGGTTTTCAAGCTGCCCGGCACGAGAGACCTTCACTTCTTCCTGGATCACCTGCCCGCCGCCCTTGCTGAGCGTAGCGAACATCGCGCCGAATTCCGGCACGGCGACGCTGATGGACATGTGCTGCTTGCCCTCGCGCCAGTCCAGCAGGCGTTCGGCAGAGCGGTTGACGAATGTCACCCGGCCATCCGTATCCAGGCCCACGACGCCAGAGGTGACGGAGCTCAGGACGGAATCGAACAGCCGCCGCCGTTCTTCCACCTGCGCGGTGTTGTCCAGCAGAGCCGCGCGCTGTTGGCGCAGCTCATGGGTCATGCCGTTGAAGTGGCGCGACAGCATGGCAATCTCGTCATTGCCTTCCTCTTCGTAGACGCGCACGTCCAGGTCGCCTTCGCCCACCTGTTGCGCGGCAGAGGCAAGCCGCCCGATGGGGCGGGCCAGACGTTCAGCGAACCACAGACCCAGCCAGGTGGCCGCCAGGATCAGAATCACGGCAAAACCAAGGTAAAGCAGCGCGAACTCGAACAGCACCCTGCCCCGTTCGCTTTCCAGCTGCTGGTACAGCAGAACCGTCTGCTGGGTGTCATCCAGCAGGTTCAGGATCTGCCCGTCGACCTGGCGGGACACGTAAAGATAGCGATCCGGGAAGCGCTTCAGCGCGACCAGGGCGCGGAATTCGTTGTTGTCCCAATCCTCGATGATGGCCAGGTCGTTGTCCCGCGCCTCGTTCATCTGTTCCAGCGTCGGCTTTTCGAAATAGAACAGGTAGGAGCGATCGCCCCGGGCGCGGATCTCTCCGGCACCGTCGATGATATAGGCTTCCTTCAGGCCGCGCTGGATCTGGTTCTGCCCGCCCGTCAGCACCTGGCGCAGCTCTGCGTCGCCCACGTAGAAGGCCGCGTCGCGGCTGGCATCCAGGAAGCCGGCCAGCGCCATGGCATCCTGGGTCAGGTCATCCTGGTGTTCGGCCTCATAGGCGCGCGCGGCCTCAAGCGAGGATCCCACGACCGCCCGCACCCGATCCGAGAACCAGCCCTCAAGACCGATGTTGATGGTCAGGGCGGCAAAGACCGCAACAGAGATCGTGGGGATCAGCGCCATCAGCGCGAAGGTCCCCGTCAGCCGCAGGTGCAGCCGGGAGCCGACGGATTGCGCCCGCCGCGCCCCGATCATGCGGGTCACGCGCTGAAGCACCAGCGCGGCCACGATGATGACGTAGATCAGATCCGCAAGGATGACGAGGCGCAGCGCAATTGAGGACGCGCCCTTGTCGAGGGGACCCAGCACAGCGAAGGTCCCGAGCACCAGGAGCGGCCCAAGAAAGACCAGCCCCAGCGTCGCCACGCTTCTCAATCGCCTGATCCGCCGCAAGCGCAAGAGGCGCTCCCAGCTCATCTGTCGTGTCCGGGTTGCCACAGGCCGTCCCCGTATTGATGTGGTGCTCTTCGGCACCAGCGCCATATATTGCGGCTCGTTTCGGGGTTGTCCCTATTCGGCCACTGCTCTGTGGCGTATTTACATCAATTTGCGGCGCCGTGTCACGCGAATATCCAGATCCGTGATCTTCTTGCGCAGGGTATTGCGGTTGATCCCGAGAAGATCGGCGCATTTCGCCTGATTTCCGCCGGTTGCCTCCAATGCGATCTCAATAAGGGGCTGTTCGACCTCTTTCAGGATGCGCGCGTAAAGGCCCGGGGGTGGCAACATATTGCCGTGCAGGTCGAAATAACGCCGCAGGTGACGCGCGACAGAGCCGGAGAGCTTCTCGCTTTCGCCGCCGCCACCCATCAGGGGCTCGGTCTCTGGCTGGTTGCCCAGCACGCTTTCGACCTCGGCGCGGCTGATCTCGTCCGTGCGGGCGGTCAGCACCAGCCGGCGGATGGCGTTTTCCAGCTGGCGCACGTTGCCGGGCCAGGAATAGGTGCGCATCATTTCCAGCGCATCCTCGGCCAGGTAGCGCCGCAGCGCCCCTTCGCGTTCGGCGCGTTGCAGGAAGTGTTCGACCAGCAGAGGGATATCATCCACGCGTTCGCGCAGGGCGGGCACGTTGATCGTGGCGCCGGTCAGGCGGTAGAACAGGTCCTGCCGCAGGTTGCCCTCTTCCATGGCCCGGTTCAGATCGGTCTGCGAAGTGGCCATGAAGCGCGGCAGCGTATCGGTGGGGCCATCCATCATGCGCACGATGCGGGCCTGCACCTCCTGGTCGATATCGGCGATCTCATCGAACAGCACCGTCCCGCCCTTGGAGCGCGCCAGCACCCGGGCCGGCCCCTCAAGATCCTGCAGGTCAGAGGCAGAGACGGCGACGAACGGCAGATTGCGGCGGTCGCTGAAGTCATGAATGGCCTTGGCGATCAGGGACTTGCCCGTGCCGCTTTCCCCGGCGATCAGCACCGGAAGGTCGGTGTTCATCACCCGCGCCACAAGCCGGTACAGCGCCTGCATGGAGGCCGTGCGCCCCACCAGCGGCAGCTCATCGGGGCGTTCCTTTTCCTCGGTTACGGGACCGGAGGGCGCGCGCTGGCGCTGTTCCAGGGCGCGGGCCGTGCGCTTCATCAGGTCGGGCAGATCGAAGGGCTTGGGCAGGTAGTCATAGGCCTCGGCCTCGGCCGCCTGGATCGCGGTCATGATGGTGTTCTGGGCAGAGATCACGATGACCGGCAGACCGGGGCGGTCCTGGGCGATCTTGGGCAGCATTTCCAACCCGTTCCCGTCCGGCATCATCACGTCGGAGATCACGACATCACCCTTGCCCTCACCGACCCACCGCATCAGCGTGGTCAGGGAAGAGGTCGCATGTACCTTGCAACCCGCGCGGGTCAGCGCCTGGGTCAGCACCGTGCGGATCGTGCGGTCGTCGTCTGCGACAAGGACAGTTCCGTCCATCAGCCTATCTCCTTCTTGGTTTTTTCCTTAGGTGCCCGCGGCAGGGAAATGCGGAATACCGTCTTGCCCGGAACGGAGGTCACGGAAATCCAGCCCTCGTGGTCCGAAATGATCTTGCTTACCAATGCCAGCCCCAGCCCGGTGCCGTTCTCACGGCCAGAGACGAAGGGATCGAAGATGTCACTTGCGATGTCTTCCGGCAGACCGGGACCGTCATCCTCGATCTCGATCTGCAACGGCAGGGATCGCCCCTGCCCGTCCGCCCGGCGCAGGCGGAAGGAATGTTCGAAATAGGTGTGCAGTCGGATGCGCCCGCCTTCGGGGCCTGCCGCCTGGGCCGCGTTTTTCAGAAGGTTCAGAACCACTTGCAGAAGCTGGTCCGGATCGCCATCGGCCATGGGAAGGGAGGGATCGTAATCCTCCACGATCTTCATGTTGGCGCCGAAGCCCAGCAGAGCGGAGCGGCGCGCCCGGTCCAGCACGTCATGCAGGTTGACCGGTTTGAGGTCGGGCATGCGCAGGTTGCCGAATTGCTCCACCTGCTCCAGCAGCTTCACAACGCGGCGGGTTTCGGCCACGATCAGGTCGGTCAGCTCGCGGTCCTCTGCACTGAGGTTCATCGACAGCAGCTGCGCCGCGCCGGTGATCCCGGCCAGCGGGTTCTTGATCTCATGCGCCAGCATCTCGGCCATGCCGATGGCGGATTTGGCGGCGGATTTCACCGAATGGTCCTGGGTCATGCGCCCGGCCAGTTCGCGCGGCGAGATCAGGAAAAGCATGAATCCGGTGCGGTCATTCAGCGGTGCGATCTGGAGGTTGCAATGCAGGGGCGAGCGTTCGCCCGTGCCCACGTCCACATCGTTGACGAAGAGCGGAGAGGCAGAGGCGCGGGCGCGCTCGAAGGCCTCTTCCAGGGCGCTGTCGATCATCACCCGTTCCCAGACGTTCTGGCCCCGGATCGACTTGACGGAAGTGTTCAGGAACCCCTCTGCCGCCGGGTTGATGGAGACGATCCTGTCATTGGGATCCAGCAGCAGCGCCGGCACGGGAAGAGAGGCCCAGACAGGTGCTTCTTCGACATCCGCGATGGCGAGGGCGGTCTGATCTTCCATGGAGAGCTCAGGTGCCTGGTTGGTCATGCAGCCACCGTTTCAGGTGTGCAGCCTGCGGCCTCCGGCCCCGCGGCAAGGGCCGCTTCAAGCCCAGCGAAGACCGCTGCGGTGTCGCGTTCGCGCAGCAGTGCGCCGCGCAGATCGGCCGGCGTGGCCGCCTGATCCATATACCATCCCAGGTGCTTGCGCGCGACGCGCAGCCCCAGGTCCTGTCCGTAAAAAGTCAGCATGGCGTCGTAATGTCCCCGAACCATCTCGATGAAGTCTTTTGCATCAGGGGTCTTGGGCCCCTGTTCGCCGCGCATTTCAGCGCGTACCTGGGCCAGCAGCCAAGGCTTGCCCTGGATCCCGCGCCCAATCATGACGCCGCGGGCGCCCGACAGCGCCAGCGCCTCTCGGGCCGTTTCGGACCCAAGGATATCTCCGTTTGCGATCACCGGGATGGAGACGGCCTGAACCGTGTCCCGGATCGCTGCCCAATCGGCGCTTCCCTTGTAGAACTGGCAACGCGTGCGGCCATGGACGACCAGCATCCGCACCCCCGCGCCTTCGGCCCGGCGCGCCACGTCAGGCGCATTGCGCATGTCGTCATCCCAGCCCAGCCGCATCTTCAGCGTCACGGGCACATCCACCGCCTCTGCCACGGCCTCGATCATGCGCAGGGCGTGGTCCGGCGCCCGCATCAGCGCAGAGCCGGAGAGCCCGCCGACGACCTTCTTGGCCGGGCATCCCATGTTGATGTCGATGATCTCTGCGCCCTGGTCGGCGATCATGCGGGCGGCCCGGGCCATCCAGGCCGGATCGCGCCCCGCAAGCTGGACCGAGGATTGTTCGGTGCCGATCCCAAGCTCTGCGCGCTCCCGCGTACCGGGCTTGGCCTGCACCATTTCCTGGCTGGCCACCATTTCGCTGACCACCAGGTCGGCGCCAAATTG
>NZ_JAATOW010000057.1 GCF_011806405.1 Pseudooceanicola sp. HF7 | reverse complement strand
GGCGGCATCAGATCTGCTTTTCGGGCATCTGCACGACCAGGCCGTCCAGCGCATCCGTGACCTTGAGCTGGCAGGTCAGGCGCGAGCGCGCGGGGTCGGGCTCATAGGCGAAGTCGAGCATGTCTTCTTCCATGTCATCCTTCGCGGGCAGTTTCTCCACCCAGTCGGGGGCCACGTAGACATGGCAGGTGGAACAGGCGCAGGCGCCGCCGCAATCGGCTTCGATGCCGGGAATGCCGTTGTCACGCGCGCCTTCCATCACGGTCAGACCGTTGGGAACGTCCACGACATGCTCTTTGCCGCCAAATTCGATATAGGTGATCTTCGCCATCTGCGCCTCGTCTGGATTGGTGCTTGGGCCTACCTAGTGCCCCGGCCCGCCCGCTTCCACCCCCTTTCGCCGGGGCGGCAGGCTGCGCTTGCGATCCGGCGCAAATGTTCTATCTTTGTTCCAGATTCCTGCCCAAGCTCTGTTCGCCAAGGCCCCGTGATGACCGACCTCAGGACCGACCACCCCCCCACCGCGCTGAAAAAGGCCCCCCAGCCAGGTGCTTCCCTGCCAGATGGGGCCCGGCCAGATGGGATCCCGCCCCCTGCGGCGCGCCCCGCGGACTGGCCCCGCCCACCGCTGGCGGTGCCCGCCGCCTGGACCGACCGCCCGCCCAATGGCGCGCGCATCACCGTCGCCGGGCTGGTGATCCTGCGCCAGCGCCCCGGCACCGCCAAGGGCGTCGTCTTCCTGACGCTCGAGGATGAGACCGGCGTGGTCAACATCATCACCTGGCGCAAGGTGTTCGAGGCCTACCGCCGCGCGGCCATCTCCGGCCGGATGCTGCGCGTGACGGGCCGGATCCAGCGCGCCGATGGCGTCACCCATGTCATCGCCGAAGAGATCGAGGATATCTCGGCCATGCTCGACAGCCTGCCCCGCTAGGCCCGCAGCCCCCCTCTCCGGGCGCAGACCCTTCCACCCATGAAAAAAGGGCGCCCGAAGGCGCCCTTTCCATATCCCGAGGGATGGGATGATCTGTCTTACTGGTCCAGCGGCAGGGCCACGAAGCGCGGATCGCCGTTCTGGCGGACCAGCAGCAGAATGGACTTGCGGCCGGCGTCCTCGGCGGATTTGATCCGCTCCTGGAGATCGGCGATGGAGGTCACCTTCTGCTGGCCTGCATCGGTGATCACGTCACCGGCGCGCACGCCCTTTTCAAAGGCATCGGCCATCTCGTCGACATCCGTGACCACCAGGCCCGTTGCATCCTCGCTCAGGTCCAGCTGCTCGCGCAGGTCCGGGGTGAGCTCGCTCAGGGACATGCCCATCAGGTCCATCACTTCCGGATCGCCCGGCAGGTCCTGGGTCTGAGCAGCCGGCACGGCTTCGGCGTTCTCGCGGCGGCCGAGGGTCACGCGCAGGGTCTCCATCTCTCCGTCGCGCCAGACGGTCACGCGGACGGTCTTGCCGACAGAGGTGTTGCCCACCTGGCGCACCAGGCCGCGGGTGTCTTCGACATCGACGCCATCGAAGCTCATGATCACGTCACCGGCCTGCATGCCAGCGGCCTCTGCAGGGCCCTCGGGGACATCGGTGACCATCGCGCCCTTGGCAGTGTCCATACCCATGGCTTCCGCCATGTCCTCGGTCACGTCCTGGATGCGCACACCCAGCCAGCCGCGACGGGTCTCACCGTATTCCTTCAGCTGATCGACCACCTTGGAGACCACGTTGGACGCCATGGAGAAGCCGATCCCGATGGAGCCACCGTTGGGCGACAGGATCGCGGTGTTGACGCCGATCACTTGGCCTTCCGCGTTGAACAGCGGACCACCGGAGTTGCCGCGGTTGATCGCCGCGTCCGTCTGGATGTAATCGTCGTAGGTGCCGCTCAGAGCACGGTTACGGGCAGAAACGATCCCCGCCGAAACGGAGAAGCCCTGACCCAGCGGGTTGCCCATGGCCACGACCCAGTCACCGACACGCGCGATATCGCTGTCGCCGAAGGTCACGAAGGGCAGCGGCTGCTCGGCATCGACCTTGAGAAGCGCGATATCCGTGTTGGGATCGGTCCCCACCAGCGTCGCATCCAGACGCTCACCGTTGAAGAACTCGATCTCGATCTCGTCCGCGTTCTCGATCACGTGGTTGTTCGTGACGATATAGCCATCTTCCGAGATCACGAAGCCCGAGCCAAGCGCCTGGCTGCGCCGCGGGCGGGCATCATCACCGCCACCGTTGCGGTCCTGGAACTCGCGGAAGAAATCCTCAAAGGGGGAACCTTCCGGCACCAGCGGCGAGGGCTGGGAGCGCGCGGTCACGGTGGTAGAGGTGGTGATGTTCACGACCGAGGGGCTGATCTTGTCGGCCAGGTCGGCAAAGCTTTCGGGCAGGGCCCGGGCCGACAGTGTCTGCGCCAGCAGCATCAGCACGGTCAGCACGCCAAGCCAGAAGGCCCGAAGCGTTTGCGGGGTTTCGGATCGGAAGGCCAAGGCCTGTCTGGTCATTCCAGTGTCTCCTTCATCCTTAGGACTGGTTCCCTGCCCGCCAACGGGCCAGAACATGTCATTGTTTTCTAATGTAGGCCTTCGTGGCTGCAACACAAAGCCTATCGCGCGGCGTCAACAGGACGTGACTCTCCTGTGAGAGAATTCCCGCCTGCCCTGCCCCTTGGGTCGCCACATGCTCCGGTTCCGGGGCCAGCGTTTCACCCAAGCCCTGATTTTCCGTAAATTTTTCAGAAAATGGGTCACGGCGCGCTTTGAAAGAAAGCTCTCGGGCCCGTGTCAGGCGGGGTGGCGGCCCCACCTCAGGCACCAAGGGATTTGGCCGCCCAGAGCAGGATCAAACCCGCCAACATGGCCAGAAGGCCGATCTGGCGGCGCATCGGGATCGGCAAGGCGGCCAGCGCCGCAAGCAGGCGCTCCACAAGCGAAGGGGCCAGCGCATAGGCCAGCCCCTCGATCAGCATCACGAAGCCGAGCACAAGAAGCCCGGTGGCAAGTGCCGCCATCATTCGGCGGGCACCGCCTCTTCCGTCTGCGCGTCGGTTTCCGCTTCAGGGGCCGCTTCCGGCGCGGTCTCGGGCGCTGCCTCCGGCTCTGCAGCCGGTTGCGTGCCACTGTCCGTCTCGCTGTCCATCGCGCTGTCCATCTCGGGCATCAGGGAGGCATCGGTTGCGTCCCCGTTGTCCAGGATCACGGCTTCTTCTTCGGGATCCAGTGCCGTGAAGGGCGCCGGCGCCACCCCGGTCGGGTTATCCGACTTGAGGTAGTTGAAGAATTCGCTGTCCGGAGAGATCACCATGGTGGAGTTCGACCCCGCCAGCGCGTTCCGGTAGGCGTTCAGGGAGCGGTAGAATTCAAAGAATTCCTGGTCCGCCCCGAAGGCCTGCGCGAAGATGCCGTTCCGGCGTGCATCGGATTCACCGCGGATGATCTCTGCCTGCCGCTGCGCGTCGGATTCGGTTTCCACCTTCTTCCGGTCGGCTTCGGCGCGGATCTCCTGGGCGCGTTCGTTACCGCGGGCGATCTGATCTGCCGCTTCACGTTCCCGTTCGGCCCGCATCCGGGCGAAGGTCGCGTCAAGGTTCTCTGTCGGCAGGTCGGTGCGCTTGATCCGCACGTCCACCACCTCGATCCCCAGGCCCTGGGCCTCGGCGAAGGCAGCATCGCGGATACGGGTCATCAGCGCGGCACGGTCGGCCGAGAGGATCTCGTCCGAGGTGACAGAGCCCAGCACTTCGCGGGTCTGCGAACGCAGGATCGAATCAAGCCGGCTCTCTGCCGCCACGATCCCGCCGGTGCCGTTGGCCTCGCGGAACTGGCGCACGTCGGCGATGCGGAAGCGCGCGAAGGCGTCCACGACCAGGCGGCGGTCATCCAGCGGCGTGACCTCAAGCGGTTCGATGTCGCGGCTCAGGATACGGTCGTCGTAGGTGACCACTTCCTGGACCAGCGGGATCTTGAAGGCCAGGCCCGGATCCTGCTTGACCTTCACGACCCGCCCGAACTGCAGAACAAGCGAGTTCTCGCGTTCATCGGTGATGAAGATGGAGCTGAAGAAGGCCAGGACGGCCAAAACCACCACGACGAGGAAAATGTAACTCTTTTTCATCTCGTCACTCCTCAGTTCGAGCCGGCGCTGGACGCGCCGTCTTGCGGCTTGGCGCCGGGGGCCAGTTCGTTGAGCGGCAGGTAGGGCAGCACGCCCGAACCGGCTTTCTCGTCGATCAGGACCTTGTTCACATCACCCAGCACGTCTTCCATCATCTCGATGTAGAGACGCTTGCGGGTCACTTCCGGGGCCTTGCGGTATTCGTCCAGCACGGCGGAGAAGCGGCTTGCCTCACCTTCGGCCTCGTTGACGACCTGCGCACGGTAGCCTTCGGCTTCCTGCAGCATCTGCGCGGCAGCACCACGGGCAGCGGCGGTGACACGGTTGGCATAGGCATCGGCGGTGTTGGTCAGGCGCTCACGCTCCTGCTCTGCCGCCTGCACTTCGCGGAAGGAATCGATGACCTGCACGGGCGGGTCGGCCTTGTCGAAGTTCACACGGATGACGTTCATGCCGGCGCCGTAGCTGTCCAGCGTTTCCTGGATCATATCCTGGAGGCGGCCGGCAATCGCGCCACGATCCCGGTTGAGGATCGGCGACAGCGGGGATTGCGCGATGATCTCGCGCATGGCGGATTCGGACACGGCCTCGATGGTCATCTGCGGATCACGCAGGTTGAACAGGAACTGAGCCGGATCGGTGATGTTCCAGACGACCTGGAAATCGATGTCCACGATGTTCTCGTCGCCCGTCAGCATCAGGCCGGCGTTGGCACCGCTGGACCCCTGGCCCAGCTCGACCGTGCGTTCCCGCGTGGTCGCGATGACCTCATGCGTGACGATCGGCCAGGGCGCAAAGTTCAGACCAGGTTCCCCGGTCGAAGAGTATTCGCCCAGGAAGAGCTCCACGGATTTCTCATCCGGGCGCACGGTGTAGACGCTGGCAAAGAGCCAGAGACCGAACAGGACGATCAGGCCGATCACCACGGTCCCGCGGGTGACAAGCGGGCCACCGCTGCCACCGCCCGGACCGCCGGAGCCGGGACGCCGGGGCGTATCGCCGCCCTTGCCGCCCATCAGCACACGCAGCTGGTCCTGGCCCTTGCGGACGAGGTCGTCGATATCCGGAATGCCCGAAGGATTGTTCCCCCCAGGCGGGCGGCGCTTGTCATCGCCCCCGTTGTTGCCCGGAGGCGTCGGACGCCCTCCGCCGGAACCGCCGCCCCCCCAGGGACCGCCATTGTTGCCAGCCATATTCTCCCCTTCCCTTTCAGGTAGTTTGCCCCAACCTGTGCAGTCGCGGGCCGTGTTTCAAGCTTTTCAGGTGGTTCGCACGGGATTCCGCATAGTCACCATCTCTTCGGCTGCAGTCGGGTGGACGGCGACGGTCCGGTCGAAGTCCTCCTTGGTTGCACCCATTTTTACGGCGATACCCGCCATCTGGATCATCTCGCCCGCAGAGGGGCCCACGATATGGCAGCCCAGGACCTTGCGGCTGTGCGCGCCCACGACAAGCTTCATCAGGATCTTCTGCGCGGCGCCGCCGGCGAAGCTCTGCTGCATCGGCTTGAAGGAGGTCGCGTAGATTTCCAGCGGCTCCTTGGCCTGGTCGCGCGCGTCTTCCTCGGACAGGCCGATGGTGCCCATCTCGGGCTGCGTGAAGATCGCCGTCGGGATCAGCTCGTGATCGGGCTTGGTGGGGTTGCCCTTGAAGACGGTCTCGACAAAGGCCATGCCCTCGCGGATCGCGACCGGGGTCAGCTGCAGGCGGTCCGTGACATCGCCGATCGCGTAGATCGAGGGCACGCCGGTGTGGCTGAAGTCATCCACCTCGATCGCGCCGTTGCCCTTCAGCGTGACGCCCGCCTCTTCAAGGCCCATTCCATCGGTGTTGGGCCGCCGGCCCGTGGCAAAGATCACCTGGTCGAAGCTGGCGGTGCTACCATCCAGCCGGGTGACGGTGATCTTGTCGCCGTCCTGCTCCAGCTTGCTGACATCGGTGCCGGTCTGCACGTCGATGCCGGCGATGCGCATCTCGTCCGCGATCAGGCTGCGCGCTTCCTCGTCAAAGCCGCGCAGCACCTGCAGGCCACGGTAATACTGCGTGACGTTCACGCCCATCCCGTTGAGCACGCAGGCGAATTCACAGCCAATGTAGCCGCCGCCCACGATCAGGATATCCTTGGGCAGGCTCTCCATGTTGAAGATGTCGTCCGACACCATGCCCAGCTCCGCCCCCGGGATATCGGGGCGCACGGGGCGCCCGCCGGTGGCGATCAGGATATGCTTGGCGGTCTTTTCCGTGCCATCGGCCAGCAGGACCGTATGGGCATCCTTGATGGTCGCGCGCTGGTCGAGTTTCTCCACGCCGGAGCCATCCAGCAGGCGGTTGTAGACCCCTTCCAGCCGGTCCAGCTCCGCATGCAGCTTGCCGCGGAAGGCCAGCCAGTCGAAATCCTTGATCTCTGCATCCCAGCCATAGGCGCGGGCCTCTTCGGCCACGGTCCCGTAGCCAGAGGCATAGACCATCAGCTTCTTGGGCACGCAGCCCCGGATGACGCAGGTGCCGCCGTACCGGCTTTCTTCTGCGATGGCGACCTTGGCGCCGGTTTCGCCGGCCGCCACGCGGGCCGCACGCACACCGCCGGATCCGGCACCGATCACGAAGAGATCATAGTCGAAGCTCATGGGAGGTCCTTTTCAGTTGTCAGCCTGGAAGAGCTTGTCCTCTTCCGCAAAATCAAGGCGCGTTTCCTCCTCGCCGCCTTTGCCCTTCTGTCGCGTTACCGCGCGGCCATCCTCGTGGCCAATCACGATCACGTCGCAGATATTCATGAAGAGCCCGTTTTCCACCACGCCGGGAATGGCGTTCAGCGCGGCGCTCAGCCCCTCGGGATCGCCGATGCGGCCCAGCTGCAGATCCAGCGTGTGGTTGCCCTCATCGGTGACGAAAAGCCCCTCTCCGGCTTTCCGGAAGGCGGTGCCGCGCCCGTCGACATCCGCATCGGCCAGCACCCGTTCGACCAGCCGCCGGGTGGTTTCCATGCCGAAGGGGATCACCTCAAGCGGCAGGGGAAAGGCGCCAAGCGTCGCCACGTCCTTGCTGGGATCCGTGATCACCAGCATCCGGTCACTGGCCGCCGCGACGATCTTTTCCTGCAGATGCGCCCCGCCGCCGCCCTTGATCAGGCGGTAGTCGGCGTCGAATTCATCCGCGCCGTCGATGGTCAGGTCCAGCCAGCCGGCCTGGTCCAGGGTGATCACCTCGATCCCGCAGTCCGCCGCCAGGGCCGCCGTGCGCGAAGAGGTCGGGACACCCCGGATCTTCAGCCCTTCGTTGCGCACCCGGTTCCCCAGGCACTTCACCATCCAGGCGGCCGTGCTGCCGGTGCCAAGGCCCAGCCGCATCCCGTCCTCGACGAAATCCACGGCGCGCCGCGCGGCGGCGAACTTGGCCTTGTCGGCCGGGGACAGCTCAGCGATCATTCTTGGTCTCCAGTTTACCCGGCCCGGTTATAGGTTGGGCAGCAGCGGGATGCGAGGGGCGAATTCCCTGCACAAATGCACGACGGACGCAGGCCGTTCGCGCGATGTCGCTTTTGACGCGACGGGCAATCCCGGCCAGGCTTACCCTGCCCGCAAAGGAGTGCCTCATGTTCCTCTCTGTCTTCGACATCTTCAAGATCGGCATCGGCCCGTCCTCGTCCCATACCATGGGGCCGATGGTGGCCGCCGCCCGCTTCCTGGACCTGCTGCGCGCCGCCCCCTTTGATGCCCACGGGCTGCGCGCCTCCTTGCACGGCTCGCTGGCCTTCACCGGCAAGGGCCATGCCACCGATCGCGCCACGATCCTGGGCCTGGCCGGTTTTGCCCCCGAAAGCTATGACGCCCAGGCGGCCGACGCCGCCCTCGATTACATCGAACAGCATCACCATGTCGCACCCAAGGGGCTGGGGCAGCTGCGCTTCGATCCCGCCTCGGACCTGCGCTTCGATTACGATGAACCCCTGCCCGGCCATCCCAACGGGATGCGGCTGATGGCGCTGGATGCCCAGGGCGACGTCATCCTGTCAGAGGTCTATTATTCCATCGGCGGCGGCTTCGTCCTGACAGAGGCAGAGCTGGCCGAGGGCAAGGCAGAGGCAGAGGGCCCGCCGGTGCCCTACCCCTTCAAGTCCGCCGCCGAAATGCTTGAAATGGCGCGCAAGTCGGGCCTGAGCATCGCCCAGATGAAAGGCGCCAACGAAGCCGCGCGGGGCCGCCCGGATGTCTCTGCCGGGATCAACCGGGTCTGGCAGGTTATGTCCGATTGCATCGACCGCGGGCTGAAGGCCGATGGCATCCTGCCCGGCGGCCTGGCCGTGCGCCGGCGCGCGGGCAAGATCCACGACATGCTGCTGGACGAAGCGGGCCGCAACCTGGCCCCGCCCCATGTGGTGAACGACTGGATCAGCGCCTACGCCATGGCCGTGAACGAGGAAAACGCCGCCGGTGGCCAGGTCGTCACCGCCCCCACCAACGGCGCGGCGGGCGTCATGCCGGCGGTGGTGAAATACTGGCTGACCCATGTGCCCACCGCGACGCGCGAAAAGGTCACGGAGTTCTTCCTGACCGCCTCCGCCATCGGCGGGCTGGTGAAGTTCAACGCCTCTATCTCGGGGGCCGAAGCGGGCTGCCAGGCAGAGGTCGGCTCGGCCGCCGCCATGGCCGCCGCCGGGCTCTGCGCCGTCATGGGCGGCACGCCCGAGCAGATCGAGAACGCCGCGGAAATCGCGCTGGAACATCACCTGGGCATGACCTGCGATCCGGTCGCGGGCCTGGTGCAGGTGCCCTGTATCGAACGCAACGGGCTGGGCGCGATCAAGGCCGTCTCTGCCGCCTCCCTGGCCCTGCGCGGCGACGGGCGTCATTTCGTGCCGCTGGATGCCTGCATCGAAACCATGCGCCAGACAGGCCGCGACATGCACGAAAAGTACAAGGAGACCTCGCTGGGCGGGCTGGCGGTGAACGTGCCCAATTGCTGAGGGCAGCGGCGACCGGCCTCTCCTGAAAACAGATCGGGCGGGCACCCAGGTGCCCGCCCGTTTCTTTACTTGACCCTCGTCCGGTCGGCTCAGGCCGTCGCGGCGGCAAGCCCCTGGTCGAGGTCGGCGATGATATCGGCCACGTCCTCGATCCCGATGGAGATCCGCACGACGTTGGGGGCCGCGCCCGCCTTGACCTGCTGTTCGGCCTCAAGCTGGCGGTGGGTGGTCGATGCCGGGTGGATGATCAGGCTGCGCGTATCGCCCAGGTTGGCGACATGGCTGAACAGCTTCAGGCTGTCGACCAGCTTGACGCAGGCGTCATAGCCGCCCTTCAGCGACACGGTGAACAGTGCGCCCGCGCCTTTGGGCACCACTTTCTGGGCGCGCTCATGCCAGGGCGAAGAGGGCAGACCGGCATAGGTCACGGCCTCGACCCGGGGATCCTTCTCCAGCCATTCGGCCACTTCCTGGGCGTTGCGCACATGGCGCTCCATCCGCAGGCCCAGGGTCTCGATCCCCATCAGCGTGTAATGCGCGCCCTGCGGGTTCATCGTCATGCCAAGGTCGCGCAGGCCGACGGCGATGGAGTGGAAGGTGAAGGCCATCGGGCCAAGCGCCGCGTGGAAGGTCAGCCCGTGGTAGGCCGGTTCGGGCTGGCTCAGCGACGGGAACTTGTCCGAGGCGGACCAGTCGAACTTGCCCGAATCCACCACGATGCCGCCGGTGACCGTGCCGTTGCCGGTCAGGTACTTGGTGGCCGAATGCACCACCAGCGTGGCGCCGTGATCGATCGGGCGGCACAGGAAGGGCGTGGCCGTGGTGTTGTCCACGATCAGCGGCAGGCCGGCCTCATCGGCGATCTTGGCCATGGCGGCGATGTCGGTGACGTATCCGCCGGGGTTGGCGATGGTCTCGCAGAAGATCGCGCGGGTGTTCTCGTCGATGGCGGCCTTCACGGCGTCCAGATCATCGGTATCCACGAAGGTGGCGGACCAGCCGAAGCGGCGGATGGTCTGGCTGAACTGGGTGATCGTGCCGCCGTAAAGACGCGAGGAAGAGACGATGTTGCAGCCCGGCCCCATCAGCGGGAAGAGCGCCATGAGCTGCGCCGCGTGGCCAGAGGAACAGGCGATACCGCCCGCGCCGCCTTCCAGCGCCGTCACCCGGTCGGCCAGCGCGGCGACGGTCGGGTTGGTAAGCCGGGAATAGATGTAGCCAACCTCTTCAAGGTTGAACAGTTTTGCCGCGTGATCGGCATCGCGGAACACATAGGACGTGGTCTGGTAGATCGGGATCTGCCGCGCGCCCGTCGCCGGATCGGGCTCTGCCCCTGCGTGGACGGCAAGCGTGTCGAAACCGGGGGTTCTGTCTGTCATGGAATTGATCCTCCTTAGCTGGCGGCACGTTAGGCGGGGGGCGCGGCGGCGGCAAGGGCATGCGCGCCGCGCCGCCGCCCGCCCCCCGCGCCACAAGGCCGCGCCGAAGGGACGCACCCTGCCCCAGCATCCCCCTTCCCTCTGCCAGCGCCGCCCCCTAGGCTTCGCGCGAAGCGCCCCGGCGCGCCACCCTGCAGGAGTCCCCATGTCCGAAGCCTTCGATCCAGAGCTTGAAAGCCGCCTTGTCCGCTATGCCGCCGTGGACAGCCAAAGCGATGCCGACAGCCCCTCTTCGCCGTCGACCCAGATCCAGTACAACATGCTGAACATGCTGCGGGACGAGCTGACGGAGATCGGCGCGCAGGAGGTGACCATCACCGATTACGGCGTCGTGCTGGCCACCCTTCCCGGCAATACCGATGCGCCGACCATCGGGCTGCTGGCCCATGTCGACACCGCGCCCCAGTTCAACGCCACCGGCGTGAAGCCCCGCGTGATCAAGGGCTACAACGGCGGGGACATCACCTATCCCGACAACGCGGAGCTGGTGCTGTCGCCCAAGGACTTCCCCTATCTCGCGCAGAAGCAGGGCCATGACATCATCACCGCCTCCGGCCTGACCCTGCTGGGCGCGGACGACAAGGCGGGCGTGGCCATCATCATGACCGCCGCGCGTCACCTGATGGAAAACCCCGACATCCCCCACGGCCCCATCCGCATCGCCTTCACCCCGGACGAAGAGATCGGGCGCGGCGTCGGCCCCGAACTGCCAAGGGACCTGGCCGCCGATTTCGCCTATACCTTCGATGGCGGCAAGGTGGGCGAGGTCGAATACGAAAGCTTCTCCGCCGACCTGGCAGAGGTGGTGGTCAATGGCGTCTCCATCCACCCCGGCTATGCCAAGGGCAAGCTGGTCAACGCCATCCACCTGGCCTCGCGGATCATCTCGGCCCTGCCCCAGGGCACCATGCAGCCGGAGCTGACCGAAGGCGACGAAGGCTTCATCCATGCCACCGACATGATCGGCGGCTCTTCGGAAATGCGGATCAAGATCATCCTGCGGGACTTCGAGCTGGACGGGCTGGAAGCCAAGGGAGAGATGCTGCGCAAGGTCTGCGCCGCCGTGCAGGCGACAGAGCCGCGCGCCCAGATCAGCTGCACCATCAAGCCGCAGTACCGCAACATGCGCTACTGGCTGGAAAAGGACATGACCCCGGTCGACCTGGCCCGCGACGCCGCCCGCGCCGTGGGGGTAGAGCCGCTTTCCGTGCCGATCCGGGGGGGCACCGATGGCTCCCGGCTGACGGAGATGGGGGTGCCGACGCCCAACCTCTTCACCGGGATGCAATGCATTCACGGGCCGCTCGAATGGGTCTCCGTGCAGGACATGCGCAAGGCGACAGAGCTTTGCGTCGCCCTTCTGAAGGGCGCGGCGGCCAGGTAACGCCATTCCCGCCAAGGCGGTATTGCAGGGCGCGGGTTCCCGCGCCCTCTCGACTTCCGGGCCGACGCCACATAGCGTCGCGCCATGACGGAACACAAAGATCATCCCATGCTGGGCATCGCCCTGATGTCGGGCTTCTGCGTCGTGGCGCCCTGCGCCGACGCGGTGGTCAAGATCCTCGGGGCAGAGATGACCTCGGCCAATATCCTGCTGTTCCGTTTCGCGCTGCAGGCGGTGCTGCTGCTGCCGCTGGTCTGGCTGATGCGCCGGCCCTGGCCTGCGCGCGGACGGCCCTTGCGGCTGACCTTCCTGCGCACGCTGCTGCACATGGCGGGGGTCTATTTCATGATCGTCTCGCTGCGCTACCTGCCGCTGGCGGATGCCATCGCCATCGCCTTCGTCATGCCCTTCCTGACCCTGCTGGCCGGCTCGTTCTTCCTTGGGGAAGAGATCGGCCCACGGCGCATGGCCGCCGTGGCCGTGGGCTTCTGCGGCACGTTGCTGGTGATCCAGCCCAGCTTTGTCGCCGTCGGCTGGAAGGCCCTGCTGCCGCTGCTGGTGGCCGTGAACTTCACCGCCTTCAGCCTGGTCACCCGCCAGGTCGCGCGGGCCACCGATCCCATCGCCATGCAGGCCGTCAGCGGCGTGATGGCCACGGTGATCCTGGTACCGCTGATGCTGCTGGCCGATGCGCTCTCCCTGCCCGGGATGGCCTATGACACGCCGCCCCTGCACCTCTGGGGACTGGTGCTGCTGACCGGGCTGTTCGGATCTTTCGGCCACCTGCTGATGACCTGGTCGCTGCGCTTCGCCCCGGCCGCCACCCTGGCACCGATGCAATACCTCGAGCTTCCCATGACGGCGGTGATCGGCTGGCTGGTCTTCCGCGAATTCCCCGACGGCCTGGCCCTGTTGGGCATCGGCATCATCATCGCCGCCGGGCTCTACATCATCCTGCGCGAGCGCTCCATCGCGCGGTCTGCGCCAGAAGCGCCTCTGCCACATCCGCCAGCGCCTCCCCCGGTACCATGACCAGCATGCCCGGCGCGTCAAAGCTCAGCCGCACCGGGCCGCTGACCCGGTTCGAGGTGCCGATGCGCCCGTCCGGGGCAAAGTCGATCCCGTCGATCGGCCATTCCAGCCCCTCGGAGCGCCCGGTGACCGGCCCCATGGGAAACAGCGAAAAACGGTAGCCCCGCGGCAGGTTCAGCTCCAGCCGGGGCGGCGCGTGAAAAATCACGTCCTCCGCACCTGCCAGCAGGCAGGGCCGGTCCGGGTAGCGCGCCATGACGGTGAAGGCGGCCAGCATGTGATCCACCCGGCGACCCAGGAACCCGGTGCCGATGACCAGCGGCGCCTCGATCCGGGTCAGGCATTTCTCGAAATCGGTGCTCTCCTGCTCGGTGATGCGGAACAGCCGGTCTTTCGGGATCTTGCGCGCCCAGGTGGGCTTCAGCGAATCCATGTCCCCGATCACCGCATCGGGCATCCGCCCCTTGCGCAGCAGCCATTCCGCGCCGCCATCGGCCCCCACCACCGGGCCGCACATGACCATCAGGCGCTCTGCCACCGGCCCGGTGATTTCACCGCCACCGATCAGCGCCACGGGCCCCTCGCTTTCAATGACGCTGAGGGTCTGGTCAATCTGGGTCATGGGGGCTCCGGTCTGGGTTGGACTGTCTCCACATTATCGTCACAAAATGACACTCTCTGCACCACAGAATCGGACGGTTTCCGACGCAGGGCCGCGGTCTTTTACGGCAGGGTGGTCCAAATCGGGCCGGTCCCGTCGGTTTGCGCGTGCAGGCGCGGGACCGGACAGGCAAAACCGGAACGGGCAAAAGCGGAACGGGCAAAACCAGAAGGTCCGGCATGACGACCGGCCGCGAACGACAGGGGCGATGGGGCGGAACGTGAGCAAGTCGAAGAAAAGCCTTTCCGTCACCTACGGGGCGCTCTCCATCAAGCTGGAAGGCTATGAGGACGCGCCGGAAATCCTGCGCGCGCTCGAAGCCTGCCTGAGCGCCGTGCCCCCGCCCCCCGCGCCGGACACGCCGCCCGCCGATGGCTCCGGCGATCCGGACCCCGAGGATCCCGAGCCTGGGCGATCCTCAGAGCCGGAGTCCGAGCCGGAAAATCCAGCTAAATCACAGGACCTTACGCCCCCTCTCCCGGATCGCCCCCCGCCCGTCGCGCAAGGGGCAGACCCGGCGCCCGACCAGGTAGCGCCCCCCGAAGCCCCGATCCGCAAGCCGCGCAAGCTGACCGAAACCGGCGGACAGGTGGAGCGGATCCTCTATGAAACCGACCGCGCCTTCGACCAGAAGGACTCCAGCCGCCGGCGGGTTTCCTTCGCACACCTGCGCGCCGCCGTCGCCGCCCGGCGCGCCGATGCCCATGCCGGCAAACCGCCCCCTGAACCGCCCACCACGGAACCCTACCGCAAGGACCTGGCAGAGGCCGTGCGCAGCCCGGACCGCGCGGCCCGCCCCCGCGGCAAGACGCTGCGCCTTGGCCCCGGACAGCGGGTCACCCCGGACAAGGATCCGGAGCCTGAGCCGGCCGGCCTCAGCTGATCTGACAACCCCTCCAGACCTGCGCGCAAAGCCCTGCGTGCCCCCCGCTTTCGGGCAATGGCGGGGCCGCGTTCAAAACCCTTGTCAGCGCCGCCCCGGCTTGGCTATGACGCGCCATGACCCGGACCAAAGACTCTTCTTCCGAAGCCCGCCTGACGCCGCTTGCCGCGGCCCTGCCCTCTTCCGTGCCCTTCATCGGGCCAGAGGAACTTGAACGCAGACGCGGCGCGGGGTTCTCCGCCCGTCTCGGCGCGAACGAAAACGGCTTCGGCCCCTCGCCCCGCGCGATAGAGGCGATGCGCCGCTCGCTGGACGGGATCTGGCAATACGGCGATCCGGCCAGCTTTGATCTGCGCATGGCGCTGGCCCGGCACTGGGACTGCGGTGCAGAGAACATCGTCGTCGGCAACGGCATCGACGGGCTGCTCTGCGACCTGGTCCGCCTGACCGTGACAGAGGGCGATTGCATCGTCACCTCCGCCGGGGCCTACCCCACCTTCAACTACCATGTCGCGGGCTTCGGCGGCACGATCCACACCGTCCCCTACCGCGACGACGCAGAGGACCTGCCGGCCCTGATCGCCCGCGCGGCAGAGGTCGGCGCGAAGCTGGTCTATTTCGCCAATCCCGACAATCCCATGGGCAGCTACATGACCGGGGACCAGGTGGCCCGCGCGGTAGAGGCCCTGCCCGCCGGCACCCTGCTGATCCTGGACGAAGCCTACGCAGAGCTTGCCCCGCAAGAGGCCACGGTGCCGCTGGCGGTGGACGATCCCCGCGTGATCCGCATGCGGACCTTCTCCAAGGGCTACGGGCTTGCCGGGGCGCGCGTGGGCTATGCGCTTGGCGCGGCAGAGCTGATCCGCGCCTTTGACAAGGTGCGCAACCATTTCGGCATGAACCGCACCGCCCAGGCCGGGGCCCTGGCTGCGCTGGAAGATGCCGCCTGGCTGGATCACATCCGGGCAGAGGTCGCCTCCTCCCGGGATCGCATCGCTGCCATCGCGGCGGCCAACGGGCTGACCGCCCTGCCCTCTGCCACCAATTTCGTCTGCGTCGAAAGCGGCGGCGGCGGGGACCGCTCGCGCGCGCTGGTCGCGGCCCTGGGCGAAGAGGGGATCTTCGTGCGCATGCCCTTCGTGGCCCCGCAGGACCGCTGCATCCGCATTTCCTGCGGACCGGAAGCCGACATGGCGCAGCTGGAAATGGCCCTGCCCCGCGCCCTGGCGCGGCTTGACCAGACGGCCTGAGCCCCGGCACAGGCGGGATTGCCGCACAAAGGGCGCGTTTTTCTGGAAAAGCGGCATCCGTTCGCTATTCTGAAAGGCAAGGGAGGCAAGAATTGACGAGTCCTCCCGCATGCCCAATCCCGCGCCGCATATGCCCCGATCAGATCTTTCCTCTGCCTCCCCTCACCAGGGGGCCCCGGACTACACGGTTCCGGCCCTCGTCATGGGGCTGGTCAACCTGCTGTGGATCTTCTTTGCGCTCTGGGCGGTCTGGGGCATGGGGGCGGTAATGGCCGCCGCCTACCTAGTCTTCCTGGGGATCGACATCCTGGCCCAGAGGAAACGGATCTCTGACCAGCGCTGACCGGCCTGCCCCACGTTTGAGGCGGCGTGCCTAAGGGGACGTGACAAAAAGGGCCGGCGTCCCGCAGGACCCGGCCCCTTGTGCAAGCCGGGCGGCCCGCTCAGAGCCACCCGACATCCATACTGAAACCTCAGACGGCTGCGACGCGCCCGCCGGCGATGACCTTGGCCGCGGCGCTCAACCCGTCCTTGCCATGGGGGATCTGCAGGGCCTCCATCGCCGCTTC
>NZ_JAATOW010000056.1 GCF_011806405.1 Pseudooceanicola sp. HF7 | reverse complement strand
GGGTGACCAGGGTCAGCTTGCGCTTGGCCGCCAGCCGGCCATCGCCGATATCGGAATGCCAGTCGAAATGGCCCTGCCGGTCCGACCCGTAGCGCGCCAGCTGCGGGCTTTCAGAGAAATCCTGAAGGTCGAAATCAAAGCTTTCGCGGTTGGCCTGGCGCACCAGGTCGATCAGCCGGTCCATGACCCAGTCGTTATCCGGCACCTCGTCCAGCCAGACCAGCTCTGCCCGGCGCAAGTTGTGGTCGCGCGCCTGGCGCACAAGGCCCGCGTCCTGCGCGGGGGCGGTGCGGGCAACCTGGGACAGGGTTGCGCATTCGGTCAGGCTGAAGGCCTGGGGGATCACGTGGAGGGCTAGCATGGACATCCGTTCCTGGGGGAAGGATGAACTAGCCCATGCGCGGGTCTGCCGCTCTGTCGGGAGCGACCTGCAAGATGTCGCTTTCAGCCCGTCTCTGCTCTGGCCCGTCTCAGGGGACGTCGAGGCCGCTGCGGCAATTCCTGATGCAGCCATTTCCCCGGTGCGGGAGAGGGGCTCAGCCCGGGTCGCGCCAGCGGTTGGCGATCGGGTAGCGCCGGTCCAGCCAGAAGGCGCGCTTGGTCAGTCGCGTGCCCGGCGCCGACTGGAAGCGCTTGTATTCGGAGATGTAGAGCAGGTGCTCGACCCGCTTGGCATCCTCATGCGCATAGCCTGCGGCCACGCAATCGGCGATCGATCCGTCCAGGTCCACAAGGATCTCCAGGATCCCGTCCAGCACCGGGTAATCGGGCAGGGAATCGCTGTCCTTCTGGTCCGGGCGCAGCTCTGCCGAGGGCGGCTTGGTGATGATCCGCTCCGGGATCGGCGCGCCATCGGGGCCGGCCATCCAGGGACGGTGGTTGGCATTGCGCCAGCGGCACTGTTCGAACACCCGGGTCTTGTAGAGATCCTTGATCGGATTGTAGCCGCCGTTCATGTCGCCGTAGATCGTGGCATAGCCCACGGCCACCTCGGACTTGTTGCCGGTGGTCAGCAGCATTTCCCCGAACTTGTTGGACATGGCCATCAGCAGCAGCCCGCGCAGGCGGGACTGGATGTTCTCTTCGGTGATATCGGTGTCATGGTCTTCGAAGAGCGGCGCCAGGGTCTGGGTGATCGCATCGCGCCCGGCGCTGATCGGCACGTTGTCCAGCCGGGTGCCAAGCGCCTTTGCCAAGGCGCGGGCATCCTCCAGCGATTCTTCCGAGGTATATTCAGAGGGCAGCATCACGCAGCGCACGTTCTGCGCGCCAAGCGCATCGACGGCCACCGTGGCCACGATCGCGGAATCGATGCCCCCGGACAGGCCCAGCAGCACCTTGGTAAAGCCGGTCTTGGCACAGTAGTCGCGCAGGGATTCGACCATGGCGCGGTAATCCTGCTCCCAGTCGTCGGGCACCGGCGCCATCTCGCCGGGAACGATGCGCCAGCCCTCCGGGCCGCGCTCCAGGTCCACCTGGGTCACCGCCTCGTCGAAGACCGGCATGTGGAAGGCCAGGCCGCCGCCGGGGTTCAGCCCGAAGCTGCCCCCATCGAAGACCTGGTCATCCTGGCCGCCTACCATGTTGAGGTAGATCAGCGGCAGCCCGGTTTCGACCACGCGGGCGACCATGTGGTTGTAACGCGTGTCCAGCTTGCCGCGGTAATAGGGCGATCCGTTGGGGACCAACAGGAACTCCGCCCCGGTCTCCGCCAGGGTCTCGGCGACCTCCGGGTGCCAGGCATCTTCGCAGATCGGGCTGCCCACGCGGGTATTGCCCACGGCATAGGGCCCGCCCAGGGGGCCACTGTCATACAGGCGCACCTCGTCGAAGACGGTCTCGTTGGGCAGGTTGTGCTTGAGCACGCGGGACACCACCCTGCCGCCGCGGCAGATGTGGTAGGCGTTGTAAAGCGAGGCGCCCTCGATCCAGGGGCCGCCGATGGCCAGGGTGGGGCCGTCGGCGCATTGCTGCGCAAGGGCCTCGATCGCGGCGATGGCGGTCTGGTGGAAGACGGGTTTCTCCACCAGGTCCTGGGTGTTGTAGCCGGTGATGAACATTTCCGGCAGGGCGACCAGGTCAGCCCCGGCCTCTCGGCCTTCCTGCCAGGCGGCAAAGGCCTTGGCGGCATTGCCTTCGATGTCGCCCACGCTGGGGTTCAGCTGCGCCAGTGTGATGCGGAACCGGTCTGCCATGATGCTCTCTCTGCCGTGCCTGCGGGTGCCTCTGGCCTGCTTACCGGGCCATTGCGCCAAGGGAAAGGCGATTTGGCGAAACCCGTTGCCCCGGCTTTGCCCCTCGCATAGGTTTTCGACCAGACGGGCAAGCTTGGGCCAGGGTCCAGCCAGCCTTTTCGTTACCGGGAGGCAAGATGGCACAGAAGCTGATGATCCTCGCAGGCCTGGCGGCAGCCGTCGCCCTGGGGACCGCGCAGGCCCAGGATGGCGACATCCGCACCAAGCAATACGAAGACGGCGGGGTTTACGAGGGCCAGTTCGAGAACGGGCTGCAGAACGGGCGCGGCACCTACCGGCTGCCCAACGGCTATGAATACACCGGCGAATGGGTCGCCGGAGAGATCCGCGGCCAGGGCGTGGCACGCTTTCCCAACGGCTCTGTCTATGAGGGCGCCTTCGCCAAGGGCAAGCCGGAGGGCACGGGGCGCATCACCTTTGCCGATGGCGGCACCTATGAAGGCGACTGGCTGGACGGCAAGATCACCGGCCAGGGGATCGCCACCTATGCCAATGGCACCCGCTATGAGGGCGGCTTCCTGAATGCCAAGCACCACGGCAAGGGCCGGATGGAAATGGCCGATGGCTATGTCTACGAAGGCGACTGGGCCAATGGGGTCAAGGATGGCCAGGGCAAGATCACCTTCCCCGATGGCGCCACCTACGAAGGCGGGCTCAGCCAGGGCGAACGCGACGGGCAGGGCACGCTGATCTTGGCGGACGGGTTCCGCTACAGCGGCGACTGGGTCGCGGGGCAGATGACCGGCAGCGGCAAGCTGACCCAGCCCAACGGCGATATCTACGAAGGCGACCTTGTGGATGGCGTGCGCCAGGGCCAGGGACGCGTGACCTATGCCAACGGCGATGTCTACGAAGGCGGCTTTTCCGCGGACATGCGCGATGGCGAAGGCAGCTTTACCGGCGCGGACGGCTTCCGCTACGCCGGGGTCTGGCAGGAAGACAGCATCACGGGCCTCGGCTCCGTCACCTTCCCCGATGGCTCCGTCTACGAGGGCGAGATGGCAAACGGCCTTGCCAATGGACAGGGCCGGATCACCTATCCCTCCGGCGCCACCTACGAAGGCGGCTGGGCCGACGGCGTGATCCAGGGCGAAGGGGTGGCGACCTTCCCCAATGGCACCCGTTACGAAGGCGGCTTCCAGGACTCGCAGAACCACGGCTACGGCGTGCTCACCCATGCGGATGGCTACAGCTACGCGGGCAACTGGGTGGCCGGCCAGCGCGACGGACAGGGCAAGGCCAGCTTCCCCGGTGGCATGGTCTATGACGGCACCTTCAAGGCCGGGCTGCGCGATGGGCAGGGCAAGATCACCATGCCCGACGGCTTCACCTACGAAGGCCAGTGGAGCGCGGGCGAAATGACCGGCCAGGGCAAGGCGATCTATGCCAATGGCGACACCTACGAAGGCGCCTTCCTGGACGGGCGCCGCCATGGCAAGGGCACCCTGAGCTACGCCAGCGGAGAGGTCGTCTCGGGCAATTGGATCAACGGCGCATTGGAACAGCCCGCGGCAGAGCCAGACGCCGCCGCCGCCGCCCCGGAAGGTGAATGACATGCAAGACGACACGCCCATCCTGTCCCAGGACCTGGCCTATGAGGCCGCAGAGACTGCCTGCCATGGCTACCTGGCGATGCCGGGCGGCGCGGGGCCCGTGCCGGGGGTGCTGGTGGCCCATGCCTTCGGCGGCATCGGTGACTTCGAACGCCGCCAGGCGGACCGGCTGGCCCGCCAGGGCTACGCCGCGCTGGCGCTGGACTACTACGGCAACGGCTGGCAGGCCGGCTCCCGTGAAGAGGCGGCAGAGCGGATGGCAGAGCTGAACGCGGATCGCCCCCTGCTGCTCCAGCGGATGCAGGCGGCACTCAAGGCGCTTGCCCGCTTGCGCGAAGTGGATGAAACCCGCCTTGGCGCAATGGGCTTCTGCTTCGGCGGCAAGGCGGTCCTGGACCTGGCGCGCAGCGGCGCCGCCTTCCAGGCCGGGGCCAGCCTTCACGGCGTCTATGACGCGCCGCCCTCAGGCAGCCAGGACATGCAGGCCGCGCTGCTGGTGCTGCATGGCTGGGATGACCCGCTGGCCCCGCCCCAGGCCGTCACCGCCCTGGCCGAAGAGCTGACGCTACATTGCCCGGACTGGCAGATCCTCGGCTTCGGGCACACGGGCCATGCCTTCACCAACCCGGCCGTCTCGGCTGCGGCCCCCGGCTTCGGCTACTCCGAAACCGCCGCGCCCCGTGCCTTCGCCGCCCTGGATCGCTTCCTCGCCGAAAAGCTCGCCTGAGCCACCCCGCACCCGTCCCGGCAAAACGGCCCGGCCCCCCATCGAGGGGGCCCGTCCCGTCGTCGTCTCCGCCTCCCGTCCAGGCCGCCGGCCCCGCACGTGACACCTCACCCCTTTCTTCTTGCCAAAAAACTCCCGCCGGAGGCATCCCCAGACCGCCCCGCGCGCAACCGCCCGCCCGAAGGCACACCCCCTGAAACGCAGAAAGCCGGAGCTTTCGCCCCGGCCCCCGCCAATCCCGATCCGCTTGGGATCAGAGCTGTTCCATCACCGCGTCATCGGCCTCGAAGTTCGCCGTCACGCGCTGGACGTCGTCGTCGTCCTCAAGGGCGTCGATCAGCTTCATCAGCTTCTGCATCCCTTCCAGGTCCAGTTCCGTCGTGGTCGTCGGCTTCCACACCAGCTTGGTGCTTTCGCTTTCGCCCAGCTCATTTTCCAGCGCGGTGGAGACGTCGTTCAGATCGGTGTCCGCGCAATAGATCACGTGGCCGTCGTCAGAGCTTTCCACGTCTTCCGCCCCGGCCTCGATCGCGGCCATCATCACGGTGTCCGCATCGCCCGCATCGGCGGGGTAGATCACCTCGCCCTTGCGGTCGAACATGAAGCCAACGGACCCGGTTTCGCCCAGGTTGCCGCCGTTCTTGGAGAAGGTGGAGCGCACGGTCGATGCCGTCCGGTTCACGTTGTCGGTCATCGCCTCGACGATGATCGCCACGCCGCCGGGGCCATAGCCCTCGTAACGGATTTCCTTGTAGTCATCGCCGTCGCCCGCCTGCGATTTCTTGATCGCGCGGTCGATCACGTCCTTGGGGACGGATTGCGACTTGGCTTCCTTCACGGCCATGCGCAGCCGCGGGTTCTTGTCGGGATCCGGGTCGCCCATCTTGGCGGCCACGGTGATCTCCTTGGAGAGTTTCGAAAACAGTTTCGACCGCGCGGCGTCCTGGCGCCCCTTGCGGTGCTGGATGTTCGCCCATTTAGAGTGGCCGGCCATCGATGCCTCCTGGTCCTGTTGTGCTTGGCTCGGAACCCTATACGGCAGCGCGGGGGGGCTTCGCAAGACACAGGGCACCGCCTTGGCACCCGGGCCGTCTCTGGGCTTTATTTGGGCGACGTCAGCCACCCCGCCGCCAGGTCACAGGGCGTAGCAGGAAGGTGACAGGCTGCCACGGGCGTGCCGCCGGGGTTTGACGCAGCGGCAGGCGCCGGTGTCTTGTGGTGGCGTGCTGGCCCCGGGCCCGCATCCCCCAGCCGCCGCCACGGAAAGACCCATGATGCTCAAAGCCCTGATCCGCCCGCTTCTCGCGCTTGCGCTCGCCGCGCTCCTGCCCCTTGCCGCCAGTGCGCAACAGGCCGGCTCCGCCCTGCCGGGGCGGGACCAGCTGGCCCAGGCAGGCAGTGGCCACTGGACCGTCTCCTTCGAGAACCACTGCTCGGAAACGGTCTATCTGTACGTCCATTACCTGCCCCCACAGCAAGCCGCATGGAGCGATGCGGGACCGGTCAGCCTGCCACCGGACGCCCGCAAGACGATCTTCCGCACGGACAACCGGATTTATTATTACTACGCCGCCGACAAGGCCCGCACCTGGGACGGGGAGATGCCGCGCAGGCTTCCCGGCAGTCTCATCCAGGTCAACTACCGCGAGAAACGCATCGAAAGCGACACTCCGGGCCAGACCGTCGTGATCTCCTGCTCCAGCAGCTACGATCAGACCGGGCAGCACCGGATCCGCATCTTCAACAACTGCTCGCGGCCCTACCGGGTCATGCTGCACTACGACAACCTTGACGAGGGCTGGAAGACAGAAGGCTGGTGGACCCTTGAGCCTTATGAAACCAGGGAACTGCGCAAGACGCGCAGCCCGCACTATTACCTTGTCGCCGAAGCCGAGGACCGGCCGCAGGATTTCACCACCTTCACCGGCCCGCATGAGTTCACCTACAGGGGCCGGACCTATCGCATGGTAAAGACCGGTTTCGAACATTTCTTCACCGCGCTGCTCTGCTGAAGGCGGGCCGGTGAAAAAAACGGAGTAAAAGGGGGCCGATGAGGCCCGACTGCGCGGTTGAGCGGCAGCGCCCAAGGCTGTAGATCAGGGGGCAGGGAAGCCCCCATCGATTTCCAAAAGACATTTGACCCGCAAGGAGACCGCCGGCCTCATGACCAGCATATTGCTCGAGCAATTCGTGATCCTCTGGGTGGTCATTGATCCGATCGGCACCATTCCCGTCTTTGTCTCCGTCACGGGGGGCTACAGCGTCGCGCAGCGCCGCCGCATTGCCTTCGAAGCGGCCGGTACCGCCTTCGGCGTGCTGTTCTTCTTCCTGGTCTTCGGGCAGTTCCTGATAGATGCGCTGGGCATCACGCTGGAGGCCTTCCAGATCGCGGGTGGGCTGGTCCTGTTCCTTTTCGCGCTGACGATGATCTTCGGCTCCGGCGACGATTCCGACCAGATGGCGGATGGGCAGACACCGGCGATCTTTCCGCTGGGCGTGCCCTCGCTGGCCTCTCCGGGGGCGATGCTGGCCATCGTCCTGCTGACGGACAACAACCGGTTTTCCATCCCCGAACAGGCGGTGACCGCGGCGGTGATGCTCTCGGTGGTGGCCTTTGCCCTGCTGGGGATGCTGATGGCCGGCCCGATCCTGAAGATCATCCGCCCCGCCGGCGCGGCCATCGTGAGCCAGGTCATGGGCATGGTGCTGGCCGCCGTTGCCATCGACAACATCATAGAGGCCATCTTCGACCTGATCGCCACCGCCACCTGATCAGGCCTGATCGGGGCGCTGATCCGGCCCCTGTGCGGGTCGCCGCCACCCCTATTCGCGAAAATCCGTTATGGCGAATTCAGGCTCTACCCATGGCGCGCCACCATGCTAGGTCTGCTCCATGACCATGGACCAGATCATCCTGTTTTCGCTCTTCTTTGCCGTCTTCGCCCTGCTGCTCTGGGGGCGCTGGCGCTATGACCTCGTGGCCTTCTCGGCGCTGATGGTCGGGGTCGCCAGCGGCGTCGTCCCCTATGAAGAGGCCTTTTCCGGCTTCGGCCATGAGGCAACGCTGATCGTCGGGCTGGTGCTGGTGATCTCTGCCGGGCTGGTCCATTCCGGGGCGGTTTACCTGATCACCCGGACCCTGCTGGATTCAGGGCGCAAGCTGGGCGCGCATATCGCCATCATGGGCGGCATCGGCGCGGTGCTCTCGGCCTTCATGAACAATGTCGCGGCGCTGGGCCTGCTGATGCCGGTGGATATCCAGGCGGCCCAGAAGGCGGGGCGCTCGCCCGGCCTGTCGCTGATGCCGCTCAGCTTTGCCACCATCCTGGGCGGCATGGCCACGCTGATCGGCACGCCGCCCAACATCATCATCTCCACCTTCCGGGCCGAATCCCTGGATGCGCCCTATTCGATGTTCGATTTCGCCCCCGTCGGCGGGCTGACCGCGCTGGCGGGGCTGGCCTTCGTGGCGCTGATCGGCTGGCGCCTGATCCCGCAGCCCGAAGATGGCCGCCTGACCGCCAAGGAGCTGGCGCAATACGTGGCAGAGCTGACCGTGCCGGAAGACAGCAAGCTGATCGGCAAGCGCGTCTTCGAGCTGAACGAGGACGCAGAGAAGGCCGATGTTGCCATCATCGGGCTGATCCGGGGCGACCGGCGGCTTTATGGCTCTGCCCGAAACACCAAGCTTGAGGCCGGCGATGCGCTGGTGCTGGAAGCCGTGCCGGAGGCGCTGGATGAATTCCGCTCCGCGCTGAACCTTGCCTTCTCTGACGAGCGGCGCGAAGAGCTGCTGGTGGCCAGCGGCGAAGGCCTGGACGTGCTGGAAGTGGTCGTGCCGGGTGATTCCCGCCTGGTCGGGCGCAGTGCCCAGGCCGTGGGGCTCAGCTGGCGGCAACGCGCGGTACTCATGGGCATCTCGCGCAAGGGCCGGCGGATCACCCGCCAGGTCCGCCGCACGGAGATCGAGCCGGGCGACCTGCTGCTGCTGCTGGTGCCCAAGGACCAGGGCGGCGTGATCGCCGACTGGCTGGGCTGCCTGACCCTTGCCGATCGTGGCCTGGCCGTCACCGACAATACCAAGACCTGGTCTGCCATCGGCCTGTTCGCCGCCGCCGTGGCCGCCGCCAGCTTCGGGTTCATCCACCTGCCCATCGCCCTAGGCATGGTGGTCGTGGCCTACCTGCTGCTGCGCATCGTGCCCCTGAACGAGCTCTATACCTCGGTCGAATGGCCGGTGATCGTGCTGCTGGGCTCGATGATCCCGCTGGGCACGGCGCTGGAAAGCTCCGGGGGGACAGAGCTGATCGCCAATGGCCTGGTGAGCCTGACCAATGGCTGGCCGGCCTGGGCGATCCTGACCGCGCTGATGGTGGTGACCATGACCCTGTCGGACGTGCTGAACAACACCGCGACAACCATCGTGGCCGCGCCCATCGGGATCTCCATGGCCAACAGCCTTGGCGTTTCTGCCGATCCGTTCCTGATGGCGGTCGCCGTGGCGGCCAGCGCGGCCTTCCTGACCCCGATCGGACACAAGAACAACACGCTGATCCTGGGCCCTGGCGGCTACCGCTTCGGGGATTACTGGCGCATGGGCCTGCCGCTGGAAATCCTGGTGGTGGCCGTGTCGATCCCGCTGATCCTAGTGTTCTGGCCGCTCTAAGACCCCGGGCAGGGCTTCGAAACTGCGGCAGGAAACGCGGTGATTCCCTTGAAAGGCTGGCCCGTCCCTGCGATGGGCCGGCAGAGCCTGCCTGGTATGGCCGCCGCCCAGTAGACCCGCACCAAGTGCCGCCAGCCCGCCAAGCGTTTGAAATACCGGTAAATCCTGACGGCGCACCCCTCCGCTGACATCCCCTCGCGCCGCTTTCACACGCCATTTCGCGAATTTGATCCGGATCAAGGTGGCCTGCCGCAACGCGGCGTAGGCTCGCTTCCAATGGCCCGCAGAGGCCGGCGTACCCGGGTCCACCCGATGGGAGAGACAACAGATGAAACCGCTTGGAAACCAGGTTGAACACTATTGGCTCGTGCAACGGATGGCCAAGGCCGTCGGCACGGATCTTGCCGCCGCTTACGAGGACGGACGGATCGGGGATGCGGATTGGGCGGCCATGGTCGGCCGCTGCCGCAATTGCCAGGTGACCTGTGCCTGCAAGGACTGGCTGACCGAGGCCGAGCTTGAAGGGACACAGCGGGATGCCACCGTGGCCGGGTGTGAAAACGCCCTGGTCTTGCCGAAGATCTGACAGGGCGCGCCGCCGCACCCCTGCCGCAGAAGGAGTAGAGACATTGGGTTTGTTCAAGCGAATTGACGAGAATGCACAGCTCATGGACCGCATGGCCGCCACAATCGGCGCCCGGACCCCGGTGCTGGCCAATGGCAACCTGGCCGCGGCCAGCGCCTATCGCGCGGCGCTGATGAGCTGCGCCATGTGCAACCGCACCCAGGAATGCCGGCATTTCCTGAACAGCCACACCCAGGCCGACCACCCGCCCGCCTATTGCCGCAATGGCACCTGGCTGGACGGGCTGAAACGCGAACCGGCCTGATCACGAATAGGCCCTCTCGGGGGGCCAAAGAGATGCCGCGCGGGTCCAATGCATCGTGAGGTCACCAGCCCAGGGGAGCGGGCTCGACCTCCATCAACGGCGATGCATGGGAATGCGGCCTACCTGCCGGTGCGGCGTGGATCCCCCGGGATCCCCTGCACCGGCTTTTTCATTACTGGCGCTCTCACGACCTGCCTGCGGGCGCTCAGCGCCACGCCGGCCAGGATCCTTCAGTGTTCAGCCAGGATCCGGCCCCACAGGTCATACTCCCCGGCCTCGTCGACCTCCACGGTGACGATATCGCCGGGTTTCAGCGCCTCGTGCCCCTCGTCGATGAAGAGGTTGCCGTCGATTTCCGGCGCATCCGCATGGGTGCGGCAGGTGGCGGCGTCTTCATCCACCTCGTCCACGATGACCTGCAGGGTCCGGCCCACCTTGGCCTCCAGCTTGGCTTCGGAAATCGCCTGGGCCCTTTCCATGAAACGGTCCCACCGCTCCTGTTTCACTTCGGCCGGCACGTGATCGGGCAGCTCGTTGGAGCGCGCGCCCTCGACGTTCTCGTACTGGAAGCAGCCCACGCGATCCAGCTGCGCTTCGTCCATCCAGTCCAGCAGGTACTGGAACTCTTCCTCCGTCTCGCCGGGATAGCCGACGATGAAGGTCGAGCGCAGGGTGATGTCCGGGCAATCGGCGCGCCAGGCGGCGATCTCGTCCAGGGTGCGGGCACTGGCGGCCGGGCGCGCCATGCGCTTCAGCACCTCCGGGTGGCCATGCTGGAAGGGGATGTCGAGGTAGGGCAGGAGGCCGTTCGCAGGATCCGCCATCAGCGGGATCAGGTTGCGCACATGCGGGTAGGGATAGACGTAATGCAGCCGCACCCAGGCCCCGAGCGAGCCGAGGTCCCGCGCCAGGTCCGTGATATGCGCCCGGTGCCCGCGCTCTTCGGCATGCTTGATGTCCACCCCGTAGGCCGAGGTGTCCTGGCTGATGACCAGCAACTCCCTGACGCCCGCGTCGACCAGCTTCTCCGCCTCGCGCATCACCGCATGGGCAGGGCGCGACTGAAGCCGCCCGCGCATGTCCGGGATGATGCAGAACTTGCACTTGTGGTTACAGCCCTCGGAGATCTTGAGATAGCTGTAATGGCGCGGTGTCAGGCTGACGCCAGAGGCCGGCAGCAGGTCGACGAAGGGATCGGGACTGGGCGGCACGGCGGAATGGACCGCGTCTAGCACCTGCTCGTATTGATGCGGGCCGGTGACGGCCATGACCTTGGGATGCACGCCGGTGATATACTCGGGCTCCGCGCCCAGGCAGCCGGTCACGATCACGCGCCCGTTCTCCTTCAGCGCCTCGCCGATGGCCTCAAGGCTCTCGGCCTTGGCGGAATCGAGGAACCCGCATGTGTTCACGATCACCGCATCGGCCCCGGCGTAATCGGGGCTGATCGCGTAGCCTTCCGCGCGCAGCCGGGTCAGGATCCGCTCACTGTCCACCAGCGCCTTGGGGCAGCCAAGGGACACCATCCCAAGAGAGGGCTGGCCGTCACGGCGGGGACCCGTGCCAAAGTGCGGCGCGGGGGCAAGGTCTGGGCGGAGGTTCGGCGGATTCTGGGACATGCGCTGCCTATAGAGCGAATCGGTGGCGATGGGAATTGCCCGTCACTCTACCCGGTTTCGGGGCGCGCGCGGGTGGGGGCCAGCCCCCTCGGCCCTACGGGCCTCACCCCCGAAGTATTTCCGGCCAGATGAAGGGGGATCGCGGCGCCAGGTTCCGCGCCGTCCCGCCTCTTCACCTGGCCGGAAATACTTTGGGGGTGAGGCCCGTAGGGCCGGGAAGGGGCAAAGCCCCTTATCTCTAAACCGATGCGGTCAGCGCTTGCGGTCGCGGCGAGAGGACATGGGCTGGAAGGCCACGCCCACGTGGGCTTCGCAATAGGGTTTGCCGGCCTGGACGGGCAGGCCGCAGAACCAGAAATCTTCCGTTGCAGGATCGCCCACGGGCCATTTGCAGGTCCGCTCGGTGAGCTCCATCAGGGTCAGGCGCTTTGCCTTCTTCTCGATCTCCGAGACCTTGGCCAGGGCTTCCGGGCTGATCTCGTTGGCAGAGGGCTGCGGCGGCAGGGGTTGGCCGGCCGGGATGATCGCCTTGCGGGCGGGCGTCGGTGCCGGCGACGGCGCAGAAGCCGCCGGGGCGGGTGCGGGTTTTGGTTCCGGGGCGGGAGCGGCTTCTGCCGTCTCGCGCTTCGGGGCGGCGGGCTTGGCTTTGGCATCTGCCTTGGCGGGCTGTGCCGCCGCGGGGGCCGCGCCGCCGGAGCGGTTGGACAGCCCCAGCCGGTGCACCTTGCCGATCACCGCGTTGCGGGTGACGCCGCCAAGCTCCTTGGCGATCTGGCTGGCCGACTGGCCCTCCGACCACATCTTCTTCAACAGCTCGACGCGTTCATCGGTCCAGGACATTTGGGGAGCCTCCAGCTTGCTCAACGGCCGCCCATGCCTCAGGGGCGGCCCGTGGCGGCCTTCCGGGGCCGCCTTTTCGGATCAGGTGCCTATTTTATGCATCGGGCGCGAAGTTACAAGGAGGCCGGGGGGCCTCCTTGTCGCCTCGGGCGTCCGAAACCGCTTTTTTCTAGAGCCCGAGGCACCAGCGCATGACGGCCTTCTGGGCGTGCAGGCGGTTCTCAGCCTCATCGAAGATGACCGAGTGCTTGCCGTCCATCACGGCAGAGGTCACTTCCTCTCCGCGGTGGGCCGGCAGGCAGTGCATGAAGAGCGCATCGGGTTTGGCCGCGCCCATCAGCACGTCGTTCACCTGGTAGGAGCGCAGCATGTTGTGGCGCCGCTCGCGCATGCTCTGGGGGTCATGCATCGACACCCAGGTATCGGCCACCACCAAGTCCGCCCCCTCCACGGCGCGCATGGCGTCGCGTTCGATGCTGACGCTGACGCCCTTGTCCCGGGCAAAGCCCACGGCCTTGGGATCGGGGTCCAGCTGCATCGGGCCGGTGAAGGTGAAATCGAAGCCGAATTGCCCCGCCGCATGCAGGAAAGAGGCGCAGACGTTGTTGCCGTCACCGGTCCAGACCACCTTCTTGCCCTTGATCGGGCCGCGGTGCTCTTCGTAGGTCAGGATGTCCGCCATGATCTGGCAGGGATGGGAATTGTCCGTCAGCCCGTTGATCACCGGCACGCTGGCATGTTCGGCCAGCTCATGCAGGATGTCCTCGCTGAAGGTCCGGATCATGATCAGGTCGACGTAGCGCGACAGCACGCGGGCGGTGTCGGCGATGCTCTCGCCATGGCCCAGCTGCATCTCCGAGCCCGACAGCACCATGGTCTGCCCGCCCATCTGGCGCACGCCCACGTCGAAGCTGACGCGCGTCCGGGTCGAGGGTTTTTCGAAGATCAGCGCCACCATGCGCCCGGCCAGCGGCTGGCTGTCATCGGGCGTGCCCTTGGGGCGGCCTTCGCGGGCACTCTTCATGGCGCGGGCATGGTCGATCATCTGCCGCAGTTCGCCGGCATCGGTCGTATGCAGATCGAGGAAGTGGTTCATCTCGTCATCCTGTCTCGGCCCCGGCGCGGCGATGGCCGCCGCCGGGGAACTTTCGTATCAGCCCGCTTGCTGGCTGGAGCTCACTGCCTTGGCGGCGGCTTCCAGCCGGGTGACGGCCTCGGCAATCTCGTCTTCGGTGATGGTCAGCGGCGGCAGAAGGCGCACCACGTTGTCGGCGGCCGGCACGGTGATGATCTCGGCGTCATAGCCGGCCTTGACCAGATCCGCCGGGGCGACCTTGCACTTGAGGCCGATCATCAGGCCCTGGCCGCGGACGCTGTCGAAGACATCCGGGAATTCGGCCACCAGCCCCTCCAGCTTCTGGCGCAGGGTGCCCGCCTTGCGGTTCACGCTCTCTAGGAAGTCGTCATCGGCGATGATCTTCAGCACGGCGCAGCCCACGGCACAGCCCAGCGGGTTGCCGCCATAGGTGGACCCATGGGTGCCCGGCCCCATGCCGGAGGCCGCCTCTTCCGTGGCCAGCACCGCGCCCAGCGGGAAGCCCCCGCCGATGCCCTTGGCCGCCATCATGATATCGGGCGTGATCCCGGCCCATTCATGGGCGAACAGCTTGCCGGTCCGCCCCACGCCGCATTGCACCTCGTCCAGGATCAGCAGCACGCCGGCCTCGTCGCAGATGGCGCGGAGCGTCTTCAGATCCTCGGAGGCAAGCGGGCGGATGCCGCCTTCGCCCTGGATCGGCTCGATGATCACGGCGGCGGTGGCCTCGGTCATGGCCTCCTTCAGCAGCCCCCAGTCGCCATGGGGCAGCACCTTGAAACCGGGCAGCAGCGGGCCCATCCCCTTGACCATCTTCTCGGTCGGGGCGGCCGCAATCGCGGCAGAGGAACGGCCGTGGAAGGCCCCCTGGAAGGAGATGATCTCGACCTTCTCGGGCTTGCCCTTCTCGTACCAGTACTTGCGCGCCATCTTGACGGCCAGCTCCATCGACTCGGTGCCCGAGTTGGTGAAGAACACCGTGTCGGCAAAGGTCGCATCGACCAGCCGCCGCGCCAGCTCTTCCTGCTGGGGGATCTCGTAGAGGTTGGACAGATGCCAGACCTTGCCTGCCTGGTCGGTCAGCGCCTCGACCAGCGCGGGATGGGCATGGCCCAGCGCGTTCACGGCAATCCCGGCGCCCATGTCCAGGAATCGGCGCCCGTCCTCCTCGATCAGCCAGGAGCCTTCGCCCTTCACGAAATGAAGGGGCGCACGGGAATAGGTCGGCAGAACAGGAGGGATCATGGGAGTCCTCTGGTTTGTAAGAGGCCTTCTGAGAGCATGTGCCAGAGGGCCAAGTCAAGTTTTCACGGATGATACAGGGGGGTCTTGCTGGGTGCGCCGCGACATTTTGGGCGCAGGATCGGGCTGGCCGCCTCCGGAACGGAGGCCGCAGGTCACGCGCGTCGGCGTCGGCGGATGATATGGGCCAGTGCGATCATGGGCCCCGCTTACGGTATTTCCCGCCCCCTGACCAGAGCGAAAACGGCGCACGGCCCGCGGCCCCATCGAGGGCCCGCCGCCCGTCGTCGGCTGCGCCTCCCGGACCAGGGGCGCGGCCTGCCCCTTCTTCTTGCCGAAAAACTCCCGCCGGAGGCATCCACCGGCCTGCCAGGGGCGTCATGGCCGGACCGGGAGCGGGCGGGGCGGGCCTATCCCCGTAAACCCGCCAGCATCTTTTCCGCGGCCAGCGCCGGTGTCAGCGCGCCGCTGGCAACCTCGTCGGCCAGGGCGCTCAGGCGGGCCTTGGCCTCGGGGCCGTCAAGACGGGCCAGCAGACCCTGGCGGACCTCCTCGGCGAACCAGAAACGCGCCTGTTCCGCGCGGATCCTGTCGAAATGGCCCTGTTCGCGCCGCCAGTCGGCCAGGGTCTGCATCTGTGCCCAGGCCTCTTCCAGCCCCTCTTCGGACAGGGCAGAGACCAGCAGGGCACGGGGGTAGCCCTCCGGATCCTGCGGGCGCTTGCGCAGAAGGCGCAGGGCGCCGGCGTAATCGGCGCAGGTGCGCATGGCAGAGGGTTTCAGCGCGCCATCGGCCTTGTTTACCAGGATCATGTCGGCCATCTCCATGATGCCCCGCTTGACCCCCTGCAGCTCGTCGCCCCCCGCCGGTGCCAGCAGCAACAGGAACAGGTCCGAGATCTCGGCCACCACGGTTTCGGACTGGCCCACGCCGACGGTCTCCACCAGCACCACGTCGAAGCCGGCGGCCTCGCAGAGCGCCACGGCTTCGCGCGACCGGCGGGCCACGCCGCCCAGCTGGGTCTGGCTGGGGGAGGGGCGGATATAGGCGCCGGGGGCGCGGGCCAGCCGGGGCATCCGCGTCTTGTCGCCCAGGATGGAGCCGCCCGAGCGGGCCGAGGAGGGATCCACCGCCAGCACCGCCACGCGCAGACCGCGCTCGGTCAGCATCATGCCGAAGCTCTCGATGAAGGTCGATTTGCCGACCCCAGGGGTGCCCGACAGGCCGATGCGCAGTGCCTGCCGACCATCCGGCGCCAGCCGCTGCAGAAGCGCGGTCGCGGTGGCGCGGTGATCGGCCCTGCCGCTTTCCACCAGGGTGATGGCGCGCGACAGCGCCCGGCGGTCTCCGGCAAGGATCTTCTGCGCAAGCGTCTCGATGTCCATGGGGCCTCCCTTCCTTCCTGACGGGTTTAGCCGCGCAGGGCAGGGCGGTCCAGTGTGGCGGGGGTCGCATGGGGGCGCTGCCCCCGCCGCGCTTGCGCGCGTCTCCCCCGGAGTTTTCCGGCAAGGTGAATGGGGCGGCGGAGACGCGTTCTCCCGCCGGGGTTTGGGGGTGAGAGGTTCACGGGCGGGCGGTGGACGAAGCGCGGCGGGCATCGCATAAGGACGGCATGGAAAGATTGCCGATCGAAGATGC
>NZ_JAATOW010000055.1 GCF_011806405.1 Pseudooceanicola sp. HF7 | reverse complement strand
AAGGATATCCGCGTAGCCGTTCTTTTCGACTTCCAGCGCCAGCTCGGGGCCACCGGACTTGATGATCCGGCCCGCCGCCATGATGTGCACGACATCGGGTTTGATGTGATCCAGCAGGCGCTGGTAGTGGGTGATCACCAGGAAGGACCGGCCCGCGTCCCGCAGCGCGTTCACGCCATCGGAAACCAGCTTCATCGCGTCCACGTCCAGGCCGGAGTCGGTCTCGTCCAGGATGCACATCTTGGGCTCAAGCATGGCCATCTGCAGGATCTCGTTACGCTTCTTCTCACCACCGGAGAAGCCCACGTTCACCGGGCGCTTCAGCATGTCGGCGTCGATCTTCAGGCTCTTGGCCTTCTCGCGCACGACCTTCAGGAAGTCCGCCGCGCTCAGCTCTTCTTCGCCGCGCGCCTTGCGCTGTGCGTTCACCGCCGTGCGCAGGAAGGTCATGTTGCCCACGCCGGGGATTTCCACCGGGTATTGGAACGCCAGGAACAGGCCCGCCGCGGCGCGCTCTTCGGGTTCCATGTCAAGCAGGTCCTCGCCCAGAAGCGTGGCGGAGCCTTCGGTGACCTCGTAGCCGTCACGCCCGGACAGAACGTAGCTCAGCGTGGATTTGCCAGAGCCGTTCGGGCCCATGATCGCATGCACGCTGCCGGGCTCGATCTTGAGGTCGACACCCTTGAGGATCTTCTTGTCCTCTTCTTCAAGTTCGACGTGCAGGTTTTTGATTTCCAACATATTTTTATTCCTTCCCATACCTGCCTTCAGGCATGTGTCATCATACGGTAAATGTCGATCATCCGGTCCGCGGGGACCGGCATCGGCGCGATATCGAATACAGCCAGGCGGCCGATCAGGGTCGGCTGGCCCACGAAATCCTCGATCTCGTGGTACTGGCTGCGGTTTGTGTAGTCGTCCAGAAGCAGCGTCAGCGGCACGGGAGAGCGGAAGGCCGCGGCCAGCACGCAGCCGGTGCGGAACCGCCCGTCCACCAGCACCACGTCGGGCTGCGGAAGGTCCTTGCCCAGGCGATCCCAGATGGCCAGCGGATAGGCCGGATAGCCCCGCCACGCGCTGTCATCCACCGGGAACCCCCAGTTGCCCGTCGGCCCCACATCGGCATGGATCACCTCGGCCGGGGTGCTTGGCCCCACCTCCGCGATCCAGCCGCGCACCCGTTCCGCCCAGGCCCCGTCGCTTTCGACAGAGACCACGGGCGTGCCCAGTTCCGCCGCCAGCACGGTAGAGCCGCCGGCGCCGTATTCCAGCACCGCCCGCGCCTGGGCGTAAGCCATGCGCAGCGCCTCGGCTTCCTGGTCTGGAAAGACCAGTTCCGGGCGTTCCGGCAGGGTCACTGTCTCTGCGTCGGTCTTCACGAGGCGACTTCCATCCTTGCGGCCACGGCCTTCAGCCTTTCGGGCATGGCGCCGATCAGGGCCTCCTTGGACCTGGCGACACCTTCGGCATGCTCCAGCTTGCCCTGCGGCAACCGACCAAGGCGATCCGCCACCTCGCTGAGCGAGAGCGGCGTGCCAAGGTCCCGCCCGACACCACCGGCATAGTCACGGAACTTCAGTTCCGGCGACTGGTGGATGCCCTCGGGGCTCAGCCAGGTGCTTTGCACCCCGTAGCTGTCAGCCACGATCAACCCGTGCAGCGAAGAGCTGACCACATGGGCGCAGCGCGCGATCTGCTCGCGGCAGACCTCCACCGGCTCGCGGCGCACGTCGATCACCTTGATCGCAGGTTCGCGCGCTGCAAGCTCGGCGATCTGCGGATCGTCGATCTGCGACAGATGCGGGACCAGCCCGATCCAGTCTTCGCGCGTCTCCGGGGTCCCCATGGCCTCCACGGCCAGGATGCCCGGATCGCCCTGGGGGACGGTCTCAGGCATTCCCATCAGCTCCGCCGAAAGCGGCCCGCGCAGGGCGGCGATGTCCACCTTGTCCTGGAAGCCGACCGGAAAGGGACTGATGAAGCCGCTGCCCCAGATCGCCGGCCGCGGGCCGAAGGGCCAGCGCCGGCGGGCCCGGTGCGACTGGAAAAGGACCGACCCTGCCGCGAAACACTCCGCGCGACGCGGCTCGGCCCAAACCACCTTGCGGCCCGTTGCCCAGCCGGTCACGACCGGGGAAAGCGCGTCGCCGAAATTCGGCACGTCGTTCCACCAGTAGAGCCTGAGCGAGGGGCGGCCGCGGCGCAGCATCAGCCAACAGAGCCTTCCAGGGAGATCGCGACAAGCTGCTGGGCTTCCATGGCGAACTCCATCGGCAGCGCCTGCAGCACGTCCTTGCAGAACCCGTTGACCACCAGGGCCACGGCTTCCTCTTCGTCCATGCCACGCTGGCGGCAGTAGAAGAGCTGCTCGTCATCCACCTTGGAGGTCGTCGCCTCGTGTTCCACGCGCGAAGAGTTGTTCTTCACCTCGATATAGGGAACCGTGTGGGCGCCGCATTCCGACCCGATCAGCAGGCTGTCACACTGGGTGTAATTCCGGCTTTCCTTGGCCTTGGGATGCATCGAAACCAGCCCGCGATAGGTGTTCTGCGCCTTGCCGGCGCTGATCCCCTTGGAGACGATCCGGGACTTGGTGTTCTTGCCCAGGTGGATCATCTTGGTGCCGGTATCGGCCTGCTGGTAGTTGTTGGCGATGGCGATCGAATAGAACTCGCCCTGGCTGTCGTCGCCGCGCAGGATGCAGGACGGGTACTTCCAGGTCACGGCAGAGCCGGTCTCGACCTGCGTCCACATCACCTTGGCGCGGTCACCGCGGCAATCGGCGCGCTTGGTGACGAAGTTGTAGATGCCGCCCTTGCCGTTCTCGTCCCCGGGGAACCAGTTCTGCACGGTGGAATACTTCACCTCGGCGTCTTCCTCGATGATGATCTCGACCACCGCGGCATGCAGCTGGGCCACGTCGCGTTGCGGCGCGGTGCAGCCTTCCAGGTAGCTGACGTAGCTGCCCTTGTCGGCGATGATCAGCGTGCGTTCGAACTGGCCGGTGTTCTCCGCGTTGATGCGGAAATAGGTGCTCAGCTCCATCGGGCAGCGCACGCCGGGCGGCACGTAGACGAAGGACCCATCGGAGAAGACGGCGCTGTTGAGCGTGGCGTAGAAGTTGTCCGACACCGGCACGACAGAGCCGAGGTATTTCTTCACCAGCTCTGGATGTTCGCGGATCGCCTCGGAGATCGAGCAGAAGATCACCCCGGCTTCGCGCAGCTCCTTCTGGAAGGTCGTGCCCACGGAAACGGAATCAAAGACTGCGTCCACGGCGACCTTGCGGTCCGCCTGCACGGGCTCTTCGCCTTCTGCGGGCTCCACGCCGGCCAGGATCATCTGTTCCTTCAGCGGGATGCCCAGCTTCTGGTAGGTCTCAAGCAGCTTGGGGTCGACCTCGTCCAGGGACTTGGGCTTTTCTTCCATGCTCTTGGGGCGGGCATAGTAATACTGCTTCTGGAAGTCGATCTCGGGGTACTCGACCATGGCCCAGTCGGGCTCTTCCTTTTCCAGCCAGCGACGATAGGCCTGCAGACGCCATTCGGTCATCCACTCCGGCTCTTCGTTCTTCTCGCTGATCAGACGGACGATATCCTCGTTCAGCCCCATGGGGGCATAGTCCATCTCGATCTCGGTTTCCCAGCCGTACTTGTAAGTGCCCAAGTGGCGAACGGCGTCCACCGTTTCCTGGTCGACACCTTCCTTGGCTTCGACCGCAACCTGGGTCTTTGCTTCGGCCGTGCCCATGTCGGGCCTGTCCATGCGTGTCATTGCGTCACGTCCTGTACCTGATCACGCCGCGCGGGCGTGATGTTTCCGTCTCTGCGCCAGCCACGCGGTGGCAAAGCGCTCCAATTCCTCATCCGTCGTCAGCGGACCAAGACTGACCCGCAGCGCACCCGCCGCGGCAGCCTCATCGTATCCCATGGCCTGCAGGACCTTGCTGGCGCGCAGCTTGCCGCTGGAACAGGCAGAGCCTGCGCTGACGGCGAAACCGGCCAGATCCATCTGCATGACCTGGGTCTCTCCCTTCCAGCCCGGAGTCACCAGGCAGCTCGTGTTGGGCAGGCGCGCAGGGGCGCCGGACCCGGCGATCTCCAGTTCCGGCTCGGCGTCGCGCAGGCGCGCCTCAAGCCGGTCGCGGCGCGCGGCCACCTCGCCCCAGAGGCCCGCCGCAAGGTCCCGCGCCGCCGCCTCTGCCGCCGCGCCGAACCCGGCAATGCCGATGACATTCTCCGTTCCGGCCCGCCGGCCCATTTCCTGTCCACCGCCCAGAAGCCCTGCGGCCAGGTCGGTGCCGCGCTGCATAACCAGCGCGCCGATGCCCTTGGGCCCGCCCAGCTTGTGGGCCGAGACCAGGGCCATCCGGCAGCCCAGCCAGTTGAAGGCCAGGGGAAGCTTGCCGAAACCCTGGGTAAGGTCACTCAGAGCCAGCCCCTCGGGAAGAGATTGTACCACACCCGTCTCGCTGTTGGCGATCTGCAGCGTGCTCTGACCCGGGGCGGCAGGCGAAACAAGGCCGTTCCGATCCGCGTGAAGGCTCTCTTCAGCCCAGGCCAGCACCGCGTCATGTTCGATCCCGCAGGCCTGCAGGCCCCTGCCGGCCATCGCCAGCGCCGCGCCTTCGGTGGCGCCGGAGACAAAGACGATATCCGCCCCCTCGGCGCCAAGCGCTGCCGCGACCTGGCCGCGCGCCCTTTCGACCAGGGCCTTGGCCTTGCGCCCCTCACCATGGACGGAGGAGGGGTTGCCCGCCACATCCATGGCCGCGATCATTGCCGCGCGCGCCTCGGGCCGCAGCGGCGTCGTGGCATTGTGATCCAGGTAGCTTCTGACCATGGTTATACCCGCACCGTGCTGTGCAAGGGGGGCCAGCCCCCCTCGTCCCGGCCGCTGCGCGCCCGGCCCTCACCCCCCGGAGTTTCCCCGGCAAGAAGAAGAGGCAGTTGGCGGCTCAGCTGTCCGCGAACGCCCTGGCACGGCGCGCCTGCGCGGCGGGGGCAAGGCCCCGAACCGGGGACACGATATGCAGGGCGCAGGGTCATCGGTTCAGTCATCCACGACTTCGAAAAGATTCGGCACGGCCGGACAGGGGGCGAGTTCATTGCGCACCACGTCGCCCAGGGTCGTCTGGTGCAGGAAGACATAGACATGGGCCGAGAGGCCCTCCCACAGGCGGTTGGTGACCGATTGCGCGCGGCTGCCCGAAAGCCCGCCGCTGGCGCCGGCGCCCTTGTGCATGGCGCTCACGGTTTCATCCACCGCGGCAAGCACATCCACCACCCGCAGTTCCATCGGATCCCGGGCCAGGCGATAGCCGCCTCCCGGACCCCGCACGCTTTCCACCAGCCCCGCGCGGCGCAGCTTGACGAAAAGCTGTTCCAGGTAGGGCAGCGAAATCGACTGGCGTTTGGAGATATCCCCAAGCGCAACCAGGCAGCCTTCGGGCTGCAGAGCGATATCCGCGAGGGCAACCATCGCGTAGCGCCCCTTGGTACTCAGCTTCACCCCATGCTCTCCTTGCGGTTAGGGTTGTATTCATTGACCTTCGCGCCTGCGCGGACTATCTCGCTTTGAAGCCCACGCCGGGCCCTCCCGGCCGGTTTAGAACATTTCTAAGGTGACTTATAAAATTCGTCAAGAATTAAGCACCCCATGTAAGGACAGGTCTGCATGCCCGAGGTTATCTTTCCCGGACCGGAAGGTCGTCTGGAAGGCCGTTACCACCCCCAGAAAGATCGCGACGCCCCGATCGCCATCGTCCTGCACCCGCATCCGCAGTTCGGCGGGACGATGAACAACAAGGTCGTCTATAACCTGCATTACGCATTCTACAACATGGGCTTCACCGTCCTGCGGTTCAATTTCCGCGGTGTCGGTCGCAGCCAGGGGGAATACGATCAGGGCGTCGGAGAGCTTTCCGATGCGGCATCCGCGCTGGATTACCTGCAAAGCATGAACTCCAACTCCAAGCATTGCTGGGTTGCGGGCTTCTCCTTCGGCGCCTGGATCGGCATGCAACTGCTGATGCGCCGGCCCGAGATCACGGGCTTCATCTCTGTCTCGCCGCCAGCGAACATGTATGATTTTTCCTTCCTGGCGCCCTGCCCCAGCTCCGGTCTGATCATCAACGGCGCGGCTGATCGCGTGGCCCCGCCCGCCGATACCACCGCGCTGGCCTCCAAGCTGCAAGAGCAGAAGGGCATCACGATCACCCATGAAGAGGTCCAGGGGGCCGGGCATTTCTTCTCTGAAGAAACGCAGATGGAACACATGATCGGCTCCGTTTCGGACTACGTGAAGCGCCGGCTGACCGAATCATCCCGCTGAACGCCGGGGGCGCGCGAGCCCCTGTTTCACCGGCGAAACAGGCTTGACGGCCAGACAGGCCCGGCACCGCAAGGCGCCGGGCCTTTTCATGCGCGCCCCTCTCATGCACAGCCCTCTCATACACTCCAGCATCCCCCGCCCTTGCGCGCCCGCGGGCTTGCACCTTGCCCATGCCGGTCCTAGGGAGGGGGCGACGCAGAGGAACCGCCATGGATCTGACCCTTCCCCCCGATACCGCCAGGCTCGACGCCCAGCTTGCCTTCCTGACAGAGGCGGACCGGCTGAAGTCCGTCATCCGCGCCTCCACAATCCTGGACCAGTCGCGCCAGGAAAACACCGCCGAGCATTCCTGGCAGGCGGCGCTGGCGGCCATGATCTGGCTGCCCGACCTGGACGAGGCAGCTCTGGATCGCGTGTTGGCCATGCTGCTGCTGCATGACCTGGTAGAGATCGACGCCGGCGACCAGCCGATCAACGAACCCCATGACAGCGCGGCGCTCGCGCAGGCAGAACGCGCCGCGGCGGATCGGCTTTACGGGATGCTGCCCGGCGATCAGGGTCCCGCGCTGCGCGCCCTCTGGGATGACTTCGAGGCCATGGAAAGCGCCCCGGCGCGGCTGGCCAAATCGGTCGATTACGCCCTGCCGGTGCTGCAAAGCTTCGCGGCCAGGCCAATCCGGCCCGATCATCACGCGGTCGCGCAGGAAAACCTGCGCGAAGGCCGCGCCCGGCTGGTGGCAGAAACCCTGCCAGAGCTGCATGCCTACCTGCTGGCCGGCCTTGGCACGGCCAGTCACGACACGGCCGCACGCTGCACCTTCCTGGCAGAGGCCGACCGGCTCAAGCGCGTCGACCGCGCCACCACCCTCTGCGATGCCTCCCGCGCTGAGAACTCGGCCGAACACTCCTGGCACCTGGCGCTCTACGCCCTGGTGCTGGCCGAACACGCGCCGGCCGATGTCTCCATCTCCCGGGTGATCCGGATGCTGCTGCTGCATGACCTCGTGGAAATTGACGCCGGCGATGCGCCGATCTATGCCCAGACGCCGGAAAGCCAGGCGCATATGGAAGTGCTGGAGCTCGCCGCCGCGACACGCCTCTTCGGCCTTCTGCCCGCGCAGCAAGGCGAGGCGCTGCATGCTCTCTGGACGGAGTTCGAAGCCGCCCAAAGCCCCGACGCCCGCTTCGCCAAAGCCCTCGACCGGTTTCAGCCGCCCCTGCAGAACCTGGCCTCCGGTGGCCTCGGCTGGCGGCGCAACAACGTCACCTACGACATGGTGGAGGCCCGCGTCGGCGCGACGATCAAACGCTCCGCCCCCCATCTCTGGGATCACATCGCCCCAAGGGTGCGCCCCCTCACCGCCGGCACCTGACGAAAGCTATGGGTCCGGCCAACGCCGGCCCCACAGCCCCATCTCCGGCCGAACCATACCAAAGCCAGCCTCTTCTTCTTGCCAAAAAACTCCCGCCGGAGGCATCCAACAGCAGCCCGGCGCGCAGGCCCCGAAAAGACAGGCACGCCCCCTCACCGCAGCCAGGGGTCTGCCCCACCCACCCGCCCTCTGGCGTCTTCCCGGTCCCTCCGGCATCCTGCGCCCGCCAGCAGGAGGGCCGCCCGTGCGCTATTACGACCTTGGAACCTATTCCTTCCCCGTCACCACGACCGTGCCGGAGGCCCAGCTCTGGTTCGACCGGGGCCTGCTCTGGACCTATGGCTATCATCATGAAGAAGCGATGCGCTGTTTCACCCGGGCCCTGGCCGCGGATCCGGACTGCGCCATGGCCCATTGGGGGCTCTCCTATGCCTCGGGGCCGAATTACAACTACCCTTGGGCGCTGCGCGATGCCCAGGTGCGCCGCGACAGCCTGGCCCGGGCCCATGACGCCATGCAGCAGGCGCTCGCGCTGGCGGATCGCGTTACCGCGCCAGAGGCCGCGCTGATCCGCGCCCTGCCCGCCCGCTACCCGCAGCCTGAGCCGGCAGAGGACATGGGCCCCTGGGATACGGCCTTCGCGGCGGCCATGCGTGCCGCCCATGCCGCCCACCCCGACAGCCCTGAGATCGCCACGATCTTTGCCGAATCCATGCTGAACCGCACCCCCTGGGCCATGTGGGATCTCGCCTCCGGCCAACCGGCCGCCGGGGCCGATACGCTGGAATGCCGCGCCCTGCTGGAAGCCGCCCTTGCGCGCCCCGGCGGGATGAAACACCCAGGCCTGCTGCACCTCTACATCCACCTGATGGAAATGTCTCCGGAACCGCAAGCGGCCCTGCCCGCCGCCGATGCCCTACGCCGGCTGGTGCCGGATGCCGGCCACCTGGTGCATATGCCCAGCCATATCGACATGCTCTGCGGCGCCTACCAGGACGTGGTGCTCTGGAACCAGCAGGCCGTACGCGCGGACATGAAATGGTATGCCGAGCACGGCGGCATGGATTTCTACACCGGCTACCGCCAGCACAATTACCATTTCATCATCTACGGCGCGCTCTTCCTGGGCCAGATCGCCCCCGCGCTAGAGGCCAACCAGGCCCTGATCGACACGACGCCCGAAGAGGTGCTGCGCATTGAAAGCCCGCCCATGGCGGATTTCTTCGAATCCTACCTGGGCTTCCTGCCCCATATCCTGATCCGCTTCGGCAAATGGCGCGCGCTGATCGACCTGGAGCTGCCCCGGGACCGCGATCTTTACTGCTCGCTCACCGCCTTCACGCTCTACGGGCAGGCGCTGGCCCATGCCGCCCTGGGCGAGCTGCCCCAGGCGCTGGCGCGCGAACAGGACTTCCTGGCCGCCGCCGCCCGCGTTCCCGACACGCGGCTGCTGCACAACAACCGCGTCACCGACCTGCTGGAAATCGCCAAGACCATGCTGCGCGGAGAGATCCTCTACCGTCAGCAGGAGTTCGATGCGGCTTTTGCCGCGCTGCGCCGCTCCGTCGCGTTGGATGACACCCTGCCCTATGACGAACCCTGGGGCTGGATGCAGCCACCCCGCCACGCGCTTGGTGCGCTGCTTTTCGAACAGGGCCGCGTGACAGAGGCCGAACAGGTCTTCCGAGAGGACCTCGGCCTTGTGCCGGGCCTGTCGCGGGCCTCCATCCACCCGGACAATGTCTGGGCGCTCAAAGGCCTGCATGACTGTCTGGCCGCCACCGCGGGGCCAGACAGTGCCCACCCGGAGCTGGCGCTGATCCGCCAGCGGCTGGACCTGGCCCTCGCGCGGGCCGATACCGCCCTGGCGGCCTCCTGCTTCTGCGCCCAGGCGGCGATGCAACAACAGGGCTGCTGCGGGAATAGCTGACAGAGGTCAGATATATCTTGCACCCTCCGAATAGCTGACTAAGGTCAGATACCATGGATACTGTCTCTGCCGCCCGCATCCGCCGCTTCAGCCGCGCCGTCACCACCGCCCTTGGCGTGCTGGATCAAAGCTTCCTTGGCCGGGGGCGCCCGCTGGGCATTGCCCGGGTCCTCAATGCCGTGGGCCATGGCCGTGGCGACGTGGCAGAGCTGCGCAGCTACCTGGGCCTTGATTCCGGCCAGCTGTCCCGCGCCCTGCGCCAGCTGGAGGACGAGGGCCTGCTGACCACCGCCCCGGCAGAGGGCGACGCCCGCCGCCGCATCGCGCAGCTGACGCCCGCAGGCGAAGCGGAATTCGCGCAATACGAACGCCTCTCTGACGGCCATGCCCTGGCCCTGCTGGACGGTCAGAAAGACCCCGAAAGGATCCTGGCCGCCATGGATCTTGTCGCCAGCGCCTTGTCCCGGGACCGCATCACGATCGAACGCGCCACACCAGGCACGCCCGATGCGCTGTTCTGCCTGAACAGTTATTTCGCGGAACTGGCGGAGCGCTTCGAACAGGGGTTCGAGCAGCACCTCAGCTGCGACCCGGACGCCGCCGACCTGACACCGCCGCGCGGCAGCTTCCTGCTGGCGCTGTCCGATGGCGCGCCGCTGGGCTGCGTCGGGCTGAAGGGCACGGACAAGGGCTATGCAGAGATCAAGCGCCTCTGGGTCGCCCCCGCCGCGCGCGGGCTGCGCCTGTCACACCGCCTGATGGCCGCGGCCGAGGCCAGCGCCCGCGAGCTGGGCTATGGCTGCCTGCGGCTGGATACGAACTCCGCCCTGCCGGAGGCGATCGCGCTCTACCGCAAGACCGGCTGGCAGGAGATCCCGCGCTTCAACGCGGATCCCTATCCCGATCATTTCTTCGAAAAGCAGCTGGACTAAGCTCTTCCGGTCCGCCCCACGCGCCCCGTTGTCGGCAAAGCCTCCCGCGCCAAAAGCGACGGACTGTGCAACAGCCCGAAACACCGCTCCGGGGATGGCGGGCGGCGCGAGGCTCCGCCAGGAGCCAGCGCCGCACCCATTCCCGGGCAGTGATCAATTACCGAAAGCTTCGCCCACCGCGCGCTGCGCACCGACGTGATACCGACGCAATACCGACGTGAAACAGACGCGGCACCGACGCCCTTTTCAGCCCCGGAAAACGCCCCCGAAAGACCCGCATTTCGGCCCCTTCAGGCGCGCTTCTTCTCCACCGCCTTCTGCTTTGCCACGACCTTTTCGGCCAGGTCCTTGGCAATGGCAAAGGCGCCCTTGATCCGGTCTGCCTCTGTCTTCCACTCCCGCGCGACGATGATCTTGTTATCGCTGACCTTGGCCTTGCCGCCCTGGTCCTTGATGAAGGCGACAAGCCCCTCGGGAGAGGCGAACTTGTCGTTGTGAAAGCGGATCGTGGCGCCTTTCGGGCCGCCATCCAGCTTGGCAATCCCGGCCCTCTTGCACATGGCCTTGATCCGCACGACCAGCAGCAAGGTGTTGACCTCCTTAGGCAATTTCCCGAAGCGGTCGATCAGCTCGGCAGCGAAGCCTTCCAGCTCCACCTTCTTGGTCAGGCTGGACAGGCGCCGGTAGAGACCCAGCCGCAGATCGAGGTCGGGCACGTAGTCTTCCGGGATCAGAACCGGCACGCCCAGGTTGATCTGGGGCGCCCATTGATCGTCGGTCTCCGTCAGGCCCTCGGCCTCGCCCGACTTGATCTTGGCAATCGCCTCTTCCAGCATCGACTGGTACAGCTCATAGCCCACGTCGCGCATGTTGCCGGACTGTTCCTCGCCCAGCAGGTTCCCTGCGCCGCGGATATCAAGGTCTTGAGATGCCAGCGTAAATCCGGCCCCCAGCGTGTCCAGCGATCCCAGCACCCGCAGCCGCTTCTGCGCCGCATCGGTCAGAACCGCGCGCGGTTTCGTGGTCAGGAAGGCATAGGCCCGCGTCTTGGCCCGGCCCACGCGGCCCCGGATCTGGTAGAGCTGCGACAGGCCGAACATGTCGGCCCGGTGGATCACCATCGTATTGGCCGTGGGGATGTCCAGCCCGCTTTCCACGATGGTCGTGGCCAGCAGCACATCGTATTTCCCGTCGTAGAAAGCGTTCATCCGGCTGTCGAGTTCGCCGGCTGCCATCTGTCCGTGCGCCGTGACGTAAGTCACCTCGGGCACGTTGTTTTTCAGGAAATCCTCGATCTCTGGCAGGTCGCTGACACGGGGCACCACGAAGAAGCTCTGACCGCCCCGGTAATGTTCCCTTAGCAAGGCTTCCCGTATCGTGACCGCATCGAATTCGCTGACATAGGTCCGCACCGCCAGCCTGTCGACCGGAGGGGTCCCGATGATGGAAAGATCGCGCACGCCAGAAAGGCTCAGCTGCAGGGTCCGCGGAATGGGCGTGGCCGTCAGCGTCAGCACGTGGACATCGGTGCGCATCTGCTTCAGCCGCTCCTTGTGGCCCACGCCAAAGCGCTGCTCCTCGTCGATGATCAGCAGGCCCAGGTTCTTGAACCGGATGTTCTTGGCCAGAAGCGCATGGGTCCCAACGGCGATATCCACTGTGCCATCGGCGATCCCCGCCCGGGTGCGCGCCGCATCATTCGCATTAACAAAACGCGACAAGGGACTGACCTGAATGGGAAAACCACGGAAACGTTCGGCAAAGGACTGGGCGTGTTGGCGGGCCAACAGCGTGGTCGGCGCAATGACCGCCACCTGCACGCCGGACATGGCTGCCACGAAGGCCGCACGCAAGGCGACCTCGGTCTTGCCGAAGCCCACGTCGCCGCAGATGAGCCGGTCCATCGGGTGGCCGGACATCAGATCGCCCAGCACATCCTCGATTGCGCCCAGCTGGTCGTCGGTCTCCTGGTACGGGAACCGCGCCTGGAAGGCATCCCATTCGGCCTGCGGCGGCTCCAGGATCGGGGCCTTGCGCAGCGCGCGCTCCGCCGCGACGCGGATGAGCTTGTCCGCCATCTCGCGGATGCGCTCCTTGAGCCGGGCTTTCTTGGCCTGCCAGGCCCCGCCGCCAAGCTTGTCCAGAAGCCCTTCGTCATGGCCGTATTTCGACAGCAGCTCGATATTCTCGACCGGAAGGTAAAGCCTTGCGTTTTCCGCATATTCCAGCAGAAGGCATTCATGGGCGGCGCCGGCGGCGGTGATGACCTCCATCCCGTGATAGCGCCCGATCCCGTGGTCGACATGAACCACCAGGTCCCCGGCAGAGAGGCTTTGCGCCTCGGTCAGGAAGTTCTCTGCCCGCCGCTTGCGTCGGGCCGAGCGGATCAGCCGGTCGCCCAGCACATCCTGTTCAGAGATCACCGTCAGCGGACGGTCCTGCCATTTCCCTGTAAAGCCATGCTCCAGCGGCCAGATCGCCAGGTGCAGCCCGCTTTTGCCCAGGCCCCGCGCATCGCGCAGGTGCACGGCGCCCTTCAGGCCTTCGTCCTCGATCAGCCCGTCCAGACGGTCCCGCGCGCCCTCTGAATAAGAGGCGATGACCACCGGCCCCTCTTGAAGCCGCGCCTTAACATGATCCGCCAGAGCCTTGAAAAGATTTACATTCTCAAGCTGCCGTTCAGGTGAGAAATTGCGCCCCTGGCGCCCGCCGGCATCCAGTACGGCCGGCCCCGGACTTTGCGCCATGGGCGACAGCTGCAGACTGCGGCGCCCGGCGATCGCATCCTCCCAGGCGGCGTCATCCAGGTAGAGCATCCCCGGGGGCACGGGCTTGTAGACCGTGTCCATCCGGCCCTTCTGGCCCAGGGCAATCCGGCGGGTTTCATATTGATCCGCAATGGTTTCCCAGCGGGCCAGCCGCGCCGGCGTCACCTGGTCATCCAGCGTCACGCTGGCCTCGGGCAGGTAATCGAACAGCGTATCCAGCTTCTCATGGAAGAAGGGCAGCCAATGTTCGACACCCTGGTGCTTGCGCCCGGCGCTGACGGCCTCGTAAAGCGGGTCATCCGTCCCGGCGGCCCCGAACTCGATCCGGTAATTCTGGCGGAAGCGCGTGATCGCGGCCTCGTCCAGGATCACCTCGGAAACCGGGGCCAGCTCTACCACGTCCAGCTTTTCCGTCGTGCGTTGGCTGATTGGGTCGAAGCGGCGTGCGCCGTCCAGCTGGTCCCCGAACAGATCCAGCCGCACCGGCCCGCCGTCGCCCGGCGGGAAGATATCGATGATGCCGCCGCGCAGGGCGTAATCCCCGGGCTCCGTGACAGAGTGGGACTGCGAAAAGCCCATGCGTACCAGGAAGTTGCGCAGCGCCTTTTCATCAACCCGCGACCCGACGCGCGCGGTGAAGGCCGCCTCTTTCAGCACCTCGCGTGCGGGCACCTTCTGGGTGGCGGCGGTCAGCGTGGTCAGCAGGATGAAGCTTTTCGGCATCCCGTGCACCAGCCCGGCCAGCGCGGCCATCCGCGCGGCAGAGATATCGGCATTGGGCGACACCCGGTCATAAGGAAGGCAATCCCAGGCTGGGAAGACGACCACGGGCATGTCGGGCGCAAAGAAGCGCAGCGCATCGGCCATGGCCGCCATGCGCTTGTCATCCCGCGCGACGTGGATCACCGGGGCGCCGGTCTTGCGCACCTCTGCCAGCAGCAGGGCCGCGTCGTAGCCCTCTGGCGCGCCGCCCATCAGGAAATGTGTGTTATCAGCCATTTATCGCCCCAGAACGCCAAGAGAGGCATTGACGTACATGCCCCAGGTCGTGGTCAACAGAACCGCCAGCATCCCGATGCTCTGCACAGCGGCCTTGAGCCTGCGCAGCCGCAGGTAGATCGTCTCGCGGCTTTCATCCGCCGCGATCCGCCGCGCGGTGCGCACCGTCAGCACCAGCACCAGCAACAGGGGCAGCAGGATCAGGAACAAAGCCTGGGCGAATTCCAGTTTGTAAAGAAAACCCAGCATCGCCAGCGCCGTCAGCAGAAAGCTGATCGTGGCGACAGAGAAGACCCCGGTCCGCTCGGCCATCCGCGTCAGCCCCTCGACCCGCAGGCGCAGCAGCGTGAACAGGTCTTCCTCTGCGCGGCCGCCATCGCTGCGCGCCCTCAGGACCAGCGAATAGGACACGCCCATCACCCAGTGGCTGACACCGACCCAAAGCACGGCGAGAAAGATCCAGAACCACAGGTTGGAGAAGCTCCGAAGGTCCAGGAGTTCCGTTATCGAATCCCAAGGCGTCAAAAGCGCGCATTCCTCTGGCTGGGGCCCGTCGGGGCCGGTCTTTCGCGGATATAGCCCTGCCGGGCGGAAAAGCCTACCCCTGCGCCCAATGCCGCATTCTTCTTGAGCTTTCCGTCACTTCCTGCCACCTCTCGGGGAAGCTCTCCAGAGGACATGACGATGCAACCGATCCAAGCTCCCTTCCCCGCAACCCGCCTGCGCCGGACCCGCAAGTCCGCCGCGATCCGCGACCTGGTCCAGGAAAACGCGCTGTCGGTGAAGGACTTGATCTGGCCCGTCTTCGTCACCGAAGGCCATGGCGTGGAAGACCCCGTGCCCTCCATGCCCGGCGTCGTGCGGCGTTCCGTCGACAAGGTGGCAGAGGCCGCGTCAGAGGCCTTTGACCTGGGCATTCCGGCGATCTGTCTTTTCCCCTACACCCCCGGCGACAAGCGCTCAAAGGACGCGGCAGAGGCCTGGAATCCCGACAACCTGTCCAACCGCGCCACGCGGGCGATCAAACAGGCCGTGCCGGAGATGCTGGTGATGACCGACGTCGCGCTGGACCCCTATTCCGACACCGGCCAGGATGGCTATGTCGTGGATGGAGAGGTCGTGAACGATCCCACGGTTGCGGCGCTGGTGAAACAGGCCCTCAGCCAGGCAGAGGCCGGGGCGGATATCATCGGCCCGTCTGACATGATGGACAGCCGCATCGGCGCGATCCGGAATGCGCTGGAAACCGGTGGCCATGAGAACGTGATGATCCTGAGCTATGCCGCGAAATATGCCAGCGCCTTCTATGGCCCCTTCCGGGATGCCGTCGGCGCCTCTGGCGCGCTCAAGGGCGACAAGAAGACCTACCAGATGAACCCGGCCAATTCCGACGAGGCGCTGCGCCTTGTGGCGCGCGACCTGGCCGAGGGCGCAGACATGGTCATGGTCAAGCCCGGCATGCCCTACCTGGATATCTGCCGGCGGGTGAAGGACCAGTTCGGCGTGCCCACCTTCGCCTACCAGGTGTCCGGCGAATACGCGATGTTGCAGGCCGCCGCCCAGAACGGCTGGCTGGATGGCGACAAGGTGATGGTTGAAAGCCTGATGGCCTTCAAGCGGGCCGGCTGTGACGGTGTCTTAACCTATTTCGCACCTGCCTTTGCCAAGCTCACCGGATCGGCGTGATTCCGCGCGCCCTTGCCCGGGGCGCAAATTCGGTGACAGGGGCCGCTTCTAGGTTTACAAAAGCCGCGCAAGCCGGAAAACGGCACAGCGTCCCCAACGGACCAGATCAGACGATCACAGAGCATACAGACACAGCCCGCAAGGGCAGCAGAACGACAGGCAGATGACATGAACAACGTGACGAGACGAGGCTTCGTGCTGGGCAGCGCGGCCAGTGTGGCGCTGGCCCTTGCAGGCTGCGCCCAGGGCATCGGCAGCTCCGCCCCGGCAGAGATCGACGCACGGGTGGATGCCACCCTTTCGCAGCTTTATTCGGAATACCCCCAGACGCGGGAACTATCGTCGAAGGCCGCCGGTATGCTGGTCATGCCGCTGATGACCGAAGCGGGTCTGACCATCGGCGGTGGCTATGGTCGCGGCGCGCTGCGGGTGGGCGGCGTGACGGTGGATTACTATTCCGCCACCAAGGCCAATGTCGGGCTTCAGATCGGCGCCCAGCAATATTCCCACGTGCTCTTCTTCATGACGCCAAGCGCCCTGGCAGAGTTCCGCCGTGGCGATGGCTGGTCCGCCGGTGCCGATGTGGCCTATGCCTTTGCCAGCGACGGCGAGACCCTGCGCGCGGATACCACCACGGCGCGCTCGCCGGTGATCGCGGTGATCTTCAACCAGGCCGGCCTGCGCGTCGGCGCGACGGTCGAAGGCATCAAGTACTCGCGCATCCTTCCCTGATCAAAGCCTGCGGGGCCGCCCCTGTGGTGGCCCCGATGACGGCACGCCCGCGCCCCTAGTGATAGCGGAATTCGCCCGTCACGTTGCGCCATTCCCCGCTTTTCAGCTTCTTGCGATGGGCGAAGCGGACGGAATGCAGCATCCCTTCGATTTCCGACTGCCAGTATTCGATGAACCGGAACAGCCGCGGGTGATCCGGCGCCAGGTCGTAATCCTGCCAGACGAAGGTATTGAGCACGTGAACATGGTCCGGCAGGTGATAGGTGAACTCTGCCGTGGTCAGCCCGTAGCCCTTCAGAAGCAGCTCTGTTTCGCTCGTTTTCATCGCCATACCTCTCTCAGCATTTTTCTGCGTGAGAAAAATGATGCAGGAAGGAAATCAATTTTCAATGAAAACAGGATGTTAGCCACCTAACGGCCTGGCTGCCAAATGGGCGGGTCCGGCGGCATTGCACCCCAGATAAGCCCGGTGCTATAGTCCGCTCAACAAGATGTAGAATAGAACCGCGCACAGGCTCATATAGTGACCGATACCCCGGAACCCCCTGAAAACGAAGAACAAATTCCTGCTTCCGCGCCGAGTGGTCCGACCATCTCGATCGAAGAGGAAATGAAATCTTCCTATCTCGACTACGCCATGTCCGTGATCGTGTCCCGCGCGATCCCGGATCTTCGGGACGGGTTAAAACCTGTGCACCGTCGGATCCTCTTCGCGATGAACGAGGTCGGCAATACCCACGACAAGCCCTATCGCAAGTCGGCCCGCCCGGTCGGCGACGTAATGGGTAAGTACCACCCCCACGGCGACTCGGCGATCTATGACGCGCTGGCCCGGATGGCGCAGGACTTTTCCATGTCGCTGCCGCTGCTGGACGGCCAAGGCAACTTCGGCTCCATGGACGGGGACAAGCCCGCGGCCATGCGGTATACCGAGGTCCGCATGGACAAGCCGGCTGCCTACATGCTGGCCGATATCGACAAGGACACCGTCGATTTCCAGGACAACTACGACGGCAAGGACAAGGAACCCTCTGTCCTGCCGGTGCGCTTCCCCAACATGCTGGTCAATGGCGCGGGCGGTATCGCCGTCGGCATGGCGACCAACATTCCGCCCCACAACCTGGGCGAGGTCTGCGATGCCACCCTGGCGCTGATCGAGAACCCCGATCTGTCGACAGAGGAACTGATCCGCTATGTTCCGGGTCCTGACTTCCCCACCGGCGGCGTGCTTCTGGGCCGCTCCGGCGCGCGCAAGGCCTACC
>NZ_JAATOW010000054.1 GCF_011806405.1 Pseudooceanicola sp. HF7 | reverse complement strand
CCCTCCGTTCCGTCCGCCTCCGTGGCGCCCCGTAGCGCCTCAGCGCCGCCGGTGAAGGGGGTTCTAGTGTTATCACCTCAAACCCGCAAGCGGAAAAAACACGAAACCTGCAGAAAATCGAAAATTCCATGCAACCCGCTGAAAACAAATAGGTCTTCAGGGGAAATTTTCCGCGCAACAGGACCCCGCAATGGGCGACCCAGGGGAAGCCAAACACCCCGAGTCCCCCCAAAACCGGCTTATCCACGGGCTTATCCACAGACGCACCAGAGACTCGCCCCGAGTCACCATGCGACTCCCCCATGAATCGACGGCAAACCCGGAATCGCCCCGGAATCAGCCGTCGGTAACGCATCTGTATCGCGTCGGTATGACGTCGGTATTACGTCGGTGCGCTCCGAACGGAGCCTTACAGACCCGATAAGCACCAGCAGGGCGGGCAAAGCCCGACCAACGGCCGATGGGGGCTCAATGCCCCCAAGAGGACGTCGCCCCCTGCCCTCCTCAGACCCGACGCGCCACCAGCCAGGGGCGGTGATCCGTCCCCCTGGCCACGTGGATCTCGCGTTCCAGGATCTCGAAGCCGGCCAGGCGCATGGCGTCCGTCAGCTGCGCCTCCCGGAAGGTTCCCACGTAGGGGGCCTTGCCCAGGATCTGCATCACCGGCAGGGCCACCCCGCGCAGCAGGATGTTCATCTCTCCTATGCAGGGGGTCTTGGTGATCAGCAGCCCGCCGGGCCGCAGCAGCGCGCGGATATGGGAGAGCGTCACAGAAAGCTCCCGCACCAGGTGCAGGTAGTTGAACCCCAGCACCACGTCATAGCCCCCGGGCACCGGCGCGATGCTCTCCGCCGTCGCCACCTGGAAGGAGAGCGGGCCGGGTGGCGCCGCCTCAAGCTTGGCCCGCGCGATGGCGATCATGTCTTCCGAAAGGTCGGTGGCCAGGTAGTCGCTGACCCCTCCGGCCAGGCGCAGCGCCGTGCTGCCCGTGCCGCACCCCAGCTCCAGCACGCAATCGGCGGGCAGCAGCCTTTCGCGCGTGCGCTCGATCGTCCGTGACCAGGCCTGGGGATCGGAGACGGCAGAGGCCGCGTATTTGGTCGACAGCCTGTCCCAGAAGCGGGCGTCGCTGGCCAGCGCCTGGTCGGCGCGCGGCGGCCCCTTTGGGGACAGCCCGGGACGGGCGGTTGGGGCATCAAGGGGCATGGGGCATCCTTCGTCATCTCGGGGCCTGCCGCATCGCATCGGCAAGCCGGGCGCCCGCGCAGGGGCAAGGGGGCCACGGCCAGCGGGGCCGCAGCAGGCAGGGATCCGGGGCGCAGCGTGGCGTGGCCCGGGGTCTTCGGAGTCTCGTGATCGTCCGTCTTCGGTCCTTGATCTCCGACATTGGGGATCGCCGGCTTGAAGATCACCGGGGCCTCTGCACCTTGGGGATCCTGGCCGGCCCACCCGGCAGGGGGGCGGAAGGTCTGGAGATGAAGCCAGAATAGCCTTATGCAGGAAATGCGGGAATTCCCCATTCCTGAAGCTCTCATATACGGATTTGCATGAAACCTGACTGGAACCTCCTCAGGGCCTTCCATGCCACGGCAGAGACGGGATCGCTCTCTGCGGCGGCGCGCAGGCTGGGGCTGACCCAGCCGACCCTCTCCCGCCAGGTTCAGGCCCTGGAGACAGAGCTGGGCGTGCCGCTGTTCGAGCGGCCCGGACGGCGGCTGGTCCTGACCGAGGTCGGGCGCGAACTGGCCGATCACGTGGCCGGGATGCAGGCCGCCGCCGAGGGCTTTGCCCTGGCCGCCAGCGGACAGGTGCAGGAGATCCGGGGACGGGTGCGCATTTCCGCCAGCGACACCATCGCGGCCCTGATCCTGCCCAAGGCCTTGCACCGCATCCGCAGCGCCGCGCCGGGGCTGACGATCGAGGTGATCGCGGAAAACGCCCTGAGCGATCTGCACCGGATGGAGGCCGATATCGCCCTGCGCCATGCCCGTCCGGACCGCGAGGGGCTGGTGGGGCAGAAGCTGCAGGAACGCGGGGCGGGTTTCTATGCCTCTGAAGGCTGGGTGGCGCGGCATGGGATCCCGGACAGCCCCGCGGATGTCCCGACGGATCAGCTGCTGGGCTTTGCCGATGTCGAGACCTACGTCACGCATCTGAACCGCCGGGGCTTTGCCTGCGCGGCCGAGGATCTGCGCCTCTTGTCGGGTTCTGCGCTGGTGATCCGGGAAATGGTCTGCGCCGGTCTGGGCGTGGCCCCGATGCTGAAGGATATCGCCGCCCTGACGCCCGGGCTGGTCGAGGTCCTGCCCGGTCATCTTGATCCGGTGGCGACCTGGCTGGTCACCCATGAGGCCCTGCGCAACAGCCCGAGGATTCGCCTGGTGAAGGATGTGCTGGCAGAGGCCTTTGCCGATCCCTGATCCGCCGCGCAGCCGCGCCCGATCCAGCCCACCAGATCCGCCGGGCGCCGGAGGCCCCGCGGGGCCGACCAGGCAAGGAGGGGATCCGAAGCGATCGCCGAGGCGCCTGCCCCACTGAACGCCTGCTCTATCGCCACGAATTGCCACCGCCCAGGGGCGCGGCATCCCGGCACAAGCCGGACGCGGGAACATATGGAAGACTGGGAAAGGAAGAACTGGTCGGGCTGAGAGGATTCGAACCTCCGACCCCCTGCTCCCGAAGCAGGTGCGCTACCAGGCTGCGCTACAGCCCGACCGTGGTGGGCGGACTACCGCTATTGCCGGGCTTTGGCAAGGGCCAAACGGCGGAAATCTCTGACCTCGGTCACGCCGCCTTGCCGCTTTCGACCACGGTGTCTTCCGCGCTCTCTTCCTGCATCCGCATGACCCGGCCCGCGCGCGGCGTGCCCGGCGTGCCGATCCGGTTGCGGGTGCGCAGCACTGGCTGGTTGGAGGCCCGGCCCTGGCGGGATTCGCGCAGCACGATATATAGGCCGGAGGCGATGATCAGCGCGGCCCCGGCGGCCACGTTCGGCCCCGGCACCTGGTCGAAGAAGATCAGCCCGTAGACCGTGGCCCAGATGATCTGGGAATATTGCATCGGCGCGACGATCGCGGCCTCGCCCGCCTTGTAGGCGCGGATGATGAAGAGCATCCCCAGGATCGACAGGCCTGAGATCAGCGCGAATCCCAGCATGTGCAGCCCCTGGACCGGCGCGTAGGTGCGCGGCCAGACGACCATCAGCAGCCCCATCAGCAGGAAGTTCGCGGTCATCGGGTAGAGCAGCATCACGACGGAGCGTTCCTCGGATCCGATCTTGCGCACGATGACAGAGGCAAAGGCCCCCGCCGTGGCCGCCACCAGCGCCGCCGCATGGCCGATGTTCAGCTCTGCCCCGCCGGGGTTCAGCACCACGCCCACCCCCATCAGGCCGACGAAGACGGCGATCCAGCGGTGGATGCGCACCTTTTCCCCCAGCATGGGGATGGAGATCACGGTGATGATCAGCGGCGTGGCGAAGAAGATCGAATAGGCATCCGCCAGCGGCAGCACCGAGAAGGCGAAGAAGGCGCAGCCATTCGCGGTCACGGTGAAGAGCGTGCGCGCCAGCATCCACCAGGGGTGGACGGGGATCAGCGTGCCCGGCGTGCCGTTGCCCATCAGCATGAGCGAGGTCAGCGGAAAGCCGAAGAGCACGGAGAAGAAGACGATCTGGAAGGAGGAGTAATCCGCCCCCAGCAGTTTCACGACCACGTCATGGGTCGCATAGATCCCGTAGGCCAGCAGGGCAAAAAGGATCCCACGCGTATTTCCGGACATTCCGGCTCCTTGAAACGATGCCTCTGAACCGAAGCTCCCGGCCTCAAGACTGAGGCCGGGAGCGGGAAAGGCAAGCGGAACCTGCCGTTTAGGTCAATTTATGGCGCCTTGCGCGGCGGGGTGCCGAAAGCTTCGGATCCCTGCGCAAGGGCTGGTCGCTTACAGGCTGGCGTCCAGCGCCGCGATCACCGCGTCGCCCATCTGGGCGGTGGTGGCGGGCGTGATGCCTTCGTCGTTCAGCAGGTCCGCGGTGCGCACGCCATCGGCCAGCACCTTTTCCACGGCCTTCTCGAGGCGCGTCGCCTCTTCGCCCTGGTCGAAGGAGTAGCGCAGCGCCATGGCGAAGGAGAGGATGCAGGCGCAGGGGTTGGCCTTGGCCTGGCCGGCGATGTCGGGGGCAGAGCCGTGGACGGGCTCGTAAAGCGCTTTCGGGCGGCCGTTGGCCATCGGCGCGCCGAGCGAGGCGGAGGGCAGCATGCCAAGCGAGCCGGTCAGCATCGCCGCCGCGTCCGACAGCAGATCGCCGAAGAGGTTGTCGGTCACGATCACGTCGAACTGCTTGGGCCAGCGGCACAGCTGCATGGCGCCTGCGTCGGCATACATGTGGGACAGCTCGACCTCGGGGTAATCCTTGGCGACCTCGGTGACGACTTCCCGCCACAGGATGCCCGATTCCATCACGTTGGCCTTTTCCATCGAGCACAGCTTCTTGCCGCGCTTCATGGCCAGCTCGAAGGCAGAGCGCGCAACCCGGTCGATTTCCGCTTCCGTGTAGCGCTGCGTGTTGATGCCGACGCGCTGGTTGCCCTCTTCGATGATGCCGCGGGGCTCACCGAAGTAGATGCCCGAGGTCAGCTCGCGCACGATCATGATGTCGAGGCCGGCCACCACGTCCTTCTTCAGCGAAGAGAAATCGGCCAGGGCGTCAAAGCACTGGGCCGGGCGCAGGTTGGCGAACAGGTCCATTTCCTTGCGCAGGCGCAGCAGGCCGCGTTCGGGCTTCACGGAGAAGTCGAGCACGTCGTACTTCGGGCCACCCACGGCACCCAGCAGAACCGCGTCCGCCTGTTGCGCCTTTTCCATCGTCTCATCGGTCAGGGGCGTGCCATGGGCGTCATAGGCCGCACCGCCCACCAGGTCCTCTTCCACGTCGAAGGTCAGGTCGCGCTTGGCGCCATACCAGTCGATGATCTTGCGCACTTCGGCCATGACCTCGGGGCCGATGCCGTCACCGGCGAGGATGAGAAGCGAGGGGTTGCTCATGGTCACTGTCCTTCCTGGATCTTGCGCCGGACCTCCCTGTCCCGCGCTTTGCATTTCGCGTAACGGCAAGCGGGGGAAAGTTCAAGAAACGAAGGGCGCCAGACCCGTCGCCAAACGGTCCCAGACATGCGACACCCGGGGCGTGCGCCGCAGGCTCTCATGGGCGGAGAGCCAGACCGGCAGCGGCGGGATGCGCAGGTCCGTTTCCAGCTCTTCCAGGGTGGGATCGGACAGGCCGATGGCGCGCTGTCCGAAGCCCACGCCGCAGCCCGCGCGGACCAGCTGCCAATAGGTCACCGGATCATCGCAGCGCAGGGCAAAGTCCTGTCTTCCCAGGGTCAGGCCCAGGGCGCGCATCGCCCTCAGGATCAGCTCTGACCGGTCATAGCCGATCAGGTCCAGCGCCAGCAGGTCCTGCAAGGAGGCGGGCCGCCCGACCCGGTCCAGGTAGCTGCGGGCGGCGAAGGCGCCGATATGGACCTCTCCCAGCTTGCGGGTGACGATATCCAGCTGTTCTGGGCGGAACATGCGCAGGGCGATATCGGCCTCTCGGAAGGCCAGGCTTTCCGCCCGGTCCGAGGCCACGAGGTCCAGCTGCAACTGGGGCAGCTCTGCCCGGATCTCTGCCAGGATCGGCGGCAGGATGTGGCAGGCCACCATGTTGGACGCGGTGATGCGGACGGTACCGGCCATGCGGTCATCCTGGCCCGCCACGGTCAGCGCTATCTCACCCAGGGCGGCGCGCATCCGGCTGGCGGCCGGCAGGATCTCCTGCCCCGTCGCCGTCAGGCTGAGCCCGCGCGGCTGGCGTTGGAACAGCTCTGCCCCCAGGGCCGTTTCCAGCTTCTTCACCTGCCGCCCCAGCGTGGGCTGGGACAGGCCAAGCGCGCGTGCCGCGGCAGAAAGCGATCCGGTCTCTGCCACCGCAACGAAGACCTGCAACAGGGACCAATCAAGAGAGGCAAGGCGCTTATCCATTCATGAATGAATAGCAGACCTTTGACCTTGGTCAATTACACATCCCTGCCGAATAGCGCATTCTCAGGCCAATTCAGATCACGGGAGGCCATCATGGTCAGCAAGGTCCTGGTGCTTGGTGCCAACGGAAGTTTCGGAACGAATGCGAAGGCCGCCTTTCTGGAAGCGGGCTGGGATGTGACCAGTTTCCAGCGCGGAAAGGACACCCTGGAAAGCGCCGTTGAGGGCATGGACGTGGTGGTCATGGCCCAGAACCCGGGCGATTATTCGAAGTGGCAGAAAGAGCTTTTGCCGATGCACCGGGCGGTGATCGAGGCGGCCAGCCGCGAAGGGGCCACGATCCTTCTGCCCGGCAATGTCTATGTCTTCGGGAAAAACAGCCCCGAGACCTGGGACGAGACCACGCCCCACCATGCCACCAACCCGCTGGGCCGCCTGCGCCGGGAGGTCGAAAAGATGTACCGCGCCGCCGATACCCAGGTGATCGTGCTGCGCTGCGGGGATTTCATCGACGTGCGCCCCAGCGGCAACTGGTTCGACCGGATGATCTGCAAACCGCTGGCCAAGGGGCGCATCACCTACCCCGGCCCGCTGGACCGCCCCCATGCCTGGGCCTACCTGCCCGATGCCGGGCGCGCGGCCCTGGCCCTGGCCGAAAGGCGCAAGAGCCTGGCAACCTTCGAGGACGTGCCCTTCCCCGGCCATACGCTGACCGGCCACCAGCTGGCAGAGGCGCTGTCGGGCGTGACCGGCCGGCGGGTTCAGGCCGCGCCCTTCAACTGGCTGCCGATCCACATGCTCAAGCCCTTCGCCGGCTTCGCCGCCGGCGTGATCGAGATGCGCTACCTGTGGCATAAGCCGCAGCGGCTGGATGACCGCCGCTTCCGCGAGCTGCTGCCCGATTTCACCCCCACCCCGCTGCCGGAGGCCCTGCGCAACAGCACCGGCTTCCTGCCCGGCATGCAGGCGCGCCGCAAGGAAGCGGCCTGAGCGACCGTCGCGAAGAGGTGCCGCCTAGCGGGCGATATCGACCCAGACCAGCCGGTGGCGGCTGGCCTGCACCGGGTCGGCCAGCCCCGCGCCGGTGACGGTCAGCCCGGCCCCCGGCAGGATGTAATCCACCCGCATCCGGCCCGGCCCGGCGTCTTTCCAGTCCACCGTTGCCAAAGCGCCCTCTGCGCTGCGGGGGGTGGGATCTTGCAAGGCGGGATCGCCCAGCAGGGCCGCGATGGCCCCGCGCCGCCCGTCGCCCTTGTCCGGGTCGAGGTTTGCGCCGCCGATCAGCACCGGCGCCTTGGGGACGGTGCCGAAATGCCCGGCCAGAAGGAGCTGCCAGAAGCGGATCTCGTCCGCGTTGCGGCGGCCGTTGCGGTCGTCGGGCCCGTCGAAGACCGGCGTTGTGGCGCGGAAGATGCCCAGTGTGACGGGCCCCGCCGGGATCAGCCAATGCGCGACGGAAGAGAGCCGCTGCACCTGCGCGCCGGTGTCCGTGGGACGCAGGAGCGTGTCCGGCAGGTCCTTCCAGAGCAGGGTGCTGAAATCCCGTGGCGGGCCGAGCGTTTCGCGCGACAGCAGGGCCAGCGCCCCCTGCCCGCTGAACCGGCCATAGCCCTGGGCATCGCGGGCCTCTCCCAGGCGGCCATTGCCATCCAGGTCCAGCCCCGTGGGCAGGCCGCTGTTGGGCCGGGCGGCGAAAAGATGCGGGAAGGGGCGCGCGAGCCCGGCGTTGAAGGCCGCGAGCGCCCGCCCCTCTGCATCGTAGTCGATGCCGGCAAGCACCAGGATATCGGGATCGACGGCCTCGATCAGCGCGCGCACCTCACGGATCGGCGCCGTGTCCTTGAGGATGTCGCGCAGCAGAAGCCCCGGTCCCTTCGCCTCAAGCTCCGTATCGAAATAGGCCAGGCGCAGGTCCTTGCGGGTCTGGTCCTCGGAGGGCGCGGAGGGTTCGGAATGCGCCGGCGCCGCGGCGGTGATCAAGACCGCCAGCAGCGCCGCCGGGACAGGCCCGACCCGCCACGCGCGTGGCGTCAAAGTCCCCTGGTCCTGCCTGTCCTCCATTCCGGCTCCCCGAAATTGGGGGAAGGTAAGCAGAGGAAGGTTAATGAGAGGTGAAGAATTTCCTGCCCGCAGCGGAATGCAAAAAGGGCGCCACGAAGGGCGCCCTTTCTCGGAAATCGGTGCCGGCCAGCGACCGGGACAGCCTGCGGTCAGACCCAGGGACGGGCCTGGGCGGCGGCGGCTTCGAAGGTGTCGATGGCCGCGGCCTTTTCCAGGGTCAGGCCGATATCGTCCAGACCTTCGAGCAGACAATGCTTGCGGAAGGGGTCGACCTCGAAGGTGAAGACCTCTCCGTCGGAGGTGGTGATGGTCTGGGCTTCCAGGTCCACTTCCATGCGCGCGTTGGAGCCCTTTTCGGCGTCCTGCATCAGCACGTCGACGACCTCTTGCGGCATCACGATCGGCAGCATGCCGTTCTTGAAGCAGTTGTTGAAGAAGATGTCGGCGAAGGAGGTGGAGATCACCACCTTGATGCCGAAGTCCGCCAGCGCCCAGGGGGCGTGTTCGCGCGAGGAGCCGCAGCCGAAGTTGTCACCGGCGACGATGACGGAGGCCTCGCGGTAGGCGGGCTGGTTCAGCACGAAATCGGGGTTCTCGTTACCCTGGTCGTCATAGCGCATCTCGGCGAAGGCATGGACGCCAAGGCCGGTCCGCTTGATCGTCTTCAGGTATTGCTTCGGGATGATCATGTCGGTGTCGATGTTCACCAGCGGCATGGGGGCCGCGATCCCGGAAAGTTTCTCGAATTTTTCCATCTCAGTTTTCCGTAATTACGCGCGCCAGCGCACCATCCATTGGAACCATGCCCTCGATCCGGACCGAACGGTCGGAGCGCTCTGCCTCGTAGATCCCCTTGTCGTAGGCCGGTCCCTGCGGGCAGGTGGCCGTGAAGACCACGAGCCCGTCTGTGCCCGTGCCCGAGGAATACTCCGCGATCTCGTCGCCCTTGCAGGCAATGGCGATCAGGTCACGGATCTCGGCCTCTTCGTAGCCGGCGGGATTGTAGTTCCCCGCGATAAGGCCCTCTTCCTGGCGAAAGATGAAGTAGCCCGGTTCTTCCAGGGCCCTCATCACCGGAGCCTGCGTGCAGGCGGCAAGTGCGCCCAGGATCAGGGCTGCCGTGATCGTCTTCGTGTGGGTCTTCAAGGTCTCTCTCCCGTGAGGACGCCGGTCCGTCGACTGGCCGTTAGTGGGTGGATGTGCTGACTGTTTCAGGTGACCCGGCACGGAATGCGCCGGGCGAAATCTTTAGTAACCCTTGCGCCGGGCCACGACGCCGAAGGTCATGAGCCCGATGCCCTCTGCCAGAAGCTGGAAGCCCAGCAGCAGGCCGAGCAGCGCAGAGGTCGCGCTGGCGAAGTCGAAGAAGACAAGCAGGCCGATCCCGACGGAGGCCACCCCGGACAGGATCGCCAGCCACAGGAAGGGCGTGCCGCCCAGCTGCGTCGCCATCAGCAGGCGCACGACGCCCATGACGAAGAAGACCACGCCCAGGATCAGGGTCAGAGAGACCGTGCCCTGAAGCGGATTGGCCAGCAGCCAGACACCCGCGACAATAGTAAGAAGCGCCACGAACCCGTTCCAGAGCCGATGATCATGCGCCTGGGCCCTGAACAGGATCCAAGCCTGGATCACCCCGCTGGCAAGGAAGAAGATCCCCACCAGCGTGGTCACGGCCAGCGAGGCCGCGAAGGGGTTCATCAGTGCCAGCACGCCGCCGATGAGCAGCATGAGGGCAATGAAGATCAGGGCCGAGGACACTTTCATCTGACGCGCACTCCTGCTTGTCGCGTTAACCTTCTTCGATGCTTACATCAGCTCGCGCACATCCGTAAGATGGCCCGTGATCGCAGCGGCGGCTGCCATGGCGGGGGACATCAGGTGCGTGCGGCCTCCGCGACCCTGGCGGCCTTCGAAGTTCCGGTTGGAGGTTGCGGCGCAACGCTCGCCCGGCTTCAGCTGGTCAGGGTTCATGGCCAGGCACATGGAGCAGCCCGCAAGACGCCATTCAAAGCCCGCGTCCTGGAAGATCTGGGCAAGCCCTTCCTCTTCCGCCTGCGCGCGCACCAGGCCGGAGCCCGGCACGACCATGGCCCGCATGCCCTCTTTGACCTTCTTGCCTTTCAGGATCTCCGCGGCGGCGCGCAGATCCTCGATCCGGCCGTTGGTGCAGGAGCCGATGAAGACGGTGTCGATCTGGATGTCGCTCAGCTTCTGGCCGGGCTCGAGGCCCATGTATTCCAGCGCGCGCTTGGCCGCGTCGACCTTGCCGCCCTTGAAGCTTTCCGCCGTGGGAACCTCGGCGGTGATCGGCAGAACGTCCTCGGGCGAGGTGCCCCAGGTGACGACCGGCGCGATGTCTTCGCCCTTCAGGGTGATGACCTTGTCCCAATGGGCATCGTCATCCGAATAGAGCGTCTTCCACCAGTTCATCGCGGCTTCCCACTGCGCGCCCTTGGGCGCATGGGGACGGCCCATGACATATTCGAAGGTGGTTTCGTCCGGCGCGATCAGGCCGGCGCGTGCGCCGCCTTCGATCGCCATGTTGCAGACGGTCATGCGGCCTTCCATCGACAGCGAGCGGATGGCTTCGCCGCAATATTCGATCACGTAGCCGGTGCCGCCAGCGGTGCCGGTGGCGCCGATGACGGACAGGGTGATGTCCTTGGCGGTGACACCGGGCCGAAGCTGGCCGGTGATCTCCACCTTCATGTTCTTGGACTTCTTCTGGATCAGCGTCTGGGTGGCAAGGACGTGCTCGACCTCGGAGGTGCCGATGCCGTGGGCCAGCGCGCCGAAGGCGCCATGGGTGGCGGTGTGGCTGTCGCCGCAGACCACGGTCATGCCCGGCAGGGTCCAGCCCTGTTCTGGGCCGACGATGTGCACGATGCCCTGGCGGACGTCGGACACCGGGTAGTAGTGAACGCCGAATTCCTTGGCGTTGGTGTCAAGCGCGGCCACCTGGATGCGGCTGTCCTCGGGCATCGATTCCGGGTTGTCGCGGCCCAGGGTGGTGGGCACGTTGTGGTCCGGCACGGCGATGGTCTTTTCCGGCGCACGAACGGTGCGGCCGGCCAGGCGCAGGCCTTCGAAGGCCTGGGGGCTGGTCACTTCGTGGACAAGGTGGCGGTCGATGTAGAGCAAGCAGGTGCCATCGTCGGCCTCATCGGCGACATGGGCATCCCAAATCTTGTCATAGAGCGTCTTGGGGGACATGGAATCCTCTCCCTGGAAATGCGTGGAAATCGGTGATGGTGACGCGCGGGACCACCCGCGCCGCACTCATAGGCGGGCGAGGATCGTCAGGGTCGCGCCGAAGAAGCGCCAGGGCAGGCGCGCGCGGTCATCCATGTCGAAAATCTGCGTCATGGGCCCCAGATACTCTTCGTCGGGCGGTTCATCAAGCTTTAACAGATGCGGACTCAAGCAATCCCCTGCCGGGGCTGCGCTGCGGGAGGGGGTGTCCGCTCCGCCCCCCCTGCCCGTTTCGGGAACCTTCGCCAGCCCCTTGGGGTTGAGTCGCCAAAGGAGGTTTCCATGACCCATGAGATCACCCTGAAGGAAAAGAGCGCCGTCACCCATGACGTGAACCGCTATGTCTTCACCCGCCCCGAGGGGCTGGAGTACCACCCCGGCCAGGCCACCGAGCTGACCCTGGAGAAATCCGGCTGGAAGGACGAGGGGCGCCCCTTCACCTTCACCTCGCAGCCCGATGACAAGATGCTGGAGTTCGTCATCAAGTCCTACCCGGAGCATGATGGCGTGACCGAGCAGCTGGCCGAGCTGAAACCCGGCGACAAGCTTCAGATGGCCGATCCTTTCGGCGCGATCGAGGACAAGGGCCCCGGCACCTTCATCGCCGCGGGCGCGGGGATCACCCCCTTCATCCCGATTCTGCGCCACCGTGCCGCAGAGGGCTCGCTGGAAAACTGCCAGCTGATCTACACCAACAAGACCGAAGACGACATCATCCTGCGCGAGGAATGGGCCGGGATGGAGGGCCTGTCCCTGGCCTATACGGTCACCGAGCACGCGGGCGAGAGCGTGCCCAAGGCGATGCTGGACGAGGACTACCTGCGCAGCCAGGTGCCTGATCTTGAACGGTTCTTCTACATCTGCGGGCCGCATGGCTTTGTCGATGACATCCGCAATGCGCTCAAGCGCATGGGCGCAGAGCCTGAAAAGATCGTCACCGAGGAAGGCTGGTAAGCCCCCCTTTTGACGCTCGCACTCCGCCCCTCTGGCATGGCCCCGGGGGCGGGCTGCGGACGCCACGTCCACATTCATTGAAAAGGGGCGCAGGTCTTGCTATCTTTGACACATGCCCGGCACCGGGGCCGAGACGGTGTGCTGCCAGGGAGGACAATGTCCTGTCATTCGACGCAAGAGCGGATCACTCCGCGCATGAAGGGGCTTACGTGATGCCTGCCCCGCAAGAGCTTACGGCCAAGGGCCAGCTCGACCTCATCCTGACATCGCTGGAAGACGACAAGGCCGAGGAGATCGTCACGATCGACCTGGCTGGCAAGTCCTCCATCGGCGATTACATGGTTGTCTGCTCCGGCCGCTCCTCGCGGCAGGTGTCGGCGATCGCTGAAAAACTCGTGGAGCGCCTCAAGGAGGTGACGGGCCGGACCGCGAAGGTCGAAGGCAAGGAAACCGGCGACTGGGTCCTGATCGACACCGGCGATATCGTCGTGCATGTCTTCCGCCCGGAGGTCCGCGAGTTCTACCAGCTTGAAAAGATGTGGCAGCAGCCGGCCGGCGCCGTTCCCTCGGCCTGAGCTGACCGCCGTCTGACCTGACGAGGCCACATGAAGTTGACGATATGCGCCATCGGCCGGCTGCGAGCCGGGCCGGAAAAGGCGCTGATCGATGATTACCTGGACCGGGCCGGCAAGTCCGGCCGGTCCATGGGCTTGGGTCCTGCCAGCGTGCAGGACGGCGAGGCCAAGAAGGGTGGCATGGCGGCAGAGGCCGAGGTGCTGACCCGGATGATCCCGGACGGCGCGAAGATCGTCGCGCTGGATGAACGGGGCAAGCTTCTGACATCGCCGGATTTCGCGGATCGTCTTGCCGGCTGGCGGGACGAGGGCATCCGCGATTGCTGCTTCCTGATCGGGGGCGCGGACGGGCTGGATCCGGCCCTGCGGGCCCGGGCCGACCTGACACTGTCCTTCGGCAAGATGGTCTGGCCGCACATGCTGGCCCGCGCGATGCTTTCCGAACAGATCTACCGTGCGGTAACGATCCTGGGGGGCTCGCCCTATCACCGGGTGTAAAGCGGGGGGCTGAGCGGCGAGGTCCGTGCGGGCTGGGGTCTTTGGATGCCTCCGGCGGGAGTTTTTTGGCAAGAAGAAGGAGGGGGCGGGGTCCTTTCTTTCGCGGGACGGCGTGGATGTCCCGGGAGGCGCAGGCCGACGACGGGGCGCGGGCCCTCGATGGGGCCGCGGCGCGTTGCGGGGTAAGGCGCCTGTCATTGCCGGGAAATCCGCCGGGGATGCCGCGCATCCGCCACATTCCGCCCTGTTGGCGCAAACCCTGTTCACCCTGCGCGGCACAGGGTCTAGAACCGGGGTGAAACAGGCCAAGGATCCCGTCATGAGCATTCCCAAACCCGTCGTTCTTTGCATCCTTGATGGCTGGGGGCTGCGCGAGAGCCGCGAGGCCAATGCGCCTGCCTTGGCCAAGACGCCCACCTTTGACCGCATCATGGCGAGCTGTCCCAATGCGACGCTGGTCACCTTCGGCCCGGACGTCGGCCTGCCGAAGGGGCAGATGGGCAATTCCGAGGTCGGGCATACCAATATCGGCGCGGGCCGCGTGGTGGCGATGGACCTGGGGCAGATTGATCTTGCCATCGAGGACGGCAGCTTTGCCGCCAATGCGGCGCTGAACGACATGATCGCGACGCTCAAGGAAACCGGCGGCGCGGCGCATGTCATGGGGCTGGTTTCGGACGGGGGCGTTCATGGCTCTCTTGCCCATATCATCGCGGCGGTGAAGACGATCGCGGGTGCGGGCGTGCCCGTGAAGCTGCATGCGGTGACGGATGGGCGCGACGTGGCCCCGCAATCCGCGCTTGGCTACCTGGAGACGCTGGAAGCCGCCCTGCCGGACAACGCGCAGATCGTTTCTGTCAGCGGGCGCTATTACGCGATGGACCGGGACAACCGCTGGGAGCGGGTGAGCCAGGCCTATAACGCGATGATCCGGGGCGAGGGCCTGAAGGCCGAGAGCGCCCGGGCCGTGGTCGAGGCCAGCTATGCGGATGGCAAGACGGATGAATTCGTCCTGCCCTCCGTGCTGGGGGATTTCGGCGGGGTCGAGGATGGCGATGCCTTCTTCTGCCTCAACTTCCGGGCCGACCGCGCACGAGAGATCCTGCGCGCCATCGGGGAGCCGGGCTTTGCCGAGTTCGACACCGGGGCGCGTCCGAAGCTTTCCGCCCTGCTGGGGATGGTCGAGTATTCCCAAGATCACAACGCCTACATGACCACCTGCTTCCCCAAGCGCCAGATCGTGAACACGCTGGGTGAATGGGTTGCCAAACATGGCAAGAGCCAGTTCCGCCTGGCGGAGACGGAGAAATACCCCCATGTGACCTTCTTCCTTGACGGTGGGGTGGAGAAGGCCAAGGCGGGCGAGGATCGCTTCATGCCGAAGTCGCCCAAGGTCGCCACCTACGACATGCAGCCCGAGATGTCCTCGGTCGAGGTGACGGATCACTTCGTGGAGGCGATCGAGCATGGCTATGACCTGATCGTCACCAATTACGCCAACCCGGACATGGTCGGCCACACCGGTGACCTGGAGGCGGCCATTGCCGCCTGCGAGGCCGTGGACCAGGGGCTGGCCCGCGTGGTGGCGGCGCTGGAAAAGGTGGGCGGCGCGATGATCGTCACCGCGGATCACGGCAATTGCGAGACCATGGTCGATCCGGAAACCGGCGGGCCGCATACCGCGCATACGACCAACCTGGTGCCCGTGGCGCTGTTCGGCGGGCCCGAGGGGGCAGAGTTGCGCGACGGGCGTCTGGCGGATCTTGCGCCGACGCTGCTGCAGCTGATGGGCATGGAGCAGCCCGAGGAAATGACCGGGAAGAGCCTTATCAAATGATCCGTCTGGCGCTGGTCCTGGCGATGCTGAGCGCGCCCGCGCTGGCGCAGGAGGGGCCCGCCGCCCGGGCGCGGGCCGCGGCCGAGGCGCTGGAGGCGGCCCAGGGTGAACTGGAATCCGCTCAGGGTGCGCGGGATCGTGTCGCGGCGCTGACCGACACGGTGCGCGCCTATGAACGCGGGCTGGAGGCCATGCGCGAGGGGCTGCGCGATGCCGCCCGACGCGAGGCCGCCCTGCAGGACGAGCTGGCCGCGCGCAGCGGAGAGATCGCGGCACTCGTGTCGACTCTGCAGGTGATCTCGGAGGATCCCGCGCCGGTGCTGCTGCTGCATCCCGCCGGCCCGCTGGGCACCGTGCGCGCCGGCATGATCATTTCCGACACCGCCCCGGCCCTGACCGCGCGCGCCGAGGCGCTGAAAGCCGATCTGAACGAGGCGCGCGCCCTGCGCGAGGTCCGCGAAGGGGCCGAGGCCCGGCTGAGCGAGGGGCTGCGCGGCGTGCAGGCCGCGCGCACGGCGCTGTCCCAGGCCGTGTCGGACCGGCGCGACCTGCCGGTGCGGTTCATCGCCGATCCGCTGAAGGTGCAGCTGCTTTCGGCCACCACCGACACGCTGCGGGATTTCGCCGCCGGCCTGCCCGATATCGTGGATGATGCCAGCGTGACCGGCACCACCCCGCCCGTTGCATCCTTTGACAAGGGTCACATCCCCCTGCCCGCTCCCGGCCGCCTCCTGCGCCGCGCCGGAGAGGCCGATGCCGCGGGTATCATCCGCCCCGGCATCATCCTGGAGACGCCCGCGCAGGCCCTGGTCACCACGCCGGTCCCGGCCACGATTCGCTACCTGGGCCCGCTTCTGGACTACGGAAACGTGATCATCCTTGAGCCGCGTTCCGGTCTACTCTTCGTTCTTGCGGGGCTGAAGGTCGTGTACGGAGAGATCGGAGAGGTCCTGGCCGCGGGTGCGCCGCTTGGCCTCATGGGCGGGCAGGCCCACACGGCAGAGACTCCGGCAAGCGACGCGTCCGGAGAAGAGGGTGGCCCCGGCCGGGGCGAAACGCTTTATATAGAGGTTAGGCAGGATAACCTGCCCGAGGACCCCGCAGGCTGGTTCGAGATGACGAAGGAAACGCAATGAAGAGAAAATTCGCCCTGGCCGCGATCGGCGGCATGGCTGTCGCTGCCATTGTCACCACCCAGGTCGCCCCGCCCCTGCTGGCCCAGGACAATGCCGCCGAAGGCGATGTCTACGGTCAGCTGGAATTGTTCGGCGATGTCTTCGAGCGGATTCGCAGCCAGTACGTCGAAACGGTTGACCCGGCCGAGCTGGTGGAAGCCGCCATCGACGGCATGCTGACCTCGCTCGACCCGCATTCCAGCTATCACCCCCCGGCAGAGGCAGACGCGCTGCGCGTCCAGACGCGGGGCGAGTTCGGCGGACTGGGCATCGAGGTGACGCAAGAAGACGGCTTCGTGAAGGTCGTGACGCCGATGGATGGCACCCCCGCCGCCGAGGCCGGTGTCGAGGCCGGCGATTTCATCACCCATGTCGATGGCGAGAGCCTGCTGGGCCTGACGCTGGACGATGCCGTGGAACTGATGCGCGGCCCCGTGGGATCTGAGATCGTGATCACCGTGGTCCGCGAGGGCGAGGCCGATCCCTTCGACGTGACCATCACCCGCGACACGATCAAGCTGACCGCCGTGCGCGCCCGCACCGAGGGCCAGACCGTGGTTCTGCGGGTCTCTACCTTCAACGACCAAACCTTCCCGAACCTGCAGGAGGGCCTTGAGCGCGAGATCGAGGCCGCCGGTGGGCTGGACAACGTCAACGGCGTGGTGCTGGATCTGCGCAACAACCCCGGCGGGCTGCTGGTGCAGGCGATCCGGGTGTCGGATGCCTTTCTGGACAAGGGCGAGATCGTCTCGACCCGGTCGCGGGATCCGGGCGACGGGGACCGGTACAACGCCACCCCCGGCGACATGATCGAGGGCAAGCCCATCGTCGTGCTGATCAACGGCGGCTCTGCCTCTGCCTCAGAGATCGTTGCGGGGGCGCTCAAGGATCACCGCCGCGCCATCGTCGTGGGCACCAAGAGCTTCGGCAAGGGGTCTGTCCAGACGGTCATGCCGCTGCGGGGCGACGGCCAGATCCGGCTGACCACGGCGCGCTATTACACGCCGTCGGGCCGGTCGATCCAGAACCTGGGCGTATCGCCCGATATCGTGGTGCAGCAGCCGCGCGTGGATCCCAATGCCGTGGAAGAGGATAAGGAGGCACCGGCAGGCTTCTCCCGTTCGGAGGCCGATCTGCGCGGGGCGCTCGACAACGATTCCCTGTCCGAGGACGAGGTCCGCCAGATCGAGGAAGAGCGCGCCAAGGCCGACGAGGCCGCCAAGCTTCGCGACGAGGATTACCAGCTGGCCTATGCGATCGACATCCTGAAGGGCCTTTCCGCCCTTGGTCCGCAGTACCGCGCGGATGCGGGCACCGACGGTGAGCCGCTTGCAGAGGTCAAGCCCTGACCCGGGGCGAAAGGATCATCGAAGAAACCGGGAGGGGCGTCGCGATTGCGGCGCCCTTTTTCGCTCAGGCACGGTCCTCTGCCTCTGCCTCTCCCTCTGCCACGTGGCAGGCGACGCAGATCTTGTTGCCATCAAGGTCCCGGAAATAGGCGCCGTAGAAATCCGGGTGGTAATGCGGGCGCAGGTCCGGGCGACCCTCATCCGTGGCGCCGGCCGTGATGGCCATCTCATAGACATCCCGCACCGTGGCGCGATCCTGCGCCAGGAAGGCGACCATTGGGCCGTTGCCGGGATGTGGCGCGCCCTCGAAGGGGCGGGTCAGGAAGAAGAGCGGGCGGGCCTGGCCGGGCGGGCGAAAGGAAGCTTCCTCGCCGGGGCGGAGCCAGCTTTCCTCGATCCCGAGGCGGCGCATCAGCGGGCGGTAGAAGGCCAGCGCGCGGTCGAAATCCGAAATGGCGATGGTGACGTGGCTGATCATGCCGGGAGGGTGGCACGGGATCGGCGACGGGGGAAGAGCCTGGAAGAGCGGGCGGGAGCGCGCGCGGAGGGGGCGGAAGCCTCCGGCGGAAGTATTTTTGGCCAGATGAAGGATCTGGAGCGGTCTTTATCGGACAGGGGACGTGTGTGCAGGCGGGCGGCCCAGGTCGGGCGCCCGCCTGGCTGAGATCAGAAGAAGGCTTGCAGGCCGGTCTGGGCGCGGCCCAGGATCAGGGCGTGCACGTCATGGGTGCCCTCGTAGGTGTTCACCGTTTCCAGGTTCACCGCGTGGCGCATGACCTGGTATTCGATCTGGATGCCGTTGCCGCCGTGCATGTCCCGGGCCATCCGGGCAATATCCAGCGCTTTGCCGCAGTTGTTGCGCTTGATCAGCGAGACCATTTCCGGGGCGGCCTTGGCGCGGTCGAACAGCCTGCCAACGCGCAGGGCGGCCTGGGTGCCCAGGGTGATTTCGGTCTGCATGTCCGCCAGTTTCTTCTGGTAGAGTTGCATGCCGGCCAGCGGCTTGCCGAATTGCTTGCGGTCCATGCCGTAGGACTGGGCGCGGAACCAGCAGTCTTCCGCGGCGCCCATCACGCCCCAGGCGATGCCGTAGCGTGCGCGGTTGAGGCAGCCGAAGGGCCCCTTGAGGCCGGACACATGGGGCAACAGGGCCTCTTCCCCGACTTCGACGTTGTCCATCACGATCTCACCGGTGATGGAGGCCCGCAGGCTGAGCTTGCCGCCGATCTTGGGGGCGGAGAGGCCCTTCATGCCCTTTTCCAGCACGAAGCCGCGAATCGCGCCGTCATGGGCTTCGGACTTGGCCCAGACGACGAAGACATCGGCGATGGGCGCGTTGGAGATCCACATCTTGGAGCCCACAAGGCGGTAGCCACCCTCTGTCTTGATGGCGCGGGTCTTCATGCCGCCCGGATCGGAGCCGGCATCGGGCTCGGTCAGGCCGAAGCAGCCGATCCATTCGCCGGAGGCCAGTTTCGGCAGGTATTTCATGCGCTGCTCTTCGGAGCCGTAGGCATAGATCGGGTACATGACCAGCGAGCTTTGCACCGACATCATCGAGCGGTAGCCGGAATCCACGCGTTCGACCTCACGCGCGACCAGCCCGTAGGAGACATAGCCGGCGCCGATGCCGCCGTATTGTTCCGGCACCGTCACACCGAGCAGGCCCATTTCGCCCATTTCGGCGAAGATCTCAGGTTCGACACCTTCTTCGAGGTACATTTTCTCGACCCGGGGGGCGAGTTTTTCCTGGGAGAAGGCGTGGGCCGTGTCGCGGATCATCCGCTCTTCTTCTTCCAGCTCGTCGTCCAGCAGGAAGGGATCCTGCCAGGAGAAACCGGCCATGCCGGGGCGGTCCTTGTCTTTCAGAACGGGGCGGGTGGGCGTGTCCATGGGGGTCCTCCGGTATCTGCGTTGGCAGCAGGATAGGCCATGGACCGCCCGCGCGCTAACGAGTAATTCTGGCAAGACGATGAGAATTTTGCATGAGGTGAAGGGTAATGCGCAAGGCATACATGCCTTCGGTCGGGGAGCTTGAAGCATTTTGCTCATGCGCCCGGGTTGGGACCACGACGGGCGCGGCGCGGGACCTGGGGTTGACGCAGAGCGCGGTGAGCCGGTCGATCGCGACGCTGGAGGATCGGCTGGGCGTGGCGCTGTTCACGCGGGCGCGCCAGAGGCTGGGATTGTCGGACGCCGGGCGGGCCTTCCTGGCGGAGGCGGAGGACCTGCTGGCGCGGCTGGATTCGGCGGCCACCGGGGTCATGGCCTTTGCCGGGCAGAGCGCGGTTCTGCGCATGGCGGTGCTGCCCAGTTTCGCCCGCTCCTGGCTGATCCCACGGCTGGGGGCCTGCCAGGCCTCTCTGCCCGGGGTCAGCTTCGATGTCGCCGCCCGGCTGGAGCCGGTGGACTTTGAACGCGCGCCCTTCGACCTGTCGATCCAGCGCAGCCAGCACCGCAGCACCGGAGCCCATCACCTGCACCTGCTGGACGAGCAGCTTGTCGCCGTGGCCGCGCCCAAGCTGGTGCCGGCGCAGGGGGCCACGGATGCCGCCCTGCTGGAGCTTCCGCTGCTGCAGCAAAGCACCCGGCCCGGCCTCTGGCCCGAGTGGTTCCGGGAGGCCGGGCTGGATCCGCGCCGCGCCTTGCGGGGGGCGCGGTTCGATCATTTCGACATGGTCGTGGATGCCGCCATCGCCGGGCTGGGCGTGGGGCTGGTACCCGAGATCGTGGCCGAGACCGCCCTGGCCGATGGCCGGTTGCGCAGCGCGTCGCCGCGCCGCATGGGCACCGGGCAGGCCTATACGCTGATCTACCCAGAGCGCAGCGCGGAGCGTGCAGAGGTGCTGCGCTTCCGCGACTGGCTGAGCGCGGAGATCGCGGGGATCTGGGCCTGACCGTCTCCCCGTGACACGCCCGGTCGCGCGCGCTTCGCGTTGCGCTTCCCGGCTGCGCGGCTAGGATGCGGCCAAGCCAGAAGGAGTGTCCCCGATGACGCCAGAACAGATCGCCGCCCTGCCCTATCGCCCCTGCGTGGGCGTGATGCTGATCAATGCAGAGGGTCATGTCTTCACCGGTCAGCGCAACGACATGCGCCCCGGAGAGCCCCCCGCCTGGCAGATGCCCCAGGGCGGGATCGACCCGGGCGAGACGCCTCAGCAGGCGGCCCTGCGCGAGCTCTGGGAAGAGACCGGCGTGAAAGCCGACAAGGTCACCGTGGAGGCCGAGACCGAGGGATGGGTGCGCTACGAATTGCCCGACCACCTGCTGGGCAAGATCTGGGGCGGAGCCTTCCGCGGGCAGGAGCAGAAATGGGTCCTGATGCGGTTCAACGGCACGGATTCAGACGTAGATATTGCCACCCAACACCCTGAATTCACTGAATGGAAATGGATGCCGCCCGAGGAGCTTCTGGACAATATCGTGCCCTTCAAGCGCGAGGTCTACGCGAAGGTTCTTGAGGAATTCGGCCCCCGGATCTGAGGACTGCGGGGGCTGGGCGCAGCCCCGCGCAGGCGTCTTCGGGCCGTGGAAACCACCGTCATGACAAAGGGACGCGGCCTGCTGGCTGCGCCCCTTTTTTCGTTCCGGACGGACGGCTCAGCGCCAGTCGAAGAAGTCCTTGCCGGCCTGGGCCAGCAGCGCCTCTGCCATGGCTTCGCCCAGCTCCGCGCCATCTTCGATCGGGGCGGTGCGGTCATCGGCCAGCGCCTCTGAGCCGTCGGGGCGCAGGATCTCTCCGCGCAGGCGCAGGGTGGTGCCGTCCAGCTCTGCCAGGCCGGCGATGGGCGTTTCGCAGGAGCCGTCCAGCCGCGCCAGGAAGGCCCGCTCGGCGGCCAGGCGTTGGGCGGTGATATCGTCGTGGATCGCTTCCAGCAGGGCGGCGGTGGGCATGTCG
>NZ_JAATOW010000005.1 GCF_011806405.1 Pseudooceanicola sp. HF7 | reverse complement strand
GGCGCCGTCGCGCGTGAATTCCAGCGGCAGGACCTCGCCCGTGCGCGACGACAGGAAGCCGATCATCCGGTGGTTTTCCAGATCATCGCAATCACGCGGCGTGCCGTGGCGGACCAGGTAGGCCGGGCTGGCGCAGGTGATTTCGGGCAACTCGCCAAGCTTTCGCATTCGTAGGCTGCTGTCCTGCGGGTGCCCGGCCCGCAGCGCGCAATCGACACCGTCACGCACGATGTCGACGAAACGGTCGCTTTGCGAAAAGGATATGGTCAGCCCCGGGAAGCGGTCCAGAAACGCCGGAAGATGCGGAACGAGGAAGGTGCGCGTGAGCAATCCAGAAGCATCGATGCGCAGGTGGCCGGTGGGGCTACCTTTGGCGAAGGTGCCGAAGGTGTCCTCGACCTCCGCTAGGATGGCCCTTGCCCTGCGATAGAACTCCGCGCCCTCCGGTGTCGTCGCGACCTGACGGGTGGTGCGCGCCAGCAGACGCACGCCCGCTTCCTGCTCCAGCAGGTTAATCGCATTGGTCGCGGTGGACCGGGCGACGTTCAGATCCCGCGCCGCGCGGGCAAAGCTGCCGCCCTCGACAATGCGTGTGAAAAGTTCAAGCCGGTCCAGTCTGTCCATGCCGTTTGTTAGTGCAGGATGAATTGTGATGTCAATTTTCAGGTATTTGTTTCGCCGTGAAGCATGGCCTAGCTGTCTCCCATACTCAAACGGAGATCGTCATGACCCATGAAACCCGAACGGCCATCGTGACCGGCGCATCCCGCGGCATTGGGGCCGAGATCGCGCGTCACCTGGCTGCCGACGGCATTCGCGTCGCCATCAATTATGCAAGCAGCCCCGACGCGGCAGAGGCCCTTGCTGCCGAAATCACGACGGCCGGCGGCCAGGCGGTCACGATCCATGCCGATCTGGCAGACCCTGCCGCACCCGCCGCCCTTTTCGACGCGGCAGAAGCGGCGTTTGGCAACGTCGACATCCTTGTGAACAACGCCGGGATGATGGTGTCCTCGCCCCTCGCAGAGGCGGATGATGCGCAGATCGACGCCCAGGTGGCACTGAACCTGGCCGCCCCCATCCGACTGATGCGCGAGGCGTCGCAGCGGATGGCGCAGGGCGGGCGGATCGTGAACCTCTCGTCCTCGGTCGTGGGGCTCTATCAGCCCGGCTACGGGCTTTATGCGGCCACCAAGGCCGGGATCGAGGCGGTGACCCATATCCTGGCCAAGGAGCTGGGGGCGAAGGGCATCACTGTCAACGCCGTGGCCCCGGGCCCTGTCGGCACGGACTTCTTCCTGGCGGGCAAGAGCGACGCGCTGGTGGAGCAGATCAAGGGCATGAACCCCTTCGGTCGCCTCGGCACTCCAGAGGATATTGCGCGTGTCGTACGGTTCCTGGCCAGCGAGCAGTCGGGATGGATCAGCGGGCAGGTCATTCGCGCCAACGGCGGCGTGATCTGATCGCGCCGAAGCTCGACCCGTCCCGGGATGGGGCAGGGATCCTCAACGGCGTGGCCCACCGGGACCGCGTCCAACGTCCGGAGCGGATCGGCCTGGCCGAGCATCTCCATCACCAACCCTGAAAGGAAAAAATCCATGCCATTCGTGAACATCAAGACGCCCGAAGCGGCCCTGACATCCGACCAGAAGGCCGAGATCGGGCATCGCGTGACAGAGATGCTGGTCGAATACTTCTCCGAGGCAGCCCGACCGCATACCATGGTCCTGATCGAGGAAGTACTTGATGGCGGCTATTACCGCGGTGATGAGCCCTTCTCGATCCCGCAGGCCTATCGCGCGCGGTGAAATCCGGGCCCCACTGGCCGCAGCCTGCGGCCAGTGGGCTGTTCCTTCTCCCGCCGGAAATGGCTTTCGGGAAAAGGCGGTAGCCTCGCAGCATCAGTGCCGCAGCAATCAGCCAGAAAGACGATTGCTGCGGGCCAAGTCTGCACCGGGAGGCTAACCCTCTGCTCAGGTGGCGGGCGCGAAGAAGAAGCGGACCATCTCCGCGCTTGCATCGGGGCCCTTGGGATCGGCGTAGCTTCCTGCCGCCTGTCCGCCGGACCATGCATGGCCAAGGCCCTCCACGACCCAGTGGGTGACCGTTTCCAGACCGTTGCCGTCATGGGTGGTACACTGCCGGTAGGCTCTTCCACCTGCGGTCCCTGCAGTCTCGCTCTGGAGGCTTTGCGCCGGGCCACCGTCAAGAGCCTGCCGGACGATCCCATCGCCGTTGGACGGGTGGACGGTGGAATCCGCATCCCCATGGAAGACGATTGTCCGCGTGGGTGCCGTGCGGGTGGTGCTTTGATCCGCGCGTCCGCCCATGGCAGCAAAGGCCGAAGGCACATCGTGCGCCGCGCCGGCAGGCAGACCGGAGTGGGCGCCCACGGCCTTGAAGAGATCCGGGTAGGTCCCGCCCAGGATGACAGCCATGGCTGCCCCCGCGGACAGGCCCGCGACAAAGACCTTTTCCTCTGGCACCGCATGGCGCCCGATGACCTCGCGTGTCAGGCCCGCAAGGATGGCGGGCTCTCCGCGATCACGCCTCTGGTCGCCCCGGCTGAACCAGTTCCAGCAGGACTGGGCGTTGTCGCCGCGCGACTGCTGCGGGTAGAGAACGATGAAGCGATGCTGCTCGGCAAGGGCGTTCATGCCAGTACCGGTGGCGAAATCCTCGGGCGTCTGGGTGCAACCGTGAAGCATGACCACGAGGCCGGTGACACCGTCGCGCGCAGAAGCGGGCACATATGTGCGGTAGCGGCGCGTGCCGGCCGTGCAGGCGAAGCTGCCGTCGTCAAAGCGCGCGCCCTCGGGAAGGTCAGCAGGCGGCGTCGCGGTCCCGCCTTCGGGATTAAAGCGCGCCATCAGCCCGGACAGGGCCGAGGTCAGCGTTTCACTGCCTGTGCCAGCAGGGACCCCCGCCAGGGGGCCAGCCGTGAGCCCATGCTGTGCCAGCGTGCGCGTGACAAGGTCATTGGCGGAGGCAATTTGCGCAGCGCGCGTTTGCCCGGTCGCCGGGCGCCAGGCGCCGGCGTTGAAATTGATCATCTGTTCCGTCCTTGTGAGGGCCGCCGCTACTTGATGCGGTCGGCGAGGGCCTTCTTGATGTCCGGGGAAGCCTGGAGGCTGCCGAGAACGCTGATCGAGCCGATGGTCGCCCGGGCGAGGTCGGGCGTGACGTCTGAATGAATGCGGGCCAGGCCCACGACCTTGATATGCAGGACCTCGCCGGCCGCGCGGAGCTGCTCAAGCTCCGCCCGGTCGAAGTCCCGAAGGCCAAGTTCCATGGTATGGCGCTCGATGGAGCGGTCGACGGCCTCTCCATGCGTGTCGAGTTGCTTGCGGATCGCGGTGCGGATGAAGTCACTGCGGTTCGAGTAGAACCCCTCCTGCACCAGCAGGTCGATGCGACCAAGGTCGACGAAGCCGAGGTTGATCGTGATCTTCTCGTTGTCCGGTTGCTTGTCCCGGATCTGTCTTACCTCGGCCATGATCGGTTCTCCATCTACATGGATGGTATATGGATGTTAGGCGGATGTTTGCAAGGCTGACGCGCTGTCTTTTGTCAAATCACCCAAGCCCGCCTCGGGAAGATTCGGACGAAGGCCTGCGATCTGCCGCGCAATCAAGCGTCACCAGCCCCCAAAGGGAGGGTCCCGGCCCGCAGTCCAGGCCGCAGCGTCATGTCGGGTGGAATAGGCTCAGGCCTGGTTTAGGCAGGGCCCAGGTGGTCTGCCAGGGCCTCTTTCAGCACGGCCATGCCCACGGGCTTGCGCAGGATCCGGGCCTCGCTCATGCCTTCGGGCCGCTCCGCGTATGAGCCATAGCCCGAGACGAACATCACCGGCAGGCCCGGTTGCAGGTCGCGGGCCGCATCGGCCAGAGCAAAGCCGTCCATCGTGCCGTTCAGCTTGAGGTCGGAGATCATCAGGCCCAGCTCCGGCGAGGCCTTCAGCAGCTCCAGCGCCTCTGCTCCGGAGCGCGCGGTCAGGGCAGGATAGCCCAGCAGCCCGCAGGCCTCTGCCGTCAGCTCCAGCAGCGCCTCGTCATCGTCCACAAGCAGTAGTCTTGCCATCTGTCAGGTCCCGCCCAAGCTTTGTTTGGCAAGCCTAGTGCATCGAAAATCCATTTGCGACCCCCGGTTGAGGCGCGCGGGGGGCCAAGGGCGAAATAAGTCGAATACTCTCTAAAAACATCCCCGATGGAGGAACGCTAAACCGGACATTTACGCTTTGCGGTCAGTTCTGCGGGGACCCATGCCAAGGAGCGTTTAGTATGTCAGGTGGATTTGGACTCCGGATTGCGCCAAGGATCTTCTCGATCATCCTCGTGTCCATCATCACGAGCGGAACATTGGCCTATTCGATCTACGAAATCGCCGGGAACCGGATCTACAAGATGCGCCAGATCGATCTGCGCAACATGGTAGAAGCCGCCAGCAGCCTGCTGGTGCCGTTGAACGCGCAGGTGGCCTCCGGCGAAAAGACGCTGGAAGAGGCCCAGGCAGAGGGCGTTCGCCTGCTAGAGTCGATCAGCTACGATTCCACCAATTACATCTTTGCTTTCGATGAAGATCTGATCGTGGTTGCCCACGGCGCGAACCCGGCGCTTGACGGCACCAACCAGCGCGATCACGAAGACCCCAACGGCGTCATGGTGTTCCAGGAGCTGGGGCGCGTGGGCGCGCAGACGGGCGGCGGCTTCGTTCCCTATTCCTTCATGATGGATGGCAAGGTCCAGCCCAAGCTCAGCTATGCGCTCGAATTCCAGCCCTGGGGCTGGATCCTGGGAACCGGCGCCACGATCGCCGATATCGAAGGGCAGATCGCAGAGATCCGCAACCGCGCCGCGCTGGTCTTCCTGGTCGGCGTGATCATCATGGCCACGGTCAGCTGGTTCATCGCGCGCAGTGTCACGGCGCCCGTGACGCGCCTGAACGCCCGGATGCGGGCCCTGTCCGGGGGCAACCTCTCCGATCCCATTCCCGATACCGGCAGTGCCGATGAGATCGGCGAGATGGCGCGCTCTGTCGAGGCCTTCCAGAAGGACCTGGTGCGCGGCGAACAGATGAAGGCAGAGGCGGTCAAGGCCAAGCAGGAACAGGAATCGGCGGTCGCGGCGCTGGCAGATGGCCTGCGCGCGCTGTCCCAAGGGGACCTAAGTATGCAGATCGCCGGACCGTTCCCGCCCAGTTACGAGGCCCTGCGCAAGGATTTCAACGATACCGCCAGCAACCTTGCCGACCTGATCGGCACGATCTCTGACACCGCCGGCATGTTGCAGCAGAAGGGCGAAGCGATCAGCCAATCGGCAGAGGTGGTGGCCAAGCGGTCGATCGAATCCGCGGCCTCTCTGGAAGAAGCCGCCGCCGCCATCGAAGAGCTGACCTCTTCCACCATCCTCGCGGCCAAGGGCGCGGCAGAGGCCAACAAGATCGCCACCGACGCGACCGCCAACGCGGAACGCAGCGGCGACGTGGTCGGGCGGGCCGTGACCGCCATGGGCTCGATCGAGGGGTCCTCTGGCAAGATTTCCCGGATCATGGACGTGATCGACGATATCGCCTTCCAGACCAACCTGCTGGCGCTTAACGCCGGGGTCGAAGCGGCGCGGGCCGGTGAGGCGGGGCGTGGCTTCGCGGTGGTCGCCTCCGAAGTGCGCGCGCTGGCGCAGCGCTCTTCCGAAGCCGCACGGGAGATCAACACGCTGATCACCGAAAGTGGAAGCCAGGTTTCCGAAGGGGTCAGCCTTGTCGGGGCCGCGGGCCAGACGCTGGAAGAGATCGCGGAGTCGGTCCAGAAGATCGCCGCGCATATCTCTGACATCGCAACCTCTGCCAATGAGCAATCCGCCGGTGTGAGCGAGATCAACACCTCTGTCTCCTCGCTGGATCGGGCGACGCAGGAGAACTCCGCCATGTTCCAGGAAACGCTGGATGCCAGCCGCTCCATGACGGAAGAGGCGATCAACCTGCGCCACGCGGTCGGGCGGTTCAAGCTGGGCCGCAGCGGAAATGCCATCCCGGCGGCCATGCCCGTCGCGCGCGCGCCACAACGCGCCGCGGCCCCCATGGCCCCCGCCGCACCCCGCGCCGTGGTGAACGGCCCGGCGCCCAGTGCCGGGGAGGATGAATGGGAAGACTTCTAAACCGAAAGCCCGGCGCGCTTCGCCGGGCCGGCAAGGAATGATACCGGGCCGGGTCCTTCGTTGGGCCCGGCCTTTTCCTTTGGGGCGGACCGATCAGGGGCTTTGGGGTTGTCGGACGCCGCAGCAGCCGAAGGGGCGCAAGTCGAAAGGGCCGCCCCTCAGTCGGGTCGACCCTGCGCCCGTCTTTCCTGCAACCGCCGGAAACTCATGGAGACATGCGCACGATGGATCGCGGCGGCGGCTTCAAGGTCCGGGATTTCCAGCGCGTCGCGCACGTCCTCGGCCTCTCGGGCAAAGATCGCGATCTCTTCGGCCAGGTCCAGGCGGGGCCCGTCCTCCGGTTGCGTCAGCGCATGTAGCCAGATCCGCGCGGTTTGCCCATGAAGATGGCCGGTCATCTCCATCAGGGGCTGGTTGCCGGAAAGCTCCGATTGCGCGGCGCTGAAATCCAGGATCAGCCGGGCGAATGCGCGCGGCGTTTCGGGGCCGGCGGGCAGGTCGCGGGCCCGCGTGGCGATCTCGCGGAACCGCGCCAGAAGCGGCGGCGCAGGCGGCCGCGGCTCCAGCCGCGCCGCCAGAATCGCCAGTTCGATCCGTAGCGCGTAGATCCGGTCCAGCTCTGCATCCGCGACATCGGTGACGAAGGTTCCGACCCCGTGAACCGATTGCAGCAGCCCCGTAGCCTCCAGCCGGGCAAGCACCCGGCGCAGCGGCGTGCGGGACATGCCGAATTCACCTGCCAGCGCCTCTTCGGACAGTTTCACGCCGGGGGGATAGTCCAGCAGGCAGATACGCTCCCGCAGGATCTGTTCCAGCCGCGCGCTGCGAAGGCGCGCGGTCAGATGCGGCTCAGCCGGCGCCATTTTCCACGGTCGCCGACGGCGCGGACCCAAGGGAGCCTGACCCGTGCAGAATTGCCAGTTTCTCCAGCATCTCAAGGCATTGCGCCAGCTGGTCAAGCTCCACGAATTCGTCCGGCTTATGCGCCTGCTCGATGGAGCCCGGTCCGCAAAGCACCGCTTGGATCCCCAGCTGCTGGAACAACCCGGCCTCTGTCCCGAAGGGCACGCAATGGGCGCCATTCGCGCCGGTCAGCTGCTGGACCATGTCGCGGATGCGGTTTTCCGGCATCGGCTCAAGCCCGGTGACCTCTCCGATCACCTCGGTGGTGATCTCGGCCCCGGGCGTCACCGCGCGCATCTGCGGGAGCAGCTCTGCCTGGCAGTACTCGGCCACGCGGGTCTTCACGAAGGCCATGTCGTCCTCGTTGATCGGGCGCATTTCCCATTCCAGCGTGGCATAGCCGGGAATGACGTTATGGGCGTGCCCGCCATGCAGCGCGCCGATGTTGATCGTGGTCTCCGGCGGCTCAAAGGGAGAGTTCTGCGGCGCGCGCGCCTTCAGCTCCTGGCGCAGGGAGAGCAGCTGGGCGATGTAGCGTGTGGCATATTCCACCGCGTTGGTGCCGCGCTCGGGGGCAGAGCCGTGCCCCTCCGATCCGGTGAAGCGCACGGTGTATTCGCAGACGCCCTTGTGCCCTTCGACCACCTGCATCTGCGTCGGCTCTCCGATCAGGGCCAGGGCCGGGCGGATGCCACGGGCTTTCAGCACCTCCACCAGGGAGCGGGCGCCGATGCAGCCGACCTCTTCGTCATGGGTGATGGCGATGTGGATCGGGCGAAGGTTGGCGGCGGCCTGCAATTGCGGGGCCAGCGCCAGCACGGCGGCGATGAAGCCCTTCATGTCACAGGTGCCGCGCCCGTAAAGCCGCCCCTCGGCCTCGCGCAGGGCGAAGGGATCGCTGGTCCAGGGCTGTTCGGCCACCGGCACCACGTCCGAATGGCCCGAAAGCACCAGCCCGCCGTCCTCCTCCGGGCCGAAACTGGCCCAGAGGTTGGCCTTTTCTCCGGAGGGATCGCGCAGGACCTCCACCCGCGCGCCATGGGTGGCAAGGTGATCGGCGATATAGGCGATCGCATCCAGGTTGCTGTCAGAGGAGATCGTCGCAAAGCCGATCAGATCCGCAAGGATCGCGGTGGTTTCTTCCAGCTTGCTCATCAGTCTTTCACGAACAGCTTGCGGGCCACGTTGCACAGCGGTTCCGCCGCGCCGTCTTCGCGGATCAGGATGGTTTCCGTGGTTTCCAGCCCCCAGTCATCCATCCAGAGGCCGGGCATGAAGTGGAAGGTCATACCGGGTTCCAGCACCGTTTCATCCATCGCGCGCAGCGACACGGTGTGTTCGCCCCAGTCCGGCGGGTAGGACAGGCCCACGGCATAGCCGCAGCGGTTGGGCCGTTCGATCCCGACCTTCATCAGCTCCACGTCCAGCGCGCGGGCGATGTCACAGGCGCGGTTGCCGGGGCGCGCAACCTCGATCCCCGCGTTCAGCCCTTCGGTCAGCGCATCGGCGGCGTCGATCATGAACTGCGGCGGCTTGCCCAGGAAGATCGTGCGCGACAACGGCGCGTGGTAGCGCCGGTAGCAGCCCGATTGCTCGATAAAGGTCGCCTCGCCGGATTTCAGCGCCTCGCCGTTCCAGGTCAGGTGCGGGGCCGAAGCATCCTCGCCCGAGGGCAGCAGCGGCACGATGGCCGGGTAATCGCCCCAGCTGTCCTCTTCGCCCTGCACCGCGGTCTTGTAGAGCTCTCCCACCAGGTCGTGCTTGCGCATGCCCGGCTCTGCCAGCTCCATCGCGCGTTCGATCACCAGCTCAGAGATCCGCGCGGCACGGCGCATGAAGGCCAGTTCCTCGTCCGACTTGATCAGTCGTTTCCAGTTCACCAGGCTCGAGGCATCGATGATCGTTGCCTCCGGCAGGCCGTCCAGCAGGACTTCCTGCGCCTTGGCGGTGTAGAAATAGGTCTCTTTCTCCACGCCGATGCGGGCATCGCCATAGCCCATGATGCGCAGGTGGCTGGCCAGGTCCTCCATCGGGTGGCAATCGGTGCTCTGGATGTAGCGGTCCGCGTAGTAAAGGATGTGTTCATGGTTCATCCAGACGGTGCGCTTGGCGCCATTGGCGTCCTGCAGGCGGCCCCACCAGTAGGGATCGCCCTCCATCGGCAGGATCACGCCCTGGTGGACGTAGAAGCTCCAGCCGTCATAGCCGGTCAGCCAGTATTGGTTGGAGGGGTTGGTGATGAACAGCACATCGATCCCGGCCTCGGCCATGGCCGCGCGGGTGATGCGGATCCGGCGCTGGTATTCGGCCGGAGAGAAGGGCGCTTTGCTGGTGGCCATTTGAAATTCCAACTTGTGTACATTTGTTTCTGGCGATGCCTGATCGAGGCGCGTTGAGCAAGGGCAGAGGCCCCAGACCCGGCGGATCGTTTGCGACTCGGGTATCGTTGTGCACATCATTGGAAAATTCCGTTCCGGAAACGTCAATCCGTCCCAGGGGAGCGTCGCCATGCAAATCACTTTCCCTTTGCCGCCGCTTGCAGATTGGGCGCCATGAGGGTCCCGCAAGAGGCCCCCGGCCTGGCACAGATCCGCGCGGCCGCAAAGGCGATCCAGGGGCAGGCGGATGGCACGCCGCTTGTGCCCTCGGCGCTGTCGGACAGGATCGGCCAGCCGCTCTGGCTGAAGCTTGAGATCTGCCAGCCCACTGGCGCCTTCAAGCTGCGCGGCGCGCTCAATGCCATTGCGCGTCTGGGGCCCGATGTCGCTGGCGTCACCTGTTGTTCCACCGGCAACCACGGCCGCGCGGTGGCCTATGCGGCGCAGGCGCGGGGCCTGCGCTCGGTGGTCTGCATGTCCGAACTGGTGCCCCCGGTGAAGGTCGAGGGCATCCGCGCCCTGGGCGCAGAGGTGCGCATCATCGGGCGCAGTCAGGATGACGCCCATGCGGAAAGCCAGCGGCTGGCGCGCGAAGAGGGCCTGGCAGAGATCCCGCCCTTCGACGATCCCGGCGTGATCGCCGGCCAGGGCACCATCGGACTTGAGATTGTCGAGGCCCTGCCGGAGCTCTCCCTGCTGCTGGTGCCGCTGTCGGGCGGCGGGCTGGCCGCGGGCATGGCGCTGGCGGCCAAGGCCCTGCGCCCGGATCTACGGATCGTCGGGCTGACGATGGACCGGGGCGCGGCCATGGCGGCCTCCATCGCGGCGGGCAAGCCGGTCGCGGTGGAAGAGGTGGCAAGCCTGGCTGACAGCCTGGGCGGCGGCATCGGGGCCGCCAATGCCCTGACCCTGCCGATCTGCGCCGCGCTGCTGGATGAGGTGGTGCTGCTGACAGAGGAAGAGATCTACCACGCCATGCAGGCGCTCTATTTCGAGGATCGCATGGTGGCAGAGGGCGCCTCTGTCGTGGGGATCGCCGGGCTTTTGTCAGGCAAGGTCACGGCGACGGGTCCTGTGGCGACCGTGCTGACAGGGCGCAACATGGACATGACGCAGGTCACAAGGATCATGGCCGGACAGGACGTGGATCTGGGCGGCCACAGGGTGAAGGGCGCGCCCTATACACCTTGAAATGAAACGAAAAAGGCCGCCCGAAAGTGGCGGCCTTGCAGATCCGGACGGGACCAGATCAGGACGGCCCCGCGCGGTGGGGGCCGGTGATGTCCCAGGTGGTCGAGGGCCCGCCGCTGCTGCGGCCCGGCCCCTTCAGGCTCAGGCGCCCCAGGAGCGGACGGGGCCGCAATCCATGTGCACGAAGTTGGAGCCGCTGTAGCGACCGACGCCGCCGGCGTGACAGGAACTGGCCGCGCGGGCCATCTGGTTCACACTGCGCGAGGCCAGCCGAAGATCCGCGGCCTGACCCTTCATGTGGAGCGAGTTCTTTGCAACGCCGGAGGAGCGGGCCCGCAGCATCGCGTTGGTCTGGGGCGACCGATAGCCCGACAGAAGCATGTAGGGTTCGTTCACATCCATCAGGTTATGCGCGGCGGCCATGATATCGACCGTGCGCAGGTCGATCTTGATGGTCTGGTTGTTGCGCCAGTCCCGCATGAATGTGGTGATCTCGTTCAGCGCATCAGAGAGGTATTCCCCCTCGATCCAGTAGATCATGTCCAGGTGTTCACCCGTCCGGGCGGAATACATCTGGATCCGTCTGATATCGCCTGCGTTTCTCAGAAAGCCAGCGGCTTTCGAAAAGGTCGGTGCTGCTGTGATGGCCGTAGCCGCAAATGCTCCCAGAAGGGAGCGACGCGAAATCCTCGCGAAGCCTTGCTCGTTCATTGTAGCGCTGTCCCGTCGCTCTTGTTTTTAGGGCCGCGGTGGTCCGCAGCTCCAGTGTCATCTCATCCCCAGATGCAGGTCCGTTATGCCATAGGGAGGATTTGTCTCAAACCCTTCATTGCCCGACCAGGCTGAAGTTTCCGTAAATTCGGCGAGAATTCGCCAAGAAAAGTAGGGGATTCCCGCATTCCGGGAAGGAACCGTTGCCGCTAAGCTGCGTTGTGAAAAAGAGGTATTGCGTTGACCTTTATGTGAATGGACAGCGGTAAGATACTGACGGAACGCTGTTTCCAAACACGACGAGCAGAATAAAAGGACCTCGGAACGCAATGAAAGCACCCATTCCAAGACGGGCAGGGCGCGCCGCCCTGCTGGCGCTTACTTTGATGGCGTCCGGCCCGGCGCTCGCCCAGGAAACCACCCAAGGCCTTGACGTGACGCCGCGTAACCTTGCCTTCGCGCAGGCGCTGTCCTCGGATACGGAGCTTTCGGAATACTATCGTGCACGGGATTATGCCCCGATCTGGACGGCCGGGGATTCGGCCTCCCAGGCGCGGCGCGCGGCCCTGATCATGGGGATGCGCATGGCGCCCCTGCATGGCCTGCCGGAAAGCAAGTACCAGCCCGATGCGCTGATCGCCCGGATGAGCAACGTGCGCGGCGCGGCAGAACTCGCCCGGCTAGAGATCGAGCTGTCCAAGATCTACCTCGACCTCGCCAGCGATTTGCACACCGGGATCCTGACGCCGTCGAAGGTGGTGCCGCTGATCCTGCGCAAGGTGCCGCTGCAATCCGCTGCGACCTACCTTGATGGCCTGCAGAACGGCGATCCGGCCGATTACATCCGCGCGCTGCCGCCCCAGACGGCGGAATACCTGGGCCTGCTGAAGGCCAAGTTCCGTCTGCAGGACATGATGGCGCGCGGCGGCTACGGCGCGCAGGTCCATATCGACGTGCTGAAACCCGGCGCCACCGGGCGCGAGGTCATCGCGCTGCGCGACCGCCTGACCGCCCTTGGCTACATGAAGCCCAGCGTCTCTGCCTCTTACGATGCCACCATGGAAGCTGCCGTCTCGGCCTTCCAGCGTGACACCGGGCTGGCAGAGGATGGTGTGGCCGGTCCCGCCACCATGGAGCAGATCAACATCCCCGTCTCCGAACGGCTGGAAAGCATCACCGTCGCGCTGGAGCGCGAACGCTGGCTGAACATGCCGCGCGGCGATCGCCACGTGCTGGTGAACCTGACCGATTTCTCGGCCCGGATCGTGGATTTCGACCATGTCACCTTTGAAACCCGCTCCGTCGTCGGGGCCAACCGCGATGGCCGTCGCACGCCGGAGTTCTCCGATGAGATGGAGCATCTCATCATCAACCCGACCTGGCACGTCCCGCGCTCCATCGTGGTGGGGGAATACCTGCCCCAGATCCAGCGCAATCCCAATGCCGCCTCCCAGCTGAACATCATCGACCGCGCCGGTCGCGTGGTGCCGCGCGATGCAGTGGACTGGACCCAGTTCAATGCCAGCAACTTCCCCTTCGCGATGAAACAGCCGCCCTCCAACAGCAATGCGCTTGGGCTGGTGAAGTTCATGTTCCCGAACAAGAACAACATCTATCTGCATGATACGCCGTCAAAAAGCCTGTTCCAGCGCAACGTCCGCGCCTTCTCTCACGGCTGTATCCGCCTGCAGGATCCCTTCGATTTCGCCTATGCGCTGCTGGCGGTCCAGGAAGACGATCCCGAAAGCTTCTTCCAGTCGCGCCTTCGCAGCGGTCGTGAGACACAGGTGAACCTGGAAACCCATGTGCCCGTGCACCTGATCTACCGCACAGCGGTCGTCAGCCCCAAGGGCCAGATCGGCTTCCGCCAGGATATCTACGGCAGGGATGCGAAGATCTGGGATGCGCTTGCCGCCCAGGGGGTGACTCTGGACCCGGTTCGCGGCTAAACCCGTGCCGACAGGCAGCATGGGGAGCGTCCGGCCAAATGGCACATAGCATTCAAGACATCGCAGAAGCCCTGGGCTGCAAGGCCCTGGGCGATACCAGCCTCACGGTCACAGGCGTGGCAGAGCCCGCCTCGGCCACGGCCGATACCCTGGCGCTGGCCATGAAGCCCGAGTTCGCCGAGGACCTGCCCAAGGGCAAGGCCCGCGCCGCGATTCTCTGGGAAGGGGCGGACTGGGAAACCTATGGCCTTGAGGCGGCGCTGTTTTCTCCGCGCCCGCGCATGGCCATGTCCGGCCTGACGGCGATGATGGATCCTGGCCCCGGTTTCGCCCCCGGCATCCATTCCACCGCCATCATCGATCCCTCCGCCCATCTAGAGGCCGACGTCTCCGTTGGCCCCTATACCATCATCGCCGCCGGTGTGCGGATCGGCGCGGGCACCGTCATCGGCCCGCAATGCCACCTCGGCACCGATGTCCAGATCGGCCCCGGCGCGCTGCTGCACCCGGGTGTGCGGATCGGGCCGCGCGTGAAAATCGGCGCGCGCTTCATCGCCCATCCCAACGCGGTGATCGGCAGCGACGGCTTCAGCTTTGTCACGCCAGAGGAAAGCAACGTCGAACGCGCCCGCGCCACGCTGGATTCCGAATTCACGCCAGAGGCCCAGGCCTGGGTGCGCATCCATTCGCTGGGCTCCGTCGTGATCGGCGATGACGTGGAACTTGGCAGCCTCGTCGCCGTGGATGCCGGCACCGTGCGCCCGACCCAGATCGGATCGGGCACCAAGATCGACAATCACTGCCACATCGGACACAACTGCGTGATCGGGCGCGACTGCCTGTTCGCCGCTTTCGCGGGGATCGCGGGCTCCACCCAGATCGGCAACAATGTCGTTTTCGGGGGCAGGGTCGGTGTGGCGGACAACCTCAAGATCGGCGATGGTGTCATCGGGGGTGGCGGTTCGGCCATCCTGTCGAACGTGCCGGCAGGCCGTTTCGTGATGGGCAGCCCGGCGGTCAAGATGGATCAGCACATGGCCAGCTACAAGGCGCTGCGGCGCCTGCCGCGTCTTGCCGCACAGGTGGCAGAGCTACAGAAAGCAGTTTTCAAGCGCGGAGAGAAAGACTAAATCGGCGCTGAACGTTCGGAAGAGGGACACCGACATGGCGGAAATCAAGCAGAAGGTGGTCGAGATCATCGCCGAACAGGCCGTTCTCGAGCCGTCCGACGTCTCGATGGACCACACGCTGGAAGACCTGGGGATCGACTCGCTGGGGCTGGTCGAAAGCATCTTCGCGATCGAGGAAGCCTTTGACGTGCAGGTCCCGTTCAACGCCAATGATCCCAGTGAAAGCGATTTCGACATCTCCGATGTGAAGTCCATCGTCACGGGGGTCGAAAAGCTGGTGGCGGAACAGCATTCGTGAAACGCGTCGTCATTACCGGGGCAGGGACGATCAATGCCCTCGGCCATGATGTGGCCGAAACGCTTGCCTCCATGCGCGAAGGCCGCTGTGGCATCGCGCCGCTGGACGTGCGCGATGCGGACCGGCTCATGGTCAGCATCGGCGCGCAGGTCCAGGGCTTTTCCTCCGAAGGGCTCTTCAACCGGCAGCAGATGGCGCTTTACGACCGTTTCACCCAGTTCGCCCTGGTCGCCGCGCGCGAGGCGATCAACCAGTCCGGCCTGAACTTCGCCGGTGAGCTGGCGCACAAGACCGGGGCCATCCTTGGCAATTCCGGTGGCGGCATGACCACCATCGATGAGAATTATCGCTCGGTCTACGAAGAGGGCAAGAACCGCGTTCACCCCTTCGTCGTGCCCAAGCTGATGAACAATGCCGCGGCCAGCCATGTCAGCATGGAATTCAACCTGAAGGGCCCGACCTTCACGGTGTCCTCTGCCTGCGCAAGCTCCAACCACGCCATGGCCCAGGCCTTCCAGATGGTGCGCACGGGCATGTCGCCGGTGATGATCACGGGCGGCTCCGAAAGCATGTTGTGCTTTGGCGGGGTGAAGGCCTGGGAAGGCATGCGCGTCATGTCCAAGACCGCCTGTCGCCCCTTCAGCGCCAACCGCAACGGCATGGTCCAGGGCGAAGGCGCGGGGATCTTCGTCTTTGAAGAATATGAACACGCCAAGAAGCGCGGCGCCGATATCCTGGCAGAGGTGGTCGGCTTCGCCATGACCTCGGATGCCTCTGACATCGTCATGCCTTCCAAGCAGGGCGCGGCACGCACCATCGCCGGCGCCATGAGCGATGCGGGCATCACGCCGGAGCAGGTGGGCTATATCAACGCCCATGGCACCGGGACCGCCGCCAACGACAAGACCGAAAGCGCCGCCGTGGCGGATGTCTTCGGGCTGCATGCGGATACGGTGATGATCTCTTCCACCAAGTCGATGCATGGTCACCTGATCGGCGGCACCGGCGCGGTAGAGCTTCTGGCCTGCATCATGGCCCTGCGCGACGGGGTGATCGCCCCGACCATCGGCTATGAAGAGCCCGATCCCGAATGCGCGCTGGACGTGGTCCCGAACGAGGCCCGCGAAGCCAAGGTGGAATATGCGCTGTCCAATGCCTTTGCCTTTGGCGGGCTGAACGCCGTGCTGGCCCTTCGCCGGGCAAGCTAAGGCGCGCCTCGCCGCCTTCACACCACTCAACATGAAAACGCCGCCCCGCATCTCTGCGGGGCGGCGTTTCGCATTTCTGGGCTTGTCAGGCGTCGCGGCTTACTGCTGCTGTTCCGGCATTTGCTGGGGCGCCTGCTTGGGGATCACAGTGGATTTCGCGAAGCCATCGGTGAAGCCGCTCAGCGACAGCGGAAGCTTCACTTCCACCTGCGGTGCGCCATAGGGGCGGATGACCAGCTGGGCCTGCTTGCCACGCTTGAAGGCGTCCAGGTCCTGTTGGGTCAGCCCGATGCGGGACACGCAGCCGACGCGGTTGCAGACCGCGAAGGGGTATTTGCGCGGCTCACCGCCATCGACGCTCATCACCAGGCCTGCGGGCAGCAGGGTCTCAAGCGGTGCGACGATATTGGCGCCGGCCACGGCGGGGGGGTCGTCATCGACCTTGTAGACGATGATCTCTGCCACGGGGTTGTCCTGCTCATCGCGCATCAGCTGGTAAAGCTGGCAGGCTTCTTCTTCGCCTTCCTCGGCGCGGACGCACTGCAGGGCCCAGTCGCCCACATCTTCCTTGATGTAGACCTGGCCGGGCTGCGGATCCTCATTGGCGGATTCGCCAAGCGGCAGGGCGTTGAAATCTTCTGCCTCGCCGGCGGGCTGCTCAGGGGCGGCCTCCTGGGCAAAGGCGGGAAGGGCAAGCAGGCCGGTCAGGGCCATGGCGGTAGTGACTCTCAAGATTGCAGACATGTCGGTCCCGTTTTTCCTTCTGTCCTCGTCCGCTTAGCACGGGCAGGGACAAGTGTCAGGCCCCTTGCCGCTGCGCGCCTGTCAATTCCTTGGGATCTCAGCGGCATCGGCGAATTTCAGCAGGATGGGTCGAAGCGCGCGTCTTGCAGTCCGGGGATCGCCGCACCCGTGGCCCCGCGCGCAAGCCGGCGCGGCACCCGCATAGGCCGATGGGGCAGATGCAGAAAAGGAGCCCGAATGGACCCCTTTCCCGACTTTTTCTCCCCGTCGGACTGGCCGACTTGTATTTGATAGGGACGCTAGGTGGTTTACGGGGAACCGTCAACAGTGAAAGTAACGACTTTGCGACCGACACCCCCGGGCCATGACAGGCGGAGATTTCGACGCAAAAAAGGCCGCACCCGAAGGGCGCGGCCAGTCTGACAGGGAGGAAGTCCGTCCCACACCGGGTTCTCACCGGAAGCGGAACAGCTTGGATCCTGGCATGAAGAAGTTAAGCAAGGATGTGCAACCCGGCGTTGATCGGGATTTTTCCGGAGCGTCCCGCGCCGCCCGGGCTAATGCCTTGTCAAGAAAAGGGAAATTAGCTTCCCGCAATCGGCGGAAATGCGGGGGGTAGCGTCCGGCGCGCGCGCCCATGTTCCGACGCTACGCGCGGGTGCGGCACGGTGCACCCGGCGCGGCCCGACAGGCGCGCTTCCGGCTCATGAAACCGTGATCTACCCAGGCTTGCGCGGCTCTGGGGTGGCACTAACCTTTACCGGGAAAACGAAACGCAAGACAGGAGTGCCCTGGGTGATGCATAAATTTCCGGCACGGCGCAGCGCGGCCCTACTCGCGGCCCTCATCCTTGGTCTGACGGGGGCCTCCCTGGCCCCGAAACCCGCCCTTGCGCTGGACAGCGAGGGGCAGGAACTGGTGGTGGAACCCGTGGTCTCCGGCCTTGACGGGCCCTGGGGCGTCGGCTTCCTGCCCGATGGCACGGTGCTGGTGACGGAGCGGCGCGGACGGCTGCTTGCGATCCGCGACGGTCAGGCGACGCCCGTCGCTGGCCTGCCGAAGATCGCGGTGGCCGGGCAGGGCGGCCTCCTGGATATTCTGGTCCCCCGCGATTTCGCCCAAAGCCGGGAGATCCTCTTTACCTATGCCGCCCGCTACGACGGCGGCAGCGGCACGGCGCTGGCCATGGGGACACTGTCGGACGACCTCTCGACCCTGAAAAAGGTCGAAACGCTGTTCCGCATGACCCCGGCGGGCTCTGCCACCCGGCACTTCGGCTCCCGTATCGTGGAGGCGCCCGATGGGCGGATCTTCCTGACCATCGGGGATCGCGGCCAGTCGGAGATGGCGCAGGATCTCTCGGTGCACAACGGCAAGGTGTTGCGGCTGAACCGCGACGGCTCGGTGCCTGCGGACAACCCCTTCGTGCAGACCCCCGATGCCCGGCCGGAAATCTGGTCCTACGGCCATCGCAACCCGCAGGGCGCGGCGCTGGATGGCGCGGGCCAGCTCTGGATCAACGAACATGGCGCCCGTGGCGGGGACGAGGTGAACCGCATCCGGCCCGGGGCCAATTACGGCTGGCCGGTGATCGCCTACGGGCAGAACTACAACGGCACCGATATCGGCATCGGGACAGAGGCGCCGGGCATGGAGCAGCCGGTGACCTACTGGGATCCCTCCATCGCGCCCTCCGGCATGACCTTCTACCAGGGCGACGCCATTCCGGGCTGGCAGGGCGATGCCTTCGTCGGCGCGCTCAAGTTCGATTACATCGCGCGGCTGGCGGGCAACCCGCTGCAAGAGGTCGAACAGATCAAGCTGCCCGAAACCGCCCGCGTGCGCGCCGTGCTCAGCGGCCCCGATGGCGCCCTGTGGTTCCTGTCAGAGGATGACGGCACGCTCTACCGCCTGCGCCCCGCGACATAGGGCCGGCGACCTAGCCGGGAGCGGATCAGATAGACAGCCGCGTGCCCTGGCTGCCGCGTTCGCGGTAAGGCGTGGTCTGGTACTGCGCCCGGTAGCACTTGGAAAAATGCGACGGGCTGGCAAAGCCGCAGGACAGGGCCACGTTGATCACGCTCATGTCGGTCTGCATCAACAGGTTGCGCGCCTTCTGCAGCCGCAGTTCCATGTAATAGCGTTTCGGGCTGCGGTTCAGGTAGCGCCGGAACAGCCGCTCCAGCTGGCGGGTGGACATGCCCACGTCACTGGCCAGCACGCCGGGGCTGATCGGTTCCTCGATATTGGCCTCCATCATCTGGATGACCTTGGACAGTTTGGGATGGCGCACGCCGATCCGCGTGGGCACCGACAGGCGCTGCGTGTCCTGGTCCGTCCGGATGGAGGAATAGATCAGCTGGTCGGCCACCGCATTGGCCAGGTCCTCGCCATGCTGATCGGCAATCAGCTTCAGCATCAGGTCGATGGAAGAGGTGCCCCCCGCGGTGCTCAGCCGGCCGCCCTCTGCCACGAAGACGGACTTGGTCAGATGCACGTCCGGGAATTCCTCGGCAAAGCTGTCCTGGTTCTCCCAGTGGATGGTGGCGCGCTTGCCGTCCAGCAGCCCGGCCTTGGCCAGCGCATAAGAGGCGGTGCAAAGCCCGCCCAGCACCAGCCCCTTGCGGGCCTCCCGGCGCAGCCAGTTCATCAGCTTGCGGGAACATTCGTCCTGCACCTTGATGCCGGAACACAGCAGCACGTAATCGTCCCGCGTCAGCTCTCCCAGGGCGCCCGTGGCCTGGAACCCGGCCCCGCCGGAACAGAAGACCATCTCGCCATCGACGCTCTGCATCTCCCAGTTGTAAAGCTCCTGGCCGGCCATGCGGTTGGCAATCCGCAGGCATTCCATCGCAGACGAAAAGGCCAGCAGCGAGAAATTGTTCAACAGAACAAAGACAAAGCGGCGGGGCTTCGCGGGCGGAAGAGAGACGACCTGGACCGAGGGTGTTTTCCCGGACATTGAGTACCTGCTGACGACTGGGTGCGGGGCGGGATGCCCGGAATGCGATATCGCGGCATCAGGACAGAGCGCGCCAGAGAGGTCAAGAGTCGCAAATAAATATTGGCCCTTCCTTGCCATCTCCGGTATAGGCTTGACGCCTCAATCATCGAATGACCCCGGAGGACAAGATGGGTACATGGCAGAAATCCGATTGGCGCAACAAGCCGCGGGTGCAGATGCCTGACTATCAGGATCGTGAAGCGCTTGCAGCCGCAGAGGCGCAGCTTTCCAAGTATCCTCCGCTGGTCTTTGCAGGCGAGGCGCGCAAGCTGCGTGACGAGCTGGGCAAGGCCGGCCGTGGCGAGGCCTTCCTGCTTCAGGGTGGCGATTGCGCGGAAAGCTTTGCCGAATTCGGTGCCGACCAGATCCGCGACACCTTCAAGGTCATGCTGCAGATGGCCATGGTGCTGACCTTCGGCGCCAAGGTGCCCGTGGTCAAGGTTGGCCGGATGGCCGGCCAGTTCGCAAAGCCGCGCTCCGCGCCCACGGAAACCGTGGATGGCGTCGAGCTGCCCAGCTACCGCGGCGACATCATCAACGGCTTCGATTTCACCCCCGAAGCGCGCATTCCCGATCCCCAGCGGATGCTGCAGGCCTACACCCAGGCCGCGGCCTCTCTGAACCTGCTGCGCGCCTTCTCCAAGGGCGGCTATGCGGATGTGAACCGCGTGCACTCCTGGACCCTGGGCTTCACAGAGGCCGATGAGGCCGCGCGCTACCGCGACATGGCCAACCGGATCCAGGATGCGCTTGATTTCATCCGCGCGGCGGGCCTGAAGGCGGAAACCACCCATGAGCTGGGCGAGGTCGATTTCTACACCTCCCACGAGGCCCTGCTGCTGGAATACGAAGAGGCGCTGACGCGCGTCGATTCGACCTCCGGGCGCTGGCTGGCCGGCTCCGGCCACATGATCTGGATCGGCGACCGCACCCGTCAGCCCGACGGCGCGCATGTCGAATTCTGCACCGGGGTGCAGAACCCGATCGGCCTGAAATGCGGCCCCACCACCACGGCCGAGGACCTCAAGGTGCTCATGGCCAAGCTCAACCCGCTGAACGAGATGGGCCGCCTGACGCTTATCGCGCGCTTCGGGGCGGGCAAGGTCGGCGATCACCTGCCGCGCCTGATCAAGGCCGTGCAGGAAGAAGGCGCCAACGTGGTCTGGTCCTGTGACCCGATGCACGGCAACGTCATCAAGTCCTCCAGCGGCTACAAGACCCGGCCCTTCGCCTCCATCCTGAGCGAAGTGCAGGAGTTCTTCGCGATCCATCGCGCAGAGGGCACGATCCCCGGCGGCGTCCACTTCGAGATGACCGGCAAGGATGTGACCGAATGCACCGGCGGCGTCCAGGCGGTCTCGGATGAGAACCTCTCGGACCGCTACCACACCGCCTGCGATCCGCGTCTCAACGCGACCCAGGCGCTGGAACTGGCCTTCCTGGTGGCCGAAGAGCTGACCAGCCTGCGCGAAACCCGTCTGGCCGCAGCTGCCGGCTAAGGAACGGACGGGCCCGCGCACCGGGCCCGTTGCCGCACAGGATCGGGGCGGAATGCCATCGGTGAACAAACGGAAGGGCCACCCGCAGGGGTGGCCCTTTTCCGTTCTGCCGCCGTTTCCCGGAGGAGGGCAGCACCAGTCTTGGCAGTGTCAGTCCCGGTCGGTGTCCACGACACTCAGGTAAGGCCGGGGGCCGGGTTTCATGCGGACAGCGCCCGTGGCGGTCGCCTTGCGGGGCGCGCGGTCGAAGGCATCCCCGGGTTCCGGCACACGGCTGCCATGATGGGGCTGGGGCGTTTCCGTGACGATCTGTTCCTTGCGCCGCGCGGGCCGGGTTTCCTGCGGTTCCGGCTGCTTGGCCATGAAATCCCCCAGAAGCGGGCGCACATGGGTATCGGTCACCTCGAAGCGGCGCGGCGTGCGGCCAATCTCGCCCGTTGTGGCGAAACAGCCAAGCGCGCGGCTGATGTCGCCCAGGTCGCTTTTCATCGGCAGCAGGATCATGCGGCCCGTGATCGTCGGCTTGCCCAGCCCGCCTTCGGATTCCAGGTCCACCGTGACCTTGGCCGGGCTGTCAAAGACCTGCTCCAGCGCATCGCCCATGCGGTTGCGCGATTGCGGCGTCACGAAAGAGCTGACCGGCATCCCGCGCACTTCCATCCCCATCAGGTCGGACAGGTGCGATCCGGCGATGCGCAACCGGGCGATCCCGGGGGCCACGCGCTCCAGCACAAAGGCGAATTCAAGCGCCCGTTCGATCCCGCGGGGATCGATATCCGCCCGGCGCGGCACAAGGCGTCCGGCGCGGATCGCTTCCCAATAGGCCTCGACTTCCTGGACGGCGTTGAATTTGCTCGCAGTCATGAAGTTGGAAAAACTGACGACGCGACTGCCGTCTCCTCCGTCCTGTCTCATTGCGATACTCCTGCTTTTCTCGATTCAGCCCCTATGCCGATCAGCCAAGTCCACAATCAGAGCGTAATAATCTGTCCGGTATCTCTACCGCATGGGCCCGTGTGTAATATCGGCCCTCAAACTTGGTTAAACATATCTTCATAGAGTTTACCTAAGGATTAATATGCCAGAATTGTCGGTGCTTTTTTTGGAAAACTGCGGCGATGGTTAACCTCGTTCAGAGCGCTTTGGGAAGCCCTGACCTTTTCGTCATGTTTTTCCGGGGCTTGCGTCCAAGGTTTCCAGCGCGCGATACAGAGGCAACCGGCAAGATGATGCTGTCTTCCAGCACAACAAGGGACAGGAGCAGGCAAATGGCGCGATCCATGACAGCGTTTTCATCGGCAAAAGGCGGCGCCCGCGGCCTGATCTGGAGCTGGGAGATTCGCTCGGTCAACTCCAAGGGATTGGACCTGCGCCTGCGCGTGCCCGATTGGGTGACGGGGCTTGAGGCGGGTCTGCGCGCGCGACTGAGCCAGTCCATGGCGCGCGGCAGCGTGACCCTCAACCTGCGCCTGACGCGCGAAGAGGGCAGCGCGAAACTGACCCTGCAAAAGGACCAGCTTGCCGCCCTTCTTGAGGCCCTGCGCGCCACGGAGGAAGCGGCAAAGGCGCGCGGCGTGACCCTTGCGCCCTCGCGCGCAGCGGATCTGCTGCCCATGCGCGGCGTGCTCGATGTCAGCGTCCCGGAAGAGGATGCGGGCCAGATCCTGCCGCTGCTGATGGAAGATTTCGAACCTCTGCTGGCGGATTTCCTGGACATGCGCGCCCGCGAAGGCGCCGCCATCGCCCAGGTGCTGCTGGACCAGGTCGCCCAGATCGAAACGCTGACCCAGGCGGCAAGCGAAGCGGCAGAGGCCCGCCAGCCAAAGGCCGCCCAGGCGCTTCAGGCCGCGCTGCGCCGGATCAGCGACAGCGCTGCCGATCACGACCCCCAGCGCATCGCCCAGGAACTGGCGCTGCTGGCGATCAAGGCCGATGTGACAGAGGAACTTGACCGCCTGCGCGCCCATATCGCGGCAGCCCGCGCCCTGCTGGGCGAAGAGGGGCCGGTGGGCCGCAAGCTCGATTTCCTCAGCCAGGAATTCAACCGGGAAGCCAACACCCTGTGTTCCAAGGCGCAGGATCCCGCGCTGACCGCCATCGGGCTTGAGCTGAAGGCGGTGATCGACCAGCTGCGCGAACAGGTCCAGAACCTGGAATAGCACGCGGTTGCCGGGGCCGGGAAAACCTGCATAACCGGGAACCTGAACACCGGGGTCCTCTCGGGCCCCCATGGCGCCGCCCGCCGGGGCCAAATCGGGCCAGATCGGGCATGGCCCGAAAAGACACCGCAAGGAATGGAAGAGAGCTACATGAGCAATCGGCGCGGACTTCTGATCATCCTTTCCTCGCCCTCGGGCGCGGGGAAATCGACCCTTTCCAAGCGGCTGCTGGCCTGGGATCACGACATCCGCTTCTCTGTCTCTGCCACCACGCGCGCGCCGCGCCCCGGTGAGGAACACGGGCGCGAATACTACTTCCACAGCCGCGCGGAATTCGACGACCTGGTGGCGCGCCAGCAGATGCTGGAACATGCCACGGTCTTCGGCAATTCCTACGGCTCGCCGCGCGGGCCGGTAGAAACGGCGATCGACCAGGGCGTCGACCTGCTGTTCGATATCGACTGGCAGGGCGGACAGCAGATCAAGAACTCCGCCCTGGGCAAGCACGTTCTGTCGATCTTCATCCTGCCCCCCTCCATGCAGGAGCTTGAGCGCCGGCTGGTCACCCGCGACCAGGACAGCGCAGAGGTGATCGCCACCCGCATGGCCAAGAGCCTGGACGAGATCAGCCACTGGCCGGAATATGATTACGTGCTGGTGAACGATGACCTGGACGCCACCGAAGAGAAACTGCGCACCATCATCTGCGCCGAACGGCTGCGCCTGACGCAGCAACCCGGCGTGATGGACGTGGTGCGCACCCTGAACACCGAATACGGGGACCGCGCATGACGCTCTACAGCCTGGATGGTGTGGCGCCCGAAACGCCGCAGGACGGGGATTTCTGGGTCGCCCCGGATGCCAATGTGATCGGGCGCGTGCGCCTGGAGAGCGGCAGCTCGATCTGGTTCGGCTGCACCCTGCGCGGGGACAATGAGCTGATCCATGTCGGCGCGGGCTCCAACGTGCAGGAAAACTGCGTGCTTCATACGGACATGGGCTTTCCCATGACCATCGGGGCAGATTGCACCATCGGGCACAAGGCCATGCTGCATGGCTGCACCATCGGGGAAAACTCCCTTGTGGGCATGGGCGCGACTGTGCTGAACGGCGCGGTGATCGGGCGCAATTGCCTGATCGGGGCAGGGGCCCTGGTGACAGAGGGCAAGCAGATCCCGGACAATTCCATGGTGCTGGGATCCCCCGGCAAGGTGGTGCGCGAGCTGGGCGCGGACTGGGAAGCGCGCCTGCGCGCCTCGGCCGCCCATTACCGTGAGAACATGCGTCGCTTCCGCGACGGCCTGCAGGCGCTCTGAAAGACCGCCGCGCGATGCAACAGACAGGACCAGCGCCCCGATGACCGATGCTTCCCTCACGGCGCTGCTCAGCGCCATACCGCTGCCCGCGCTCCTGGTGGGGCGCGGCGAACGCATCATCGCCGCCAATGCCAAGACCGCCGGCCTGTTCGGCCCCTCGATCACGGGGCGGCATTTCATCACCGTGATCCGGCAACCAGCCGTGCTGGACGCGGTGGAATCCTGCCTGCGCGACCGTCAGCCCCAAAGTACCCGCTACCTGGATTCGCGCCGGGGCCAGGAAACCAGTTACGAGGTCACCTGCTCCTACGTCGACAGCCCGCTGGGGCAGGGCGCGGTGGTCTGTTTTCAGGACATGTCCAAGCTTGAGACCGCAGAGCTGATGCGCCGCGATTTCGTCGCCAATGTCTCGCATGAGCTGCGCACGCCGCTGACCGCGCTGATCGGCTTCATCGAGACCCTGCGCGGCCCCGCGCGGGAGGACACGGCCGCCCGCGAGCGCTTTCTAGAGATCATGGCGAATGAAGCCGGCCGGATGGAGCGCCTGGTCAAGGACCTGCTCTCTCTCAGCCAGGTGGAGGGCGAGGCCCGCGTGCGCCCCACCGAACGGGTCGAGGTGCAGGGCCTCATGCAATCGGTGCGCAGCGCGCTGGCGCCGCTTGCCGCGGATGCCCAGGTGGATCTGGTGCTGCAAACGCCCGAAACCCCGGTCTTCGTGCAGGGCGATCCCGACCAGCTGCGCCAGGTGCTCACCAACCTGGTCGAGAACGCGATCAAGTACGGCGGCGCGGGGCAGGTGGATGTCACGCTCACCCCCGTCACCCAGATGGATGAGCTGCGCGGCCCCGGCATCGCGCTGACCATCACCGATCATGGCCCCGGCATCGACGAGGTGCATATCCCCCGCCTGACAGAGCGCTTCTACCGCGTGGATTCGCACCGCTCGCGCGAAATGGGCGGCACCGGGCTGGGGCTGGCCATCGTGAAGCACATCGTGAACCGCCACAGGGGCCGGATGCGGATTTCCTCGCGCCTGGGCGAGGGCACCTCTGTCCGGCTTTCCCTGCCGGCGGAGTGACGCCTCGCGCTGCTTTACGCGGCGGCATGGCGATGTGTCATAAAAGCGTTACACTGTTGTCACAAAAGCATTGCGGGCAGGGCCTAGCAGGGGCGGGCAGGCCGCCCCCAACCATCCGATCCATCGGGCAGCCAGATCAAGACAACAGGAGCTTTCCATGTCCTTCATGAAACTGACCGCCTCGGCCCTGGCCGTTGCCGCCGTCTCCGCCACCGCGGCCTCCGCGCGCGACCAGATCCAGGTCGCCGGGTCGTCCACCGTTCTGCCCTATGCCTCCATCGTGGCCGAAGCCTTCGGTGAGAACTTCGACTTCCCGACCCCGGTCGTGGAATCGGGCGGCTCTTCCGCTGGTCTGAAGCGCTTCTGCGAAGGCGTCGGTGAGAACACCATCGACATCGCGAACGCCTCCCGCGCGATCCGCGAAAAGGAAATCAAGGCCTGCGCCGACAACGGCGTGACCGACATCATCCAGGTCCGCATCGGCTATGACGGCATCGTCTTCGCCTCCCAGCTGGACGGCCCGGCCTACACCGCCTTCGAACCGGCAGACATCTACAACGCCCTGGCCCCCAAGGTGGTCGTGGACGGTGAGCTGGTCGACAACCCCTACACCAAGTGGTCCGAGTTCAACGCCGATCTGCCCGACTCCGAGATCCTGGCCTTCATCCCCGGCACCAAGCACGGCACCCGTGAAGTGTTCGAGGAAAAGGTCCTGGCAGCTGGCTGCGAAGCCACCGGCGCCCTGGAAGCCATGACCGCTTCCGGCATGTCCGAAGATGACGCGGAAGATGCCTGCATCGCCGTGCGCACCGATGGCAAATCCGTCGACATCGACGGCGATTACACCGAAACGCTGGCCCGGATCGACTCCAACGCCAACGCAATCGGCGTCTTCGGCCTGGCCTTCTACGAAAACAACACCGATGCCCTCAAGGTTGCGACCATGTCCGGCGTCGAGCCCACCACCGAAACCATCGCCGCCGGCGACTACCCGGTCTCCCGTCCGCTGTACTTCTACATCAAGAAGGCACACCTGGGCGTGATCCCCGGCCTGAAGGACTATGCAGAGTTCTTCGTCTCCGATGACATCGCAGGCCCCTCCGGCCCGCTCTCCAACTATGGCCTCGTCTCCGATCCGGAGCTCGCCGACACCCAGTCCATGGTTGCCGACGAAAAGACCATGGGTTCCAATATGTAATCGACCCCGGGTGGCGCTGCCTGCGGGCCGCGCCATCCACCCCCCGCCTTCATGACGAAGGCGGGTTTTCCTTCCGGACCTGCGCTTTCCAAGACACGGCGCTGTCCCAAACGTTCTTCCAGCGAGTATCCCATGCCGGCAACCTGGATCTTTCTCTTCGTCTTGGCGCTTGCCGTCATCGGATATGTGCTGGGCCGTCGCAAGGCGATGGCCTCGGCAGGTGGCGATGGCCGCCTGATGCATTCCCTGCCATCCTACTACGGCTACAACGCCGCGCTCTTCGTGCTGGTGCCCGCGCTTCTGGTGCTGGGTGCCTGGCTGGTTGCCCAGCCCATGGTGATCGAGCGCAGCGTGCAGCACATGATCCCCGAAACCGCCTATGAAACCTCTGGTGAGCTCAGCCTGATCATGTCCGATGTCCACCGCGTGGCGAGCGGCCTGGAAACGGCCGTGACCACCGGGCAGATCACCGCGCCGCAGCTTGAGGCCATGCAGGCCGGCAGCACCGACGTGCGCGGCCTGCTGGGCTCTGTCGGCGTGGCGGTGGGATCGGACGTGGATGCGGTCACGCTGGAGGCCGCGAAAAGCTACCGCGCGCGCAACGCCACCGCCGACACGCTGCGCAACATCGTCGTCGGGCTGCTGGCGCTGGCCGGCATGGCCCTGGCGGTGCTGCGCACGGACAAGGATTACCGCGCGCGCAACTCCGTCGAAAAGGTGGTGCTGGCACTGCTGATCCTGGCCGCCTCCCTGGCGGTGCTGACCACGCTGGGCATCGTCTTTTCGCTGCTGGCCAATACCATCCAGTTCTTCAAGCTCTATCCCTGGACCGATTTCTTCTTCGGCACGACCTGGGCGCCCTCCTTCGGGGGCGGGTCCGAACTGGGCATCCTGCCGCTGTTCTGGGGCACCTTCTACATCTCCCTGATCGCGCTGGCGGTGGCCGTTCCCATCGGGCTGTTCGCGGCCGTGTACCTCTCAGAATACGCGCCGAAATCCGTGCGCAGCTTCGCCAAGCCGCTGCTTGAGGTGCTGGCCGGGATCCCCACGATCGTCTACGGGCTTTTCGCGCTGCTGACCGTCGGCCCGATGCTGCTGACGGCCTTCGGGCCCGACAGCGTTGGCTGGATGTCGGGCGGCACCGCGGTGATGACCGCCGGCCTCGTGATGGGCATCATGCTGATCCCCTTCGTCAGCTCGCTCTCCGATGACATCATCAACGCCGTGCCCCAGTCCATGCGCGACGGCTCCTACGGGCTGGGCGCGACCAAGTCCGAAACCGTCAAGCAGGTGATCCTGCCCGCGGCGCTGCCCGGCATCGTCGGCGCGGTGCTCCTGGCGGCCTCGCGCGCGATCGGGGAAACCATGATCGTGGTGCTTGGGGCAGGGGCCGCGGCCCGGCTCAGCATGAACCCCTTTGAAGCGATGACCACCGTCACCGCCAAGATCGTCAGCCAGCTGACCGGGGACGCCGATTTCGCCTCTCCCGAGGCGCTGGTGGCCTTCGCCCTTGGCATGACGCTCTTTGTCATCACCCTCGCCCTGAATGTCTTCGCGCTCTGGATCGTGCGCAAATACCGGGAGCAATACGACTAATGACCGACGCATCCCTCTCCGGTCCCGACAGCACGCCCTTGCCCCAAGGCAAGACCAGCCTGCTGGCCCAGGACAGCCGCACCAAGCGCCGCAACGCTGCCGAAAAACGCTTTCGCTTCTATGGCATGGCTGCCGTGGGCGTGGGGGTTCTTTTCCTGGTGGTGCTGTTGGTGGCCATCGTGCGCAACGGCACCCCGGCCTTCACCCAGACCTTCATCGAGCTGCCCGTGCAGCTGAGCCAGGAAAAGCTGGACCCCGATCAGACCGGCGATCCGGAGGTCATCAAGAAGACCTCCACCTTCGGCTACAACGGCATGATCGACCAGGCGCTGCTGGATCTGATGGCCGCACATGGCCTGGACAGCCCCTTCGACAAGGGCGCGGACCTGCGCAAGATGATCTCTGCCTCCGTGCCGGCCCAGGTGCGCGACTACGCCATCGCCCATCCCGACCAGATCGGCCAGACGGTGGTGTTCAAGGTGCTGGCCTCCTCGCGCGTGGATGGCTACGAAAAGGGCCGCGTCACCCGCGAAGCCCTGGCGCGTGACAAGAACCTGGATGCCGAACACCTGGACCTTGTGGACCAGATGCGCGACGCCGGGATCCTCAAGCGCAGCTTCAACCTTGATTTCATCCTTGGCACCGATGCCTCCGAAAGCCGCCCCGAACAGGCCGGGATCGGCGCCTCCATGGTCGGCTCCTTCTTCATGATGCTGGTGGTGCTCTTCCTGTCGCTGCCCATCGGTGTCGCGGCCTCCATCTACCTTGAGGAATTCGCGCCCAAGAACTGGATCACCGACGTGATCGAGGTGAATATCTCCAACCTCGCGGCCGTGCCCTCCATCGTCTTCGGGATCCTGGGCCTGGCGGTCTTCATCCAGTTCGCAGAGCTGCCGCAATCCGCGCCGCTGGTGGGGGGCCTGGTGCTGACGCTGATGACGCTGCCGACGATCATCATCTCCACCCGCGCCTCGCTCAAGGCCGTGCCGCCCTCGATCCGCGATGCCGCGCTCGGGGTAGGGGCCTCCAAGATGCAATCGGTCTTCCACCACGTGCTGCCGCTGGCCATGCCCGGCATCCTGACCGGCACCATCCTGGGCCTGGCCCAGGCGCTTGGGGAAACCGCGCCGCTGCTGCTGATCGGGATGGTGGGCTACATCGCCTCCAACTTCCCCGATGGCATCGCGGCCGGCTTCCTGGACCCGAACTCCGCCATGCCTGCCCAGATCTACGAATGGGCCAAACGGGCCGACCCGGCCTATTACGAACGCGCCTGGGGCGGGATCATCATCCTTCTCGTCTTCCTGCTCACCATGAACTTCATCGCCATTATCCTGCGCCGGCGTTTCGAGCGCCGCTGGTAACCGCTATGGAAGGGATCAGTAACATGTACGACTCGCCGGCCCTGGAGAACACAGTGGACACCAAGGACATCAAGATTTCCGCCAACAACGTCCAGGTCTTCTACGGAGAGACCCACGCCATCAAGGACGTGAACGTCGCCATCGAAGACAAGACCGTCACCGCCTTCATCGGCCCCTCGGGCTGCGGGAAATCGACCTTCCTGCGCTGCCTGAACCGGATGAACGACACGATCGACATCTGCCGCGTCGAAGGCCAGATCCTGCTGGACCAGGAAGACATCTACGACCCCCGCGTCGACCCGGTGCAGCTGCGCGCCAAGGTCGGCATGGTCTTCCAGAAGCCCAACCCGTTCCCAAAGTCGATCTACGACAACGTCGCCTATGGCCCGCGCATCCACGGCCTGGCCAAGAACAAGGCCGACCTGGACGACATCGTCGAACGCGCCCTGCGCCGCGGCGCCATCTGGAACGAGGTCAAGGACCGCCTTCATGCGCCGGGCACGGGCCTGTCGGGCGGCCAGCAACAGCGGCTCTGCATCGCGCGCGCCGTGGCCACGGAACCGGAAGTCCTGCTGATGGACGAACCCTGTTCGGCGCTCGATCCCATCGCCACCGGCCAGGTGGAGGAACTGATCGACGAATTGCGCACCAGCTACTCGGTCGTCATCGTGACCCACTCCATGCAACAGGCCGCCCGTGTCAGCCAGAAGACCGCCTTCTTCCACCTCGGCAACCTGGTGGAATTCGGCGAGACCTCGCAGATCTTCACCAACCCGGTGGATGCGCGCACGGAAAGCTACATCACCGGCCGCATCGGCTGAGCCCAGAGACCACCAGGGAGTCAGAGACATGTCGCAACATATTGCGAGCGCCTTCGATCGTGACCTAGAATCCGTGCAGGCCCGGATCATGAAGATGGGGGGGCTTGTCGAACAGGCGATCCTTGAAGCCAGCCAGGCGCTGGAAGGCCGGGACGAGGAACTGGCAGAGCAGGTCCGCCAGGGCGATGCCGCCATCGACGCGCTCGAAGAGCTGATCCAGGAAGAAACCGCCCGCATCATCGCCCTGCGCGCGCCCACGGCGGGCGACCTGCGGGTGGTGCTGTCGATCCTGAAGATCTCCAATAACCTCGAACGGATCGGGGATTACGCCAAGAACATGGCCAAGCGGACCTCGGTGCTGTTGCAGATGCAGCAGATCACCGGCGCCAATGCCGCCCTGCGCCGCATGGCACGAGAGGTCGAAGGCATGCTGCGCGACGCTCTGGATGCCTATATCCAGCGCGACGTGGCCCTGGCCCAGGAAGTGATCGAACGCGACCGCGACGTCGACCAGATGTACAACGCGCTGTTCCGCGAATTCCTGACCTTCATGATGGAAGACCCGCGCAACATCACCGCCTGCATGCACCTGCATTTCATGGCCAAGAACACCGAACGCATGGGCGATCACGTCACCTCCATCGCAGAGCAGGTGATCTACCTCGTCACGGGCGAAACCCCCGGTGAGCCCCGCGTGAAAGGGGACAAGACCTCGGTCGATTCCTCCATGGCGCCGGATGTGCCGCAGCGCGGAGGCAACTGACATGGCCTCTGATCAGCAGCCCACCGTCCTGGTGGTCGAAGACGAACCGGCACAGCGCGAAGTCCTGGCCTACAACCTGGAAGCCGAAGGCTTTCGCGTCTCCCGCGCGGAAAACGGGGAAGAGGCGATGCTGCTGGTGGAAGAGGTCGCGCCCGACATCATCGTGCTGGACTGGATGCTGCCCAATCTTTCCGGGATCGAGGTCTGCCGCCAGCTCAAGATGCGCTCCGAAACCCGGGGCGTGCCGATCATCATGCTGTCCGCGCGCTCAGAGGAAGTCGACCGCGTGCGCGGGCTTGAGACGGGCGCGGATGACTACGTGGTCAAACCCTATTCGGTGATCGAATTGATGGCCCGCGTGCGCGCCCAGCTGCGCCGCACGCGTCCGGCCTCCATGGGGGAGCGGCTGGAATACGAAGACATCATCCTGGATGCCGAAACCCACCGCGTGACCCGCAGTGAGAAAGAGCTGAAGCTGGGGCCGACGGAGTTCCGTCTGCTGTCCACCTTCATGGAAAAGCCGGGCCGCGTCTGGTCGCGTGAACAGCTTCTGGACCGGGTCTGGGGCCGGGACATCTATGTCGATACCCGCACCGTGGACGTGCATATCGGGCGTCTGCGCAAGGCGCTGTGCACCCATGGCGGGGATGATCCGCTGCGCACCGTGCGCGGTGCCGGCTACGCGCTTGGCTGACAGAGCTGGCACGTGACAGAAATGGCCCGTGCCGGATCCCGGCGCGGGCTTTGCCGTTGGTGGTCTGTGATCCCGTAGGCTCCGGGGTCTGACTGGCGGGCCAGACTGAGCGGCCGGACAGACCTGTCGCCATAGCTGCCAAAGCCGCAACGGATCCGCGGGCTTCTGGTAAACCCAGCGTCAAACACCAGCGTTTCAAGGGGATTTGCAGCGACAGGGCTGTCTCCCTCTCCCCTCCATAATGAGTCTCATAATCGGTATTATGTAAATATCAGATAAATACAGAGCATGAATACATGCCTGTATCTATCTGATATTTAACGTAATAATGCTTAATAGATAGCTTATGGTGACTCACCTGACCCCTCTGTCGGGGTCTGTTTCACCACTGTATCACGCTATGCGGTGACACTCCCGCCAGAGATTTCACGCAGCCGAACCACTCAGCGAGGCGTCGTGATCCGTCTGCCTCTGCCACTGGATCTGACGCGGCGCAGGCCTTGAAACCTCTTAGCGCGGCCTGGCATCGAAAGCCTCTCGGTGCTGAGTTCCACGTGCCAGCCGCGATCCTCGGCCCGACACGCGCTTGGGCCTCTGCGTGGTATCGACCAACGCCGCGCACTTCGCTGCCAGCGCGCTGGCCGCCGATGTGCCGGATCTCTGACAGCACGCCCGGCACGCCGTTCGCTCTCGTCGCGCTCAGCACCGTCGCGCCGCAGGATTGCCCGGATGCCCGCCGCTGCGCATCCTGGTCCAACGCGCCATCCCGGATCATTGGCCACACCACAGATCCGCGCCAGACTGCCGCTCTCTCTGATCGCGCTCATTACCTCCACCGCGCATCCTTGGCCGCCAGCACCACGTCACAGCCCATGCTCTGTGCCGGTCGTCATTCCCCGGCGCCTCTGTTCCGCTCGAACCCGTCATCCCGTGCACTCCATGCGGCGCAGCTCCGCTTCCTGACCCAAGGCTCCCATGACCCGCATCCGCCAAAGCCTCAGCCACCCGAACCCCGGACCATCGCCGCAACGGGTCAAGACTGCCGCAAACTCCTTACCGCATCCTCTCACCACCGTGCGCTGCGCACCGACGTAATACCGACGTGATACCGACACGATACAGACGTCCCACCGACGCCGGTTTTCCGCGATCAGTCAGCCCTTGAAAACCTGCCACCCTCAGACCCGCCCAGGCCAAAACCCCGCGCAAAACTCGCGCGGCCTCCCGACCATGAATGTCATGAGGAGCGCCGGCCCATTTCCAGGCCAGTCAGCGCCAATACCTGCGGTTTACCTGCCGCTCTGCATCTATCCCTTTGATTGCACGCCTGAATACAGGTACACATAAGAGATCCCAGATCCTTCGCACCGGCACCGGTGCCCCAGGAGTCGCGACGCGATGCCCGACCAAGACCCGGAAAAATACCCGGAACCGCTGCGTGCGGAGCTCATGGCACAGCCCACGAGCATCCGCGCCCAACTGGCCCATCCATCTTCAGGTCGCATCGTAACCCTCGGACTTCCGGGACTTTTCCTGCCAGAAAGCGGATCCCCCACACTGGATCCCGCCCGAATGCGCGCCACCTTGACGGATGCCGCACTTTCAAGCTGCAAGCTGTTGATAATCCTACTGGAAAAAGAGGAACTGCCCCCGGGCGCCTGGGACCTCCTCGAAGCCCAGGCGGCAGAGATCTCCCTGCCCCTGCGCCACATGCCCATCCCCGATTACCAGGCCCCAGACGCCTCCTTCGAAGCCGCCTGGGAGGCCCTCCAACCCGATCTCACCAGCATCCTCTCTGCCGGCCAAACGGTGGCCCTGTCCTGCCACTACGGCGCTGGACGCTCAGGTACCATGGCCGCCTGTCTCTTGCTGGACGCCGGCCAAAGCCTTGATGTGGCAGTGAATTCCCTGCGCTCCGCTTTCCCGGATTCCATCGAAAGCGAATGCCAGCTCGACTGGTTGAGATCACGGACGTCCCGCTTGAGATAACGGACTTCCAGCTGATCGCCCGCGCAGGCCACACGCCAGCGCAAACCCAACCCAATGCCAGACCGCTCTGGGCCTTGTCCTGCAACGGCCTGACCTAAGACCTTAAAAAAGCTCCACATCGTTCCGGGTCGCACGTTCCGGCGCCTTGGGCGGTGCCACCACTTCCGGCGCGCCGGCAACCGTGCGCTGCATCACGCGCCCCTCCGCCGGGAAGAACTTGATCTGCCGCGCAGAGGTGCCGCCAAGGCTCTTGCCCAGGCAGGGAATCCCTTCCTTTTCAAGGAATTCCGTGATGAAGGCGCCGTTGGTATTGCCGATGTCGGACAGGCCGCTGATCATCCGCGCGCCGCCGAACACCTTCGCGTTCAGCCGCGTGCGATCCGCCCCCAGCCGAACCAGGCCATTGATCAGGAGCTCCATCGCATTGACCCCGGCAAAGTCATTCACCCCCATGGAGGTATGAGACCGCGCCACGAGGATATGGTTCATTCCGCCGACATTGCGCACCGGATCCCAGATGCAGGTGGCAATGCAGGATCCCAGGATCGTCGTGATAACGCCCCCGACGTGATCGGAAACCGCATATTCACCCTGGGTGATGTTGATGTTCGGCCCACGGCCTGCTGCTCGCTTCACTACTCGCTCCTGTCAGCCCCTGCGGGAGTCGCAACTTGCACAGATTGCCCGTGCCACCTGTTCCAGTGGAAGTTGTTCATCAAGGATACCCATCTCCGCCGCGGCGCGTGGCATGCCGTATACGACGCAGGTTTCTTCATCCTGTCCAATGCAGTACGCTCCACGCTGCTTCAGACCGCGCATACCATCCGCGCCGTCCTTCCCGATTCCTGTCAACAGGACGGCCGTCACTGTTTCCGCAGTTTCGCTTGCAGACATGAACAGTTCGTCTACCGACGGGATGTGTCCGTTCCTTTTTGGCGCCGCAATCGACGCAATTTCGTAGCGACGTCCGACGCGGCGAATGCCGGTATGTTCCTTGCCGCCCGGCGCCAGGTATACATGCCCCGGCAGAAGTTCATCTCCATCCACGGCCTCGATCACCCTTTGCGGCAGATGCTCATCAAGGCGCTTGATGAAGCTCTTCAGAAAGCTCTCTGGCATGTGCTGAGAGATCACGATCGGCGGGCAATCCGCCGGCATCCTTCGCAAGACGGTTTCCACCGCAGCAACCCCGCCGGTGGAGGCCCCAAGCAGGACGATCTTGCCATTCCAGCGATGTATCGACTCCTTGATGATATCGTCCTGGTCGACCGACCGGTTCATCGAGGGCACCTTGGTCCGGTTGAACCTGGTGGCGCTCACGATGCGCGTGGCGAGTTTCTTGAGGATCGCGTCATCCAGGCCCCCGGTGGGTTTTGGAAGCACGTCCACGGCGCCAAGAGACAGGGCTCGCACCGCGTGTTCACTGCCCTGCGTCGTCAGCGACGAGAACATGATCACCGGCATTGGCCGCAGGCGCATCAGCCTTTCCAGAAACTCCAGCCCGGACATGCGTGGCATTTCCACGTCCAGTGTTATGACGTCCGGGTTCAGCTTCTTAATCAGCTCGCGGGCCTGGTAGGCATCATTGGCCGCTCCGACCACCTCGATCCTGTCGTCCTTGGACAGGGCGTGCCGTATGAGGGTCTGGACAGAGGGCTGGTCATCCACGATCAGGACCTTGGTCTTCCTTCCGTCAACCTTGGGGGACTTTCCATTTTGGCGCGACATCGGCATCAGAAATCTTCCCAGTCGCTCGCTTCCGGTCTTTCAGCGGGTGCAACCGCCAGGTTGCCCTGGGTTGCCGGCGGCTGCTGCTTGGCCTTGGGCTTGCGCACCAGTGGCGTGGGCTTGGCGCGCGCCTCCATATCGCCGACCTTAAAGTGGCCGATGGTCTCTGTCAGCCGGTTGGCACGTTGCGCAAGCGCGTGGCTGGCCGAAGTCGTCTCTTCGAACATGGCGGCGTTCTGCTGCGTGACATGGTCGATCTGGTTTACCGCGGAATTGACCTGGGCCAGGCCGATGGATTGCTCTTTGCCCGCCTGAGCGATCTCGGCGATGTAGCTGGAGATATCGGAGATCGAGCCGACGATATTCTTCAGCGTATCGCCGGTCACGCCGACCAGTTCGACACCGCGGTTGACGTGCTGACCGGAGACCGTGATGAGCTGGTTGATCTCTGCGGCGGCATTGGCACAGCGCTGCGCCAGCGCACGCACTTCGGTGGCGACCACAGCGAAACCCCGGCCTGCCTCCCCTGCCCTTGCGGCTTCGACACCGGCGTTGAGGGCCAAGAGGTTGGTCTGGAAAGAGATATCGTCGATCACGGAAATCACCTTCATGATTTCCTTGGAGGATTCGGCGATCTCCGCCATAGCGGTTTCGGCTTCGTCGACCACGGACCCGCTGGATTCAGCGCTTTCGCGGGCCTCGGAGACCACCTGGTTGGCCTTGGCCGCACCATCTGCGGTCTGCGTGATATTGGTGGTCAGCTCATCCAGGCTGGAGGCCGTTTCCTGCAGGGTCATCGCCTGGCGTTCCGTGCGCGCGGACATCTCATCCGCGGCCTTCACGATCTCAGAGGTCTCGTGGTGCATGGCGGTGGTTTCGGAGGAAATGTTGGACATGGCGCGGGTAAGGTTGGCCAGCGCGTCATTGAAATCGGTGCGCAGCTGTTCGTATTCCGGCGCGAAGGGTGTCTCCAGGCGAGAGGTCAGATCGCCGTTAGAGATATCGCGCATGCCGACACGCAGCGCCTCGACCACAGTTTGCTGTGCTGCCTGCATGGCTTTCTGGCGGGCCTCTGCCTCTTGCAGTTCAAGCTGCGCGGCGGTCACATCCGTCCCGATCAGCGTCACCCCTGTGGTGTCCTTGCGGCGATCCAGCACGGGATAAATGCCGCCATCCACGATCGCGTCAGAGCCATCCTGAGAGCTGACGCGGAAGCGCCCCTGAATTGGATTGCCCGTGCGGACAGTTGCCAGGATATCGGTCTCTTCCCCGTCCTGGGTTTCCAGTTTCATCACCTGGTCAAGATGGCGCCCCATGGCCAGGTCCCTGGAAAGGCCGGTTATTTCAAGGAAGTTCGCGTTGACGTTCTGGGTTTTGCCGGAAAGGTCGAATTCCGCCATGATCTGTCCGCCTTCGATGGCGTTCAGGACGGCCGTCTTGCGGCGCTCTTCGGTGACATCGACCCATTCCACGACCAGGCCGGCGATTTCCTTGTCTTCGTTCCAGACCGCGTTGAGTTCGATTTGAAGGCGTGCGGAGCCGACCCGGATATCGGTCCGGAACGGCAGCGCGTCCGGGCGCTGGATCAGCTGGCGGATCATTTCCGGCTTGCCATGGAAGACATCCATGTTTGTGCCGATCAGGCCATCGGGGTCAAAGTCCTTTGCGACGACCTGGAAATCCTCAAGGCGGCTGTGCAGCATGGTCTTGACCGCATCGTTCATGTAGGTGATCGTGAAGTCTTCGTCCGTCATCATCAGTGCGGCGGAGGTTGCTTCGAGCGCGGCGCTCTTGAAGGACATCTCCCGTGCCAGGGCATGGGTGCCCGAAAGCCGCGTGCGCAGCTCTTCAAGAGAGCGTCCGATATCGCCTATTTCATCCCCGCGACCCGTGTGCGGCACGGTGATGTCGTAGTTCTGTTCGCAGACCTCCTCTATGCAGTGAGAGACGTCGCGCAGCGGGCGTGAGACGCCCATGGCGATCCAGAGCCCGATGGCCGCCGTTACCGCCAGGATGATGGCGCCGAAGATCAGGGTGTTGGTCACATATTGGCTGACGGAGGCCAGGATCTCTGCCTGGCTCTTGCTGGCAATGGCAATCCATTCGGTGCCGAAGACCGAGGCCGGGGCAAAGGCGGTCAGCTGGCCTTTCAGATCCGAGTTTTCCAGATCTTCCAGCAAGACGCCATCCCGGCCGCTGCGCGCCTCGAGAAGGGGCGAATTGGCGGGCAGCGGCGTATCCTGCCAGCCCTGTGCCTGCGTGCGCGCAATGCCGTCGTAGCCGATGGCAAAGCTTTGGCCGCTTTCGCCCAGCCCTGCGCTTTTGCCGATCTGGGTGCTGAGCGTAGCGGAGTCGATCCGGTAGGAAATCGCGCCCAGGATCGCTCCGTCTGCGCCGGAGACGGGGGCAATCAGGAAGGCGGAGTTCTCTGACGAGTTGCCGTAGTCGAAGAAGTCGACAAAGCTCAGCTGCTGGTTCGCGGGATCCGCAAGGACTTCCCCCACCTTGCTGAAGAAGGCTCCGCCCGTCAGCGCGCCGACGTGCGAGGCGAAATCATCCTGTTTCGCGGCCGAATAGACCATGTTGCCGTCGGCATCGAAAACAAAAACGTCCCGGTAGGACCCGCGTTTCATCAGGGAGCGGAAGTGATTGTGGAACCGCGCATGGGCGCGAGAATAGACGGAGCCGTCTCCGGCATCCGCGACCTCCGAACGCTGGAACGGTGGCAACCTGGAATCGCCAACGTAAAGTGCGTGGATCTGCTCCGCCGCGGTCGGACCCAGGGCATCCCAGCCAGCCGCGAAGGCGCGCAGGGCATTGGCAAGCAAGGGGCTTTCCGCCTGCATCGTCAGGTCGGTCTCTACCTCCTGGGACCAGTTGCGAAGTTCTTGTGCCTGGGTGTTGACGATGTCCAGCATCTCGGCCTCGCCCGCCTCCATCAGTGTGGACTTGGCGGATTTGTAGGACAGGATGCCCAGTACCCCGAGCGATATTGCCACGAGCAGTAGAAAGGCAGCAGGAAGCCTGAGCGCGATGCGGATTCTGGAAAGCCCCATGTGTATCCCCTGGATATCAGCCGTGGCGAAACGCAGTCGGATCGCCGCAATTGAACGGAGGTATGGAAGAACAGGCGTGAACATAGGTTTAATCCGGATGCCATCTGCTCTGCGCCAATCCGGCATTTTATCGCAAATTCTCAAGGCCGGCCGGCCCGCTCAGTGGTTCCGGACCTTCCGGGGAGCGTTTTCGATCGAATGGTCTGGGAATTAAATCCGGTCTACAGCTATCGTTAAGGTATTGTGGGTAGCCAAACCCCATGACCCGCCAGTCTGCTTGGCAATGCCCATATGGAAAGGATTCCACATGAAGACCGTGCTCTTGCTCATCTGGGGCGTTATCGTTGCGCTTCTTCCCGTCAATGCCATGGCCCAGGATCGGGTCATCCTGACAATTACCCTGCCAGACCGCGTCGTGGAAATGAGCGCGCATGATCTTTCGGCCCTGCCCGTCACTGAATTCGAGACCTCGACAATCTGGACGGAGGGCGTGCAGCAGTTTCGCGGTGTCCGTATGGTGGCGCTTCTTGAGCACCTGGGGGTCGACAGCGGTACCCTGGAGCTGACGGCCGCCAATGATTATTCGATCACGATCCCGATCGCGGATTTTCACCCCGATGGGGCCGTCCTGGCTTACGAGCGGAATGGCAAGCCGATGACGCTACGCAGCAAGGGACCGCTTTGGCTGGTCTATCCTTATGATTCTGCGTCGTCTTTCCAGACAGAGGTCATCTATGCCAACTCCATTTGGCAACTTGACCGGATGGCGGTCAAGGACTGACAGAACGCTCCCGTCCGGCCAATCGAGGCCGGACCTGTGCGGGTCGCGGAGCATTCAAATGGCGCAGCCCTTCTTTTGGCGGACAAGCCTGGACACCGGGGTCCTGCGCCTGGGCATCCTGGGCACGATCACCGCCCTGTGCATGATCGTCATCGTCTTCCTGATGACCGATGTGCGCCAGAAACTGGCAGAGCTGGCCTCCTCTCCGACCGACAACATCCAGTGGACTCTTTCCCAACTTGAGGTCGAATACCTGGAACTGCAACGGGCCGTGGGCCTCGCGCAGTTGCACTCCCAGCTCTTGTCGGACGAGAATCTGGGTCCTGCCCTGCGGGATGTGCGGGATCGCTATGACATTCTCTACAGCCGCTTCGCGACGCTCTCCCGCTCTGCCGTTTATGCTCAGGCGCTGTTGGACCCGAGTTTGCGTGATGATTTCCTGAAACTGAGGGATGCCTTCTACGAAAAGACCACGCTGATCGACAGCGATGACGCGACACTTCTGGCCGGGCTTGACGAACTGCAAGCCGATCTGGCCGAAAAACGGCAGGACATTCGCCGGATCCTGACACTTGGAAACCGCATCTTCGTGGGCATGTCTGATCAGGCCCGCAACGGCATGGCCCATGTCCTGAAGGTGCTTGCCGCCGCCACCGGCGTTCTGCTTGCCGCACTGAGCGCGATGGTCATCCTGTTCCGCTCCCTTGCGCAGGTCTCCCAGAAGCGGCTGGAACAGAAGCTGGCGGCCTCTGCACGGCTGGAGACGATCTTTGGAACCTCCCAGGACGCGATCCTTGTCTTCGATCGAAGTGGCCGCCTGCGGGAGGCCAATCGCGCCGCGCGCGACATGTTCCACTTTTCGGAGGACGAACAGCGCGATCTGTCCGCAGGTCTGTTCCTGTCCCAGGAGACCGCCGATGGCCCGCAAGAGGTGACCGGGAACGCCTTGTTTAAGGCCTGCCAGGACGGTCCGAAAACCTGTTTCCGCCTTCTCGGCCGAACCCGGTCAGGCCGAAGCTTCCCGGTCGAACTGTCCATGGACATCAACGAGGCAGAGGCCTTCCCCATCCTCGTTTGCGTGATCCGCGACATTTCCCACCAGGTCGCCAGCGAGGCCGAGCTGAAAGACTCCCGCGACAAGGCGCTGGCCGGGGAACGGGCCAAGGCCCGGTTCCTGGGGGTCATCAGCCATGAGATGCGCACGCCGCTCAACGGCATCCTTGGCACCATCGACCTGATGGAGGAAAGCAATGATCCGACAGAGGAAGAGACCTACCTGAACGTCGTGCGCAGCTCTGCCCAGACCCTGCTGGAACTGGTGAACGACGTGCTGGACATCACCCAGATCGAAGGCAGCGACGTGGTCATCCACCCTGCCCCCTTCGACCTGGACCGGCTGATCGAAGACATCCTGGCCAGCGAGATGCCGCGCGCACGCAACCTGCGCAACCTCCTCTACCGTGCGGACAGTTCGCCCGCCGGCTGGGTGCTGGGGGATGCCACGCGCGTGCGGCAGGTCCTGCTGAACCTCGTGTCCAACGCGGTGAAGTTCACCGAAGGCGGCGAGGTGGCAATCACGACCCGCCGCGCGGAGGGCAGCGAGGTCGTGATCGAGGTACGCGATACCGGGATCGGCATGTCGGCAGAAGAACAGGCCCGGATTTTCGATGATTTCGTGCGGCTGGACGGGGCCGTCCACCGCCAGATCCAGGGGACGGGTCTGGGGCTTGGCATCGCCCTGCGCCTGGCCGGGGCGATGATGGGCCGGATCGAGGTGGAGAGCTCTCCCGGCGAGGGCACGCAGTTCCGGCTGTTCCTGCCACTGCCGCCCGTCGCAGCCCAAGGCGCTACTCGACCTGCAAAGACGGAAGAAATGCCGCAGATCCCCTCGCTTGATATCCTTCTGGTCGAGGATAATCCGACCAACCGTTTCGTCGCCCGCCGCATGCTGGAACGCGATGGGCACCGCGTGACGGAGGCTGAGAATGGCAAGCTGGGCGTGGATGCCAGCCAGTCCCATCCCTATGATATCATCTTGATGGATGTCTCCATGCCGGTGATGGACGGGGTCGAGGCGACCCGCGCCATTCGCGGTGGCCAGGGGCTTTCCGGGCAGGCGCGCATCATCGCCCTGACCGCCCATGTCGGGGAAGAGGTGACCGAGCGGCTGAAGAAGGCCGGGCTGGACGATGTGATCGCCAAGCCGATCCGGGCGCGGATCCTGCGCCGCCTCCTGCTGGAGGCCACGCAGTCCGGGCCCGGCGGTGGTGGCGGGCGCAACCGCGATCGCTACTCCTGACCGATCAACGCCGCATGGATTGCCCTTCGTGGAACAGGTGAATATGCTCCGGCGCCGCGGACAGGCCAATGACCGTGCCCCGCAGACCATCATGAACGCCGGGCAGCTTCGCGATGGCCGCGGCCTCTTCGCCCTGCAGCTCGAAGTACAGCAGCGTAACCTCGCCCAGCTTCTCCACGATATCGACGGTGCCAGAGAACAAACCGCCCTGCTCCACCGGGGTCAGGTGCTCGGGCCGCACGCCGATGTTGACCTTCTTGCCCATGTCTTCGGGTGCGGTCGGTATGTCGGAAACGGCGGTGTGACCGCTGTCCATGGTGATGGTTGTCTGTTCCCCCGTGCCGCTGATCACGCCGCCCATGAGGTTCATGGCCGGGGAGCCGATGAACTGCGCCACCATCTCGTTCTCTGGCCGCTCGTAAAGGTCCAGCGGGCTGCCGACCTGGGCGATGCCCTTGTTTGCCAGCACCACGATGCGGTCGGCCAGGGTCATCGCCTCGACCTGGTCATGGGTCACGTAGACCATGGTGCGGTCGGGCATGGCCTCCTTGAGCTTGGCGATCTCGATCCGGGTGGCGACGCGCAGCGCCGCATCCAGGTTTGAGAGCGGCTCATCGAAGAGATAGATCTTCGGATCCCGGACGATGGAACGCCCGATGGCGACCCGCTGCCGTTGCCCGCCGGAGAGCGCCTTGGGCAGACGATCAAGGTAGGGTTCCAGCTGTAGCACCTTTGCGGCGTTGTCGATGGCCGCGTCGATCTCTGCCTTGCTCTTCTTGGCCAGCTTGAGCGCGAAGGCCATGTTGTCGCGCACGGTCATATGCGGATAAAGCGCGTAGCTTTGGAACACCATGGCGATGCCGCGCTGTGCCGGAGGCACGTCGTTCATGACCTGCCCGTCGATCTCAAGCGTGCCATCGGTGATCTTTTCAAGACCGGCGATCATGCGCAGCAACGTCGACTTGCCACAGCCCGAAGGCCCGACAAAGACGACAAGCTCCCCGGCCTTGATATCCAGGTTGATGTCATTGAGGACGTTGATTGTTCCGCCATAGGTCTTCTTGACGTCGGTAAGCTTCAGATCAGCCATGTTCAGCCCGCCTTCCGTCCGTAGATTGTATAGCCCCAGGCCGGCAGGGCGATGGCGCCATCGTCGCCGGCCTCCGTCCCGGACAGCGCGGCCGCCAGGTTCTGCCAGTTGCCCGCCGGCAGCTGCGTGGTGACCTCACCATAGCCCAGGTTGAAGGCGCAGAAGATATCCTCGTCCGCGGAGGCGCGGGTAAAGACCAGAAGATCGCCGTCCGCCTCAAGCGGAGTCTGATCGCCGAACCGGAGCGCCGCATGGGCGTGACGCAGGGCGATCGCGCGGCGGTAGTGGTGCAGAAGCGTCTCGGGGTCCGCTTCCTGCTGATCCACGGCCATCGCGGCCTGGGCAGAGCTGACGGGCAGCCAGGGGTGTCCCACGCCAAAGCCCGCGTTCTCTGACTGTGCTTCCCAGACCATGGGCGTGCGACAGCCGTCCCGGCCCTTGAATTCGGGCCAGAAGCGGATGCCATAGGGATCCTGCAGCGCCTCGTAGGGCACGTCGGCTTCAGGCAGGCCCAGCTCTTCGCCCTGGTAGATGCAGACGGAGCCGCGCAGGCACATCATCAGCGTGTTGAAGGCCCGCATGGAATTGTCCTGAAGCCGCCAGCGAGAGGCATGGCGCACCACGTCGTGGTTGGAATAGGCCCAGCAGGCCCAGCCGTCGGCTGCCACATCGTCGATCTGGTCCATGACCTCCTTGATGTAGCTGGCCGTGGGCGTGTCACCCGACAGCAGTTCGAAGGCGTAGCACATGTTCATCAGATCGGGGCCAGAGGTGTATTCCCCCAGGATCTCAAGCCCGCGCTGTTCATCGCCCACCTCGCCCACGGCGGCCGCGCCATAGGGGTCCATCACCGCGCGAAGCTTGCGCAGGAAGGTCAGGTTTTCCGGGCGCGACTTGTCGTAGACGTGCTCCTGCCAGTTGTAAGGGTTCACCGCGGGTGCCGTCTTGGCCGTGCGCCGGGCCGGATCCAGCGCGGGGTTGTCGCGCAGTTCGGCGTCATGGGTGTAGAAGTTGATCGTATCCAGGCGGAACCCGTTCACGCCACGCTCAAGCCAGAAGCGGGCCACGTCCAGCAGGGCCTCCTGCACATCCGGATTGTGGAAGTTCAGGTCCGGCTGGGTGGTCAGGAAGTTGTGCAGGTAATACTGCATCCGCCGGCTGTCCCATTCCCAGCCGGAGCCTCCGAAGATCGACAGCCAGTTGTTCGGCGGGGTGCCATCGGGCTTGGCATCGGCCCAGACGTACCAGTCGGCCTTGGGGTTGTCCTTGCTGGCGCGGCTTTCCAGGAACCAGGGGTGCTGGTCCGAGGTATGCGACAGAACAAGGTCGATCAGCACCTTCAGGCCCAGCTTCTCTGCCTCGGCCATCAGCGCATCGAAATCCTCCAGCGTGCCGAACATCGGGTCGACATCGCAGTAATCGCTGACGTCATAGCCGAAATCCTTCATCGGCGAGGTGAAGAAGGGAGAGATCCAGACCGCATCCGCCCCGAGAGAGGCGATGTGCTGAAGCCGCTGGGTGATCCCGGCCAGATCGCCGATCCCGTCGCCATTGCTGTCCTGGAAGCTGCGCGGATAGATCTGGTAGATCACAGCGCCGCGCCACCATTCGGCATCAATGGCCTGGGTGCTGCCCTTCGTGTTCATGATCTGAGACGTCATCATTGAATCCTATTTCACCGATCCGGCCAGCAATCCGCGGACCAGGTATTTTTGCATGAGGAAGAACACCAGCAGCGGCACGGAGATGGAGACGAAGGCCGCCGTGGCCAGGATCTCCCAGTTGCCGCCGCGCGTGCCCATCAGTTCCACGATCTTGGCCGTCATCACCGTGGTCTGGCCCGTCGCATCGATCAGGAAGACCTTGGCCACCAGCAGGTCGTTCCAGGTCCACAGGAACTGGAAGATCGCGAAAGAGGCCAGCGCCGGGAAGCTGAGCGGCAGGATGATGCGGATGAAGATCTGGTATTCGGTGGCGCCGTCCACGCGGGCATTCTCGATGATGTCGCGCGGCAGGCCGGCCATGTAGTTGCGCAGCAGGTAGATCGCCATGGGCAGGCCGAACCCGGTATGGGCCAGCCAGACGCCCAGGTAGCCCTTGCCGATGCCGATCGCCAGGTGGAGCTTCAGAAGCGGGATAAGCGCCAGTTGCAGCGGCACGACCAGCAGGCCGACCACGCAGGCGATCAGCAGCGCCCTGCCCTTGAAGTCCATCCACGCCAGCGCATAGGCGGCAAAGGCCGCCACTAGGATCGGGATCACCGTGGCCGGGATGGTCACCGTCAGCGTGCTCAGGAAGGCCCGGCTCATCCCGTCCACGTTGTTGGGATCGAACAGCAGGTTGCGGTAGTTCTCAAGCGTCAGCTCAGGCGGTGTCTGCGCCGTGACGAAGACCCGCGGGCCGCGGCTGCCCTCGAAGGGCTCGGCGCTTTCCATGCGGTAGCTGCCGTCCGCTGACAGGGTGATGGTGGAGCCGTCGCGGAACTCACCGGTGTCGCCCGGTTCATAGATGCCGATGTCCCGCGAAGAGGTGCCCCATGTCGAAATCTCGGGCGTGGCGCCTTCTTCGAAGAACGTCCCCTCGATCACGTAAAGGCCGTTTTCTTCGACCTGGGCCTCGGGCCCGGCGGCGCGCAGCGTCAGGTTCTGTTCGGATGGGAAGAGCGCCTTCCACCAGCCGCTGGTGGCGATCTGGTCGCCCGTGCGGAAGGACGACACGAAAAGCCCCACAGTGGGCAGCAGCCAAAGCACCACCAGCACCACGACAGAGGCATTCACGGCCCATGTGAGCGAGGATTTGCGGCCTGCGATATTGTCCATTGGCCAGTCTCCTCAGCGCATTTCGCGGCGCGCGTTGCGCACGTTCCAGACAAGGATCGGCAGCACCAGCAGCATGATGACCATGGCCGAAGCCGATCCCATCCCCCAGTCGCGGGCCACGAAAAGCTTGTCGTACATGTAATTGGCCAGAACCTGCGTGCCCCATTGGCCGTTGGTCATGGCAAAGACGATATCAAAGATCTTGAGCACGATGATGGTGATCGTGGTCCAGACCACAAGGATGGTGGAGCGGATCTGCGGGACCTGGATCTTGAAGAAGATCTGCCAGCCGTTGGCACCGTCGACGATGGCCGCTTCCACGGTTTCCTCTGGGATGCCGCGCAGGGCCGCGGACAGGATCACCATGGCAAAGCCGGTCTGGATCCAGATCAGCACGATCATCAGGAAGATGTTGTTCCAGAAGGGAATGGTCAGCCAGGTCTGAGGCTCTGCCCCGCCAAGACCCAAGTAGACAGCGTTGAGGATGCCGATCTGCTCAAGCTCGATCGGGCGCGCGTCATAGACCAGTTTCCAGATCACCGCCGCCCCGACGAAAGAGATCGCCATGGGCATGAAAATCAGTGACTTGGCCAGCCCGCCCCACCTGATGCGGTCGGTCAGCTGGGCCGCGATCAGACCGAAGGCGGTCGAGGCCGCCGGCACGATCAGCAGCCAGAGCATGTTGTTGATGATGGCTTCCCAGAACTTCGCGTCCTGGCCCATCCGGATGTAATTGCTCAGCCCCACCCACTCATAGCCACCGCCGGGCACGCGCTGTGTCAGCGACAGGCGCAGCGTCTCGAAGACGGGATAGGCCAGGTAGAGGCTGAGGGCAAAGATGGCCGGAAACATGAACAACCAGGGCCGCCAGAGGTTGGCCCGGTTGATGTTGCGCCCCGCATGTGGTCCGCGGGCCGGGAACAGCACCCGGTCCAGGATCAGGTTGGAGAGGTAGAAATAGGCAATGCAGCCCGTCACCCCAACCACGATGGTGATGATCCCCTGAAAGACTGGGTTCATTTTGTCGGTGCTCCCGTCGGTCTTGAAAGGCGGGCAATCCGGGAGGATCGGATTGCCCGCCTTGGCTCAGTTGTTTCGATGACGAATCAGGGAATTCGGATCCCGATTACTGGATCGTATCCCAGGCGGACTGGATGTCGTCAGCAACTTCCTGAGCGGGTTTGCCGCCAGTGTAATCCACCATGCCGGTCCAGAAGGCCCCTGCGCCGACAGCGCCGGGCATCAGGTCCGATGCGTCGAAACGGAAGGTGGTGGCGTTCAGCAGGATGTCGTTCATCTTCTTCAGCGTCGGATCGGAGAAGACGGAGGTATCGACATCCTTAAAGGGTGTCAGGAAGCCGGTCCGGGCCATCCAGATCTCATGTGCCTCGGGTGTCTTGAGGTATTCGATCAGGGCCTGCGCGCCTTCGCTGTCGTTGGTGATCCCCCAGAGCGTCCCTGCCCCAAGCACGGGCTGGCCCAGGTCGGCTTCTTCATAGGCCGGGAAGTAGAAGAAATCGGAATCTTCGCCGATCACCGACCCTTCCGGGAAGAAGCTGGGAATGAAGGACGCCTGCTTGTGCATGTAGCACTGCGGCGGAGAGGCAAAGAGCCCCTTGGGGCTGTCGCGGAAGTCGGTGGATGCCACGGCAGATGCCCCACCAGAGACGTAGTCGTCATTGGTGGCGAACCAGCCGAACTCCTCGATCGCCTCGACCACGGCAGGATCGTTGAACTTGGTCTCGTTGGAAACCCATGCGTCGTAGACTTCGGGTGGCTGGGTGCGCAGCATCATGTCCTCGACCCAGTCGGTCGCCGGCCAGCCGGTCGCGCCGCCGGATCCCAGGCCGATGCACCAGGGGGTCTCGCCCTCGTCGGCGATCTGCTGGGTCAGCGCTTTCAGCTCTTCCATGGTCTGGGGCACATCGTAGCCGGCGTCCTCGAAGTTCTCGGGCACGTACCAGACCAGGGATTTCACATCGACCTTGTAGAAGAAGCCGTAAAGCCCGTCAGAGCCGTCCGGACCAGGGAAGGTCGCCAGGTCGACCCAGGACTCGCCAGCTGCGTAATGTTCCTTGAGCCACTCCCCGGTGCCGTCGGGCATCGGCGTCAGGAAGCCGTTGCTGGCCATGTCCGCGGCCAGGCCAGGCTGCGGGAAGATTGCGATGTTCGGGGCCGATCCTGCCTCTGCGTCGATCACGATCTGCTGTTCGAAGCTGTCGGAGCCGACATAGGAGACCTCGTAGCCGCTGGCCGCGGCGAAACCGTCCAGCACGGCTTCAACGTCTTCCTGGTCCGGGCCCAGCCAGGGGCCGAAGACGGTGACCAGCTCGGCCTGCGCCCCGCCGGCCGTCAGCGCCACCATGGCGGCGCTCATCAACAGTGAATTTCGCATTTCCAAATCCTCCCACAGATCCGCCTAGCCGGCGTTTTCATCATCCAGCGCGAATCGAATTTCAAAGCGCTTTGAGTGAAGAATGTTAGAGCGCCTTGTGTCCTCACCTGTCAACCACTGGCATCAAATTCCATCTATTGCAGGGCTAAGAGCCGTATCCCGGCGGTTGAGAACAAGGGCATTGACCTGTCATGTCTTTGCCGACACATATGGATCGAACGACGAATTGAAAGCGCTTTGAATGGCAATGAACCTCAAATCCCTGGCGGAGGCCCTGGGGTTGTCGCAGACCACCGTCAGCCGGGCCCTGAACGGCTACCCGGAAGTGAGCGAGGCCACGCGGCAGCGGGTGATGGAGGCTGCGCAGCGCTACAGTTACACCCCCAACAGCCGTGCCAAGGGGCTGGCCACGGGCCGTACGATGATGATCGGTCAGGTCATTCCCACCACGCTCAAGCATGAAATGGTGAACCCGGTTTTCGGGGATTTCGTCGCCGGGGCTTCGCAGGCGCTGTCGGAACATGGCTACGACATGGTTTTCACCCGTGTGCCGGACATCGACGAGAGCCGGATCTACCGAGAGTTCAACGCCCGCCGAGTGGTCGACGGGGTGATCCTGCAGGGGCCCGCGATCTCTGACACGCGCATCCCGCTGCTGAACGAGATCGGCCTGCCCTTCATCGTTCATGGCCGCTCATCCGGCGTTTCCGAACCCTACAACTGGGTCGACGTGAACAACCGCCGGTCCTTTGAGCGCGCGACGCAGTTCCTGATTGACCTCGGCCACCGGCGCATCGCCCTGTTGAACGGCCTTGATCACATGGATTTCGCCTTCCGCCGCCGGCAAGGCTACCTGGATGCCCATGCGGACAGCGCCATCCCCACTGATCCCGCGCTGATGCACAGCGAGGAAATGACAGAGGAATACGGCCACCGCCTGGCCGTTTCCCTGCTGGCCTCCGAAGACCCGCCCACCGCCTTCCTCTGCGCCTCCATGATCGCGGCGCTCGGCGTGCGCCGCGCGATCCAGGAGGCGGGCTTGCGCATGGGGCCCGATGTCTCTGTCATCACCCATGACGATGACCTGTCGTATCTCAAGAACGGCTCGGACATGCCGATCTTCACCGCCACGCGCTCCTCTGTCCGCCAGGCAGGAGAGCTGCTGGCCGAAAGCCTGGTGCAGCTGATCAAGGACCCCTCCGTGGTGCCGATCCAGAAGATGCTTGAAGCGGAGCTGGTTGTCGGAAGCTCCACCGGACCTGCCCCGAAAAGGACCTGACCCATGAATTTCACCCGCAAGGATTTCCCGCAGGACTTCCTCTTCGGAACTGCGACCTCTGCCTACCAGATCGAAGGCCATGCCTTCGGGGGCGCCGGCCCGACCCATTGGGACAGTTTCGCCGCAACCCCCGGCAACGTGGTCCGCGCCGAGAATGGCGATCGGGGCTGCGACCACTTCCACCGCTACGAGGAAGACCTGGACCTGGTCGCTGCCGCGGGCTTCGATTGCTACCGGTTCTCGACCTCCTGGGCGCGGGTTCTGCCAGAGGGGCGCGGCACGCCGAACCCCGAAGGCCTCGATTTCTATGACCGGCTCACCGACGCGATGCTGGAACGCGGGATCAAGCCTTGCGCGACGCTCTACCATTGGGAACTTCCCTCCGCGCTGGCGGACCTGGGCGGCTGGCGCAACCGGGATATCGCCGGCTGGTTCGCCGATTTCACGGAGGTCATCATGGGCCGCATCGGGGATCGGATGCATTCTGTCGCGCCGATCAACGAACCCTGGTGCGTCGGCTGGTTGAGCCACTTCCTTGGCCATCACGCCCCCGGCCTGCGCGATATCCGTGCCACGGCCCGCGCCATGCACCACGTGCTTCTGGCCCATGGCAGCGCGATCCAGGCGATGCGCGGCCTTGGCATGGACAACCTGGGCGGTGTCTTCAACATGGAATGGGCCGATCCGGCTGACGCCAGCCCAGAGGCCCGCGCCACCGCCGATCTCTACGACGGCTATTACAACCGGTTTTTCCTGGGTGGCGTCTTCAAGAAGGAATACCCCGCAAACGTGATGGAGGGGCTTGGCCCACATATGCCGGCCAACTGGCAGGATGATTTCGACGTGATCGCCAGCCCGGTCGACTGGTGTGGCATCAATTATTATACCCGCAAGCTGATGAAGCCGAACAGTGATCCCTGGCCCTCTCATGAAGAGGCCGAAGGCCCCCTGCCCAAGACCCAGATGGGCTGGGAGATCTACCCGGAGGGGCTTTACAAGTTCCTGACCCGCACGGCGCAGGAATACACCGGGGTCCTGCCGCTGTATGTGACGGAAAACGGGATGGCGAACGCCGATGTGCTGAGCGATGGCAAGATCGAGGACCCAGAGCGCACGGCCTATATCGAGGCCCACCTGGCGGCCGTGAAGCGCGCCATTGCCGAGGGCGCGCCGGTCAAGGGCTACTTCCTATGGTCGCTGCTGGACAACTACGAATGGGCGCTTGGCTATGAGAAGCGCTTCGGCTTGATCCACGTCGATTTCGACACGATGGTGCGAACGCCCAAGGCCTCTTACCACGCGCTGAAAGAGGCGCTGAGCTGATCGAAACCGGCCCGGAGCGACAACTCCGGGCCTTTTTACTTGGTATCCGGTGCGTATAGTCATCTTCCCCGCGGGGAAGGCGCCGGGCTGGCATTTCCGGCGCAAGTCCCGAATATTCAAGGTTGATTAAGAATAATTAATTGCAACGTGGCCATGTGGTGGGCATTCTTTCTGCAACCGGGAGCGATCATCGAGCAACAAACCGGGGCCGGGTAAGACAGGCTTCCTGCCGCAGTGGATCGTTGTCCCGACGGGGTCTTCCAGAACGGGAACAGCACCGATGCCTTTGCGATCCGCCCTGCCCTTTCCCGCTTGTGGGCCAAAGCGACGGAGGGCGCACCCTTGATCATGAAAGTCCTGCGTGCGCTGCTGGTCCTGACCGTCCTGCTGGCTGTCTTCATCCTTGGCGGGCGCCTGCTTTACCCCCTTCCTGATATCTCCGACCGGGCCGAGAGCCTGGCCCTGCCCGTCGATGACAGCACTTACCTGGGGGCCTTTGCCAAGCGGATCGGGGCGGATCATCCGGGCAAGACCGGCGTCATGTCCCTGGAGGCCGGCCCGGATGCGCTGGCCGCGCGGATCGCGCTGGCAGAGGCCGCCGAACGCTCCATCGACTCGCAGTATTACATCTGGTCCGACGACACCTCCGGCATCCTGCTGATGGATGCGCTTTACCGCGCGGCCGAGCGCGGGGCGAAGGTGCGCCTGCTGCTGGATGACAATGGCGTGCCGGGCATGGATGCCTACATGGCCGCGATGAACAGCCATGAGAACTTCGATATCCGGCTCTTCAACCCCTCGACCGTGCGCTCGCCCAAGCTGATGGGCTATACCCTTGATTTCTTCCGCATGAACCGGCGGATGCACAACAAGTCCTTCGTGGTCGACGGCGTCGCCGCGATCATAGGCGGGCGCAACGTGGGGGACGAATACTTCAAGGTTGGGCAGGACAGCTTCTATGTCGACCTGGACGTGCTGGCGACCGGCAAGGTGGTGCGCGAAACCGAAGAGGTATTTGACGCCTATTGGAACAGCCAGTCGGTCTATGGCGTGGAAAAGGTGATCGACGGAAACGGCGATCTGCCCGGGTTCCAGGCACGCGTTGAAGAGATCGTGCAGGGCCAGGATGCCAAAGACTTCTTTGGCGAAAGCATCGCCACGATGGAGCGCTTCCGGCCTGAGACGGCGCGGCTGGAATGGACCGATGTGCAGCTGATCGCGGATGATCCGGTCAAGGGCCTGGGCACCGCCCGCCCCGATCAATTGACGGTGGTCAAACTGGCCGAGATCCTGCGTCAGACGACATCACGGCTGGATCTGGTCTCGGCCTATTTCGTGCCTGGCAAGCTGGGGGTCGAGGTTTTCGGCGATCTGGCCATGGGCGGCAAGCAGGTCAATATCTTGACCAATGCCCTGAACACGACCGATGTCCTGATGGTGCATTCGGGCTATTCCAAGTATCGCCGGGCGCTGCTGGAAGCCGGGGTCGACTTGTTCGAGCTGAAATTGCGCGGTGGCCTGCCCGCGGTACCGGCCAAGCAGCTCAGGCCCTTTGGCCTCTCGGGGGCCAGCCTGCATGCCAAGACCTTTGCCATGGATGACGAGCGTCTGTTCATCGGGTCGTTCAACTTTGATCCGCGCTCGGCCCAGCTGAACTGCGAAATGGGCTACCTGATCGACAGCCCGGCCATGGCCAAGCGCATCAGCCGGGCCTTTGACCGGGGCGTTCCCGGGGTCAGCTACCAGCCCGTCCTGACGGTCGAGGGTAAGATGGCCTGGATCGAACAGAACCCGGAGGGAGAGATGAAGATCTACCAGGAAGAGCCTGGCGCCACCTGGTTCCAGCAAATCGCGATCGTGGTCATCGGGGTGTTCCCGGTGGAATGGATGCTCTGAAGGTCGACCAGAGGGCGGCCCGGAGCGAAACGGGGGTAAATGACATGAAATACTGGTTTCTCTGGCTGCTGGCCGGGATCTTTTCCGTCATCGGGGGGCTCTTGGCGCTGTTCAATCCCTTCGTGGCCTCGCTGACAGCCAACCTGCTGGCGGGCTGCACCTTCATGGTGGTCGGGGTGATGATGATCATCTCTGCCTTCGGGGACAACGGCTGGGGATCGCGGATCCTGGCGATCCTGCTGGGCCTTGTGATCACCTGGATGGGCTACAACCTTGTCGGCCACCCGCTGATCGGGATCGTGTCGCTGACCATCGCCGCCGCCGTGACCCTGCTGGTCATCGGCGTGATGCGGATCATCATGGCTATGAAGGCCGAATACGCCCAGTTCCGTTGGTTGCTGATCCTGTCCGGCGCGGTCTCCATCCTGCTGGCGTTCATGATCTTTTCTAACTTCCCGGCCTCGGCCACGGCGGTCCTGGGGATCTACCTCGGGATCGAGCTGCTCTTTAACGGGGTCAGCCTGATCGCCATCTCGCTGGGCCGCAAATCCCAAGAGGAGCTTGTCGCATGAAACACTGGATGATCTTTATGGGGACCGGCGGCATCGCGGTCCTTGGCGGGCTGTTTGCCCTGTTCAACCCGGCCTCCGCCGTCGCAACCACTGCCACCATCACGGGGCTGGCGTTGCTGGTCGTGGGGGCCCTGCAGGCCTATTCGGCCTATAGGTCGCCCTCCCTGCAGACCCGCGCCGGCGCGGGCGTCCTCGCGGTGCTGGCGATCTTCATGGGTCTGACCCTGACCTTCGGACCTTTCGGGGATGGCAGCCTTGTCCGGCTGCTGCTGGGCCTCCTGCTGCTGGGCTCCGGCGCGGCCAAGGTCTGGTCGGTGCGCCATCTTCAGCGGGACCAGATCTTTCTGCCCGTGCTCATCGCGGGCGCTGTTTCGGCGGTTCTGGGCCTGATCATCCTGACCGGGTTCCCGGGCTTCCTGGCTAATGCCCTGGGCATCGTGCTGGCAATCGAACTGCTGTCAGTAGGCGCCTTCATGATCAGCCTGGCGCTGCGCCGCAAGCGCACCGAAGATCCGGCCTGACAGCGCCTCACGAAAAGGAAGAGACCCCGCACCAGCCCTGGTACGGGGTCTCTTTTGCCTTGATGCAGGGCTTTTCGTCGGATCTTACTCGGGCCGTTCCTGGAACCGCAGAACGGCGATACCCGCCTCGTTCGAGAAGGTCAGGTTGTTCCCGTAGCGCACGAAGCTGACGCTGTCATCCAGCGCCGCGATGGTGTCGGATTCCAGCTTCATGCGCGCGTCCGGGCAGGCCATCATCGTCCCGGCAAGCGGGCCGAGAAAGCGCAGGCTGTCCCCGTCGGTCGCGATCTTGCTGACGTAGCGGTTGCAGCCCGCGTAGATCGCGATGTTGCCCTCTCCGTCCACGGTCATGGTGGGCGGGTCATCGGTGACCAGGGCGCGCCCGGTGATCTCGGTCGCGGCCCAGGCGATGCCGGCAAAGGGGGGCGGGGCCGCAGGGGTGACCGGGGTCGCGCTGCGTTCCAACACCATTTCAACGGTGTCCGGCGCGCCGCGGGTGATCACCGGATAGGCCGAGGTCGAGCGGAAGATCACGCTGTCGCCAGAGAGGATCCGGGCCGAGACGGAATAGCTCATCCGGTCGTCGATCTCTGCGGGGTCATAGGTGATGGGCACCATGACCGGCACGCCCGAGATCGGAAAGCTGCCTTCCGTGATGGTGGTCGACGGGGCGTCCATGCGAGAGACATCCAGAAGTTTCACTTCCAGCACCGCGTCCGGCGGCAGGGCCATTCGTTCGCGGTAAGTGATTGTCACCTCGACCGTTTCGGATTGGGCAAGCGCCGGGGCCGTGACGCTGAGCGCGGCCAGCACCCCTGCAAGCACCTTCGGCAACACGCGTTTGAGCGGGGTCATCTACTGTCTCCTTCTGGATCAGGGATGGGCGTTTGGCCGGTCCCGAATGTCACACATAATCATGCCCTTGCCTGGAAGAAGGCGTCTGACGCGGCGTTCCCTGCAGCGGACGGCAAGATCTTTCTTCAAGGTGACGCCACAACCTTGAGGCGACAAGGGAAACTTTTGCGCCCTCCCGGCCCGTCTGTCTTCTTGCCGATACGGCTTCGCCGCGTGGCCTGGCCCCCAAAAAGAAAACTGGCAAAGAAACTTTCGACGATTTTTGAACCGTTGCCCGAGCTAAGGCGACAAAGCCTTGTCAGCGAACGGGCCAGGGTGGTCCGTCGCCCATCCAAGGAGACACACTATGAAACTGACTGCCCTGATCGCCGCCCTCACCCTTGGCACAAGCGCCGCACTGGCCGCGCCTGCCGCCGTCTCGGACTCCGGCGTGATGGCCGACAAGGCCGGCATGACCCTCTACATCTTCGACAAGGACGCGCCCGGTGTCAGCAACTGCGCCGGGGGCTGCGCTGACAGCTGGCCACCCTTCCTCGCCGGCTCGGATGCCGCGGCTGAGGGGGATTTCACCCTTGTGACCCGCGCGGACGGCAAGGCCCAATGGGCCTTCAAGGAGATGCCGCTTTACTACTGGGCGGGCGACAAGCGCCCGGGGCAGACCAACGGCGATGGCGTGGGCGGTGTCTGGCACGTGGTGAAGTAACTGCAGCGCTCTTTCCCGGCCCGGTGCCCCCTTGGGGACATCGGGCCACCTGAACTCAGTAGACCCTGCACAAACGAAAACCGGGCCCCAAAGGGACCCGGTTTTCCGCTGCAATATCATCAGCTTGTGATGATGGCGGAGAGACAGGGATTCGAACCCTGGAGACGGTCTCCCGCCTACACACTTTCCAGGCGTGCGCCTTCGACCACTCGGCCACCTCTCCGTGGGGCGTTCTTTAGCCCTACCAGCCGGGGGAGTTCAAGGGCCAAGATCGTCTAATTTCAACTTTTCTGACCAATGATTTGCGCCCCTGTGCCGCGACCCCATGGATCGCTGCGTCAACTGCCCCCGGCAGGTCGAAATCATTCGGCGTCCGGGTCTGCCTCTGCTTCTCCGTCGTCGCCGTCATGCATGTCGTCGCGCGTAATATGCGAGGAATCGGCGGGCTTTGCGGGCGGCGCGGTTTTCTGTTCTGCCCCGTCCTTGCGGGCCTCGATGGCCGCCTTGGCCAGCGCCTCGGGATTGCGCAGCCAGATATCGCGCTGACCGAAGGGAATCTCGATGTTTTCCTTGGCGAATCGTTCGGCGATCTGGTGGTTCAGCTCTGTCTGCACGTCGATGATCTGGGTGACGTCCCGCAGGATCGCGCGAATCTCGAAATCGAGCGAATCTGCCCCGAAGCCGGCAAAGACCACGCCCGGCGGCGGGCTGAGCACGATGATCGGATGTTCTTCCGCGATTTCCTGAAGGATGCCATGCACGCGGCGGGTATCGGTGCCATAGGCGACGCCGACCTTGACGATCAGCCGGCCCACCAGGTTGCCGCGTGTCCAGTTCGTCACCTGGCCAGAGATGAGGTCGGCGTTGGGCACGATGACATCGGTGCGGTCGAAGGTCTCGATCCGGGTGGCGCGGACGGAGATGGAGCGAACAAAGCCCATCTGCCCGCCGACCTCGATCCAGTCGCCTTCGGAAATCGGGCGTTCGATCAGCAGGATAATCCCCGACACGAAGTTCGACACGATGGTCTGAAGGCCGAAACCGACACCGACGGACAGCGCACCGGCGACGATGGCAAGAGAGCTGAGGTCGATCCCCGCCATGGTGATGGCCACCAGCGCGGCCAGGAAGATCCCCACGTAGCCAAGGCCTGAGACCACCGCGTTGCGCCCGCCAAGGTCCAGCTTGGTCTTGGGCAGGACAGAGGTCTTCAGTGCCCCCTGCACCGCCCGCGTGACCACGTAGCCGGCCACGAAGACCACCGCGAAGATGATGAAGTTGCTGGGAGAGATCGTGAGCCCGCCAACAGAGAAGCCCTGCAGGAAGCGCGTCCAGAGCTCCAGCAGGTCGGTGACCCGCGCGCCCCAGATCAGGGCGAAAATCGGAAGAGAGCAGAGCGTCAGCAGGAAGCCCAGCAGCACCGGCAGCAGCGCGTCCTTCACGCCGTCCCGGTCCCGGGTGATCAGAACGTAAATCTCGATGATCAGGCGTTGCAGGATGAACAGCAGCGCGATTACCATCAGGCTGCTGCCGGTCCGGGTGATCAGCGCTTCGCCCATGGTGAAATAGCCAATGCCGGCCAGGATCGGCCCCAGAATGGCGGCGAAAAAGACGACCCGCCCCAGCACCATGACCAGCTGCTTGCGGAAGCCGTGCTCTTCCCCGTCATCCTCGGTGTACTGACCCATCAGGATGATGAAGCGCGAAATCCGCAGCATGAAGAGCGCCATGACCACCAGCACCGGCAGGACCAGCACATCCGAGGTCTGATCGGGCCAGTCCGCGGCCTCGGCAGCGGCCTTGATCATAACCAGGATGCCCATCAGCGCGCCGTAGGTGATTAGGTAGACCCGCCCTTCGCGCCGTTGCGTGGTGCTGAGATAGACTGAGGCATCAACGTTGTCGGAGACAGGGAAGACGTAATGCCCCAGCCAGCGCGCGGTATAAAGCAGCACACCCACCGCTGGCAGGCTGTGCAGCAGCGCGTTGCCCTCCGCCCCGAAAAGCCCGCTGCGGGCCGCGGCAACAGAGACAAGTACAAGGCCGGAGACCGGTACGACGATCTGTGCCAGCGACACGACGAAGCGCAGCAGCCAGCGCTGTGCGGAGCGGTCATCGCCGATGAAGTGGTTGGCCAGGCTCTCAAGCCAGCTCACGCCGCGCATGACCAGCACCCCGGCGGCCACCAGCATGATCAGGATTAGCGGCAGGTTATTGCGGAATTCTGACCGCTTGCCGGCATCGTCCCAGTTGCCGGAGACATTGGTGACGATGGCCTCGAAGTAGCCCGTGAGGTCGCTAAGTGCTGTCGGCCAGGTTGCCGGGTTCAGCGGCGTCGGAGTGAGCTCCAGGAACTCATCTGCCTGCCGGCTACGCTGGATCGCGTCGATCGAGCTGATGAGGCTGTCGGCCTCTGCGTAGTAAAGCTCTGCCGCGCGGGCCGGCGCGCGTAGCTCATCAAGGCGCGACTGGAGCGTTTCGCGCTGATCCGCGACCGCTTCCGACTCGGCCGGTTCCCCCTCTGCCGGGGGATCGCCCAGGGTGTCCAGCTGGGCCTGCACCGCCTGGATGGCCGCACTGTTGGCCGATTGGGCATCGTCGAAGCGGCCGCGCCAGTAGGACAGTTTGCCCCGCACCTCTGTCAGCGCGGCGTCCGAGGCGGAGTCGTTGTTGACCAGCTCCTCGGCCTGGTCGGCCAGGGCTTCCCATTCCTTCAGGTCGGACTCGCTCAGTGCATGCGGGCCCTCGCCCGACTGGGCGGCGGCACCAGAGGATCCGGCCTGCTGGGCCAACGCGATCCCCGGCCCCCCTGCCATCAATGTCACAACGATCAGCAGGCGGAGGAGGGTCGCGATGGTCCGAAGCATGGGCCTTCTTTCGTCTTATTCCGAGAATACTCCCGGGATGGAGCGGGGCGCTTCACGAAGCCAGCCCGGCGTCGGAAGCCCCTTTTCCCTCAGGAAATCGGGGTTGAAAAGTTTTGACTGGTATCTGGTGCCATAATCGCAAAGAACAGTCACGATCGTGTGTCCCGGCCCCATCTCTTTTGCCATCCTCACGGCGCCCGCCACGTTGATGCCGGAAGAGCCGCCAAGGCAAAGCCCCTCTTCGCTGAGCAGGTCAAAGACATAGGGCAGCGCTTCCTCGTCCGGGACCTGGTAGGCGAAGTCCGGCGTGAAGCCCTGCAGGTTGGCGGTGATCCGCGCCTGTCCGATGCCCTCGGCGATGGAAGAGCCCTCTGCCGCCAGTTCACCGGTCTTGTAATAGCTGTAAAGGGCCGCGCCCATGGGATCGGCCAGGGCCACCTTGACGCCCTTGGGTTGCAGCGCCTCGGCCACGCCTGCCAGCGTGCCGCCGGAGCCGACCGCGCAGACAAAGCCATCGACCTCGCCCCCTGTCTGTTCCCAGATCTCGGGGCCGGTGGTTTCCACGTGGGCCTGACGGTTGGCGATATTGTCGAACTGGTTGGCCCAGATCACGCCGTTCTCTTCCGTGCGCGCCAGCTCCTGGGCCAGCCGTTCGGAGTAATGCACGAAGTTGTTGGGGTTGCGGTAGGGCGCGGCCGGAACCTGCACCAGGTCAGCGCCCGCAAGGCGCAGCATGTCCTTCTTTTCTTGGCTCTGGGTCTCGGGGATGACGATGACCGTCTTGAACCCCATGGAGGCCCCTACCAGCGCAAGGCCGATGCCGGTGTTGCCAGCCGTCCCTTCCACGATGGTCCCGCCCGGCTTCAGCGCGCCGCGCTTGACCGCATCCTGGATGATGTAGAGCGCCGCGCGGTCCTTGACCGACTGGCCGGGATTGAGGAACTCCGCCTTGCCAAGAATGGTGCAGCCGGTTTCCTCGCTCACGCGACGCAGCTTGATCAGCGGCGTGTGGCCAATGGCGCTAGCCAGATCCTGGGCGATGAACATCGAGCACTTCCTTCCAACTTTTGTCGATCCTGATGTATCGCTGCCCCAAGGCTAACTCAAGCTGCGCCCCGCAATTGGGAACGCTTGCCCGAAAGCCAGATCAGCGAAAGGATGAGCGGCGCATTCCGGGCCTCGCCGGAAGAAATCAGTTCCATTGCGTCGTCGAAACTCAGGACGTGGGTCCGGATATCCTCCGCTTCTTCTTCCAGTCCGAAGGTGCCCGGGGCGCGGTCCGGCAGGTCGCAAATGCCAAGATAGCAATGGAAATACTCCGACACGCAGCCCGGAGTCGGATAGCAGGAGGCGATGTGCAGCAGTCGCGTCAGGTCCAGCCCGGCTTCCTCCTTCGCTTCGCGGCGCGCGCAGGTTTCGGGATCCTCGCCCGGATCGATGCGCCCGGCGACCGGCTCAAGCATCCATGGCAGATCCTCTCCGCGGGCAAAGGGGCCCATGCGGAACTGTTCTACCAGAAGCACCCGGTCGCGCACCGGATCATAGGGCAGCACGATGGCGGCATCGGGGGCCAGGAAGACCTCTCTGCGGACCTCGGGTGACATCCCGCCAGAGAAGGTGCGATGGCGCAGCTGGTAGGTCCTGGTAAAGAAATACCCCGCATGTTCGTCCTGGCGCGACAGCAGCTCCACCTGCGGGTCATGGGGCCCGGTGCCGACACGATGCGGCACGGCCTGATCTCGGGCGCGCAGGCGGGCATAGGCGCGCGCTTCGATCTGCGAGACGCGAAAGCGCAGCTCATCGCCCTCGTAGCGGCCCCAGAGCCCCATGATCTCTTGCGCGGCAAGGATATCGGCGGGGGCGCGGTTGGCCACCCAGGCGTCCAGGTTCCAATGGCCCGAGAGCACGCTCGACGGATTGGCCGGCACGAAGACCTCTGCCGGGACCACCTGCCCGTTCACCTCGACCTGGCATTCGCGCAGGTGCATGTCGAAGGCGCTTTCGTAATGGGCGATGCGATCGCGCATGTCCGGAAGGATGTCCCGGATCAGCAGGCCGTGGGCCGTTGCGCCGGGTTCCTGAACCAGCACCGGCCAGTCGCCCTCGCCCGAGGGGGCAATGCGGAATCCCTCGCGCCCCGCAGGCAGCAGGGGCGGCAGGGTGCCGGCGACGGCCTCCAGCAGTGGCGCATGGCGCAGCGTGCCGAAAAGAAAGAGATTGCTCGCCAAGGGGGCCTCCGGAAAGTGTCTTGTCGCTGTTCGCCTTAGTGGTAGATGGCGCGCCGGGGGCGCACAAGGTCAGAGGGTACAGCGAAGCGTGGCTGCGCGGATCGTCGTGGACCTGCGCCTAATCCTCTGCCTTTAGCTCCTGGTAGGCAGCCAGCGCGGCCTCACGCCCCTCTTTCAGGCTTTGCGCCATCCGGGGCGGATCGTCAGAGGGCGACAGGTCCCAGGACCGCGGCATGGCCTCGTAGAAGGCCAGCGCGGTGTCCGGCGGATTCCCCTGCCCCTCTGCCAGCCAGCGGCGGCGGTAGCTCTGGTCGGGATCGAACTTTTCCGCCTGGGTCTCCGGGTTGAAGATGCGGAAATAAGGCGCGGCATCCGGTCCGCAGCCCGCCACCCATTGCCAGCCCATCGCGTTGGACGCCGGGTCCCAGTCCACCAGGCAGTCCTCGAACCAGTCGCGCCCGATGCGCCAGTCGCAAAGCATGTTCTTGGTCAGGTAGCTGGCGGTGATCATCCGGGCGCGGTTGTGCATTCGCCCGGTGACGAAGAGCTCGCGCATGGCGGCATCGACCAGCGCCACACCCGTGCGGCCCTGTTTCCAGGCCAGCACCTGCGGGCTGTCGGCATCGGTGTCCCAAGGAAACTCCTCCCAGCCCTCGCGCCAGTTGTCTGTCAGGATCCGGGGGGTGTGGAACATCAGGTGATAGGCGAACTCACGCCAGACAAGTTCCTTCAGGAAGGTCCCGGCCCCCTCTTTGCCCGCCTCCACGGCGCGCAGCCCCGCGTGCCAGCAGGCCAGCGGAGAGATCTCTCCAGTGGTCAGATGCTGGGACAGATCAGAGGTCGCCGCTTCGCCCGGGAAGTCGCGCCGCGCGCGGTAGTCCTCGATCCGGTCGCGGGCGAAGATCGCAAGGCTCTGCTGGGCGGCTGCTTCGCCGGCCTCCACATGGGCGGCCACCACAGCTGCGCCGCGATTCATGGCCTTGCTCAGGGCCCAGTCCGCCAGGTCTTCGCTCTCCGGCCAGCGGTCTGGCGCGGGCAGCGTGCCGGGGGCGGTCAGCGTATCGGGCAGCTCGCGGTCCTTCACCGCGCGCCAGAAGGGGCTGTAGACCTTGTAATAGCCGCCCTGCTGGGTCGAGACGCTCCAGGGTTCGAACAGCAGGTGGCCGGAGAAGCTGCGCGCCTCTATCCCGGCGTCGCCAAGGGCGGATTTCACCCGGCTGTCACGCTCGATCGCTTCGGGATCGTAAAGACGGTGCCAGTAGACGGCCTCTGCCCCGGTGTCGCGCAGCAGCTCTTCCAGCACCTCCCGCGCAGGGCCAGAGCGCAGGATCAGCCGCGCGCCCATCTGGCTAAGCTGATCGGCGAGTGCTTTCAGGCTCAGCTCCAGCCGCAGCTTGGCGGCGGCCCCCAGCCCGTCGGTGGTGCTGTCGCGGATATAAAGGGGAATGATGGGGCCGCCACGCTTGAGGGCGGCATCAAGGGCGGCGTGATCGCTCAGCCGCAGGTCGCGGCGAAACCAGAGGATCGTGGCAGCGGGCATGCGGTCTTCCTTTGTTCCTTCCCCTGTCTACGTAGGGAAAATTCCAGAAGATCAAAAAGAAAACCCCGGCAGCCAGGCTGCCGGGGTCTCCGTTGGTCAGGTGTCCCCTTGATCGGGGGGCGCTTTCGCCGTGATCAGGCCTTCATCTCTGACCGCAGGCCCTTCCAGATCGCGAAGCACATGATGAGCAGCACGATGGTGAAAGGCAGCCCGGTGGAGATCACCATGGACTGAAGGCTGGACAGCCCACCCGCAGAGAGCAGCAGCACGATGGCCACGGCGCCTTCGAAGATGCACCAGAAGACCCGTTGGGGCACCGGGGCGTCGACCTTGCCGCCTGCCGTGATCGTGTCGATCACCAGCGAGCCGGAGTCCGAGGAGGTCACGAAGAAGACGATGACCAGCACGATCCCGATCAGAGAGGTGATGCCGGCCAGCGGCAGCGCATCAAGCATCTTGAACAGCTGGATGGGCAGATCGGCCTCTTGCGCGGCGGTGTAGCCCTCAGAGACGACCTGGTCGATCGCGACGCCGCCGAAGACGGACATCCAGAGCACGCAGACCAGGCTGGGGATCAGCAGCACGCAGATGATGAACTCGCGCACCGAACGGCCCCGGCTGACGCGGGCGATGAACATGCCGACGAAGGGGCTCCAGGAAATCCACCAGGCCCAATAGAACGCGGTCCAGCCCTGGCTGAAGTTCACGTCATCGCGCCCGATGGGATTGGCCAGGCCAGGCAGGTACTGAACATAGGCTACCAGGTAATCCACGAAGCCGGTCAGGATCAGCATGGTCGGACCGGCGATCAGCACGAAGACCAGCAGCAGGAAGGCCAGGCCCATGTTGATTTCCGACAGGATCTTGACGCCGCCGTCCAGGCCCCGCAGCACGGAGACTAGGGCGATGGCGGTGATGCCGGAGATCAGCAGAACTTCCACGGTGTCGTTGATCGGCACGCCAAACAGCTCGTTCAGGCCGGCATTGGCCTGGGTTGCCCCGAAGCCAAGCGATGTGGCCAGGCCGAAGAGCGTCGCAAAGACCGCCAGGATGTCGATCAGGTGGCCCGGCCAGCCCCAGACCCGGTCGCCCAGGATCGGGTAGAAGGCAGAGCGGATCGTCAGCGGCAGACCCTTGTTGTAGCTGAACAGGGCCAGCGCCAGCGCCACGATGGCGTAGATCGCCCAGGGGTGCAGCCCCCAGTGGAAGATCGTCGCGGCCATGCCAAGGCGCGTCGCGGCCTCTGCATCGCCTTCAGCGCCGCCCAGCGGTGCCCAGTCGGTACGCACTCCGCCCTCGCTGGCGATGCCGCCGAAGGAGCTGGAGAAGTGGCTCATCGGCTCTGAGACGCCGTAGAACATCAGGCCGATGCCCATGCCGGCGGCGAAGAGCATCGCGAACCAGCCGATGTAGCTGTAATCCGGGGTCGCATCCGCCCCGCCCAGCCGGACCTTGCCCAGCGGAGAGACGATCAGCAGCAGGCAGAAGATCACGAAGAAATCTGCAGCCCCCAGGAAGAACCAGTCAAAGCTGGTGGTCACCGTGCTGAAAAGCCAGGTGAAACCCGAACCGGCCTGCTCGGGCAGCGCCAGCGTGTAAAAGACGAAGGCGACGATCGCCAGGCCCGAAACCAGGAAGACCGGGTTATGGATGTCGAAGCCGAAAGGCCCGACCTGACCGTCGATATTGTCCTGTCCGATCTCGTAATCGGTGTCGATGATATCGGCAGCCCCTTCCGGGGCTGGTATGCCCTGGTCGGCATTTTCGTCCGTCATCTGTCCACTCCTTGTTATTATAAATTCCTGTGCCGCGCGGGAGGAGCCCCTGGCGGCGGATCCCCGTGATCTGCCGGGTCAGCGCACCAGCATGACGGAGATCTTGGCGTGACTTGCCAACCGCCCGCCGTGGGACGGCCAGACGTAATCCACGATGCCCGGCACGTGGCTGGCCATCACGACCAGGTCCGCGCCGGTTTCCTCAACTGACTTGAGCAGCGCATTGTCCACGTCGATGGAGACGTCGTGGCTGATCTGGGAGACCGAGGAACAGCGCACACCGCTGGCAGTGCTCTGTTCCTGAGCGAAGGCCTTCAGCTTTTCGGCGTATTCGGCAGGGGTATGGGACAGCGCACCGGGAAGCGCCGTGGTCACACCGGCATAGACAATTTCAGCGTCGAATGTCTTTGCAAGCTCCGTGCCGCAACTCAAAGCCTTCTCAAGCTTTTCAAGATGCGCCAGGTCGACCGGCATGAGGATTTTCTTGAACATTCTGCCCTCCTTTGCAGATCCCCGCTCTGTGGCGGGCTGACGGATGCAATGGCCGTCTCCGGCTATTACGCGACGTTAACAAGAGCTTAACATAGGCATAGGCGGAAGCCGAATGATCTTGCGCTGAAAGCGACATTCCCGGCCATTCCTCTTGCAGATCCGTCTCATCCTCTTGACATGCCCCACCCGATCACGAACCGCCGGGTCCCGTTTTTTCGCGGGATTTCCGCCAGCCGCAGCCGTGGGCGTCACCTAGCGGCGCGCGCCCTGCTGTCCAGAAAGAAGTACACGCGTGAAGCAAATTTGCATCGCCGGTGCGCTAGGTGACGCAGGGTTTGATGGGTGCAAGGCCGGTTTGCCGAGGTCGGTGCAGAGGTTGCCGAAGCCAAACTGATGCGCCCCTGCCCCCGATTTACATCCAAGGGCCGGTGCTGGGCATGAAGGGCAGATCGGTGTCCTCGGTCTTGCAGCCCGCCTGGGTCAGCATTGCGTGGATCTGGCCCCGGTGGTGCGTCTGGTGATTGAAGACCTGCATCACCAACAGCCCCCTTGGCTGGCTCAGCTGCTTCTGGGTCGCGCCTGAGAACCAGGTGAAATCCCCCACCAGGTCCAGCGCGCGGATCTTCTCTGCCCAGGCCAGGATATGACCATCCATGCGAAAGCGCTCGGCCGACCAGGCCCCAAGGGTGGGATGCATCTGCGGGCCGTCCTTGATGGGGACCTCGGGCTTGGGCCAGGTGCTCAGCCGCGACATCCATATCGCATCGGCCCAGAGCAGGTGGTTCGCCGTGCCCAGGATGGAGCGGAAGAAGGCACCGCGGTCTGCCGTCAGCGCCTCAAGAGAGAGCGTTTCCATCGCCTTGCGCATGTTCCGGTTCTGCCAGGCATTGTAGCGCGCCATGGTCAGACAATAGGCCGGGGTGATCATCGGGGGCCTCCGCCGTTTCAAAGACGGGGGGATTTCACCGCGCGCCGGGGAAAAATGCAAGGGGCGCAGGGGGGTACGCCCCGCTGCGGCCCTGCGATTTGGGTCATGGCGCGGGCGAACGAACGCCTGCAGCCGCGCTCAGCGACGGGCGAGGGCCTCTTGCAGGACCTCAAGCACGCTATCGCGGGGCACATCGGCGGTGACGAAGGCCTCACCGATCCCGCGCGCCAGGATAAAGCGCAGCTGGCCATCGATCACCTTCTTGTCCTGCCCCATCAGCGCCAGCAGCGCTTCTGCATCGGGCAGCTCGCCGGGGATATCGGACAGGTCCACCTTCATGCCCATGTCGGACAGGTGGGCGCGCACGCGGCTGGGATCCTCCTGGGCACAAAGGCCCAGCCGGGCCGAAAGCTCGAAGGCCAGGGCACAGCCGATGGCAACCCCTTCGCCGTGCAGCAGCCGGTCGGAATAGCCCGTCGCGGCCTCAAGCGCATGGCCGAAGGTATGGCCCAGGTTCAGCAACGCGCGGTCGCCCTGCTCCGTCTCGTCGCGCGCAACGATCTCGGCCTTCATCTCGCAAGAGCGTTTGACGGCCATGACCCGGGCATGCATGTCGCCCGCCGCCAGTTTCGGACCCATGGCCTCTAGCCATTCAAAGAACAGGATATCGCCCAGCATCCCGTATTTGACGACCTCTCCATAGCCGGCCAGGAAATCGCGCGGCGCAAGGGTGGCCAGGATGCCGGTATCGGCCAGCACCAGGCTGGGCTGATGGAAGGCGCCGATCAGGTTCTTGCCCTGGGGCGCGTTGATGCCGGTCTTGCCCCCGACAGAGCTGTCGACCTGCGCCAGCAGCGTGGTGGGGATCTGCACGAAGCGCACGCCCCGGCGGAGCACGGCGGCGGCAAAGCCGGCCAGGTCCCCGATCACGCCGCCACCCAGGGCGACGATGACGTCAGATCGTTCGACCTTCTGTTCCAGCAGCCATTCCACCGCGCGGGTGAACTGCGGCCAGCCCTTGGTGGCTTCGCCGGCGGGCAGTGCGAGGGAGACCATTTCGATCCCCTCGGCGGCCAGGCCCTGCTCCAGCGTGGACAGGTGCAGCTGCGCCACGGTTTCATCGGTCAGCACCGCCACGCGCTTGCGCCGCAACAGGGGGGCCATGTGGCGGCCTGCCTCGGCCAGCAGGCCGGGACCGATCAGAATGTCATAGGCGCGCGCGCCCAGTTCGACGCGCAGGGACTCGCGCGGCTGATCCAGGACTTCGGTCATGCTTCTTCCTTTTCCAGCACATCGGGGCGGGTCAACAGAGAGGCGGCCACTCTCTTGGCCATCTCGTGGATGCTGCATCCCGGTTCAGAGGGCACACCCACATCGGCCAGCGCATAGACCGGCACCCGCTTTTCATAGAGCGCCTTCAGCGTGCCATAGGGGTCAGGCGTGCGCAGCAGCGGCCGGGTATCGCGGTGGCGCACCCGGTTCCACAACAGGTCCAGGTCCGCGTCCAGCCAGACGGAGAGCCCCCGGTCATGGATGATTTGGCGATTATCGGCATTCATGAAGGCCCCGCCCCCCGTGGACAGCACGCAGGGCTGACCGTCCAGCAGGCGGCCGATGACCTGGTATTCCTTCTGGCGAAAAAAGGCCTCTCCATCGCGGGAAAAGATCTCGGCCACGGACATGTTCGCGGCCTTTTCGATCTCTGCATCGGAATCGCGGAAGGGCACGTGCAGGACCTGGGCCAGGGCCCGGCCCACGGCACTCTTGCCCGCGCCCATCATGCCCACGAGGACGATCGTTTTCTTGAGGTTCCAGCTCATCGTTGTCGCGGCCCTCGGCGCCTGCCTGCCTTTTCCCGAATTTCTCGTCTGAATGACGTGATCTTGCGTGAAAGGCCAGCTATATGATGGGCAAAACCAAAAGGAAATGGGGCGACATCTTCATGCTGAGCATAATCAAGTGGCTGGTATATCTGCTGATCCTCGCCGGAATCGCGCTGGTCGCCTATGCATATGTCGGTCCATTCCTTGGTGTGGATTTCGCCCCGCCCACCCAGGAAATCACCACGCCGCTGACACTTGATGTCGAATGACAGGCTGAACCTCCTGCGCCGCCTCTGCGCGGCGAGCGTCCTTGCGGCGCTGCCCGCCCTGCCCGCTCTTGCGCAGGACGACGGCCCTGACTTGCGCGGATTGTCCGGCGGGCTGGAGCTTCTGCCCGGCACGGGACTGATGGACCGGCGCGACGGCGCAGGGACGCCAGGCGAAAACTCCGGGGCAATCGCGCAGGTGTCGCCCCCGCGACAGGCCGCACCGTCTTCCAATGCGGTACGCCGGCCCGCCGGCAACGCACCAGCCGCGCGGCAGGTGCGCTCCTCTGATGTTCCGGCGGCGGCAAAGCCGCTCTCGGCCATCGAATGGCTGGACAGTCGCCCCTCGGATCGGGTGATTGCACCTGGCATCGCCCCCGGCGCGCCGCAGGGCTCCGCCCCGCTCTCCGTTGGTCTGCCGAACTACGATCCCGGCCGCCGCGCACCGGCGCCCGAAGAGCCCCCCGTCACCAACAGTGCGGGCATCCCCCAGGTGAGCACCCGCCGCCTCGAAGAGGCCGGGGCCACCACCGTCGGCCTGCTGCCCACCACCGTCACCGGCCTGCCCGTCACGCTCTGGCAAGGGGCTGACAGCCGCGAGCTGGCGCGCCAGATCACCGCGCTGGACGTGGATAGTGCGCCCGCCATGCAGGAGCTGCTCTTCATGCTGCTTCTGGCCGAGGCAGAGCCGCCCGCCTCGGACGGCGAAGACCGGCTGCTGCGCGCCCGGATCGCCAAGTTGCGCGCCCTGGGGGCCGTGGATCCCGCGCTGGCGCTGATCACCCTGGCCGGGCCGGACCGCAGCAAGGCGCTGTTTTCGGACTGGTTCGACCTGTCGCTGATCGCCGGGGATGAAACCGACGCCTGCGAGGTGATGATCGACCGGCCTGAGCTGGCACCGGATCACGCGTCGCGGATCTTCTGCCTGGCGCGGGCACAGGACTGGGCCACGGCGGCGCTGATCCTGGACACGGCGACCGCGCTTGGCGGCTTCGGGCCGGACCAGGAACGCCTGCTGACCCGCTTCATGCTGGATGACCTGGATGACGGCGCCGTCCCCATGCCGCCGCCACCCGTGGTCACGCCGCTTCTGTTCCGCCTGTCCGAAGGGATCGGGGAACCGCTGCCCACCTCTTCGCTGCCCCGCGCCTTCGCGGTCTCTGACCTGCGCGGCCTCAGCGGCTGGAAGGCCCAGCTAGAGGCCGCCGAACGGCTGGCCGCCACCGGCGCGATCTCCGGCAACCGGCTTCTTGGCATCTATTCAGAGGGACGCCGGGCGGCCTCTGGCGGGATCTGGGACCGGGTCGATGCGATCCAGACCCTGGACCGGGCGCTGAATGCGCCGGGCGATCGCCGCGCGGCCGTCCTGAAGGCCCTTCCGGGCGCCTGGCAGGCCGCCACGGAGGTCGAGCTTGAAGTGCCCTTTGCCCAGATCTACGGCGAACGGCTGGCAGAGTTCGCCGACGCCCCGGGCACGGCCGGCAACATCGCCTTCCGCGCCGCCCTCCTGGCGCCCGAACCCGCGATCCAGGCAGACACGCTTGCCCCACGCGGGGCCGAAGGCGCCTTCCTCCTGGCGCTCGCCGCCGGCAAACCGCAGGACGCCCGGCCCTACAACCGCGCCTCGGATGCGGTGGCGCGGGGCTTTGATCCCTCCACCCGGCCGCCCGCGCGCATCCTCTCGCTTCTCAACGAGGGCCGTTTGGGAGAGGCGATCCTGGTCGCCATGCGCCTTTACGGCAATGCCATGGAGGGCGAGATGAAGGATGCAGAGGCCGCCCTGGCCGGTTTCCGCGCCATGGGGCTTGAGGAAACGGCCCGCCGTGGCGCGCTGCAACTGCTGCTGCTGGAACGGCGCGGCTGATGGCCGATCCGGTGCCCGAAGACCGCTGGCTGCCCGCTTTCCTGGATGCCCAGGCGGCAGAGGCCGGCGCGGCGCGCAACACCCTGCTGGCCTATGGCCGCGACCTGAAGGACACACGCGACTGGCTGACGGGCAAGGGCAAGGGCTGGCAGACCGCCACCCAGGGCGATGTGGAGGGCTACCTGGTCTTCTGCGATGCCCAGGGGCTGTCCCGCGCCACCCGTGCGCGGCGCCTTTCGGCCATCCGCCAGCTCTACCGCTTCGCCTTCGAGGAGGGCTGGCGTGACGACAACCCGGCCATCCGCATCAAGGGACCGGGCCGCGCGCGCAGCCTGCCCCAGACCCTCACCACGGACGAGGTCGACCGCCTGTTGACGGCGGCCCGCGACATCGGGCGCACGCCTGCCGACCAGCTGCGCAACACCTGCCTTGTCGAGCTGCTCTATGCTACCGGAATGCGGGTGACAGAGCTGGTCACCCTGCCCGTCTCCGCCGCCCGTGGCCGGCCAGAGATGCTGCTGGTGCAGGGCAAGGGCGGGCGCGAACGGCTGGTGCCGCTGTCGATGCCGGCACAGGATGCGCTGGCGTCCTGGTTGGCCGAACGCGACGCGGCCCAGGAGGTGGCGCGCCTTGCCGGCAAGCCGCCTTCGCGCTTTCTCTTCCCCTCGCGCTCGCGCGAAGGGCACCTGACCCGGCATCGCTTTTACCTGCTGATCAAGGAAATCGCGCTAGCCGCGGGCGTCTCTCCGGACCGGGTGACGCCGCACCGTCTGCGCCATGCCTTCGCCACCCACCTGCTGGCCAACGGCGCCGATCTGCGCGCCATCCAGACCCTGCTGGGGCACGCGGACCTCACCACCACGGAAATCTACACTCATGTGCTGGAAGACCGCCTGAAGGAGCTGGTGGAAGACAACCACCCGCTCAACCGCCCCCCGCCGCAGGACATCCCCGCGCCGGACCCCGATGACGGCGCCGTGAACCCCCCTGCGCCGGACCATGGCAAGGCTTGAAACCCGCCGGGGCTGACCCCATAACCGCTGGAACACAGGGGCCTTTCCGGCCCGCCAATCAAGAGGGCCTGAAGGCATATGGACTCCGGTATCGAACTGACATTCTGGATCACCGCCGGGGCGATCCTGTTACTTCTGGTCTGCTCTGCCTTCTTCTCGGGCTCCGAAACCGCGCTGACGGCGGCCTCGCGTGGGAAACTGCGCGCGCTGGCGGACAAGGGATCGCGCGGCGCACAGCGCGCGCTGACGATTACAGAGGACAACGAACGCCTGATCGGCTCCGTCCTGCTGGGCAACAACCTGGTCAACATCCTGGCGACCTCGCTCACCACCTCCCTGTTCACGGCGCTGTTCGGGGACAGCGGCGTGGCCCTGGCGACGCTGGTCATGACGCTGCTGGTGCTGATCTTCGCGGAAGTGCTGCCCAAGACATACGCGATTACCAATGCCGAGGCCGCGGCCTCTTCCGTGGCAGCACCCATCGCCATCTGCATTCGCGTCTTCTCTCCTGTCGTCTCGGCAGTGCGCCTTCTGGTGCGCGCGGTGCTGCGCGTCTTCGGCGTGCGGATCGACCCGGACAGCCACATCCTGGCCGTGCGAGAGGAAATCGCCGGCGCGCTCCACCTGGGCCATTCCGAGGGGATCGTGGAAAAGGAAGACCGCGACCGCATCCTGGGTGCGCTGGACCTGAGCGACCGGACCGTCGAAGAGATCATGCTGCACCGCTCCCGGATCGAGACGATCAATGCCGATGACAGCCCGCAGGACATCCTGACCCACTGCCTGAAATCGAACCACACCCGCATCCCCGTCTTCCAGGACGAGCCGGAGAACATCATCGGCATCCTGCACGCCAAGGACCTGCTGCGCTCGATCTATTCCCTGCGCCAGGTGGATACGCCGCGCAGCGAGGCGCTGAAGGATTTCAAGCTTTCCGACGTGATGATGCAGCCCTACTTCGTGCCCGAAACCACGACGCTGGACGAACAGATGCGCCAGTTCCTGAGGCTGAAGACGCACTTCGCGCTGGTGGTGGATGAATATGGCTCACTCCAGGGTCTGATCACCCTGGAAGACATCCTGGAAGAGATCGTGGGCGAGATCACCGATGAACACGACCCCGCCGCACCCGAGGAGATCGTGCGCAAGGGATCGGATGGCCAGTACATCGTCGATGGCGCGATGACGATCCGCGACCTCAACCGGGCGATGGAATGGACCCTGCCGGATGAAGAGGCCAATACCATCGCCGGCCTTGTGATCCACGAGGCCCAGATGATCCCCACCGTGGGCCAGGTCTTTGCCTTCCACGGCTTCCGCTTCGAGGTCACGGCGCGCAAGGACAACCGCATCACCCGCCTGAAGATCCGCCCTCTGCCGCCGCCCCTGCTGTAAGCGAGGGGCTGGGGCTGACTTTCCCAGCGATCGGGTTGGGATCGCAATGCGCTGACGTATGGTAAGCTAGGCGACGACGGCCTAGAGTCGGTCGGTCGCCCCGGTTTCGCAACCTAGCCTCGGCAAGCTCGCGAGATGGAATCCTGCTCAAACGGGCAGAGCGAACCGTCCTCACCCAACCGGCGCCGAGCAGTTCTCCACGAAGAAGCCTCGGTTTACGCCTTTCGTGGTTTCAAACCATACCAGAGCGAATGGAGTTAGTCGCCGTTCCACGCCGACCTGTTCCATACGTCAGCGTTCGGAACCCGTGCCCCTCAGCAATTGATCACTTGGCGGCCCCCCAAGTCGGTCAGGCCGCCTCACCTTCCTTCCAGCTGGCATGCAGCGCCCGTGTCGCGGCGGCAATGACTGGATCGGGATGGTGTGACAAGGCCCCCATGACCTCGGCCACAGGCGTCTGAAGCTCCAGCATCCCCGCACCATCACGCAGCAGGGGCGCAAAGGCCCGCCGGATCATCTCCTCCCGGTCCAGGGCCGGCACGTAAAGACGGTCATGCTGAAGCTCATGCCCCCGCCCGTCCATCGGCTCGTCGAAGCTCATGAGCACACGGGTCATGCGGCGCAGCATGTCGACCGCCGTACCGGGATCGTTGACCGAAGGCGACAGCGCCCGCACGCCGATCTCGGACAGGCTGATGAAGCCGAATTCCGGATCCTGGGTGAAATTGCGCAGCTCGCTGATCTCGATGTTCTCGCGCAGGGCGCGCAGCAAATCCTCGTTCTGGCTGTCTATCCGCGCCAGCAGCTGGCCGCGCACCACGAAAGCACCGACAGGCTGCATCAGCCAGATGTGACCCCCGGCCTTCTTCGCGGCATCCTGCAGCAGGTCCTGGTAAATCTGGGTGACATAGCCGGTATCGGTGGCCGCCACGTCGATACATTGATCGGGGACCTCTGCCGGCTTCAGCGGATGCGCCCCGAGCGAGGGGTAACGGGCCCGGATATGAAAAGCGGTCTGCGTGCGCCCCTCCAGCGTCTCCGCCGTACCGATCAGGCTGCCGAAAAGCTCAAGATGGGAAATCCAACGGATGATCGCGGCGACAATCAGCAGGACGACCAGGATCGTCATGGCGAACAGCACCACGATCCCGGTGGTGTCGAACAGGTCCATCTCGCGCAGGATGATCGCCAGAAGCGCGTAGAGGTAGGCCCCCACGAAGGTCGCCAGGACCGTGTGGGTCGTGGTGTCCTCCAGCAGAACCTGGTGGGCGCGCGGCGTCCAGAGGGACATGACATTGCGATGCGCTGCCGTCATCGCGGTCAGCGAAAAGGTGGTTACCGCCAGCATGGAGTTGGCGATGACGGATAGGATGCGATCCACGGCCTCTGCCCCCACCAGCCCGTCAAGACCGATGGGAATGAGCTGGCCCATCAGCTTGGTCAGCCCCACCGCCAGCACCGCCAGCGCCGCGATCAGCAGCACCCGCACCACGAGCCGGCGCGAGAATTCATGGATTTTTCGCAATAGTGACGGCAGCATGGGCGTTCTCCTTCAGGCGCCTGAACCTAACCCATTTTGCCGCCCGGCCAAGGCATTCCGACCCTCTTGCCGTCTTAAACCTTCCAATGCCTCCGGCGGGAGTTTTTCGGCAAGAAGAAAGCAGGACCGGTCCCCTTCTTCTTGCCGGCAAACTCCGGGGGAGCCTCGCGTCAGCGAGGCGGGGGCAGCGCCCCCTCTGCCCTGCGGACCAGGCGCAGCCGGATGCCGTTTTCGCTGCGCACCGTCAGGTGGGCCACAGGGCGCGGGATGTCATCGGGTATCGCCTCCAGCCGATAGTCTCTCAGGATTGCGGCCAGGATCAGCACGCCTTCGATCATGGCAAAGCCCGCGCCGGGGCAGACGCGGGGGCCCGCGGAGAAGGGCATGTAAGCCTCTCGCTGGCACTGGCGGCCGTTGTCGGTCTGCCAGCGGGCGGGGTCGAAGCCATCGGGGTTGTCCCAGAGCTTGCCGTGGCGATGCAGGTGCCAGGGGCTCAGCACGATCTGCGCGCCCTTCCGGATGGCGCGCTTGCGGAAGGTTTCCGCGCGGGTGGTTTCACGCACCATCATCGGCACCGGCGGATAGAGGCGCAGCGCCTCGCGGTAGACATCGCGGATCAGGCGCAGGCGGGAGAGGGCTGCGAAATCGACCGGCCCTGCGGCCTCTGCTGCACATTTCTCCTGCCAGTCGGGATGGGTGGCCAGCAGGTAAAGCGCCCAGGACAGGGAGGAAGCGCTGGTCTCATGCCCCGCAAGGAAGAAGATCGCCACCTGGTCCACCATCTCGGGGGAGTCGAAGAGCGCGCCTGTTTCGGGGTCCGCGGTGGTCATGATCTTGGTCGCCAGGTCATTGGGCGCCGTGCCGGCGGCAATGCGCGCCTGGCGGTCTTCGGTGAGCCGGGTCAGCAGGTCGCGGATGCGGCGGGCATTGGCGCGGGTCTCTCGCCGGAACAGGCGCGGAAAGATCCGCGGCAGTGGCAGCAGGGCGGCGAGGTTCAGGATCGGCTGGCTGCGCTGGTAGGCGCGGAAGGACTGGAAGACATCGCGGGCAAGGTCATCGGTGATCGGGATCGAGAACAGCGTGCGAAAGATCACGTCCGCCGTGGCATGGCTCATCTCCTCCTCGATCTCCGTGACGCCCGGGGACAGGCGGGCCACGCACTCCGCCGCGGCGGCCTGCATGGCCGGGAAGCTCTCTCGCAGGCGCCCGCCTTCGAAGGCGGGATCGATGATGCGCCGCTGGCGCTGCCATTGCGCGCCGTTGGTGACGAAGACGCTTTGGCCCAGCAACGGCCGCAGGCCTTCGCTGACCCGGTCGGACTTGGGAAAATCCTGTGGGCGTTGCTTCAGCACCAGCTGCACCAGGTCGGGCTGGTTGACCAGGTAGGAGCGGAAGAAGGGCGTGCGGAACTCTGCCATCCAGGCGCGGTAGAGCCGCTCCGGCTGGGCCGACAGGATATCGCGCCGGAACAGCCGGGCATAGCGCAGAAGCCCTACCCGCCCTTCGCGGCTTGGCGGTTTCGGCGGTGTCATGGGCGCACCGAGGTATGGCGGTTCACTGGGCGGGTGATCCGGCTCTTGGACGGCGCAAGTCCTGCGAACCGCGCGCGCAGGCTCTGCGGCCCTGCCGTGACGCGGAAGTAATCATAGGCGCCGGGCCGGTCGAAGGCGCAGAGGTACTGGAAATGCAGCCGGAAGAAGCGCCAGCGCAGGGCCTTCCAGCGCTCCGGGCTGAGGGTCTGGGTGAAGGCCGCCGACAGGATCAGCGGGGCGCATTGCCCTTCCGTAGCGACGCCGCTGACGCCTGCGGGGTCACACAGCGCAAAGGCGCAGCCATCGCCCGGCGCGCTGACGTCCAGCCAGAAGATCCGCCTCTGCGCGGACAGATAGGCCAGGTCCGCCCGCAGCCGTCCGGCCTTGGGCAGGAAAGAGACCATCGGCACCACCTGCCCCAGCGACAGGAAGGACAGCTCCGGCCCGGTTTCGGGCAGCTGATCGGCGCGAAGAAGATCGGACAGGACAGAGATCGCAAGATGCGCGCCGGAGCTGTGGCCGACCACCAGCACCTCATCCCAGTCCTGTGTCAGCGCCTCTGCGATGAGGGCGCGGAACTCGGTCATGCGCTGCTCCAGCGCCGGCGGGTTGCCCCCGCGCGCCTGCGCCGAGAAGCTGTAATCATGCATCAGGTAATAGGCGAACCAGCGGTTGTCACGCTTGCGGAACCAGGTCAGCACTGCCGGGATGACCGCCAGCGCCGCCAGCCAACCGGGCCAGCCGATCACCGCCGCCGCCCCTGCCCCCGCGGCCCAGCCGAGGCCAAGCGCCAGTGCCAACTGCCCCAGCAGGAAGCCCACCGGGTAAAGGGCGGCGATCACCGGCCCCTTGCGCAGGCGCATCAGCCGGAACAGCGCACCACTGGCGATATAGACCCAGGCCGTGCGGCACAGCGCCAGGTAGGTCGCCGCGATGGAGGAGCCCATGCTGTCGCGCACGATGTCGGTCCAGACCAGGACAGAGACATCGGCTGCGACCTCTGCCCCCTCCATCCGGCCCGTGAGGCGCCAGCCATACGGGTCGTCCTGCCCTTTTGCAGCGGGTTTTCCGGCCAGGGTGACCTCGTACCCGCTGATCGCCGCCTGCGCGGCGGCCTCCTTGCGGAAAAGCTCGCGGTAGCGGCGCGGATGGATCGGATCAAAGCCGGGAATGTAGAACACCTTACGGCGTGCCACTGTCCTCTGGGCCTGACTCTCCGCGCTCACCTGCACCTCCGTTTTTCGGTCATAGCAGGGTAAAGGCTAACCACCCGAAGGTTAAGCACTATCCAAGCACGGCGAGGCCGGGGAAGCTTTCCAGCAACCAGTAGGAGAAGCGAGAGAACCCGCCGGTCAGCATCAGCAGGCCGATGGTCCAGAGCAAGAGGCCCATGAGCCGCTCGATCGCTTCCATGTGGCGCTTGATCCAGGACATGGTGCCGGTGAGGCGCGGCAGGAAGGCCGCGACCAGCAGGAAGGGAATGCCCAGTCCTGCCGCGTAGACCGCCAGCAGCAGCATGCCCCGGCTGACCGAGGCTTCAGAAGCTGCCAGCGACAGGATCGCGCCCAGTTGCGGGCCGATGCAGGGCGTCCAGCCAAAGGCGAAGGCCAGCCCCAGGATATAGGCGCCAAAGGCGGTGCCGCCCTGGTCGCCCGCGTCCAGCCGGGCCTCTCTGTTCAGGAAGCTGATGCGCAGGATGCCCAGGAAATGCAGCCCGAAGACCATCACGACGATCCCGGCGATGGTGTTGAACCAGCCCTGGTAGCTCAGGAAGACGGCGCCAAGCGCAGAGGCCGCGAACCCCAGCAGCAGGAAGACCGTCGACAGCCCCAGCACGAAGAAGACCGCCGGCAGCAGCGCCTTGCCGCGTGACCCGCTGCGCCCCAAGTCCGCCATGCTGACCCCGGACATATAGGCCAGGTAAGGCGGCACGATGGGCAGCACGCAGGGGCTGAGGAATGAAATGACACCGGCCAGGGCCGCCACCAACATCGCGGGCAGAAGCGCCGCATCCATGATCTCGATTCCAAACATGGCCAAGCCATATACGCCGCCGCCCGCGCCGTCACCGGGTAAGGCTGTCACAGGGCTTTCACAGCCGCGTGTGACCCTTGCCTGCCACGCCTGCGGTCCGCGCCGGCGGCAGGAAAACGCCGCGAAACCCGTCCCGCCAAGACAGAAGGCCCGGTCCCGTGGCAGGATCGAAACAACTCTGAGTCGCTACGGGTTCGGGGCACAATCGCATCAAGGGGGATTTCGATAACCTTGCCTTATGGAATTCTTCTGAATTTTGAATTTCTTTCTATGCGAAGCCTTTGTTAGAACCATTACAAGGACGCGGCAGACCGGGGGCACAGGATAGGCCCCGGCGGCTTTGTCGCCCGTCCAGGACAGATCAACGCATCAACCACCGGGAGGACAAGATGGACGGAAACGACATGGACAATGGGGGCAAATGCCCAGTGATGCACGGTGGCATGACCAGCACGGGATCCTCCGTGACCAGCTGGTGGCCCAACGGGCTCAACCTCGACATCCTGCACCAGCAGGACACCAAGACCAATCCGATGGGCCCCGACTTCGATTACCGCGAGGCGCTCAAGACCCTGGATGTGGAGGCGCTGAAGGCCGACCTGCGTGAGCTGATGACCACCAGCCAGGACTGGTGGCCGGCCGACTGGGGTTCCTACGTGGGCATGTTTGCCCGCGTCGCTTGGCATGCGGCGGGGTCCTACCGGCTGGCCGATGGCCGCGGTGGCGCCGGCACCGGCAACCAGCGCTTCGCGCCGCTGAACTCCTGGCCCGACAACGTCAACACCGACAAGGGCCGCCGCCTGCTCTGGCCGATCAAGAAGAAATACGGCAACGCGATTTCCTGGGCGGACCTGATGATCCTCTCTGGCACCATCGCCTATGAGGTCGCGGGCCTGAAGACCTTTGGCTTCGCCTTCGGTCGCGAAGACATCTGGCATCCCGAAAAGGACGTCTACTGGGGCGCGGAAAAGGAATGGCTGGCGCCCTCTGACGAACGCTACGACGACGTGGACAGCCCCGAGTCCCTCGAAAATCCGCTCTCTGCCGTGCAGATGGGCCTGATCTACGTGAACCCCGAAGGGGTGAACGGCAAGCCGGACCCGATGAAGACCGCGGCCATGATCCGCGAAACCTTCGCCCGCATGGCCATGAATGACGAGGAAACCGCCGCCCTGACCGCCGGTGGCCATACCATCGGCAAGAGCCACGGCAACGGCAATGCGGATGATCTGTCCGCCGATCCCGAAGGCGCGGACCTGGAATTCCAGGGCATCGGCTGGATGAACACCAAGGGGCGCGGCGTGGGCCGTGACACCGTGGTCTCCGGCATCGAAGGTGCCTGGACCAAGCACCCCACCAAGTGGGACATGGGCTGGTTCGACATGCTCTTCGGCCATGAATGGGAGCTGACGACCTCGCCCGCCGGGGCCAACCAGTGGAAGCCCGTCGACATCAAGGAAGAGGACATGCCCGTCGACGTGGAAGACCCGTCGATCAAGTGCATGCCGATGATGACCGATGCCGACATGGCGATGAAGGTCGATCCGGCCTACAACGCTATCTGCCAGAAGTTCATGGCCGATCCGGAGTATTTCTCGGACACCTTCGCGCGGGCCTGGTTCAAGCTGACCCACCGCGACATGGGCCCCAAGGCGCGCTACATCGGCCCTGATGTCCCGCAAGAGGACCTGATCTGGCAGGATCCGGTGCCCGAGGGCCCGGAGAACTACGATATCGGCAACCTCAAGGCGCGCATCGCCGACTCCGGCCTGTCCGTGGCAGAGCTGGTCTCTACCGCCTGGGACAGCGCGCGCACCTTCCGTGGCTCTGACATGCGCGGCGGGGCCAATGGTGCCCGTATTCGCCTGGCGCCGCAAAAGGACTGGGAGGCCAATGAGCCCGCCCGTCTGGCCAAGGTGCTTTCCGTGCTGGAGCCGCTGGCGGCCAATGCAGGGGCCTCCGTGGCCGACACCATCGTGCTGGCCGGCAACGTCGGCGTGGAGATGGCGGCCCGCGAAGCCGGGTTCGAGATCATCCTCCCCTTCACCCCGGGCCGGGGCGACGCCACGGATGAGATGACCGATGCGGACAGCTTCGACGTCCTGGAACCGGTGGCCGATGGCTTCCGCAACTACCAGAAGAAGGACTACGTGGTCAGCCCGGAGGAAATGCTGCTGGATCGCGCGCAGCTTCTGGGTCTGACGGCGGCGGAAATGACCGTGCTGGTCGGTGGCATGCGGGCCATGGGCGCGAACTACGACGGCAGCGCCAAGGGCGTCTTCACCGACACCCCGGGCGCCCTGACGCAGGACTTCTTCGTCACCCTGACGGACATGGCCAACAGCTGGGTGCCCACGGGCCGCAACAGCTACGACATCAAGGACCGCACCAGCGGCACGGTGAAGTACACGGCCAGCCGCGTCGACCTGGTCTTCGGCTCCAACTCCGTGTTGCGCGCCTATTCCGAGGTCTACGCTCAGGACGACAATACCGCGAAATTCGTTCTCGATTTCGCGGCGGCCTGGACCAAGGTGATGGAAGCCGATCTGTTCTGATCCCGGCAACCCCGGACAATCCGACAGACAAGAAGGGGCCCCACGGGGCCCCTTTTCACTTGCCGCGCACTTGGGCTGGACAGGCCCGGCCCGCCTGCCCTATGCCTTGCCTCATGAAGATCACGGAAGAGATTGACGCGCGCGGATTGCGCTGCCCCCTGCCGGTGCTGCGCGCCCAGAAGCGCCTGCGCGACCTTGCGCCGGGCACTTGCCTGCGCCTGCTGGCCGATGATCCGATGGCGCAGATCGACCTGCCCCATTTCTGCCACGAAAGCGGTCATGAGCTGCTGTCCTCGCAACAGGACGGCGCCACCCATGTCTTCTTGATCCGCAAACCCGCCTGAGCCTTTTCGCGCGCGCCGTTCGAGCCACCGCGCGCCCCAAAGAAAAACGCGCCCCCGGGAAGGTCCCGAAGGCGCGTTCTTTTGTTTCTCAGGCTCCGGGCTTTGCCGTGGCTGCGGCCTTAGCCGCGCGACCACCAGCCGCGCCGCTTGGGCTTGTCGTCCGGCTCGCTCTCCTGCGCCGGCGCGGTGTCTGCCATGGCAGGCTGCGGCTCCGGCTTGGGTTCAGGCTTCGGCTCCGGCTTTTCTTCGGCCACCGCTTCCGCCTGGGCGGCTTCGGGCTCTGCCTCGGCTTGCGCTGCAACCGGCGTTTGCTCGGCTGCGGGGGCTTCCGCTTTCGGCTCTTCGGCAGGCGTTGCGACCTCGGCGACTGCGGGGGCCTCTTCCTTGGCCTCCGCGACCGGTGTTTCCGCGACCTGGGTTTCCTCGGCCGGCGTTTGTGCCGCGGCCTCTACCGGAGCAGGCATTTCTTTCGCGGGCTGCTCGGCCTTGGCCTCTTCAGCTGCGGGCTCTGCCTTGGGCGCGTCGGCTTTGGCGTCTGCCGGGGCCTCTGCCTTGGCCGCTTCCGGCGCAGCCGCTTCTGCTGCGACCTTCTGGGCCTCCTTCGGCGCGTCAGCCTTGGAAGATTTCTCCTCCGCCGCATCGCTGTCCGAGGAGTGATCGGACCCGTTCATCGAATCGTCGCCAGAACCGTTGTCGGACATGTTGTCATCGCCCGATCCGCCCTTCTTCCGCCGCCGCCGGCGGCGACGCCGCTTCGGCTTGGGCTGGTCGTCGTTGCGCTCGGACTGGCCCTGGGGCTCGGACCGGGTTTCGGATTTCGCCTCTTCCCGGCTCTCCTCGACCTCGGGGGTGGCGTCCTGGACCTCGTCGTCGATGTCTTCCATCAGCGATGCATCGACCGAAACCACCGGAGCGGCTTCGGAAACGCGGCGCGTCGCGGTCTTGAACTTCTCCATCTCGAAGTCCGGCGACACGATATGCGGCTCACCCTCGATCCGCACGGCCATGCCGTAGCGGGCCTCGATCTGGGCGACATGTTCGCGCTTCTGGTTCATCAGGTAGTTGGCGATGGCCACCGGCGCCTTGATCAGCACTTCACGGGTCCGACGGCGGGTGCCCTCTTCCTCGATCTGGCGCAGGATGTTCAGCGCGACGTTGTCGTCGGACCGGATCAGGCCCGTGCCATGGCAATGCTGACAGGGCTGGGTCGTGGCTTCCAACATGCCCGGACGCAGACGCTGGCGCGACATCTCCATCAGGCCGAAGCCGGAGATACGGCCAACCTGGATGCGCGCGCGGTCGGTCTTCAGCTTGTCCTTCATCCGTTTTTCAACGGCCAGGTTGTTCTTGCGCTCGTCCATGTCGATGAAGTCGATGACGATCAGACCGGCAAGGTCACGCAGACGCAGCTGGCGCGCCACCTCTTCGGCGGCCTCCAGGTTGGTCTTGGTCGCGGTCTCCTCGATGGAGCCTTCCTTGGTCGCCCGGCCGGAGTTCACGTCGATCGCAACCAGCGCCTCGGTGATCCCGATGACGATGTAGCCACCCGATTTCAGCTGCACGGTCGGGTTGAACATGCCCGACAGGTAGCTTTCCACCTGGAAGCGCGCGAAGAGCGGCAGCTGCTCGGTGTAATGCTTCACGTTCTTGGCGTGGGACGGCATGATCATCTTCATGAAGTCCTTGGCGTTGCGGTAACCGCGTTCGCCTTCCACCAGAACTTCGTCGATCTCGCGGCTGTAAAGGTCGCGGATCGAGCGTTTGATCAGGTCGCCCTCTTCATAGATCTTCGCGGGCGCAATGCTTTTCAGCGTCAGCTCGCGGATCTGTTCCCAGAGGCGCTGCAGGTATTCGTAGTCGCGCTTGATCTCGGACTTTGTGCGCTGTGCGCCGGCCGTCCGCACGATCAGACCGGCGCCCGAGGGCACGTCGATCTCGTTGGCGATCTCTTTCAGCTTCTTGCGGTCCGCGGCATTGGTGATCTTGCGGGAGATGCCGCCACCGCGTGCGGTGTTGGGCATCAGCACGCAGTAACGACCGGCCAGGCTGAGGTAGGTGGTCAAGGCCGCGCCCTTGTTGCCGCGCTCTTCCTTGACGACCTGCACCAGAAGGATCTGGCGCACCTTGATGACTTCCTGGATCCGGTAGCGCTTGGGCCGGGGCTTGCGCGGCGGGCGGATGTCTTCGTGGTCATCGTCATCCGCAACAGATTCGATCTCGCTGTCCTTGGACTTGGCGTCGCGCCGCTTGGGGGTGTCGTCCTCGTCCTCGTCGGACTCATCGTCGTCCGAGCTGTCCATGGCGTCATCGCCAGAGGCACCGGGCTCTTCCACGGGCGTATCGCGCACCGTCTCCATCGGAGAGCTGCCCTCTTCGACGTCATCGCCCTCGTCCAGGTCGATGGTCTCCATGCCGTCGATCTGCTTGGCGTCCTTGGCCTGCGCCTCGCCTCCTTCAGGAACCTCCTGAGTGACGACCGCATCCTCGGAAGAGGTCTCCTGCGCCTTGGGCTTGGCCCGCGAACGGGACCGCCGCTTGGGCTTGGGTTTCTCGTCTTCCTCGTCCTTGGCCTTCATGGCCTCGGCATAGGCGCGCTCTTCCTCCATCAGGGCCTCACGGTCCGCGACGGGGATCTGGTAGTAATCGGGATGGATTTCCGAAAAGGCCAGGAAGCCGTGGCGATTGCCGCCGTAATCGACGAAAGCCGCCTGAAGCGAAGGTTCTACCCGCGTGACCTTTGCAAGGTAGATATTGCCGGCAAGCTGGCGCCGGTTTTCTGATTCAAAGTCGAACTCCTCGACCTTGTTTCCGTCCACGACGACCACGCGGGTTTCTTCCGCATGGGTCGCATCGATAAGCATTTTCTTTGCCATGATAACCAATTGCGCGGCATGAACGCCCCCGTCCCCGGAGTGACCCAGGGGGCCCGCCCGGTGGAGCGAGGGATTTCATGACGCGACTGTCAGGGGCGATGAGTGCGGCGGATATGGCAGCGTCGCGGGCGCCGCTTCCGGCGCCTCCCGTGGCTGTCTCGATCCTCGCACGCCTCATCGCGTTTCTTCTCCGACGGTGCTGTACCCGCCCGGTGGACCCTTTTCGGGTCCTGTCCGGTACGGTCGCCCGCCCATTTCAAACCGGTCCATTTCGAAGCTGTGTGCCACGGGAATGTCCGGCAAGTGCGAAACCCGTAAACGGGTTCAATAGGTCCGAAGCCAAGGGCCTCTATGGGCCAACCCGGATCCGGTAAAACTCTCTCGATCCTTCATAGGGACCGTCTTATGAACATAAGGTGCATACGGCAGCGCTGACAATGGCGAAAATTCATCTTTCCGCGATGCGGCCCTGTTTTTCGCGCCCATACGGCGATTTGACAGAGCTTTGTCTGCGATTTGCCTGAGTTTTCTCAGTTTTTGGGCGCTGGCGCCCACTGAAAAGAATGTGGAACTTTCAGGCAATTCGGCCTGTCCGCCACCAAATAGCCCCCGCAGCGCGCCCAATCCGGCCCCATCGTGCACGTTGAAGCGGCCCTGCCGCCAGCCGGCGCGGTGATTTGCGTGGCGCGAATTGCAAAAAGCAAACCGGCCCACGGAGAGTTCCGCGGGCCGGTGATCATCTGGCAGAATGGCTTACAGGTAATCTGCGCGTTGCAGCCCGTATTTCGCCATCTTCTCGTTCAAGGTCCGGCGCGGCAGGCACAGCTCTTCCATCACGCTGGCGATGGAGCCCTTGTGGCGGCGCATCGTGTTGTCGATCAGCATCCGCTCGAAGGCTTCCACGTATTCCTTCAGAGGCTTGCCCTCCGTGGTCATCACGGGCTGCATTTCCTCGTGATCGCTCATCAGAAGGCTGGCGATGGTGCCGGAGCCACGGCGCGATTGCAGCACGGCCCGCTCCGCCACGTTGATCAGCTGGCGCACGTTGCCTGGCCAGGGGGCCTGCAGAAGCTGCGCGGCCTCCTGTGCGGTGACCTGCGGCGCCTCGCAGCCGTATTCATCGGCGAATTGCTCACCCAGACGGGTGAAGAGCGTCAGGATATCCTCGCCCCGCTGGCGCAGCGGCGGCACGGTGATGCGCAGCGCGGCCAGGCGGTAGAACAGGTCCGGGCGCAGCACGTCCTCGCAGGTGCGGTCCTGCTCCTGCAGGTTGGAGATCGCCACGATGCGCGTCTCGCCGGGCATCCCCTGCTCATTGATCGCGTTCAGCAGCCGCGCCTGAAGGCTGTCGGACAGCGCCTCGACATCTTCCAGCACCAGCGTGCCGCCGCGCGCTTCCTCGATGGCGGGAAGCTGGCTGTCCTCGGGCTGCATTGGGCCGAACAGGCGCTTGGCCAGCGCATCCTCTTCCAGCGCCGCGCAGGAGATCAGGACGAACTTCTTGCCAGCCCGGGCCCCCACCGCATGCAGCGCATGGGCGACAAGGGTCTTGCCGGTGCCGGTTTCGCCGTCGATCAGCACGTGACCGTCAGCCTGGCCCAGGTCCAGGATATCCTCGCGCAGGCGCTCCATCACCGGGGAGGTGCCGATCAGCTTCTTCATGATCTGGCCGCCGTCCGACAGTTCCTTGCGCAGCTGGCGGTTGTCCATGGTCAGGCGGCGCGCATTGGCGGCCTTCTTGGCCAGCGCCGTCATCTTGTCGGGGTTAAAGGGCTTTTCAAGGAAATCGAAGGCCCCAAGGCGCATCGCCTCGACCGCCATGGGCACATCGCCATGCCCGGTGATCATGATCACCGGCAAAGAGCTGTCGCTGCCCATCAGCTTCTTCAGGAAGGCCATCCCGTCCATGCCCGGCATCTTGATGTCGGAAATGACGATACCCGGATAATCCGGGCCAAGTTTCTTCAATGCCTCTTCCGCGCTCGGGAAGGTTTCCGTGTCATAGCCCGACAGGGCAAGCCACTGGCTGATCGACTGACGCATGTCCTGCTCGTCATCGACAATCGCGATCTTCATGGCTTTTTGCATCGTGTTCTCCGGTCTCGCTTATTGGCGAATGTTATTCTGCGGCTTCAACTTCATCTGATAAGATAGGCAGCTGTACTTCAAAAACAGCCCCACCCGCCTCGGCGTTGCGCGCGGTGAGCCGCCCGCCAAGGTCATTGACGATCCCGGTAGAGATCGCCAGCCCAAGGCCGGTGCCGTCTCCGGGTTGCTTCGTCGTGTAGAAAGGTTCGAACAGCGCATCCAGGTCCTGGATGCCGGTGCCATTGTCACGCACGGTCAGCGTGGCGGTTTCCCCGGCGCTGAGCAGGATGTCGATATGGGCCTCCGCGGTGTTGGAGGTCGCGTCCAGCGCGTTGCGCAGCAGGTTGATCATCACCTGCTCCAGCCGCACGCGGTCGGCCATGACCCGCACGGGGCGGTCCGGGACGGCGCGCGTGATGCGCACCTTGCGCTGGCGCAGCTGGGGTTCCATCATCGCCAGGGCCGAGGCCAGGCTGTCGCCCATGTTCACCGGCTGGAAGGTCTCTCCGCCCTTTGAGGCAAAGCTTTTCAGCTGCCGCGTGATCTGGCCCATGCGGTTGATCAGGTCGTCGATCCGCCCGAAGCTTGACAGCGCCTCTTCCGTGCGGTTGCGCCGCAGCAGCAGCTTGGCACCCGCCAGGTAGGTCTTCATCGCGGCCAGCGGCTGGTTCAGCTCATGGCTGACGGCAGCGGACATCTCGCCCAGGGCCGCCAGCTTCTGGCTTTGCGCCAGGGTCTGCTCGGCCACCTCAAGGCTTTTCTCCATCCGCTCGCGCTCCGCGATCTCGCGTTGCAGGCGTTCGTTCAGCGCGCGCAGGTCGGCGGCGTCGCGGCGGAAGATATCCATCCGCAGCATGGTCTTGCGGCTGAGCGCATAGAAGGCCAGCGCCAGCAGGATGGCAAAGCCCATGATCTCGAGCGCCAGGACCCCGTTCACCTTTTCGCGAACGCTGGCGTATGTGGTGTAGCTGGCCACGGTCCAGCCGCGGAAGGGAATGCGGTTGCTGACCCGCATCACCGCCTCGCCCTCCAGGTAATAGCCATCCACGTCAGAGGCCCAGTCGGCCGTGACCTGAAGCGCGCGTCGGATGGCAGAGCTGGGCGTCTCGCGCGCCACCGCCTCGGGCTCGGTCAGCCCGCGCCAGCGCGGCTCCGTCGACAGGATGATCTGCCCCTGGCTGTCCATCACCAGCAGCGCATCGGAAATCCCCGCCCAACTGCGCTCGAACTTCTGCAGGTCCACTTCCACGACGATCACGCCGATCAGCTGGCCCTGGCTTTCCAGCCGGCGCGAATAGGCAAAGTTGAACCCCGGCGCCTCGCGCGGGATGACGGTAAAGACGGTTTCGTTGGACCGCTGCGCCTCAACGAAGAAGCCGTCGTTGCGGTGCTGTTCGCCCAACCGGTTGCGATCCGTCGCCGCCACCGTGCGCCCGTCGCGGTCCAGCAGCATCAGGCTGGCCGCGCCGATTTCATCCACGAAAGAGATCAGCCGCTGCGACGAGGTCGAGAAATCGCCCGAGTTCAGCGCATTGATCAGCTCCGGATCGCGGGCCAGCAGTTGCGGCACGATGGAGTTGCGGCGCAACTCGCTGACCAGGTTCGCCCCGAAAAGCGCCAGCCGCAGCTCTGCCCGGTTGCGCGTGGTCTCCGTGAAGCGCCCCATCAGGAAGGCATTGGTCACCACCACCACGGCCACGACCAGCACCACGAAGAAGCCAAGCGCCAGCCGCGCCCGCCAGCTTACCGTGCGGGCGGGAGGTCGGGTTGGTGCGGTCTTTCGGGCCCGGTCGGACGCGTTTGGTTCCATCCCGCCAGACTACGCCGCGCCGCAGGGCCGCTCAAGAGAGCGCGGCGCTCGGATGGGCAAGGCGCCGCCTATGGCAAACCCTTGCGGGAAAAGCGCTTGGTGCGCGACCCAAGGCGCGGTGTCGCCCCCGCCTGCGACGGTCAGAAAAGCGGCGGGACTGGAGAGGTCTCAATCAGCCCGGCCTTTCCGAAGCGCCAGCACGTCCGCCCCAGCTGGTAGATCTTGGCGTCCAGGACAGGGTCCCACCGCCTGCGGGTCAGTCTTATCCGCAGCGCCGCCATCCGCAGGCTCGGCGAAAGCCGCGCCCGCCCACGCCCGGCCACCCGTGCCTCCAGTCCCGCGCGCACCTCTGGCGCGGCCCCGGCAAAGAGGCCGCTCAGCACCTTCGGATGCCGCCTGAGCGCTTCGGCCAGCAGCGAGAAACCGGAGACCTGCCCGGGATCGTCCCCGATTTGAACGGAGCCGAACCAGAGCCTGCGGGCGAATGCCAGGGCGAAGAGATCCGTCAGCATCTCTATATTGCGCGCCGAAACATCCCCCTCCGCCAGCACGTGCAGGGGCTTGCCGTCGGTCTCCGGGACCTCGGCCAGCATTAGCAGGCGGTCGATGCCGGGCAGCAGTCCCGGCGCGACCTCCTGCACCTCTCGGCTGTCTGTGCACAACAGCACCGGGCGGCGCTTCAGAGCCGGTGCAAGACGGGTCAGGAAGGCCTTGTAATCGCTTCGGTAATCGCTGTGACGCACATGCACCGCGTCATGCTCCGGGCCCAGCTCCAGGATGCGCCCGCCAATCTCAGAGGCGATCTGCGGATGCAGCTGGAGGTGGCTCAGCAGCAGCAAGCTCTCGTAACCGCCGCCGCTGGTCTCACGCAGCAGCACCTTTTCGGGATGGTCCTTGCCCATGTCGAAGCTCAGCACCGCGCCGGTCATGGCATCCCGGTGGTGGCCGTCCCGATATTCGGGGACATAACTCGAGAGCCGGTGCGCGACTTCGCTTGGCCGCAGGCTGTCTTCGGCGTCAAGCGCGGCCAGCAGGTCCGGTGTGAGGTCCTCAGGCGCCGGGCGCAGCTCGGGACCGGGGCGGAAATACTCTGTCAACTGGGCGTGCAGCCCCGATCGCCGGGTGTCCAGAACCAGGCGCCGTCCGTGGGACTGTGCGTAGCGTCGGGCCAGCTCGACCTGCACAAGGCAATCGTTGAACCCACCCCGGGGCCGGCAGAGCAGAATGGTCATTCCAGGTCCTTCAAAGCCCAGTCCCTTCAAAGCCCAGTCCCTTCAAGCCACGGCAATTGAGCGCCGCGCAACGCCTGAACGCCCCGCGCACCGATGGCGGGCCAAGGCCCGTTGCTTCTGCCTCTATCAACGCAAGCTTGCAAGCGTGGCGCAGCGTTCACTCAAAAACGTTACAACTTGTGGGCTGGTGCCTGCTGCGGCGCGGCGGCCTGGAACGTGCCCCGCAAAGCAAAATGCGCTGCCGCATGGTGCGACAGCGCAATCTTGGGTGATCTCTGAAACCAGTCCCGCCCGTGGCAGAGCGGGAGCTTTGCGCGCTCAGGCGGCGACAAGCGCCCCGGCGATGCCGGTGAACAGCGCCGCGCCATCGGTGCCGCCGTGGCCCTCGTCCGCGGCCCGCTCCGGGTGCGGCATCATGCCAAGCACGCGGCGGTTCTCGCTCAGCACGCCGGCGATATCCCCGGCAGAGCCATTGGGGTTGTCTTCATAGGTAAAGGCGATCCGGTCCGCATCCGCCAGCGCCGCCCGCAGCGCGTCATCGGCCTGGTAGTTGCCATCGTGGTGCGCAATCGGGATAGAGACCGTGCTGCCCGCGTTGTACCCTTGGGTGAACACGCTGTCAGAGGTGGTGACCGTCAGCGGCACATGCTTGCAGATGTACTTCAGCCCGGCATTGCGGATCAGCGCGCCCGGCAGGATGCGGGTTTCCGTCAGGATCTGGAAGCCGTTGCAGATGCCCAGGGCATAGCCGCCGCGATCGACGTGGCGCTTGAGCTCGGTGCAGATCGGGGAATTGGCCGCGATGGCCCCGCAGCGCAGGTAATCGCCGTAGGAAAAGCCGCCCGGCACGCCCACGATGTCCACGCCGTCCGGCAAGGTGCTTTCCTTGTGCCAGACCATGGTCACCTCCGCGCCCACGGCCTCGAAGGCCACTTTCAGATCCCGATCGCAGTTGGATCCGGGGAAAACAAGGACAGCGGCTTTCATCGGCAGGCACCTCGCGGGGTTGGATGTGGATGGGTGTTCCGGCTTGGCTGCCTCTTACGTCCCAAGCGGCAGCGAAGGCAAGCCTTTCCGACCACCCGTCCCGGCTTTGCGGGCCATTTGCGCGCCCTGTGAAGCGCCGCCGCGGAATCCCGCGCCCCGATCACGGCCCGACGCAACGCGCGCTCTCTTAACCCGGCCAATTACCGACACGCGCACCGACGTAATACCGACGTGATACGGACGTGAAACAGACATGGGAAAATCGCCGGATTTCAGACCGTTTACCGGTGAATCGATGGCCTGGCGCGAAAAAGCGCACCGACAGTCCTGTCGGTGCGCTCCGCACGGTCTTCGTGAAGACCGCGTTAATCTTTCAGAGACTTTCAGCCGATCTCGACGGAGTAGCTTTCGATCACCGTATTGGCGAGCAGCTTTTCGCACATCTCGGTGACGGTCGCTTCCGTGGTGCCCTCTGCCAGGTCAAGCTCGATGACCTTGCCCTGGCGGACCCCTTCGACCCCGTCGAACCCCAGGCTGCCGAGCGCATGGCGCACGGCCTCGCCCTGGGGATCCAGAACGCCGTTCTTCAGCATGACATGGACACGGGCTTTCATCGGCGGGCTCCTCAGTTGATCAGCGTGGGTTTGCTCGGGCCGCTGGTCTTGGGCATCACGCCCAGGCGGCGGGCGACCTCTGTATAGGCATCCGTCAGGCTGCCCAGGTCACGGCGGAAGACATCCTTGTCCAGGTGCTGACCGCTTTCGATATCCCAAAGGCGGCAGCTGTCGGGGCTGATTTCATCAGCAACCACAAGACGTTGGAAGTCACCTTCAAACACGCGGCCGACCTCGATCTTGAAGTCCACCAGCCGGATGCCGGCGGCCAGCATGACGCCGGACAGGAAATCGTTCACGCGCAGCGCAAGATGCAGGATATCGTCCATGTCCTGCTGGCTGGCCCAGCCGAAGGCGGCGATATGCTCTTCGCTGACCATGGGATCGCCAAGCGCATCATCCTTGAAGCAATACTCGACGATCGGGCGCGGCAGCGGCGTGCCTTCCTCGATGCCAAGGCGCTTGGACAGGCTGCCGGCGGCCACGTTGCGCACGATGATCTCCAGCGGGATGATCTCGCAGCTGCGGCACAGCTGTTCGCGCATGTTCAGGCGACGGATGAAGTGCGTGGGAACGCCGATGCCGTTGAGGCCGGTCATGAAGAACTCGCTGAGACGGTTGTTCAAGACACCCTTCCCCTCGATCGTCGCTTTCTTCTCGGCGTTGAAGGCCGTGGCGTCGTCCTTGAAATACTGGACGATGGTGCCGGGCTCCGGGCCTTCATAGAGAATCTTGGCCTTGCCTTCATAGATTTTTTTGCGTCGCGCCATGGCCTGGGCCTCTCAATAGCAGGGAGAAGAGTCTCGCCGTTGCGACCTCTTAGTGCAAGCCTGCCTCGCCCGCAAGAGAGCCGCGCGGCTGCGGTCCCCCGCGCCACCGTCCTGTCGCTTCCGCTTGGGAAATCGACCCTTTCGTGGCATGATACAAGGGCATAACGCGGGAGAAAGCCATGAGGACCTTCGACGAACGCGAACGCGCCTATGAGGCCAAGTTCGCACTCGACCAGGATCGTCTCTTCGCCATCCGCGCCCGCCGCGACAGGCTGGTCGGGCTTTGGGCCGCAGGGATCCTGCGACTGCCCGAAGCAGAGGCCGAAACCTATGCTCAGTCCAACGTGCAGGCAGGGCTGGCGGGCACGTCAGGCCAGGGCGTGCTGGCACGCCTGACGCAGGATCTGACCGGATATGCCACGGAAGCCCAGATCGCCGAACGCATGGCCGATTACCTGGTCCAGGCCGCGGAAGACCCCGAGGCCGCCTGACCCATCAGATCAAGCCCGGCAGGCAAGCTTCTGGAACCGCTTGATTTTCAGCCGCCCCTTACGTTGTGCGTGAAGGTTGCTCTGCGATGCCAACAGGTCAAATTCACAGGGTTTCGGACCGGGCGTTTAAGCTTCTGGCAAGGCGCAGGCCCTAGTCCTTCTCGCGGAGTGAGTGGAGAGGACCTGTAATGACAATGGCCAGTGGCGCGCCCCGGCGTGGGCGCCGTGGAGTGATGCGCCTTGCCCTTCCCCTGACAATCGGCGCGGTCTGCCTCTGGCTTCTGGCCGGGCGTCTTTCTTCGCTTGAGCCCGCGCATCTCTGGGATGCCTTCCGCGCGGTTCAGGCGCCCCAATGGGCTGCCGCCGTCGCCGCCACCGCGCTCAGCTTCTGGGCGCTTGGTCGGTACGATGCCGTCATGCACCGCCACCTGCGCACAGGCGTTTCCGATACGGAGGCACAGGTTTCCGGCGCGTCCGCCATCGCTTTTGCCCAGGTGCTGGGGCTGGGCGTGGTCACAGGCACTCTGGCGCGCTGGAAACTGGTGCCCGGCCTCGGGGCCATGCGGGCCGCGCAGGTGACCGCCGCCGTCTCCCTGTCCTTCCTGCTGGCCTGGGCCGTGGTCACAGGACTGGCCTGCCTAGTTCTGGCGCCGGGGCTGCTGCCCGTCGGGCTGGCGCTTATGGCGCTCTTCCTCGGGCTGGGCCTTCCGGCACTCAGCCTCTTCGTCCCGCAACTGCGCCTCGGTCGCTGGCGCCTGCGCATCCCCTCCCTCCATGCTATTGCCGCCATTGCCTTTTTCGCGGTCATAGACACCTTCGCCGCGGCCGTCGCTCTGCATGTCCTGCTGCCCGGTGCCGTGCCCTTCACCCTGCTGCTGCCCTGCTTCCTGCTGGCCCTCGGCGCTGGCCTTTTCGGTAGCACCCCCGGCGGTGTCGGCCCGTTCGAGCTGACCTTACTGGCCCTCCTGCCGCAAGTGGCAGAGGCAGAGCTTATGGCCACCATCCTGGCCTTCCGCCTGGTCTACTACGCCGCCCCCGCCACAATCGCGCTTGGCTACGCCATGGCCCAGGGCCTGCATCGCGCGCGCCACTGGGAAGACCACGTGCCGCGCCGTCATGTCCCCCGCGACATCCCCGAGCTCTTGCTGGACCTTGCGCCCCGAAGTGAATGTGGACTGGCCCGACAGAACGGTGCCCGCATGCTGGGCACTAGCCATAACAGCGCGCTTGTCATCGACACGCCGCAAAGCCTCACGCTGCTCTTCGATCCCCTCTGTGGGCCGCTGAAGCCGTTGCTGCCACGACTGGCCGCAGCCGCGCGGTCTTCCAACCGGATCGCGGTGGCCTACAAATGCTCGGCCCGCAACGCGGTCGGGGCCCGGGATTTGGGCTGGAAATGCCTCAGGGTCGCCGATGAAGCCATTGTCATGCCTCAGGATTTCACCCTTGAAGGGTCTCGCTTCCGTCAATTGCGCCGCAAGCTTCGCAATGCAGAGAAGGCAGGGATCTCGGTCACCCGCGCGCGCCAGCTGCCCTTTGATCAGATGGCGGCGCTGGACCTCTCCTGGAGCGCAGAACATGGTCAGGCGCGCGGCCTTTCCACCGGGCGCTATGACCCGGATTACGTCGCCGACCAAAGATGCTACCTGGCCTGGCGGGGCGAAAAGCTGGTGGCCTTCGTCACCTTCCACGAGAACCGCCAACAGCTCTGCCTTGACCTGATGCGCCATGGCGCGGACCTGCCTGACGGCACCATGCACCTGCTGATCACGGCCGCGCTGCAAGACGCCCGCGCAGAAGGCCTGCCCCTCTCCCTCGCCGCCATGCCCGCCCGCGACCTGCGCGAACATCCCCTGATGGCGCGCCTGCGCAATCGCATCGCCCGGCAGTCCGGCGGCGCTGGCCTTATCCGTTTCAAGGACAGCTTCGCGCCGCGCCGCATACCGCTCTACATGACCGCGCCCAGCCACCTGTCGCTGATCCTTGCAGCAGCGGACCTGGCCCTGGCCATGCGCCGCCCGGCGCCAAGGGCCCAGCCCCTTTCCACCCGCCAACAGGCATCGTATGACGGGGAGACGGCAAAAGCCTGCGCCCTGCGGAGTTGACCCGCCCGGCGTCTGAAATCGCAAGGAGTCCGAAATGACCAATGCCCTCTCCCGCCTGCTGGAGACACGTGACTGGCTGATGGCCGATGGCGCAACCGGTACCAACCTCTTCAACATGGGCCTCAGCTCCGGCGATGCGCCGGAAATGTGGAATGAGGAACATCCGGACCGGATCAAGAAACTCTACAGCCTGGCCGTGGATGCGGGCTCGGACCTCTTCCTGACCAATTCCTTCGGAGGCAACGCCTCTCGCCTGAAGCTGCACGGCGCCGAAAAGCGCGCGGGCGAGCTCTCCCGCATCTCCGCCGAGCTGGGCCGCGACGTAGCTGACAAGGCCGGCCGCCCGGTCGTTGTCGCAGGCTCCGTCGGACCCACCGGCGAAATCATGGCGCCCATGGGCCCGCTCACCCACGAATTGGCGGTCGAGATCTTCCATGAGCAGGCCGAGGGCCTGAAGGCCGGTGGCGCAGACGTGCTCTGGCTCGAAACCATCTCCGCGCCCGAGGAATACCGTGCCGCGGCCGAGGCCTTCAAACTGGCCGATATGCCCTGGTGCGGGACCATGTCCTTTGACACCGCGGGCCGCACCATGATGGGCGTCACCTCCGAAGCCATGGTCAAGATGGTGGAAAAGCTGGAAAATCCCCCCATCGCCTATGGCGCAAACTGCGGCGTCGGTGCCTCCGACCTGCTGCGCACGGTGCTGGGCTTCTCCGCCTCCGGTGTCGAACGGCCCATCATCGCCAAGGGCAACGCCGGCATCCCGAAATACGAAGACGGCCACATCCACTATGACGGCACGCCGGACCTCATGGCGGAATATGCCATTATGGCCCGCGATTGCGGTGCCACAATCATCGGCGGCTGCTGCGGCACCATGGCCGAGCACCTCGAGAAGATGCACGAAGCGCTGGAAAGCCGCCCCCGCGGGCCGCGCCCGACGCTCGAGCAGATCACCGAGAAACTCGGTGGCTTCTCCTCGGCCAGCGATGGCACCGGCGATGACGCCAACGCCGTCCCCGCACGCAAATCACGCCGCCGTCGCGGCTAATTTCTGGTTTTAAATCAAAGGCCTGCGCGCCGAACCTAAACAAGATCCGCGCGCCGCCCCGCCTGATTTCTTCTTGCCGGAAAACTCTGGGGGAACGCTCCCTAACCCCATCGAGGGGTCAGGGAGCGTGGGGGCAAAGCCCCCGCCGCCCGCACCGCCTGGCTCGCACCTAGGCCATCAGAACAGCGACAATTGCTCTCCCGGTTTCACCGGCACCCGGAACAGGTCACAGCGCAATTCCGGCTGCGCCTGATCCAGACCCAACCGCTTGACCGCAAGGCGAAACCTCTGCCCGATCATGGCCGCATATGGCCCCGTCCCGCGCATGCGGCGGAACCATTCGGCCTCGTATTCCTTGCCTCCATGCATCTCCCTGAGCCGCGCCATTACGCGTGCGGCCCGTGCCGGGTAATGCTCTGCCAACCAGTCCTGGAACAGCGGTGACACCTCGTGCGGCAAGCGCAGCATGATCCAGCTAGCCGAAGAGGCACCGGCTGTATTTGCTGCGGCCAGGATCGCCTCGATCTCTGCCTCCGTCAGCCCGGGCACCACCGGAGAGACCATGACCCGCACCGGCACCCCGGCCCTGGCCAGCCCCCGGACCACCTCCAGCCGCTTCTCCGGCCTTGGCACGCGCGGCTCCATCCGGCGCGCGATCTCCGGATCCAGCGTGGTGATGGAGATCCCCACCTGCACCAGCCCCAGCCGCGCCATCCGTTTCAGAATATCCAGGTCCCGCAGAATACCCGTCCCCTTCGTGGTGATCATCACAGGATGGCGATGCACCTCAAGCACCTCAAGGCAGCTGCGCATGATCTTGCGGTCGCGCTCGATCGGTTGGTAGGGGTCGGTATTGGTGCCGATCGCAATCGGGGCCACCTTGTAACTTTTCCGGCCCAACTCCCGCGCCAGAACCTCTGCCGCATCGGGTCGCGCGACAAGCTTGGTCTCGAAGTCCAGACCTGCCGACAGGCCCAGGTAGCCATGGGTCGGGCGCGCGAAACAATAAATGCAGCCGTGTTCGCACCCCCTGTAAGGATTGATCGTCCGCTCGAAAGGCAGATCCGGGGACGTCGTGTAGTTGATCAGGCTCCTGGGGTGCTCATCGCTCACCTCCGTGCGGATCTGCTGCATGTCTTCGGCAATCTCCCAACCGTCATGTTCCGGCGCGCGCTCCTGGCGCTCAAAGCGACCGGGCGCATTGCTGGCCGCCCCGCGACCTTTGCGGGCATCGCTGTCAATCTGATGGGCATAGGTTCGGAACATAGGGGGAACATACTGCCTTCGCCCCATGATCTCCATGAATTTTTTTCAGTATTTCTTTCCAACCGGAGGAGTATAAGTCGGCACAATGACGCGATCTGTCGCATTTCGACCAGTCAGGTCTCCCGTTCGGGGAGAGGCTGATCCAAAGAGGCGCGTCGCAAAGATACAGGAACGCATATGTCCGACGAAGAAGACGATATCATCCTCTCCGAACTGGATGACGAAGAACTTGTCCAGCAGATGATGGATGACCTCTATGACGGCCTCAAGGAAGAGATCGAAGAGGGCGTCCGAATCCTGCTGGACCGTGGTTGGGGCCCCTACGACATCCTGACCAAGCCACTGGTCGGGGGCATGACGATCGTGGGTGCGGACTTCCGCGACGGGATCCTCTTCGTTCCAGAGGTGCTTTTGGCCGCCAACGCCATGAAGGGCGGGATGTTCATCCTCAAGCCGCTGCTGGTGGAAACCGGCGCGCCGACGATCGGCAAGATGGTGATCGGCACGGTTAAGGGCGACATTCACGACATCGGCAAGAACCTGGTTGCCATGATGATGGAAGGCGCTGGATTCGAGATCGTGGACCTTGGCATCAACAATGCCGTGGAAAGCTATCTTGAGGCCGCGGCCAAGGAAGGCGCCGATATCATCGGCATGTCCGCCCTGCTGACCACCACGATGCCCTACATGAAGGTCGTGATCGACACGATGAAGGAACAGGGCATCCGAGAGGATTACATCGTGCTGGTGGGCGGCGCCCCCTTGAACGAGGAATTCGGCAAGGCCATTGGGGCTGATGCCTATTGCCGGGACGCCGCCGTTGCGGTGGAAACCGCCAAGACCTACATGGCGCGCAAGCACAACCGTCCGCCAGCGGAAGCCTGACCCGGCTAAGATCGCCTGACCGGCCAGACGCCGCCCCGGCATATCCTGGGCGGCGCTTTCTTTTTGCCGGGCTGCGCCCGACAAACCATTGACGCAAAGGGGCTATCATGGACCTGACGCTGCCAGATGATGCCACGTTGACCCGTGACGGCTTCGTGCCGGAAACGCGCTCGGGCCGGGTGCTGGTGCTGGCCTGCGGCGCGCTCGCGCGGGAAATCCTGGCGTTGATCGAGTTGAACGGCTGGGATCACGTCGACCTGCACTGCCTGCCGGCCTTGCTGCACAACCGCCCCGACCGGATCCCCGCCGCCGTGGAAGAGGCCGTCAGCCGCCGGGGCGCGGACTACGAACAGACCTTTGTCGCCTATGCCGATTGCGGCACCGGCGGGCTGCTAGAGGCAACCTGCCAGAGGCTGGGCGTGCAGATGATCCCGGGCGCGCATTGCTATGCCTTCTTCGATGGCCTGGCCACCTTTGCCGCCCGCGAAGAGCTGACCGCCTTCTACCTGACCGATTTCCTGGCCCGGCAGTTCGAAAGCGTGATCTGGAAGCCCCTTGGCCTTGATCGTCATCCAGAGCTGCGGGACATGTACTTCGGCAATTACGAGACCCTCGTCTACCTGGCCCAGACCGAAGACGCAGAGCTGACAACCCGTGCGCGGGCCGCCGCTGACCGGCTGGGCCTTGCCTTTGAAAGGCGCTACACGGGCTACGGTGAACTAGCCACCGTACTGGCCGAGAATATCTGATGGACCGACTCAAGACCGACTGCAGTCAATGCGCGGCGCTCTGCTGCCTGGCACTGGCCTTTGACAAGGGGCGCGACTTTGCCTTTGACAAGAACCCCGGACAGCCCTGCCCCAACCTGAAGCATCACCTTTGCTCCATCCACGAAAGTCTTGAAGAAAAAGGATTTCCGGGTTGCGTGAAGTATGATTGCCTCGGCTCCGGCAACCGCGTCGTGCAAGAGGTCTTTGCAGGCCGCTCCTGGCAGGACGACCCCAAGCTGACCCGCCCGATGATGGAAGCCTTCTCCGGCATGAGAGAGGTCCACAAGCGCATCGACCTGCTGCGCGCCGCAGAGACCCTGCCGCTGGAGCCGGCGGATGAACAGACCCGCCGCGACTACCTGGCGCGGCTGGAGCAGTTCCACTGGTCCGGGCCTGAGCTGAACGATTTCGAGGTCGGCATGGCGCTGGAAATCGACATCTTTTTCCATGGCCTGCGCAGGTACGTGCCCCGCTGAGTCGGGCAGCGCGCCGGGCCCGGCGAGTGTGGATCAGGCGGGTGCCTGTTCCTTGATCCGCTTGATCATCGCCCGCAGCCCGTTGGACCGTTGCGCGGACAGGTGATCCTCAAGGCTGATCCGTTTCAGCTCTGCCTGGGCATCGACTTTTGCAAGCGCCTCCATCGGGACGCCGTTATAAAGCGCTCGCAGAACGGCGATCAGGCCCTGCACGATCATCGCATCGCTTTCCCCGTCGAAGTAGAAGGTGCCGTTTTCGGGGCGCGGATGCAGCCAGACCTGGCTTGCGCAGCCGTCAACCTTGGTGGCGGGCACCTTCAGCGCATCGGGCAGCGGTTCCATCGCCTTGCCCAGGTCGATGACGTGCCGATAGCGGTCCTCCCAATCCTCAAGGAATTCGAAATCCGCGACGATGTCCTCGAAAGCGTCCTGTGCCATTGCATTCCTCTTGTCCAAAAGCGCGCCTGAGTGACCTAAGCCGCAGGGAGGGCGGCGTCCAGCCCCTGCCCGCGGATCGCCGGCGCAAAGCACCGCCTTTTCAAGGGGGCGCGTCTGGGATAGACGATGGGAGAGGTACATTGAGCAGGTCTCGGAGGCTCCCGATCGATGCGTAAATTTCTTCCCCGCGCGGGCGCTGTCCGACTGCCCCTTTCCCTTGCCGGCGTGGCCGTTCTGGCCGCCTGCGGCGGTGGCGGGGTAACGAACAACCCCATGAACCCGCTGCTGCCGGGCGACGCTGTGGTGGCCACGACGGATCGCCGCCCGCCCGTCCAGCATATCGATTCCCTCAGTCTTGAGCGCTTTCCCGGTGGGGCCGTCCTGGTGGTCAATGCGACGGCGGCCGTGCAGGGCTCCTACAATCTGGCGCTGCGCCCCAGCACGGTGGAGCCTGTCGATGGCGTGATGCGCTACACGCTGGTTTCCAATATCGCGGTCGGTCGCGATGGCCCGGTCGTTGGCGGTGCCGCCACGCGCGCGGTGACCACGGCTACCCGGTTCAACGATATGGAGCTTTCCGCCATGGACCGGATCGAGGTGGCCGGCGGCGACAACGTCTTGGCGTTGCGCCCGTAACGCGGCTGGCTGCAGGCTGCTTGCGTGGCCCGTAAATCATTCGCGACGCACGAAAAAGGGCCCCTATCGGGGCCCTTCTAAGTTCATCCGTGGTCGCTTTGTTAAAGCTCGACCGTGATGACCTTCTGGCCCTTGGTGGCCAGACCGATTTCACCGTCGCACAGGCGCAGCGCATCGCCGCCGAAGACGTCATGACGCCAGCCATGCAACGAGGGGACATCCCGCTGACCCGCCGCAAGAGCGTCCAGTTCAGAGGTGGCCGCGATCAGCTTGGCCGCAACCCCTGCGGTGTCGCTCTTGGCTTTCAGGAGGACCCGCAACAGATCGGCCAGAGCGGGGTTTACCTGAAGCTTCTCGGCCTCCTTATCCGGGCGCGGCAGATCGGCATCCGGGCAATCGATCCCGGCCTGAACAGCCGCCAGGATCCCATCCGCGATATCGCCCTTGCGGGCTTCGCGCAGCAACAGGCGCGAGCGGGAAAGATCCTGGTGTGACTTGGGCTTGGTCGAGGCCAGCTCGACCAGCGCGTCGTCCTTGTAGACCCGGTTGCGCGGCACGTTGCGCGTCTGGGCGTAGTTTTCACGGAACCGCGCGAGTTCCCGCAGAACCGCCAGAAAGCGGCCTGAGTTCGTGCGCGTGCGCACCCGGCGCCAGGCGTCCTCGGGGCGCACGACGTAGGTTTCGGGGTTGAGCAGGATGCCCAGTTCCTCGGTCACCCATTTTTCTCGGCCCTGCTTCTTCAGCTGGGCGGCCAGGTATTCATAGATCTGGCGCAGGTGGGTCACATCGGCCAGGGCATATTGCTTCTGGGCATCGGTCAGCGGGCGGCGCGACCAATCCGTAAAGCGCGACGACTTGTCGAGCGCCTGCTTGGCGATCTTGCGCACAAGTGTCTCATAGCCGACCTGCTCGCCGAAGCCACAGACCATGGCAGCGATCTGCGTATCAAAGAGCGGCTGCGGAATGACGCCGGCATCGACGAAGAAGATCTCAAGATCCTGCCGTGCGGCATGGAAGACCTTGACCACGTCGGGGTTGCGGAACAGCGCGTAAAGCGGTTCCAGCGACAGACCCTCGACCAGCGGATCGACCAGAACCGCGTCATCCTCTGCATCGCCGGGCACGGCAAGCTGGATCAGGCAAAGTTGGGAATAATATGTCCGTTCCCGCAGGAATTCCGTATCGACGGTGACATAAGGGTGATTGCTGGCCTTTTCGCAAAAGGCCGCCAGGCCATCGGTACTGGTAATCGTCTGCATGTCGCTCTTTCGTTGTCACGGGCTCATCCCGCTTCAACCGCCTGTCATATATCGCTCTTGGGCCAAATGAAAGACCATGGGTGACGCAAGGCGATCGGCTGGGCGTCAGGCAGTAAAAAGGCAGGGCACCCCGGGGGCGCCCTGCCTGAATTTCAGACCTGAATTCAGCCCGAGGATCAGACCAGTTCGGCCAGGTCCTCTGCGTTGAAGCCGGTCAGCTCGTCCGAGGCGGCGCGATGCACCTTGGCGGCCCAGGCCGGATCGGAGATCAGCGCGCGCCCCACGGCGATCAGGTCGAATTCGTCCTTCTCCATCCGCGCGGTCAGCTTGTCGAGCGAGGTCGCCTGGGATCCTTCGCCCTTGAAGGCAGAGAAGAATTCGCCGGACAGCCCAACCGAGCCGACAGAAATCGTCGGCTTGCCCGTGATCTTCTTGGCCCAGCCTGCAAAGTTCAGCCCCTCTTCCCCGTCGATCTCCGCGAACTCGGGTTCCCAGAAGCGACGCTGCGAGCAGTGGAAGATATCGACGCCGGCATCAGAAAGCGGGCCAAGCCAGTCTTCCATCTCTTGCGGGGTCGAGGTCAGCTTGACCTTGTAATCCTGCTGTTTCCACTGGCTGAGGCGCAGGATGACCGGGAAGTCCGGCCCAACGGCGGCGCGCACGGCCTTGACCACCTCGACTGCGAAGCGGGAGCGCTCCTGGATCGTCTTGCCGCCCCAGGCGTCGTCCCGCAGGTTGGTGCCGTCCCAGAAGAACTGATCGATCAGGTAGCCATGGGCCCCGTGCAGCTCTGCCACGTCGAAGCCAAGGCGCTTGGCATCCGCCGCGGCGCTGGCGAAGGCGGCGATGGTTGCCTCGATATCCGCTTCGGTCATTGCGACGCCGCGGGGATCATCGGGGCCAATCAGGCCAGAGGGGCTTTCCACCGGCGCCTCAGGTTCCCACTTGCTGGCCCGGGTAGAGCCGGTGTGCCAGATCTGCGGGCCCATCTTGCCGCCGGCCTCGTGCACGCCGTCGATGACCTGTTTCCAGCCATCCAGCGCGTCACCGTGGAAGAAGGGGATGCCCGGCAGGTTGCGAGAGGCGGGGCGGTCGATCACCGTGCCTTCGGACAGGATGAGACCGACTTCGTTTTCCGCGCGACGGCGGTAATAGGCGGCGTTGGGTTCACCGGGCTGGCCTTCGGGCGCCATGCCACGGGTCATCGGGGCCATGACGATGCGGTTCTTCAGCTCCAGACCCTTCAGCTTGAAGGGACGGAAGAGAACATCGTTGGGATGAGACATGGGAAGTTCCTTTTCCTTTGGTCTCGCCCTAGGTATATTCAGGAAACCTGGTGTCAATTGCGCACCTGAGTTTCACTACGTCACCAAACCGCCACCAAGTCACCAGGAGGGAACCGCATGGAGGACCAGAGCCACGATTACTCGTCCTGCGCGGCTGAGCAGTTCTCGGTCGATTGTCCGCACCGGGTGTTGTTTGGTGAGCTTTCGGACAAATGGTCCATGATGGTGCTGACCGTCCTGGCCAATGGGCCGACGCGGTTCAACGCGCTCAAGCGGCGGCTTGAGGGGATTTCGCAGAAGAGCCTCAGCCAGACCCTGCGCAAACTGGAGCGTAACGGCATCATCACGCGGGAGGTCGTGGATACCGCCCCGGTAGCCGTTCAATACGACCTGAGCCCTCTGGGACATTCCGTGCTGCCGCCCTTCCGCGCGCTCTACCAGTGGACGAAAGAGAACCTGGATCAGGTGGAGGCTGCGCGCAGCAGTTATGATACCCGCGCGGGCTGATCATCAGTATTCGTGACGCGGGCCCTCTAAATCATTCATTTTCTTGACGTTTTGGGCGGTGCTATGACCGGGTCAACTTTCCTCGAAAGGACCTGTCATGGCACAGCCCATTGCACTGCACTCCGCGCCGCATTTGCGGCTTCCCGTAAAGACCTTGACGGTCGGGGCCTTCGTCGTTCTGCTTCTGGCGGGGTCGGCTGTCTTCCCCCCCTCAGAGGTCTCCGCTGACATGGCGTGGCGCGGGAATTCCGGACGCCCGGAAGCGCTGCGTTAAAGCGCTTCCGCGAAGCTCCTGAGGACTTCGGGGTAGAGCCTGTGTTCCTCATGCAGGACCCGCGCGGCCAGGGTACCGGGCGTGTCGCCCGCGACCACAGGCACCCGCGCCTGCCCCAGGATTCGGCCGGAATCGAGCTCTGCCGTCACCTCGTGCACGGTGCAGCCCGCTTCGCTGTCGCCAGCTTCAAGCGCCCGTGCATGGGTGTGCAGGCCCTTGTACTTCGGCAACAGGGAGGGGTGGATGTTCAGCATCCGCCCTTCGAAGTGGCGAATGAAATCCGGTGTGAGGATCCGCATGAACCCGGCCAGGCACAGGATGTCGGGCTTGGCGGCATCCAGATGCTCCAGCAGCTTCGCCTCGAAGGTGGCGCGATCCTTGCCGAAGGGCTTGTGATCCACGGCGGCCACGGGCACGCCCATGTCGCCGGCTTTCTTCAGGCCGCCCGCTTCCGGATCGTTCGACAGCACCAGGACGGGCCGCGCCGGATGGTCACCGGTCATGCTTTCCAGCAGGCGGACCATGTTGGACCCGCCGCCGGAGATCAGAATGGCAACCCGTTTCAAGTGAGCTTGCCTTCGTAGACCATGCCCGCCTGCTCGGTCACTTCCCCGATGCGGTAGACGGTTTCGCCTTCCTCTGTCAGTAGCTGTGCGATGGCCTCTGCCTCTTCCGGGGCCACGGCCAGAACCATTCCGATGCCGCAGTTGAAGGTCAGCAGCATATCTTCGATCGAGGTACCGCCAACCTGTTGCAGCCACTTGAAGACGCCCGGCAGTTCCCAGGCGCCCAGGTCGACCTTGGCGCCCAGACCGCCAAGAACGCGGGGCAGGTTTTCCGTCAGGCCGCCGCCGGTGATATGGGCAAGGCCATGCACGCTCCCTGCCCGCACGGCTGCAAGGCATTGAGTGACGTAAAGACGCGTCGGGGTCAGAAGCGCCTGGCCCAGGGTGCCCTCTGCCCAGGGGCAGTCTGCATCCCAGCCAAGTCCGGAGACATCGACCAGTTTGCGCACCAGCGAATAGCCGTTGGAGTGTACACCGTCAGAGGCAAGGCCCAACAGCACATCGCCCGCAGCCACATTCTTCGGCAGGTCGGCACCGCGCTCCATCGCGCCCACGGCGAAGCCGGCAAGATCGAAGTCGCCGTCATGGTACATGCCGGGCATTTCCGCCGTCTCACCCCCGATCAACGCGCAGCCAGAGGCCTCGCACCCGGCGGCGATGCCTTCGACGATGGACGCGGCCTGATCGACCTCAAGATGGCCGGTGGCGAAGTAGTCTAGGAAGAACAGCGGCTCTGCGCCCTGGCAGACCAGATCGTTGACGCACATGGCCACAAGATCCACCCCGATGGTGGAGACATGGCCCGTGTCGATCGCGATACGCAGTTTGGTGCCCACGCCATCGGTGGCAGCAACAAGGATCGGATCCGTGTACCCGGCGGCCTTCAGATCGAAAAGCGCGCCGAAGCCGCCGAGGCCGGACATGGTGCCGGGGCGGCTGGTCCGCTTGGCTGCGGGCTTGATCCGCTCAACCAGGGCGTTCCCGGCCTGGATATCAACTCCCGCATCCGCATAGCTGATACCATTCTTGCGCTCGGTCATGGCAGGCTCCCTCATGGCGCGGCCTCCATCGCGGGCAGCGCGATAACATTGCGGCACCCGGTAGCCGATCTGAGGGGGTCACGCAACGCGAAAGCCCCCCATGGCTGGATTCCGACGGATCCCGGCTTACCCCTTGCTATGGTCCTGCAAGCCGGCGCGTGTCATGTTCATCGGTCAGGACATGACCTTGGCGCAAACCGGAGACCTTCAACTGCAATCGGCGGACGGAGGCTTTGCTTCCTCTCGGCAAGTCTTGACGACAGAGACCGCGCTGACTACCACATCGGCCAAGGTGGGCCTGTAGCTCAACGGTTAGAGCAGAGCGCTCATAACGCTTTGGTTGCGGGTTCGAATCCTGCCGGGCCTACCAACCACCCTTCCCTTCCCGCCAAGCCGCCGCGGATCAGCGCGCGATGATCAGATCGGCCTGCAAACCGCCAAGGGTTTCGCTCTGCCCCAGGCGCAACGTTCCACCGTGCGCACGCGCGATATCGTTGGTGATCGACAGGCCCAGGCCCACACCGGAGCCCCGGTTCTGGTTGCGCGAGGGCTCAAGCCGGGTGAAGGGTTTCAGCGCCTCGGCGTGTTTGTCCGCGGGAATGCCGGGGCCATCGTCTTCCACCCGGATACGCAGGGATTTCGGCGCAAGATCAACGCTGACCTCGGCCCGTGTTCCGTAGCGCACGGCGTTGCCGATCAGGTTCTCCAGCGCGCGGCGCACCGCCAGGGGGCGCAAGGGCATCTCACCTGCGCCGTTGCAATGGGTCAGCGTCACGTCCAGACCTGAGCGGCGGGCATCCTCGACGATGGCATGAACAAGGCTGACCGGATCGACCTCCTGAGCGACCTCTTCGGTGGTGCCACGGGCGAAGGACAGGAATTCATCCAGCATCCGTTGCATCTCGTCGATGTCCTTTTCCATCGGCACGCGATCGTCATCTTCCAGCAGCGACACCGCCAGCCGCAACCGCGTCAAGGGCGTCCGCAAGTCATGACTGACCCCGGAGAGCATGAGCGTGCGCTGCTCGATCTGGCGTTCGATCCGGGCGCGCATGTCCAGGAAGGCATTTCCGGCCGCGCGCACTTCGACCGCGCCACCGGGGCGATAAGGCACGTGGCGGCCCCGGCCAAAGGCCTCCGCCGCGTCGGCAAGCCGGGTGATGGGGCGCAGCTGATTGCGCAGGTAGATGAAGGCGATGATCGTCATGAAGACGCCGAAGACCACCATGTTCACAAGCAGCTGGTGCGGGTTCGACGCGGACACCCGCGCACGGGCAAAGCTGAGCCGGAAGGCCTGGCCGCCGCGTTCGACGTAAAGGTGCACCACGTGATCGCCCGGAAGCTCTACCGCGGCGACACCAGGCAGGCGTTCGTTCAGGCTGCTGATCACCACCCTTCCCGACAGGTCATACCACCGGGCATAATCGGAGGTCGGCACATCCTCCAGCGCAACGGCGCCCAGCCCGATCTCCAGCGCTTCGGCCAGGTCATCGCGGGGCACGCCAAGGGGCGGCGAGAGCACCAGCCGCAGTTCCCGGCTGACCGCATCCGTCATCTGCACGGTCACCCCTTCAAAATGGCGCTGGATGAAGACGACGGAAACCACGAGCTGCATCGTGACCACCGGCAGGATCAGGATGAGCGCGGCGCGGCCGTAGATTCCGCGGGGGACATAGTGTTTGAGCCATTCGAAAGACATGCGCTAACCTAGGCGCTGTGCAGAGCAGAGAAAAGCAGGATGAACATGACACAGGCCATGAGCCCCCTGGCCGGGCAGGTCGAAGAGGTGAGTCCGGGCGTGCGGCGGATTCTGGCCCCAAACCCTTCTCCCTTTACCGGGCCGGGCACCAATACCTTCCTGCTGGGGGAACGCCAGGTCGCCGTCATCGATCCCGGACCGGAAAATGCCGTGCACATGAACGCCATCCTTGGCGCGCTTGGCCCGGAGCAGCGCATCAGCCATATCCTGGTCACCCATGCGCACCTTGATCATTCGCCGCTCGCCCGGTCCCTGTCCGATGTGACCGGCGCGCCCGTGCATGGGTTCGGCGATGCCCGCGCCGGGCGGTCTGAGGTAATGGAGCATCTCGCCAACGTCTCCGACATCGGCGGCGGTGAAGGGGTCGACGAGGCCTTTCAGCCCGATGTCCTAGTGAAAGATGAAGAGCTGATCGAGTCCGAGGACTGGCAGATCCGCGCCCTCTGGACGCCGGGGCATTTCGGTAATCACCTGTGCTTCGACTGGCAGGGCACGATCTTTACCGGCGACCTTGTCATGGGTTGGTCCACCTCGCTCGTGTCACCGCCCGATGGGGACCTGACGCAGTTCATGGCCTCCTGCCGCCGCCTGCGCGCCCTGCCCGCCCGGATCTACCTGCCGGGCCATGGTCCGGCGATCCATGAACCGCATGAACGCCTGGACTGGTTGCTTCAACATCGGTTGCGGCGCGAAGAAGCGCTTTTGCTGGAGCTTGGGCACGGCGCGGCCACGCCAAGGGCTCTGGCCGAACGGGTTTACACGGATATCGAACCACAGCTAATGCCTGCGGCCGAGCGAAACGTTCTCGCCCATCTCATTGATCTTACTTCAAGAAAGCGGATCTCCCCCGAAGGAGACCTGCATGCCCGGGCCTTGTTCCGGTTGATCTGAGCCGCTTTCCGTGGGGTCGCGGAAAAAATGACGAACTCATGTCGAAATGCCTCTTGCGGCCCCTGAATCACATTGCTATATCGCCCACACACCGCAGGACAGCAGCGCAACGCGCTAAAGTCCGAAGCCCAGTGTTCCGGCGTAGCTCAGCGGTAGAGCAGTTGACTGTTAATCAATTGGTCGTAGGTTCGATCCCTACCGCCGGAGCCAAGATAAGCCCTCTAGGTCAGTGACTTAGAGGGTTTTTCTTTTTCCGGATTTTCTCGCGTAAGGCTGAAAAGTAAGGTCCGCGTAAGGCTCGGCAGTCAGGCTCAACTGGTCTCCGGCACCGGCGGCTTACGCTTTGCGACGCCCGAGACGATGGCCAACCTTACGCGATCCTTCATGAATTCATCGAAGCCGCGCGCCTGCCGCAGGATGCGGTCTCCCTTTGGGCCGAACGCCTCGGCAGACCGCTTGAGGTATGAGTAAAACGTCCAGCTGCGGTAGTCGCTGGTCAGGTTGGACTTCTTGACCTTGCTGAAGCGCTGGGAGAACAGCGGATAGTCGAAGCTGCCAATCAAAGTCCCAGCGTCCATCGCCGGGTTGCTCTCGACGTGACGCCGCCCTTCACGTTTCGCCGCCCCTGCCACTTTGCCGTAGAACCGGGATATGGTGCTGTCGCGCACATAGACCCGCCGCCCATCGTACCGGAAGCCCAAGTACTCAAAGCCGTTCTTCGCTGCCTCGTCGGGCCTCTGTTTCAAATGGTGGAACCGCAGCCCGCCCGGCGCTTGCTGGAACTGCGCAACACAGGTCTTAGCGTCTTTGATTCGCAACTCCGGCCCATGCTTGCGCATCTCAGCCGTGGCGAAGTCGATTGCGGCCCGTGCTTCAGGGCTCCCCCCGGGCAGTATCAGCAAAATGTCATCTGAGTAACGCATGTAGCGCCCGCCCCCAGCTCTGGCGAACTCAGCCATCACTGCGTCAAACTCCAACATGTAGAAGTTCGCGATCAGGTCTGAGATTGGCGCACCTTGCGGGACACCATGCGGTAGAACGTTCTTCTGGACGAGCGAGGGACCGTGCTTCGGATCACCGCCGCAAATCTTGGCGCGGAAGTCTGCGTTGGAACATAGCTGCTTGGGCATGTCGCGGAAGGGCATCAGAAAGCCCGGGATCATGTGCCCGTTGCGCTCTCGCATCCCGAAATAGCCAAGCCGCGAATAGACAGAGCGCTGATCGACATATCTGTACTTGGTGATGTTCCTGAAGACCGCGTAGTGGTCCGGCGGAAGTTCTGCAACACCCAGAAGGTCGCACCAAATGCGCTTGATCCGCTTGTGGTCCAAGTTCTCAAAGTAGCCTTTGACGTCGAGCGCAACCGCCACGCAATCCCCGAGCCGGTCGATTTCATCGAAGGCGTCCTTGGCGAAGTCGATGTTGCATTTCCCGCCACCCCGCCCCGGCTTCAACACCTGCCGGTAGGCAATTGGGCAATCTTCAATGCCCATCTCCCGGAGGCGCGCCTCATAGAGGCGGGAGAGTTTCCGGCGGTAGAAGGCAAAGATGTAGGCGTCTCGCCGCGCGCCGTATCGGATCGGTCGCGTCTTCTTGTCAGGCTTGGCCGCATCCGTGGAGCGGTACGGTTGCCATGACTCTTCGTACAGGAAAAAGGGGTAGAAGGAGTTGGATGCCACCCTCTTCGGGTCTGTGACGAGGCGGCGAATTTCCTTCAGCGTGATCGGCGCATCGAAATGCGGATAGTGCTTTAGGTCTTTGGCGGTGAAATCGAACTCGTCTTCCATCGGCCTCCGCGAGAGGGGGCAAGAGCTTCGGGTCAACGCACCGACCCTTAACATCTCCGCCCCCGCCGTTCTGCGGTGTGCGTTCGTCTTCGACGTGGTCGTGTATACTGTGAAGCACCTGGCAATGTGGTATTGCCGGATTGCCGCAAAGCCGCCCGCGTGGCTGGCGAGAGGAGCCCGAATGATCGAACTCGCGTCTTGCACCGGCTGCGAAACTGGCCTTGACAGTTTAAACACGTGACTGGAACGCCCCCAATTGGGCGCCATACCATCAATATGGGGTCGCTGCCGCAGCGGCACAAGACCTGCTAAGTTCTTTTTTCGTTCTTTCGCAGCATTTGACACCCTTGCTCAGGGAAAAGATTGCATTGCAACCGCTGCGCGCCTGAGTCACCATCGTCATGTCTTGTGATAGGAGCGCCCGGCGACGGGCCACGCCAGAGTCCGGTATACGGCCCGGGGGCAAGACCGGCGGGAGGCCACCCCTCCATCCAACCATAAGGCAGGCTGCCGATCCGGCAGACCGGGACCGAACATGGCGCCGACCACTTTAACATCAACACCCACAATCGGGTGCTGGCGTTAGTGTGTCGGCATGATCCATCACATTCGATGCCAGCGCTCCAAACAAAGGAGTGCTTCACATGAGCAACATTGACCACAACGGCCTAAACGCTGACGACCGCGCCGCAATCCGCGAATTGATGGCCGATCTAAAGGGACTGTCCGCCGAACCCGCGCTGGATTGCATCGGTCTCAATAACCTGCTGCGCCACTTCGGGACCTTGGTTGCCCGAGAGGTGGAGCTGGGCCTTGCCGTCCAGTCACGCGACCAGAACCTCTACCCGGTCATGTTGGAAGCCGTCGCCAATTGGGCAGGCGAGCTGTCTTTGGAATATTTTGAGCCGGAGGAACGCCCTGCGGCGGAAGCCCTTGAGGGAGTCAAGCAGGCCGCCGCGCACGCTCGGCGGGTAATCGAAGTAATGCCATCCTCGCCCGATGGGGGATCAGAACCGGACTTCCACAAGATAGCGTTCCACCTAAACCAGCTTGAGGCCCTGACTGAAGAAGGATGGTGGGCCGAATGGGGCGGCTGCATGTGGGTGGAAAACATCCTGCGCAACTTCGGCACTCTGGTCGCGGTCGCGGCCCGTGCGGCGGAGGAAGACGACGAATGGACGGCTGGCTCCCAAGCCGTCTTGAGCCATGTCCAAGGCTACCTGTCATGGGAGCGCCTCTGTCCTTCTGGGGATGACCCGGTGGCACTGGAACTCGTAAAGGATGCAGAGCAGGCACTTGAGGCTCTCCGGTCTCACCTAGCTGAAGCCTCCTGACACCACCCCGAAAAGGTCACGCCCGGGCCATCCGGCGCAGTCCACGGGGCAAGGCGCTTCCGGTCACCGGGAGCGCCACCCTCTGGACGGTCGGTTTCGGGGTAATCGGTCCGCTTGTGCATCACGCTTTGCCAGCACATATCTAAGTGGTCGGTTGGGCAAGTTGGATTGGGAGTGAGCGATTGAACGGACTAATTAATGAAATTCAGCGCGGCTGCCTCGATGACAACATTTCTGTCGAGTCACTCCTTCGGCGGGTTAAATTAGCTGCGACAAAGCTTGGGCTAGGGCAGCTCGAAACTTGGGTCGACAGCGAGCTAAACGGGTACACATCCGGTGAACTTCCGGATCACCGGAAGCTCCATGGCCAGCCAGCCGCCTGGAATCCTTACAACGGATGGATTCCCATTCAGACTGCCGACGAATTTATGACGGAACTCTTGAGCACTGCTCGTGTGGCTCAGTCCATCGGAAGTCTTCGTGATCTAGTGTCGCGAGAAGGTAACGGTCTCTATCACTTTCCTATCCCGCCCGAGATAGTGATCGAAATCAACAAAATGACGAATTTCCAGACGGCGAGAATGGTTGTTCAAATTCCCAGAGGGGGAATTGTCGGCATTGTGGATTTTGTACGAAACAAGGTCCTTGATTGGTCTATCGAGATGGAGCGAAACGGCGTCTTGGGGGAGGGATTTACCTTCAACGCCACTGAGATGGAAAGTGCGAAGACCGTCATGACAACTTTTAACATCGGTAGAATAGGAAACTTCGCTGGCAACATGGGTGAAGGCAACACCTCGGGTGACATCGCTCTGACAGATGCAAGTGTTTCCGAAGTGCGCAATACGATGCAACAGCTGCGCGATGCCGCCCCGCAATTAGTGGATGCCGGGGCTCGCTCGGACCTTGCGGAGACCATCGACGCGGTAATCGTTGAAACAGAGAAACCAGCACCAAACAGGACTGCCCTTAGGGGATTGGTTCAGGATGTGCGGACTGCTTTGACCGGAGCGGCTGGCAATCTCACCGCAGAGGGGGCTATCGCGCTGGTGGGCGGTCTTCTTAAGCTGCTCGGAGGCGGCTGACGCCTGCCGCCTCCCATTATTCAATGGATGGTGGGGCTCGGGAGGCGGAGCCACCCGAGGTCCGTGGTTGCGCAGAACCAGCCGAAGGCCCGGATCACGTCCCGGGAGTGGCGCTGGATCAGGCGCGGCGGGGCGTCCTCCGGGTTGCGCACAGCGTCCACCCACGTCTCGCGGGTCTGGCTGTCGTGACGCATGGAGAGCATCCCCACGAGCGCGCCCAAGGTGGCGCGCGGGACGCTGTAGAGGCGGGCGAACCGGCACACGTCAGGCGGGGTCGGCCAGCGGTCGGGGTTCGCCTCCTCCGCCCAAGTCAGCAGCGCCATGTGGGCGCGCTGGACCCGGCGGGGGAACAGGTCAGGGTATGCGGCGGCGATGGTCTCGGGGTTCATCACGCCCCCCGAGCCGGGCCGCTGTAGGCATCGCCCACGACCGCCCCTTGGATCAGCGCCGGTGCAAAGCCTCCGGCGGCGGCGGTCGCCACCTCGGTCGCATCGTACCCGGCGAAGGGCGTGTTCATCCGAGGCGCAAGGGCGTTGGCAGCGGCGATGGCGGCGGCGGCGTCTGCGGCCTCGACCAGAGCGCCGTGCATCCCGGCGGGGTTCTTCAGGTGGTCCGCCCCCTTCGGGCGGCTTACAAGGTAGAGCGGCATCAGTTGGCCTCCTTCTGGCTCTTGAGTGCGACCTTCACGCGGTCCAGCGGGTTCACCCGCCCGCGCTCAAATTCGCGGTTTGCGACGATTGCGCGCTGGGCGGCATTGCGGATGGCCTCGACGGCTGCCTGCACGGCCCGGGTCTCCTCGCCCACGAGGCGGTCGGCCAAGTCAGCAGGGGAGAAGGGACGGTCACGCCGGGGCATCCGCTCGCACACCGCGCAGAGGGCGGCCCCGAGGACCGCATTCTTGGTGGCGACGGCGAACGTGGCGAGGTTCATCAGCTGCGCCGGGCCGGAGCCTGCGAGCTGCGCCTCAAAGTTGGTGCGTTCGGTGGTGCCCAGACCGGCCCGGGCGAGGACGGCCTGTGGCGAGGCAAAGAGCGCGGCGGTGGTGCGGGTGGTGTCCTCCGCCGCCTTCAGCTCCTTCAGCATCTCCCACCGGCGGTCGGTGCTGTTGGTCACAACCTCCTTGCGGGCCTTGGCCTCCGCCTTGCGCGCGGCCTCTGCCTGCGCCTCCGGCGGGAAGTCAGCCCGGGCGAGGCTCTCGGCAGCCTCGCGGCCCCGCGTGGCGATGCCAGCGGAGAGGGTGCCAATGGTCTGGCCGAACTTCTCAGTGCGGCGGCTCACGACTGCTGCGAAGTCGATCACCTCCGCCTTGCCCATCGGGGGTGCGGTCAGATCGGGGATTGCGGTGCCTTCGGGGATGTGTGCGGGCTCGGGCATGGGGTCTCCTATGGTGGTCGCCGCCGTGCCTGAGCGCCTTGCTCGGTGCGCGCCCTCCAGCGGGCGGCGTTTGTCCTAGGGAGACTATATCTTGAGCCCCATGCGGCTCAGAGCGCTATTCGTTGTTGCTGAGAGGTTGGATTTGGTAAGTGCTTCACTGAGACGGCACTCCATATTACATCTTGGTAGTACCTGCTCGTTTATTTTGGCGCGGAAGCGCGATTTCGGGGGAGTGTAATGTTTGCACGAGTTTCTTAGGCCGTACTATTTCGACAACCGGAGAGCCCAAATCTCTCCTCCGGTCCCGCACGTCGCTGCCCAGTGCCCGGACGCCGTTGCCTTTTACCTTGCAGCGCAGGATGGCGTCTTGGCCAAGGATTGGCACTGGCTTGGGTATTTGTACTCTATTCCCATCGTCAACAAAGATCTTTGGAAGTTTGCTCAGCTATGCGCATCCGCCGAGCGCGTAGTTCCCGGCCTCGGGGTTCGGTACATCACTGAGTTGGCTCGACTTGGTGGTAGGGAACGCGATGAGCTTCAGTACCAGCAGATGCTCCAGCTTTTTGCAGAAGTCTATGCAATCAATAGGATTCTGCTAATGCCTTGGAGTAGTTGCGCGCACTTTCATTTTGAGCCAAGAGGGAAAAACGGTTTGCGACCGGAGTTCCAAGTTGTAGACGGGGAGCGAATCTACAACTTTGAGGTTAAGTCGCCGAGCCTGTTATTGCACCAACGCCGAAGAGGATCTTCTAGTGTCCAGTTGCCTGTCCGCATCACGAAGGAATTTACAGCTAGCGTGCAGTTGAAAAACCCTGACGCGCTGCTTCCAAGAGACAATCCTGTAAAAGACTTCCTGGTGAGTGCAAACGAGAAATTCTCTGGATTTCCTCGTGGCCCAGGTGGAAATATCCTAGTCATTGTTTGGGATGATTTCATTTATGAGCCTATCGGAAGTTTACTGTCAGAGTTCGCAGGGCTATTGACGCCCAACTCATTTCACCGAGAAGGCGGAGAGGCGGTCGTCTACGATTTTATCGATGCGGTGGTTTGCGCCAGACAAATGAATGTTTTCCAAGAAGCGCTTGCGGAGCGGTCTTTGCCAGATGATCGCAGGCACATGTTCGATCTAAGTCAAAACCCTTATACTCCAAACGTGTATATTCCGACGCCGTGGGGCGAAATTCTTCCCGAGCATATCCGGGAAGGTTTCGGTGCTTTGACGCACGATGACGAGCGGCTTCAGGTAATTGCTGAATATAGGATGCCGGAGTACATATTCTATGTTTGAAGCGACTTCTGCGGATTTTTGGCGAGAGCCTCTTGGTCTTCGATGCCGTCAAGAAAATCCTGTACTGATTGCTTTTGTGGCACAACCAAAACGCCGCCGGTGTTCACGCTCAGGTTCAGGTTCGCCTCAAGCGCCTCGCCCTCGCGGTACTGGTGGCGGGCCTTCAGGAGGAAGATGTTGGCGACAATGTTGCCGTCATCGGCGGCGGCGCGGAGGTTGCTCACGAGCTGGTCATGCTCGCGGGCGAGGCCCCGGTGGTACGCCTCGTCAACCTCGGGCTGGCGGTCGCGGCAGGACTTGAAGGCATCCTTGCTCATGCCGAGGGCACGGGCAATCGTGGCGACGTGGCAGCCGCGCCCGGCCATCTCCTCGACCACGGCTAGGCCAAGCTCGGTCACGTGCCAGTGGGATCGGCCCAACTCCCCGGAGCCGGGCGGCACGAGGCGGGCGGGAAGGTCTCTGTTGTCGGTCATGGCTCGGCAGCCTCCTTGTCGTACTCTTTGCAAATGCGCTGGCTGAGGCCCTTGCCGCAGCGAAGCTCTCGGGCGATTTTGTCCATCCCCATGCCTCGAGCCCGAAGCGCCCGGATGGAGGTAATCAGGGCGTCAGACGCCGGGGGACGCCCGATCTGCGAGCCACGCGCCCGGGCACGCTCTATCCCCGCCTTGGTGCGCTCTACGATCATGGCCCGCTCGAACTCAGCGAACACGGCGCTCATCTGCATCAGCGCCCGGCCCGCCGGGGTCGATGTGTCCACGCCCTGCTGTTCAAGGATCAGGTCCACCCCGAGGGCGCGTAGGGTGTCGAACAGTGCGACGAGCTGCGTCAGGGACCGCCCAAGGCGCGACACGTCCCAAGCAAGCAGGATGTCGAACCGGCGGCGGGCGGCATCCTTCATCATCCGGTCCATCCCGCTGCGCGAGGGGCTGGCCCCGGACGCGGTGTCCACATACTCTTCCACGATCTGGAAACCGGCCCTTTCCGCCACATCCCGGAGCCTTAGAAGCTGGTTGTCAGGCGTCTGGCCTCCGGTGCTCACCCGGGCGTAGATCGCGGCGCGGCGCTTCATGTTGTGGTTCCCCCGTTCATTCTGCCCACATGTAGAACGTACCGTGTACGCTGTTGGGCGGTCTACCCCGTAAACGTTCGGCTAGGGGGTTGCCTCGGGCCGGGTCCTGCGAGCCCATCGGCGCTGGCTTCCGCCGGGCCATTCCGGGATGGCCTTTTCGGGGTGGCTGCCGCCGACCCAGATCGGCGGCAGCGGGCGGGTGTTGGTCCCTTTTTCCAGAAGCACAAGACGTGGAGGTGCTTCATTCTAACCCAGAGGGGCAACGCCCCCGGCACACCGCGAGATGATCCGAGATGATCCGAGATGATTTACCGCGAAATCATCTCCCACTTTCCCGCCACCGTTTCAGAGGGTTAGCCTGTCCCGAGATGATAGAGATGATTTTCTTAAATCTTAGCGCGCGGGGGAAATGCAGAAACTAGGGCTCCGGGAGGGGAACGCGCACGCCCGCGTATAGGCGATATGGCCTGAATCATCTCGATCATCTCGCGGGCTGATAAGCCCCTGATCTTCTGGGCGGAAATGGCGAGATGATTCACCTCCAAATCATCTCGCTATCTTCTCCGATCATCTCGCGCTTTGCTCGCACGCCCGAGCTACACGTTCAGCGCCCGGCCTCAGGCCCCCCATTCGTTACCATGAACAGGTTCCCACGCAGCCGGTCGCGGCCGACCGCCGCGATGGTCCGCCCCCGGACGATCCGCCCGCACATCTTCACGAGGGCCTTGCCGACCTTCAGCGAACTAGGCGCACCCCGCGCATCCATGACAGACGGCTGCCGCTCCTCCAACGCGGCCCCGAGGGCGGCTTGAATGTCGGTCGCCTCGTCGGACCAGCGCCCGCCCTCTCTGCACACGTCACGCGCGGAGAACGGCTCACGCCCGAAGTTGGCTTCAAGGGCATCCATCAGGCGCACCGCCTCGTCACGCGCGGAGTCACCGCCGCGAACGGCGTGGCGGGTCTCCCAAGGGTCAGCCTCGCCCAGCCAGAGGAGCGCGCCGCGCACAAGGCGCGACCACCCTAAGAAGCGGGTGTCCGACCTCGCCCCCGGCATCCCTGCGGCGGCATGGCCACGCAGGACCGTCAGGGCCGCCGAAACCAATTCGCCCCGGCGGCGCGGCACGTCCTTGCGCAGGTCCACGTCGAAGGTCCGCGCGGCGGGTTCCTCCACCCCGGCGTCGATGGTCGCCATCACAGCGCGGGTCGCCATGTCGCCCCGGAACTCGATGTTGTTGCCGTTGAAGATGAACAGCACGTTCGTCAGGACGCGGCGCTGTTCGTTCGCGCCAAGCCAGCGCGCCTCCCATTCCGGCGAAGTCAGGATCAGGCACCAAGTGGAGCCCTCCACCGCGCGTTCGACGTTGTCCATCACCAGAACCGGGTCGCCCTGCTGAAGGACCCCAAGGAGGGTCTTCTTGTCCTCCTCTGGGTTCCGGTCCTGCGTGTGCTTCGCGGCTGGTTCGCCGGTTGCCATCATGGACGGGATGTCACTGAGCAAGCTCTTGCCGGTTTCGGGCGACGGCGCATTGAAGGCATGGACCGGCGCGAAGTCCAGGGATCGGCGGCAGACAGCTGTCAGCATCGCCGCGAGGGCAACAGACCGGGACGGCGCGTCAACGAACGGGAAGCCCTTGATGACTTCCTTCAAGGTTTCGAGCGCCTGCGCGGCCTGTTCACGCGTCGGCGCGTCCGGCACCGCCGGGAACGACACCCCGCCGTGGTCCACGATCAAGCCGGTGGCCGGGTCCCAGCCTTCATCCCAGAGCAGCGAACCGTCCGCGCGGATGGTCGGGTGACCAACAAGCCCACGACAGACAGGCAGGCGGCAGGTGCCGAGCCCGGCCCGCGCGACATAGGCCTGCGTGAAGCCAGCGTTCGGCGCGGCGGGCTTCTTGCGGGGCTCGCCGTCCGGCCCCTTTCTGGGTTCATAGAAATTGGCCGCCCGCGTCATGTACTCGCGCATGGCCGTCGCCTCGACCGCACGGAGGCGCAGGGCTCCGCCGTTGTGGCGCACGGGGGTCACAACACCGCCCGCGCTCTGGTAGAGCGGCAGGCCAGAGGCAAGGAGCGCGGCCTCCGCATTGTCGAGCATCTCGTGCAGCCGGTTGTAGTCCACCAGCACGTCAGGCCGAACCAGCCCTGCGTCGCCCGCCCCGACCTTCGCCCGGGCGTTGGCGATCTGACGCAGAACGTCCTTCTTGACCTTCGCCGTGAGCCGTCTCTGGTCGGGCGAAAGCTGCCGCCCCTTCGGGTCATAGAGGTGGGCACAGACCTCAAAGGACGGGTCCGTTGCCACCCCGGCAATCACATCGTCGGACAGGCCAGCACGGACCATCGCACAGAGGGCTGCAAAGAGGACCTCAGACCGGGAGGGGTGCTTGCCGGGTTCGTCGGGGTCCTCGCCCCGCGCGATCAGGGCGCGGATGTTGTCGGACACGCCCGGAATGTCCGCCGGGCTGTCGAAGCGCGGAAGGCGGTCCCAGTCCACATCAGGCATCTCGGCATCCCAAGGGGGCATGTCGCCTTCCTCTACCGTTCCGAAGGCGCTGGCCGGGTGCGCGGCACCAGACCTCGACTTGAACGCAGCCAGAGCCGGAACTTGACCGGCGGCTCGCTTGGCATCGTCGGGCCAGTTGACCGTTCCGGGCAGGCGCATGATCCGCGACGGGTCGGTGGTATGGTCTCCGCCCAGTTTCTTCGCCAGCCAGTGCAGGCGTGCGCGGATGGCATCCGGCGGCAGCTCCTCGTCCAGAAGCCACAGGCCCCAGAACCCGCCCCCGCTGTCGATGACTGCCGTGGGCGCGGGCACCCCCGCCGGGCGCTTCACCGTCAGCCTGTCCAGCAGCTCCGCCCGCTTCACCTCAATGGGCCTCGGGTCCTTCTTGTCCGGGTCAAGGTCAGCCCAGAGCCACCGCGAGCCCACCACATCCGCGTCCCCTGCCTTCCGGCCAGAGAAGCCGTCGCGGATGCGGGCCGCGCTCACATAGACATTCAGCCCGCCGGCACCATTCCGTTCAACGGCCCAGTCAGCAGCCTCGGCAAGGTCGGCATGGAGGCGGCCTGACATTCCCTGCGCCGTCTTCGCGTTGAGCATGACTGCTTCGCCACGGTGCAGGAAGCGCAGAGCCTCAAGCACCTTGTCCCGGTTAGGCAACAAACCTTCGGGGTCGGCTCCGGGTACATTCGGGGCTATACTATCCCCGTTGATGGTGTGGTTGACGGACCTGTCCTGACCTTTGCCCCCGGTGTGCTGCCCTGCACCGGGGGTTTCCATTTTCTGATCTTTCATCACTGCCCCCCATGCTCGATGAGGTGCTGCTCCATCCAGTGGCGGAGGTCTTGAACCCGGTAGCGCACGAGCTTCTGCGATGCGCGCACGAAGCTCGGGCCACGCCCCTCCTTGCGCATGGTCTCCATTCCCGCCTCGGTGAGCCCGAGGAAGGCGGCGGCCTGCGATGTGTTGAGGTATTCAGAGGGCGGTGCATAGCGCCCGGTTGCGTAGCCGTCCGCCAATTCGGCGGCCACCTCGCGCGCAATCAGCTTAGCGAATTCAGAAGGGTTTTCCATCTGCGACTTCTCCAGCGGCACGGAGCTGCGCAGACAAGATGCGACAGCCCCGCTTCGGGGTTGTCGCCGTTTGGAGAAAGGCTTGGCGCCGCTTCTACCCCAATCAACGCTCCCCTCTGCCTTAGGCGGCCAAACCACGGGGGTCACGCTGTAGGGGCTGAGTTGCCCTTCATCCTCGACACGCACACAGCGCCTTCATCTGTGTGAGCGTCGGCGTTTGATAGGTAGGTTATAGCCGTCTAAGCGGCTTTGCGTCTAGTTGCAGTTTCTTGTTGCCGAAGCAACTCCATCACGGTCGCGCTGATCCGTTCCTGGGCATCAAGGAGGTCCGGCCAGACGCCCTCTCGGCTGCCATAGGTGCCAGAGTGAATATCGCCCCGCTGGCTGTGGTTCATCAGCTTCTTGGAAAGCGCCTCCTCCACCCCAGCCCAGATACATGCGTTGCGGTAGGTGTGCCGCAGGCCGTGCCCGCTGCAAGGCAACTTCTTCTCGGTCGTGGCATAGAGCGACATGTGCCCGGCGAAGGCCCCGCCACCGCGCTTCACCTTTGACGGGTCGCCGGGGAAGATCCACTCACGGGCGTGGATGGGCTGGAAGATGCGGGCAGCGCGGCGCGCACGGGCGAGGCAGGCCATCATAGGCCGGGTCAGCGGAATGTCGTATGCCTTCGCCTTGCCGCCCTTGGGCGTCGGGATGTGGAGTTTCCGGCCCGCTACATCGACGTGTTCCCAGCGAGCCGTCGCGATGGCACCCGCCCGGCTGCCGGAGAGCAGCAGGAAAAGCTGGAACTCGGCGCGCACACGGTTGTCCAGCCCGAGGTAGGCCTTCCACCAGTCCGGCAAATCCCGGCGGCTCATCGCGCTCTCGCGGGCTTCCTCACGGTTGAACGTGACCTGCCGCGTCGGGGTCCAGCCGTCCGGGTCTGGCTTCACATATCCCCGTTCCAGTGCCCAGTTGTAGATCACACGCAGGGTCCGCATCGCCCCGTTTGCCGCGTAGGTGCCTCCATGTTTCGGGTCAGTCTCTCGGCGGCTGATTGCGTCATGCCGCGCCGCGACCCGGGCCGCACCCTCTGCCGTGGCAAGCTCGCCCAAAGGGGTATCTTGCCAGATGCCCAGAAGGTGCTCAGCCTCGATCGCGTTGCGGTAGCTGTAGACCGTCGCCGGGCTCTTGCCGGTCTTCTCAAGGTGCGCGCGGTAGAGGTCCCATGCCCTGCCGAGGGTCACGCCCGCATCCGGCTTGGTCAGCCCCTCGCCTTCAAGGATCGCTGCCAGCTCGCCCTTCGCCAGCCCCCGGGCCTCCTTCACGCCGATTTCGGGAAAGCCCCCGAAGGCGCGGCGCACCGTCTTGCGCTTCTTCTTGAGCTTTTCGTCCAGAACCCGCACCTCAGTCTGGACAACCCAGCTCTTGGCCGTCTTGCCAACCTTCAGGTAGAGGCCCGGCTGGTCGGTGTCTGCGATGAACTTCTGCCCAGACGGCAGGAAGGGGAAACGGGCGGCCATGAGGTCGGTCAGGCGCACCTTGGAGGGGTAAATTGACATGGGCTCTCCGGTCTGACGTAAGGCTGACGTAAGGCTCGGCGCGCCACCGAGTATCTTTTCGCGCCCGTCTATGCTAGTGGGTGAACGTCTCAAGTTCTTGTTTTGCTTGCATATAGACTACCTAAGCCGCCCAACAGTCGTCTAGCCCTAAGAACTGTTAATCAATTGGTCGTAGGTTCGATCCCTACCGCCGGAGCCATTTCACCAATTATATCAATGCGAACCATGGTATTTGCTGAATTTAGCAAGTGCATTGTCACACGGCACTGTAACACACTTTTCTGAAATGCGGGCCGCTCGTCTCCAGTCTTGGAGGCCGGATCTTGTTGACCACTCCTTGTCTCCTACAGCGCGGCACGCCTGAAGCTCGCGTCGATGTGTCCTTTAGCTTCAAGCCTTGAGCATGCGCGGGCCCGTGCAGCGAAAGCCCTCGACGGCGCATGCACCGAGATCATTGGGCGCCCAGAGCCTCCCCCTATCGCTCTCGATCCCCCTATCGCTCTCGATTGAACCGCCCACTGAAGCTCTTGGCCTTACGCATTCTGTTTCCCACACTGCCGGAACACCCTGAAGAGCAGTCCAAGCCATTGAACTGATGCCTAAGAGGTTGGCAGGCGGCTTACGTAAGCTATCATCCCTTAAGAACTCCCGCCGAATGGCATCATGCCCTTATCCCACCGGAAGGAACTTATCCGTGAAGAAACTCCTCATCCCCGCCGCAGGACTGTTCGCAGCCTTTGCTGCCACCGCTCAGGCTCAGACCGATATCACCGTCTCTTCCAAGATCGACACAGAGGGTGGCCTCCTTGGAAACATCATAGCCCTCGCGCTGGAAGATGCCGGAATGCCCGTCGAGCGGCGGCTCCAGCTGGGCGGCACGCAGGTTGTCCGCGAAGCTCTTCTGGCCGGGCAAATCGACATCTACCCGGAATACACCGGCAACGCGGCCTTCTTCTTCAATGAAGCCGACAGCGATGTCTGGAAGAACCCGCAGGAAGCGCACGACCGCGCCGCGGAGCTTGACGCCGAAGCCAACGACGTCACCTGGCTGGACAGCGCGCCGGCCAACAACACGTGGGCGATCGCCGTCACGGGCCCGCTGGCGGAAGAGAACGACCTGTCCACCATGTCCGATTTCGGCGCCTGGATTTCGAACGGCGGCGATGTGAAGCTGGCCGCCTCGACCGAGTTCGTCTCCTCCCCGGCTGTTCTGCCCGCCATGCAGGAAACCTACGGCTTCGATCTGTCGGAAGACCAGACCGTGATCCTGTCGGGCGGTGACACGGCGGCGACGATCCAGGCCGCCGCGCGCGGCACGTCGGGCGTCAACGCCGCGATGGTTTACGGCACCGATGGCGGCATCGGAGCGACGGGCCTTGTCGTCATGGAGGACGACAAGGGCGTGCAGCCAGTCTACGAGCCGACACCCATCGTCCGCGCCGAGGTGCTGGAAGAATATCCGGGAATCCCGGAGGTGCTGAACCCGATCTTCGGCGCCCTCGACATGAAGACCTTGCAGGAGCTCAACGGCCGCATCCAGGTCGGCGGTGAGCCGGCCGAGGCCGTGGCGCGCGATTACCTGACGCAAAGTGGCGTGCTGGATTGATCGCTTGATCGCCGCAGGACAATCCACATCGAAGGCCTGGCGGGGGTTCTACCCGCCAGGCGTCTTCTTTGCTGTCCTCGGGATGGCCGCGTTGCTGATCCCGTTCATGACCATCGCCGCGAACCGCATCGTGGCGGGCGAAAGCGTGATGGCCTGGCGCATCGCTAGCCCTGCCGAGACCCTGCCTGGCGTTGCTGCGGTCGCACTGGGCCTCGTGCTCGGCATCCCGGCCGGGCGGCACTACCTGCGGCTCAGTGGCGCGCTTCTTGGCCTGGCAGGCATTCTGTGGCTGTTGATGCAGGGCGGCCCGGCGTTGCTGGACAGTGCCGACAGCACCTATGCCCGCGTCTCCCCCGCCATGGGCTTCTGGTGCCTCCTTTTGATCCTGACGCTGATGATGGCTGACGCGCTGACACAACTGGCACCGGGGCCGCTGGCCCGCGCCGGACTGCTGGCCGCGGTGCTGTGCTCTTTGGCGCTGATCCTCTGGTCGGGCGCGCTTGCGCCGCTGTCGATCTTCCAGGAATACGCCAGCCGCCGCGCGCAATTCGCCGACGCGATGCTGCGCCATCTGGCTTTGGCTTTCGGCTCGCTCGCCACGGCCGCCGTCATCGGCTTCCCCATCGGCATCCTGTGTCACCGCCGCGCGCGGCTGCGCGGCAGCGTGCTGCCGGTGCTCAGCCTGCTGCAGACCATTCCGTCGCTCGCCATGTTCGGCCTGATGATCCCCATCCTCGGCTGGGTCGGCGACAGCCTGCCCGGGGCGCAGGCGATCGGCATCGCCGGGATCGGCTTCGCCCCCGCCTTCCTGGCGCTGGTCCTCTATTCGCTTCTGCCGGTCGTCGGGAACACGGTCGCTGGCCTGGCCTCGGCTCCGGCCGCCGCCCGCGACGCCGCGCGCGGGATGGGCATGACGCCGACGCAGCGCCTTCTGAAGATCGAGTTGCCTCTTGGCCTTCCCGTCATTCTCACCGGTCTGCGCATCGTCCTGGTGCAGAACATCGGCCTTGCGGTGATTGCAGGCCTGATCGGTGGCGGCGGCCTGGGTACATTCGTCTTCCAGGGGCTCAACCAGACAGCCACCGACCTGATCCTGCTGGGCGCGCTGCCGACGGTCGCGCTGGCGCTGACCTCGGCCATTGTCATGGACATCCTCGTCGAACTGGCCCGACCGATCCCGAAGGACACCCCATGATCGAGATTGATACCCTGACCAAGACCTACGGCGACACGGATGCCGTCGATGGCGTGACCATGACGGCCGAAACGGGCACGATCACCGTCATCGTCGGTACCTCGGGATCGGGAAAGACGACGCTTTTGCGCATGATCAACCGGCTTGAAGAACCCACGTCCGGCGAGGTGCGGATCAACGGTAAGCCGACACATGCCGAGAAGCCTCACCTGCTGCGACGGCGGATCGGCTATGCCATCCAGGGGCACGGGCTGTTCCCGCACCATACCGTGGCGCGCAACATCGCGGCCGTGCCGCTGCTTTTGGGCTGGAAGAAAGACAAGATCCGTGCGCGCGTCGACGAACTGCTGACCCTCTTTTCAATGGAGCCCGCCGCCTTCCGCGATCGCTACCCGGCAGAGCTTTCCGGTGGCCAGCAGCAACGCGTGGGCGTGGCGCGGGCGCTGGCCTCGCGTCCCGAACTTCTGCTGATGGACGAACCCTTCGGCGCGCTTGATCCGATCATCCGGGCCCGCGCGCAGGACGATCTGCGCCGCATTCAGCGGCGGCTGGGATCGACCATCATGCTCGTCACCCACGACATGGAAGAGGCGATCCATCTTGGTGACAAGGTCGCGGTGATGGACGGTGGTCGGCTGGTGCAGTACGCCACGCCGGCCGAGATCATCGCCAAGCCGGCCACGAATTTCGTCCGCGACATGGTGGGCGATGTCGAACGCCCGCTGCGCCTTCTGTCGCTTGTCCCCTTGTCAGAGCTCATTGAGAGCGGCCCGGCCGAAGGCGAGGCCATGCCAGCGGATGCCAGCCTGCGTGAGGCGCTGGCCGCCTGCCTCTCGACCGGGCGCTCCGCCGTGCCCGTCACGCGCGAGGGCGTCCTCGTCGGCCGCGTCACCTTCGACGCGATCCGCAATCGCGCGGAACTGGGCTCGTGAAGATCGGACGGGTCCTGCGCCCCCTCCTGGTGCTGTTGCTGCTGGCGCTTGTGCTGCGGCCCGAATGGTTCACGCCGATCTTCGCACCGCTGGCGCCACAGGGTGCGCCGGTGATCTATGCCCGAAGCTCGCTGCTGTCCCTTTCGCTCAGCCACCTCGGCCTCGTCGCCGCTGCAACCCTCGCGGCGACAATCGTGGCCGTGGCGCTCGCCATCTTCGTCACGCGCCCGGCAGGCGAAGCCTTCCGCCCGCTTTCGCGCACCATCGCCAATATGGGGCAGACGTTTCCGCCCGTAGCCGTGCTGGCCCTTGCCGTACCTACACTTGGTTTCGGTGCCGGGCCGACGCTGGTGGCCCTGTTCCTCTACGGCCTGTTGCCGATCTTCGAGAATTCCGTCACCGCCCTGACCACTTTGCCACCGACAACGATGGATGCAGCCCGCGGAATAGGGCTGAACCGCTGGCGGCGGCTTCTAAAGGTGGAACTGCCGCTGGCGTTTCCGGTGATGCTTACGGGCATCCGGCTGTCGGTGGTGATCGCCCTTGGCACCGCGACCATCGGCTCCACTGTCGCGGCGCGGACACTCGGCGAGGTGATTATCGCGGGGCTTCTGACCAACAACACCGCCTTCGTGTTGCAAGGCGGCCTGATCGTTGGCCTGTTCGCGGTGCTGATCTACGACGCCCTCATTCAGCTGGAGGCATTCCTTGCCAAGCGAACCGGCGCGGGATGACGCAGAGTTTTCCAAGGCCTGAGGGACTGTTGGTGTTCAACATCAAGAGCAAGAAGATCGTTCGCCTCCGACGAGGGCTTTCTGACGGGGATTTGGAGCACTTGGCTGCCTAAGCCCGAAACACTCCCGGAAGGCCACGGCGCTCTGCGCTACTGGACTTTCCTAGAGGTCTGCCCTTCGCCTACCGCTTACGGATCAGCCCAACGACCACAGAAGCCAGCCAACCCGCTGCCACGGCCAGCACAACGCAGAGCACGCCGTAAAGCGTGCCGTTCTCCTTCGCCAGCTGAAAGACGAAGCGCTCCACCGGGGCCTTCTTTACCGCGAAGACCCGGCGCGAAGCGTCGATGACCTGCCCGTCCCGCGTCAGGAAGACCCGTACCACGTAGTCTCCGTTGGAAATCGTCGCGGGCAGGCTGAAGCTGGCCTGGAAGAGTGTGCCAGACCGCAGTTCGACCCCGTCCGGGCGCAGCCGGAAGCGACCGTCCCGCAGCCCGATCCGCTGCAAGGCCTCGTCAAACTGTTCAGCCTCCCCGGTCGGGCGTCTCACGGTGACAGATCGGACCCGCGCGGCAATTCCAATCGCGTAAAGGCGATCCTCTTCTGGGGTCACCAACCTGTCCAGAGGTGCGGTTGAAGCGACGGAGTAGAAACTGGGCACCGGCACGTACCGCCCGGCGTCCGAGTTGATCCAGATGCCCCCGACCGAGGTCTTGCGGCGTACCGTGGCAATCGCGGGCGGACCGTCGACCGTCACGATCACACCGAGCGGACCGGCAGGCCGCGTCTCTCCTGTTTCAAGCGTGATGCCGCCATAGACGAGGATGTCGGTGCCATCGAAGGTCGCCGAGATCCCAACCTCTTCCTGGCTGAGAGCCATCACCGTGCGCTCCGCGCTGGCCGGTCCCGCCAAAGTGCTGAACGCGAGAAGGAGAAGTGCCAAGACTCTCATCTTGTAAGGTCGATTTCCAGGCTGAAGGGATCGCCGGGCGGCGTTACCAGATCAAGTGCCACCTTGGCGGCGACGACCAGCACGATGATCGACAATAGGATCCGCAACTGCTCTCCCCGCAGCTTCGCCCCGACGACCGCGCCAAGTTGCGCGCCCAGTACGCCGCCAAGCAGCAGCAGCAACGCAAGAACGATGTCGACGCTGCCGTTGGTGCGGGCCTGCAGGATGGTGGTGAAACCGGCGACCACGGTGATCTGCAACAGCGAGGTGCCGATGACCACCTTGGTCGGCATCTGGAGCAGGTAGATCATCGCGGGCAGCATCAGGAAACCACCGCCGACCCCCATGATCGCCGCCAGCACCCCGCAGAGCATGCCGACCGCCAAGGGGGGCAGCACCGAGATATAAAGCCCCGAGGTACGGAAGCGCATCCGCAAGGGCATCCGCTGCGCCAGACTGCGTCTGCGACGCGGCGACGCCGGTGCCCGGCGCATCAGCGAGCGAGCGCTTTCCACGAACATCATTGCGCCGATACCGCCCAGGAAGACGACGTAGAAAAGCTGCACCGCCAGGTCGATCTGCCCGAGGCTGCTGAGCCATGCGAAAACCTGAACTCCGAGCAAGGATCCCGCCAGCCCGCCCACAGTCAGCACGGCGCCCATCTTCAGGTCCAGGGTGCGACGCTTGAAATGGGCCAGCGCGCCCGAAAAGGACGAGGCGACGATCTGGTTGGATTGCGTTGCCACGGCCACCGCCGGTGGAATGCCGACGAAGAACAGCAGCGGTGTCAGCAGGAAGCCTCCGCCGACCCCGAACATGCCGGACATGAAGCCGACGAGCGCGCCCAAGCCGATCAGAAGCCAGGCATTGGCCGACACCTCGGCGACTGGAAGATAGATCATGGGCAGATCCAGGCGGCGTGGTGACAAAAGCAAAGCAGAGGCGCCGCGCCAAGGGCGCGGCCACCTCGCAGGGACGAAGCGGGCGCTAGGCGGTCAGGCTTGCTGATGAGCGGCCTCGGGACCGGCCAGGCTGGCAAGCACGGCGGCGCTGTCGTGTTCCGGGATGTCGCCGATTTCGGCCATGCGCCGATCCAGAAGGCCCAGCATGCGCTCGAATTCCGCTCGGTAGGCTGGGTCACCCGCGAGGTTGGTCAGCTCATGCGGGTCATTCTCGCAATCGAACAGCTCCCACTCGGGCGCGGCCCCGTTGGGGCGGGCACCGATCTGGCCAAGGTCGTCGTTGTACCAGTAGATCAGCTTCCAACGCGGATCGCGCACGCCGTAATGCGCCCAGGCGCCGTGGAAGGCATCGTTGTGCATCCAGTAGCGGTGGTAGGCCAGCTGGTCCCAGTCCTCTGGCGTGCGCCCTTCCAGGACCGGACGCATCGAAGAACCCTGCATGTAGGACGGGATGGTCACGCCAGCATAGTCGAGGAACGTCGGCGCAAAATCCACGTTGCAGCAAATGTCGGAAGAGGTGCTGCCGGCAGGGATCGCCGCCGGGTAGCGCACGAGGAAGGGCATCTGCAGGCTTTCCTCGTACATGTAGCGCTTGTCGAACCAGCCGTGCTCGCCCAGGAAGAAACCCTGATCAGAGGTGTAGACCACGATGGTGTTCTCCGCGAGGCCGGTTTCGTCCAGCGTGTCCAGGATGCGGCCCACGCCATCGTCGATGGATTGCACGGTGCGCAGGTAGCGTTTCATGAAGCGCTGGTACTTGAACTCGGCGAAGGCCTGCGGGTCGTCGAAATGGTGTTTCGTACCGGTCTCGGCGCAGATCACTGTAATCTCCTTCCCCGGCATCAGGTCCGGCACCTTCCGGGACTTGAGGAAATCAACGACCAGCTCTCCTGCGACCTCTGCCGGGCCGACGGGCTGGACCAGCGCCAGGTCTTCCCAGGTCATGTCCGAGCGAACGCGCATCTTGGCAGCCTCGGCCGCCTTGGCACGGTTGGCGTAGTCGTCGTTGAATGTCTCGGGAAGGGGGATGTCTTCGTCTTCCCACAGGTGGGCATGACGCGGGTGCGGCTCAAAACTGCGGTGCGGCGCCTTGTGGTGGCACATCAGGAAGAAGGGCTTGTCGCCGTCCGTGCTGCCATGACGCCGGATGAAATCGACCGACATGTCGGTGATGATGTCTGTGGCATAGCCGGCGATGTTGCGGCGCCCGTCGGGGAAGATGAAGGCGGGGTCCCAATAATCCCCCTGCCCCGGCACCACAGCCCATTCATCGAAGCCGGTCGGCTGGTGTGCTGGCCCTTCGCCCAGGTGCCACTTGCCGTAGATGCCCGTTGCGTAGCCGCTGGAGCGCAGCGATTTCGCCAGGTTTGGCATCCGGTTGTCCAGGTGGGTGACCAACGTCGTAACGCAGTTCGTATGGTTGTGTGTGCCCGTCAGGATCGCCGCGCGCGACGGCGTGCATATCGAATTGGTCACATAGGTCGCATCGTGCCGCATCCCCTCCTGCGCCAGCCGATCAAGGTTGGGCGTGTGGTTTAGGCCGGCGCCATAGGCCGAGATCGCCCTGGAGGCATGATCGTCGGACATGATGAAGATGATATTGGGGCGCACGGGTATCCTCCTTCTCGCGGCAGGCCGCCTTGGACCGGACGCCCATGGCATCCGGATCGGGTCAGGAGGCAAGCTAGCGATCAGAGGGATGCAGCGATAATGCAATAATCCAGCCCAGTGATACGTCCGCGCTATCGCCCGGATCGACCTGATCAGATGGAGGCCGCGCTGTCCAACAGGGCCTGAAGCGGTGGCCAGTCTTCCAGTTCGTCGCGGTAGATGATCTGGGCGGTGGTTCGACGCGGGCGCAAGGACACCGGCACTTCCCGCAGGGCCGGCGATTGCACGGCACGCGCCGCAGCATCGGGCAGTATGGACAGGAAGTCTCCCCGTTGCAGGACCGTCATTGTCGACAGCAGGCTTTCGCAGCGCACGCTGATCCGGGGGTCGCGTCCGATCTGTTCGAACAGGGCGTTGCCGGCCGTGGCCGCGTAGGCCGGGATCTCATCGTAGATCACCCAAGGGTAATCAAGTAGCCGCTCCAGCGGCACCAGACCATCCGGGCCGCGGGTTTCGAAGATCGGGTGGCATTCCCGGGCCACCACGTGATCCGCGATTTCTGCAAAGGCATGCGCCCGTAGACGCTGTGCCGCGCCTTCTTCCAGCGGCGCCCCGGTGAAGAGAACGTCGAGGCGACCCTCACGCAGATCCGTGACGGCCTGCGAATACCGGGTGTTCTTCACCACGAAATCCATCTTGGGGAAGGCCTTCTGCAAATGCAGGAGCAGTTCGGGCACCATGACGGCTCGCCAGACCGGCCCGGCACCAATGCGCATGACCCGGGTCCCCTCCACCTCGCCTGACCGCAGCGCAGCCTCGGAGATCGCCCATTGCCGTTGCATCCGAAGGGATTCCGACAGGACCCGTTCACCGAAGGGCGTGGGCGTGACACCGCGGGCGTGGCGTTCCAGAAGCGGGCGGCCGAAATACTGCTCCAACTGGGCCAGTGAACGGGACAGCGCCGGCTGGGTCAGGTTCAGACGCTCGGCAGCCTTGCGCAGGCTCCCCTCTTCGAAGATCGCCTGCAGGCGGAAGAGGTGCGTAATCTGGTCGAGCATCTTAGGTATAACCCTCGCGTATCATTCGGAGGGATATTTTCATTATCGGCTCATGCCTGCAACTGCTACCTGACCCCGAATTGCGGGCCAGCCATGACTTCGGGCAACTGGAAGCCTTCGCCCCCGCAGACGAAAACTTCGGGAGGAGACCGACCGTGTATCGACCGCACACCGCGCGCCAGTCCGTGGCGCGTCTGACGGCGCCCGCAAGCAGGGCTTGCCGCTGCCTCGTTTGTCCGGCAGAGGGCCAGCCATGCTGAATTATCTTCTCAAACGCCTGGCCTCGGGCCTGGTCCTTCTGGTGCTGGTCTGTACCTGCACCTTCGCGCTGATCTTCGGCGGCACCGACAACGTGGCGCGCAACGTGCTGGGCGAACAGGCCACCGCAGCCGACATCGCCGCCTTCGAAACCGAGCTGGGCCTCGATCAGCCCCTGCCCGTGCAATATGGCCGCTGGGTCAGTGGCGCGGTCCAAGGCGATTTCGGCGACAGCTGGATCATGAACCAGCGTGTTTCTGATGCCCTGTCCAGCCGCCTGCCGGTCACCCTGTCGATCGTCGGCGTGGCGATCCTGATCATGATGGTGGTCTCCTCGATCCTGGGCATGACCGCGGCCGTGCGGCGCGGACTGGCGGATCGGGTGATCCAGGTCATCTCTGTCGCGGGCTTTGCCATGCCGAACTTCTGGCTGGGCCTGATCCTGGTCGTCGTCTTCGGCGTCAACCTTGGCTGGTTCCCGCCGACGGGCTACATTTCCTTCGGAACTTCGCCCTCGGGCTGGGTGATGTCGCTGGTGCTGCCGGTGGCCGCACTGGTCTTCTCCGGCATCGCCTCGGCCTCGCAACAGGTGCGCGGCGCGGTGATCGACGCCCTGCGCCAGGACTACGTCCGTACCCTGCGCGCACGCGGCGTGCGCTGGCGGTCGATCCTTTACAAACACGCCCTGCGCAACGCCCTGCCCGCGGCGCTGACGGTGTTGTCGGTGCAGTTTATCGCCCTGCTGGGCGGCGCCGCAATCATCGAGCGTGTCTTCGCCATCCCCGGCCTTGGCCAGTTGACCGTCGACGCGGCCCTGCAAGGGGACATCCCCGTCCTGATGGGCGTGGTCGTGACCCTGATCGTGGTGGTGATCTGCGTGAACCTTCTCATCGACATCCTGAACGCCTGGATCAATCCCAAGGTGCGCTTGCAATGACGGACAGCAGCATGACTTCTTCCCAGCCCGCCGCCGCGCCGCAGCGCCCCAACCTGATCCGCTCGGTGCTCAAGGATCCGCTGGGCCTGCTGGCCACGGCGATCATCACCGTCGTCGTGCTGACGGCGATCTTCGCGCCGGTCATCGCGCCCAACGATCCGACGGCCGTGCAGATCTTCAAGGTCAACACCCCACCGGGCGACGGCTACCTTCTGGGCGGCGACGGCTCGGGCCGGGACATCTTCAGCCGTATCGTCTTCGGCGCGCGCAACACTCTGCTGGGGGCGCTGGTCGCCATCGGCGTGGCCGCCACGATCGGCGTGACCACGGGCCTTTTCGCCGGCTATTTTGGCCGCCGGTTCGAGATGATCAGCAGCTGGATTTCGGACGGGCTGATGGCCCTTCCCGCGCTGATCGTGCTGCTGGCGCTCTACCAGTCCCTGGGCGCCTCGATCTACCTGTCCATGGCCGTCTTCGGCGTCATGCTCTCTCCCGGTTTCTACCGGCTGACGCGGACGCTCGTGAAGGCCGTGCGGGGTGAGCTCTACATCGACGCCGCACGCGTCTCGGGTCTGGGCGATCTGCGCATCATCCGGCGCCACATCCTGCTCGCGGTAAGAGAACCCATCGTCATCCAGACGTCGATCGTCGGCGGCATCGCCATCGTGATCCAGGCGGGTCTGGAATTCCTCGGCCTTGGCGATCCCGGCACGCCCACATGGGGCGGCATTCTGCAGGGCGCTTTCGAGAACATGTATGTATCCCCTATGGGTATCCTGTGGCCGGGCCTTGCGATCTCGTTGACCGTGGGTGCCATGGTGCTGCTGGCTAACGCGATCCGCGACAGCCTGCGCCAGACAGGCTCGACCCGCGCCCCCGCCCTGCCCGCCAAGGCCGAAGCCAAGAGCCCTGTACCTGCCACGGACGTGCTGCTGGATGTGCGCGACCTGGTCGTGGGCTACCCCGACGGCGGCAAATGGCGTGAGGTCGTGCGCGGCGTGACCCTTCAGGTCAAGCGCGGTGAGGTGCTGGGCCTTGTTGGCGAAAGCGGCTCCGGCAAGAGCCAGACGGCCTTTGCCATCCTCGACCTGCTTTCCACCGGCGGGCGCGTGCTGTCGGGGTCCATCGTCTTCGACGGCCAGGACCTGACCCGCGCCACGGAAAAACAGATGCGCGAGATCCGCGGCCGCAAGCTGGCCTAAATGCCGCAGGAGCCGATGAGTAACCTCGACCCGATGTTCCGCATCGGTCAGCAGCTGATCGAACCGCTGATGGATACCCTGGGCCTCAGCAAGGCAGAGGCGACGGAGCGGGCGCTGAAGATGCTGGCGCGCGTCGGCCTGCCAGATCCCGAACGCACCTTCCGGGCCTATCCGCACCAGATCTCGGGCGGCATGGCACAACGGGTGCTGATCGCGGGCGCCGTAGCGTCCGGCCCGACCCTGCTGATCGCGGATGAACCGACCACCGCTCTGGACGTGACCGTGCAGGCCGAGGTGCTGGAGCTTCTGCGTGAACTGCGCGAGGAGTTCGACATGACTATCGTCATGGTCACCCACAACTTCGGCGTGGTCGCCGACATCTGCGACAGGGTCGCCGTGATGCACCAGGGCCAGATCGTCGAAGAGAACGAGGCGACACAGCTCTTCGCCAACCCGCAGCAGAGCTACACGCAGATGCTGCTGGGCTCGGTCCTGGAAGACCCCAAGACCCGCACCTACGTGGCCCCCGCAGCCAAAGGAGCCAAGGCATGAGCGAGAAACTTGTCGACGTCCGCAATGTGAACGTCAAATTCGGCCCGTTCCATGTGCTGAAGGATGTCAGCTTCGATATCCGTCCCGGCGAAACCGTGGGCCTGGTGGGGGAAAGCGGCTCTGGCAAGACCACCATCGGGCGGTCGATCCTGGGCATCGGCCCGGTGACCAGTGGTGAGATCCACTTCGAGGGCCAGGAGATCGGCAATGTCGCACCCCGGAACCGCACCGGCGACGCGGCCCGGATCCAGGCCGTGTTCCAGGATCCCTACACCTCGCTCAACCCGTCGATGACCATCGAGGACATCCTGACGGAGCCGATGATCGCCCGCAAGATCGCCACGCGCGAGGAGGCCCGCGCCCGCGTGCGGGAGCTTCTGGATCAGGTGAACCTTCCCGCAGACGCCGCGCACCGCTACCCGCGCGAGTTCTCGGGCGGGCAACGACAGCGGGTGGCGATCGCCCGGGCCCTGGCCTTGTCTCCCCGGCTGATTGTCTGCGACGAGCCTGTTTCGGCGCTGGACCTGTCGACCCAGGCCAAGGTGCTGGATCTCTTTATCGAGATCCAGGAACGCACCGGGGTCGCCTATCTTTTCGTCAGCCATGACCTGGCCGTGGTGCGCCACATCTCGCACCGTGTCGCGGTGATGCGCAGTGGCGAGATCGTCGAATTCGGCGATTGCGACCAGGTGACGGCGCGGCCCGAACACCCCTATACCAAGCGCCTGCTGCTGGCCGCTCCGGTCCCTGATCCGGTGCGCCAGGCCAAGCGCCGGGAAGAATTCCTCGCCCTGCGCGACGACGCCTGACCACCTGACCTATCCGACGCCACCCGCCCTGCGCCGGTGGCGTCTTTCTTTCCCTCTGTCCAAAGACCGTGACCGCCCCATGGACCTGTCCCACCTTGCCCGCCCGCCCTTCAACCTGGACGCCCAGGCGCTTGACTGGGTGGCGTCGACCTTTGCCCGCCTCAGCCACGACCAGCGCGCGGCACAATTGTTCAACCTGAACTCGCGCGGGCCCATAGATGCAGCCGCCCTGGCGGAGATCGCCGCGTTGCAGCCAGGCGGCCTGACCCGCTTCTTCACCTCCGATGGCGGAGCCGAGCGCGCAGCCCTGGCCGGGTTTCAGAACGGTGCCGAGGTGCCTCTTCTGGTATCTGCCGATCTGGAAGGGTCGCGCATGAGCCTGCCTTTCGGCACGCCCGTGCCGAACCCGCTGGCGCTTGCGGCGGCCGACGACGAGGCGTTGACCCGCGACATCAGCGCCACCATGGCCAAGGAGGCCCTCTCGATCGGCGTCAACTGGTCCTTCACGCCCGTCCTCGACATCAACGCCGCCCCGCGCAGCGCCATCGTGGCCACACGCGGCTACGGATCGGACCCCGCGCGGATCCAGCGCCATGCACTGGCTCAGCTCGAGGCCTTCGAAACCGCTGGCCTTGCCGCCACCGTCAAGCACTGGCCCGGCGAGGGACACGACGACCGTGACCAACACCTGGTAACCACCGTGAACCCGCTGACGATGGATGAATGGGACGCCACTCACGGCGCACTTTACCGTGCCGCCATCGCCTCCGGAGCCCGTGCGGTGATGTCCGCTCATATCGCCTTCCCGGCCTGGGTCGCCGCCCAGGGGGAGTCCGACCCCGAAGAACTCTACAAGCCCGCGACGATTTCTCATGCGCTGAACATCGGCCTGTTGCGCGAGCACTTGGGCTTCAATGGGCTGATCGTTTCCGATGCTTCCGAGATGGCCGGACTGTCCTCTGTCATCGAGGGACCGGACGCCAAGGTGCAGATCATCGCCGGGGGCTGCGACATGGTGCTGTTCTCGTCGGATCCGGCGGCAGAAATCGCGGCCGTGGCCCGCGCCGCAGCGGACGGCACTATTCCGACCTCGCGGTTCGAGGATGCGGTGACGCGGGTCCTGGGGCTGAAGGCCTCTATTGGCCTGCACCGCAAGCAGCCCACCCCGGCGATGCCGGACCCCAGCACCGAGCTCGCGGCCCGCGCCTTTGCCGCCGCGCCGACGCTGGTCAAGGATAACCCCGGCACCCTGCCGCTGGACCCTGCGCGGCACCGCCGCATCCTGGTCGTCACCCCGGGCATCGTCGAGCCGATGAACAATGCCACCATTCCCTTCCTGCTCCCCAACATGCTGAAAGCCGAAGGCTTCGACGTGACCACGGCCCCCTACGGCACGCCCTTGCAGACCGAGGGCCAGGATCTCGTCCTTTATCTCTTCGGAGAGGAAACGCTGTTGACCCGGGGGCGGATTTTCCTGGACTGGCGCGCCCTGCACGGTCACTTCAAGACCGCCATGTCGCGCCCCTGGCAGCGGATGCCGACGGTGATGATCTCCTTCGGCTATCCCTACTACCTTTACGATGCCCCCAGGGTGCCCGCCTACATCAACGCTTATTCGACCCACGATCAGATGCAGCGCGCCGTGCTTGAAGCGCTGATGGGTCGCGCCGCCTTCGCCGGGAGCAGCCCGGTGGACCCCTTCGAGGGCAGACCGGAGGCGCGCCTGTAAAGGGGCGCGCAGGTATAACGACGGCGTATCACCGCAAGGTATATTTGCACTTCTGATAGATACCTCGCCGATCTACCAAATACATGACCATCCGGCACGGATAGTGTGCCGGGCAAAGGGAGGATCCTATGCTCAAGACCACTGTCGCTTCGGCGGCCCTCTGCGTTTCGGCGGCGCTTGCTCTGCCCGCCGCAGCGGAAATCTCCAATAGCCCCGAGACCCTCGCCATCGGCGCGTTCCGCGACAACCAGACCTTTGACCGCTCCATGCTGCGCACCTCGCACTGGGCGACGTATTGGCAGCCTGTCTTCGACACCCTTTTGCGTGTCGACAGCGAAGGGGAAATTCACCCGAATGTCGCCGAAAGCTACGAGCTGGCCGAGGATGGCCAGACCCTGACGCTGACCCTGCGCGAAGGACTGACCTTCACCGATGGAAGCCCGGTGGATGCCGAGGCCGCCAAGGCAAACATCGAATTCCTGCTCAACAGCAACGGCCAGAACCGCTGGGGCATCGAAGGCATTTCCTCGATCGACACGCCCTCGGCCACAGAGCTGGTGATCCACCTGTCTGAGCCGAACCCGGCGATCCTCTATTCGCTGGGCACCGTTGGCGGCGTGCTTGCCGCGCCCGCGACCCTGGGCACCGAAGAGGCCAAGGCGATCCCCGTCGGCTCCGGGCCCTACATCTATGACCAGGACGCCTCGGTTCAGGGCCGGCAATATGTTTACCGCCGCAACCCCGATTACTGGAACCCCGAGGCCTTCCCGTTCGAGAACGTCTCGATCACGCCGATGGCTGACCTCAGCGCGCGACTGAACGCCCTGCGCTCCGGCCAGATCGACGCGGCACCGGGCGATCCGCGCGCCGCGGCAGAGGCCGAGGCCTCGCGTTTGGATGTGTCCAACCGCTCCATCGACATGTTCTCCATCTTCATCGCCGACCGCGCGGGCGAGATGGTGCCGGCTCTTGGGGATGTGCGCGTGCGCCAGGCCATCAACATGGCCGTCGACGCACCCTCGATCCTGGAATTCGTTGACAAGGGTTTCGGCACGCTGTCCGATCAGCCGAATGTCGCCCCGAACCGCCTGCACGTGGATGACCTGAAGGACCGCTATCCCTACGATCCGGATGCGGCCCGCGCCCTGATCGAAGAGGCCGGCTATGGCGACGGCATCACCATCCAGATGCCCGAACTGGCCTCGATGACCTCGTACAACCCGATCCTCGCACAGCAGCTGCAAGAGATTGGCATCACCGTCGAGTGGCAGAAAGTATCGCCCGCGACGACCATCTCCGACCTGCTGTCCGGCAAGTATCCGATGTTCCTCTTCCGGCTTGGCTCTGAGACGGCCTGGGGCGACGTGCAGAAGTTCATCGCGCCTGACGCCGCCTGGAACACCCGCAAAAGCGAGACCGAGGAGCTGACTGCGCTGATCGAGGCCGCGCAATACGCGCCCCTGGATGACGATGCGCCCTTCCACGCCATCACCGAATACCTGGTCGACAACGCCTGGTTCGCGCCCTGGTATTCCTACGACAGTGTCTACATGACCAACGGCGACGTCGAGGTGACCATGCCGTCGCTGAACGTCGTGCCTTGGCTCTGGGACTACCGCCCGCAGCAATGAGCTGAGGCAAGCATCTCGATCCTGACGCGGAGGGCCAGAAATGGCCCTCCGTTTCTCTTTTGGGAAAGTCTGTGATCGGTCCTCCCCCTCGGCCCAACCCCTCGCATTCTCCGCGTGGCTGCTCGCGGATCAGACACACGCCACTCTGCGTACGAGTGACGAGGGAGTCATGGCGCAACAGTTCGGTCACTGATGGAGAATTAGGCGACAAGCTCGGATCTGTCGCGACTCGCTTCTGCGCTCTTGTTCAGAGCGCAATAGGCGCGGTTTCTCCCGCTTAGGTTTTGGCCAACCCTGGCCAGAGATGGCAGCGCAGGGTTTGCGCCACCTTACCCCTTCACACCGGCAGAGATCATCACAGCCTCCGTCACGCGCTTCTGGAAGATCAGGTAGCCGATGATCACAGGGGCGGCAGCCAGCAGCGCCAGGGCCATCATGCGGGCATAGAAGACGCCGAAGCTGTCGTTCACCTGCGTGATCCCCACCGGAATGGTCATCATGCTTTCGCTCGTCACCACCAGGAAGGGCCAGAAGAAGTTGTTCCAGGCAGAAATGAAGGTGATGATCGCCAGTGCGGCGGTGATGCCCCAGTTCAGCGGCAGGTAAAGCTTGAACAGCAGCGTGAATTCCCCACCCCCGTCCAGCAGCACGGCCTCGCGCATCTCTTTCGGGATGGCGTCGAAGAACTGCTTGTAGACGATGACCACGACCGGAACGATCAGCTGCGGCAGGATGATACCCCACCATGTGTTGATCAGGCCAAGGTCGCTCATCAGCACGAATTGCGCCACGTAAAGCGCCGGCACCGGTACCATGAAGCTGCCGACCACGATCAGGTACAGCGCCTTGCGCCCCGGAAAGCGCAGCTGCGACAGCGCGTAGGCGCACATCATGCCCGTGATCAGCACGATCACCGTGATGATCAGCGAGGTGCCGACCGAGTTCAGGTACCACATCGGCAGCTTGGAATTGGACAGCACGTCGATGTAGGCCGAGACGTTCAACTCGTCCATCAGCACGCCGGCACCTTCGGACACCACGCGGTTCTCGCTGCGCAGCGATGTCGTCAGCGCCCAGTAGAGCGGGAAGATCCAGATCGCGGCGGCGATCAGCACGAGGGCGGAGAAGGCGATGTTGCGGGCCTGTTTCGCGGTCATTTGCGGCGCCCTCCGATGCGCAGAAGCTGGAATTGCAGGACCGAGACGATGACGATGATGAGGAACAGCACCATCGCGATGGCCGAGGCATAGCCGCCGTTGTTCAACTGGAAGGCCTCTCGGTACATCTGCATCAGCACCACGTAGGAAGAGTTGAAGGGCCCGCCTTTCGACAGCAGGTAGACCTGGTCGAACAGCTTCAGTTGCAGGATCAGCTGCAGCGTCAACACCAGCGCCGTGACTGGCCATAGCAAGGGCCAGGTCACGCGCCAGAAGCGCTGCCAGGCGGTTGCGCCATCAAGGGCGGCGGCCTCGTAAAGGTCCGTGGGGATGTTGCGCAACCCGGCGATCATCAGCAGCACGTTGAACCCGTTGGTCCACCAGATCGTCACCACCGCGATCATCGGCATGACCCAATGGGGGTTCTTGAACACGGGCACCGACTTGCCGGTGACGGCTTCGATCAGGGGTTGCAGGATCCCGAACTGGAAATCCAGCATCCAGGCCCAGATCAACGTGACCACCGACACCGGCAGGACGTAGGGCAGGAAGAACAGCGTCAGGATCAGCGCCTGCATCCGGCCCTTCAGCTTGCTGACCGCAAGGGCGATCAAAAGCGCGATCACCGTGGTCGGGATCACCGTCAGCAGCACGAAGTAGAAGTTGTTCCAGATCGAGGTGTAGAACAGCTTGTCGTTCAACAGCTTGGCGTAGTTCGCCAGGCCGATCCATTCGCCCTCTCCGATCAGCGGCGCGTCGGTGAAGCTGAGCGCGATGACCTTGTAGGTCGGGTAGAGGAAGAAAATGAGCAAGATGAGAACGAAGGGGCCGACCATGAGGGCCGCATTCCGTAACTCTCGACGGCGGCGTTTGGCAGTGGACATGGCGACCTCCCTTCGCATTCGTCAGAAAAGCCGGGGGCACGGTGGGCGCCCCCGGCATAACACCGGCCAGATCAGTCCAGCAGTGCCTGCAGCTGTTCCTTCATCTGTTCGGCTGCATCCTCCGGGCTCAGGAAACCATGCATCGCCGGGGCGATCAGGTTGTCCACCGCGTCATAGATCGGCGAGGCGACGCCGGCGATCTTGGAGCGCGGATCAAAGGCGGCGTTATCCGCCAGAGAGGCATAGGTCGCGTTCGGTTCCAGCGCTGCGTAGTCGGCGCTTTCCACGGTCGGCTTGTAGGCCGGGATATGGCCCGCGCCGGCCCATGCAAGGGAGTGTTTCTCCATCCAGCCGATAACGGTCAGGACCGCGTCGCGTTTTTCCTGGCTCATCTCCGGATCGTTGGGAATGGCGAAGGCGTGGCTGTCGGCCCAGGTTGCGGGCTGGTCCATCAGCTGGGGCACTTCATTGGCGAACCAGTCAAAGCCCAGGGCCTCGTTCTCGGCGGCATCCTTGAAGGTCGGGACCTCCCAGACGCCGTTGATGTGCATGACGGACTTCTTGCCGGAGAACAGCGCGACCGAAGCCTCGTAGGAGGCCTGCTCGGGGATCAGCCCGGCAGAACGCCAGTCGGCCAGCGTCTGGATAGCGGTCACGGCCTTGTCCATGTTGTCGCCTGCCAGCACCTCGCCATCGGTTAGCATCTCGCCGCCCTGTTGGCGCAGCAGTGTGTAGAACATCCGCCAGGTGCCGCCGCCGCCTTCGGACTGGAAGCTGAGCGGATCCGAGAAGCCCTCTTCCTTGGCCCAGGTCAGCAGCGCGGTCATGTCCTCAACCGAGGTAAGGCCGGTCAGATTGCCATCCGCGTCCAGCCAGTCGGTGCCTTCCAGCGCGCTGCGGTTGTAATAGGCGACGATGGCATGGATATCGAAGGGCACGGCCATCAGCTCGCCGTCGTCGGTCGAGGCGGCGGTGATGGTGGCCGGGAAGAAGTCGTCGGTGGAGATCCCGGCCGTTTCCAGATCCGCGGCCGTGATCGGCGACAGCACGCCTTCTTCCAGCGCCAGCGGCAGGCGCGACAGGTGATAGGTCATGATGTCGGGGCCCTGGCCCACGGCGACCGCGGTGCGGACCTTGGTGTAGAAGGGCAGACCCCATTCCAGGGTGGTGCCCTCGATGGTGATGTCGGGGTGTTCCTCGTTGAACTGGTCGATCAGCGCCTTCATCCGGACGCCGTCACCGCCGGCCAGGAAATCCCACCATTCGATTTCGACGTCCGCCCATGCCGGGCTGCCGAGCCCCATGACCAGCGCCGTTGTCATCGCCAGTTTGCCCAGTGATTTCTTCATCTTCTTTCCTCCTCCAAGGTGTCAGTCAGCTCAGCGAATGCGATCCCCCTCCCGGGAGAACACGAAAATGCGGTCGGTCTGCGGCAGGATGGTCTGCACGGTGCCGTGCATGCCGTGGCGCGCGCCGATCTGTTGGAAGATCACCGCTTCGCCGCCCTCAAGCGTGCCATGCTGATAGGACACGCCTCCCAGTTCCTCGGCCACGTCGACCGTGACGCGCATGCCCTCGCCCTCGCTCACCACCAGGTGCTCGGGGCGGATGCCAAGGGTGACAGGTGTGCCCGGCTCCAGCGCGGTGGTCATGGCGATGTCGAAGCTCTGGTCCGGCTGGCCGTCGAGGCGCGCCGTCAGGCGGCCATCGGCCCGGGCCACGACCGTCGCGTTGAAGAAGTTCATTGACGGAGAGCCGATGAACCCCGCGACGAAACGGTTGCTCGGGTCCTCGTAAAGATCGAGCGGCGCGCCGGATTGCTGCACGTAGCCGCCCTGCAGCACGAAGATCACGTCGGCCAGCGTCATGGCCTCGACCTGGTCGTGGGTGACGTAGATCATCGTCGCGCCCAGCTTCAGGTGCAGGCGAGCCAGTTCCAGCCGCATCTGTACGCGCAGTTCGGCGTCGAGGTTGGAGAGCGGTTCGTCGAACAGGAAGACCTCGGGCGCGCGCACGATGGCGCGGCCGATGGCAACCCGCTGGCGCTGCCCGCCAGAGAGTTGCGCGGGCTTCTTGTCCAGCTGTTCGGTCAGTTGCAGGACCTGCGCGGCCTCGTGAACCTTTTCCTTCACCTCGGCCTTGGGCCGCTTGGCCAGGCGCAGGCTGAAGGCCATGTTCTCGAAGACCGACAGGTGCGGATAAAGCGCGTAAGATTGGAAGACCATGGCGACGCCCCGGTCAGCCGGGTCGACGTCCGTCACATCGCGGTCCCCGATCAGGATCTTGCCGGCGCTGGTGTCCTCCAGCCCCGCGATCATGCGCAGTAGGGTGGACTTGCCACAGCCCGAAGGCCCCACAAAGACCGCGAATTGTCCGCGCTTGATCTCCATGTCGACGCCGCGAATGACGTCCACGACGCTGAAGCTTTTCTTGACGTCCTTCAGTTGAACTCCGGTGTCGCTCATTGGTCTTCCTCTTGTGTCCTCACGCCCGTCTCACGCGCCGACCGACAGGCGGATGACACTGTAGGAGAAGGCCGGCAGGGTGCCCTTCAGCGCCCCGTCCACCACGCCCAGTGCCTCTCCCTGTCGCGGCTTGATCCGGTCCGGATCCTCACAGGTGTTGGCCACGCGCGCATCCTTGCTGTCGCCGCCCATCACCTGGTGGTCGATCAGCTTCAGGTTCGTGAAGCCGTGCAGCGCCATATCAAGGTCCATGGCCTCATCCAGCGCCCGGTTGATCGCGAAGACGGTAACGGAGCCGCCGTCGGGCGCAAGCACCGCGGCCACGTCGAGGTAGTTCACATCCTGAGCCGCCTCGGCGTCGTAGCGCGGCCCGTCCACGGCCACGTTCAGGGCCGTGCCCCGGCCATAGAGGCTGGCGAACTGGTAGGGGTAGTAGATCGTCGTCGCCCAGGCCGGACCCCCCGTCCTGGTGCGGATCGGCGCGATGACGTTTACCAGCTGCGCGATGCAGGCGATCTTGACCCGGTCGGAGCGGCGGATGAATTCGTTCAGCAGCCCACCGACGAAGATCGCATCCTCGAGGTTGTAATCCTCTTCCAGCAGCGCGGGCGCCTCTGGCCAGTCCCAGGAATGCCAGTTTTTGCTGTCCTGCTCGCGGTTGTGATACCAGACGTTCCATTCATCGAAACAGATGAAGACATCGTTCCTGGCGCGCTTCTTGGCTTTCACGTAGTCGATGACACCGGCAATGGACTGGATGTAGCGGCCCGTCTCCTCGATTTTCGCAAAGTAGTTCAACGTGTTGTGGCTGGAATTGCCGAAGTACTTGTGCAGCGAGATGTAGTCGACGTTCTCGTAGCACTCTTCCAGCACCTGGCGTTCCCAGTCCGGGTAGGTCGGCATCTGGTCGTTGGAGGACCCGCAGACCACCGTCTCGATCCCGCCGCCGAAGGCCTTCACGGCCTTGGAGGTCTCGTCCGCAAGGCGGCCGTATTCCTTGGCCTCCATGTGGCCGATCTGCCAGGGGCCGTCCATCTCGTTGCCAAGGCACCACATTTTCACGCCGTAGGGGTCGGCAACGCCATGGGTGCGGCGCAGGTCGCTCCAGTAGGTGCCGGAGGGGTGGTTGCAATACTCGACGAAGTTGCGCGCCTCTTCGATGCCACGGGTGCCCAGGTTTACGGCCAGCATCATCTCGATATCCGCGTCCTTGGCCCACTTGGCGAATTCATTGATGCCGACCTGGTTGGTCTCCTTCGAGCGCCAGGCAAGGTCGAGGCGCACGGGACGATCCTCTTGCGGACCGATGCCGTCTTCCCACTTATAGGCCGAGACGAAATTGCCCCCCGGGTAGCGGATCGCGGGGATCTTCAGGCCGCGGACCAGCTCCAGCACGTCCTTGCGGAAGCCGAGTTCATTCGCCGTCGGGTGGTCAGGTTCATAGATCCCGCCGTAGATCGCGCGCCCCATGTGTTCGATGAAGGCGGAATAGAGACGATCATCAATCCTGGCGATCTTGTAGTCCCGATGAATTGTTGCGCGGCTCTTCATAGCCCCTCCCCGATACAAATCCTGATTGCACAGACCCTACGCAGCGGATGAGTTAACAGAAATTTACTTCTTCTCCTCTCGCGTTGACAGAATTGGTAACGCCGTCGGGAGTTAGGCCCCGGAGATGCGTCCCTTCACCAGATCCAGCAGCCGTGCGGCAGCCGGAGAGATCAGGCGGTCCCTTGGGCAGAGTACGTAATAGGGCTCGATCGCGATGGGGCGGACGGTTTCAAGCAGGGTCAGATCGGCGCAATAGGGCGGCGACAGCAGCAGGTCAGCGACCTCCTGCGTGATGACCGCGATGACATCCGAATCCCGCAGCAGCGCCATGATCGCCACCACGGAGGCGGTCTTGATCATGCTCTGCGGCAGATCGATCCCTTCTTCGTGGAAGGCGATTTCCAGGGCATGGCGGATCGGCGCGCCGCGGTCCTGCATGGTCCACAGGGCGTCTTGCAGATCGGCCAGGGACACCGGACCGGCGTCTGCCAGCGGATGGCTGCGGCGCACCATGAGCAGGATGGATTCGGTCTTGGCCGGCAAGATGTCGAAATCACGGGAATAATCGTGCGAGCCCACGCGGCTGAGCGTGAAGTCGTATTGGCCCCGCTCAAGACCGAGCATGAGCTGAGAGGACGAAGACACATCGAGCGAGACATCGACCTTGGGCGCGACCCGCTTGAGGTCCAGAAGCGCGGGGATCAGGATGGCCAGCGCGCCGCCCGTCACGGCCCCGACCCGGACCGAGCCACCCTGCCCGTCCAGCTGGGCCGCGAACTCTTCGGCCATCTTGTCGACGTCGTGGACCAGTTTTCGGGCGTGCCGGGCGAGGACCTCTCCGGCGGGGGTAGGCACCATGCCCTTTGGTTTGCGCTCGAAAAGCTCGGTTTCAAGCTGGGCTTCCATGTCGGCCAGCATGCGGGAGGCCGCGGGCGTGGTCATGCCACAGGCATCCGCGGCCAGGCGCAGCTTGCCATGCCGGGCGATGGCCGTGAGCAGGCGCAACTGAACCGGCCTGAGAGAACGAAGATAAAGATCCACGGTAACCTGCTGGGTTGAAATGCTTATGCCAGCCTGGCCGGCCCTTCCGGGAATAGGCCGTCCGGGGGCTTCGGGCAACCGCGTCGGCCCGCGGCGCCGTCAGGTGCTCTGCACGCAAGACGGGTGTAGCAGCTTGGATCGCGCCCTCGGATGGCGGCTGAACCCGTTCCGGAGTTCGACGTTCCGCAGCCGTCGATGTGCAAATTTGCACGGGGGAAATCGGGGCGAAAACCGCGTCGGTGGCACGTCTGTTTCGTGTCGGTATCACGTCGGTATAACGTCGGTGCGCAGCGCGCGGTGGGCCAAGGGTATGCTAACCTGCGCAGATGCACAGCGCGGCAGGGAAAAGCCCCGCCCCGCACGCCCAAGGGGTGAACAGGGACAGCAAGGGACAACGCGGCGGTTGTACTCCGCTCTGGCGATCCGGCGCGGGTCAGGTCAATATGGCGACAAAGGGCCCTGTCGCCGCCCGCCCGCGCGGCGTCCCGAGGTCCTGACAGCAACAGCCCCGCACAGGGGCGCGCCCCATGCAACAGGCCGAGGTGTTCCAATGCCCTTCCCGATCCCGTCCAAGGCGCTGCGCCGGATAGCCCTGTTGGGCACCCTGACCCTGGGGGCACTCACTGCCTGCAGCCCCCTGCCCGAGACGATCGAGAAAAGCGTGTCCTTCGCGGCGGTCGATACCGGGTCAACCCGGCTGGGCCGCGCCAGCCGCGCGCTGGGCAATCCCGGCGACGGGCGCTCGGGATTCCGCATCCTGCCGGACGGGGTGGAGGCGCTGGCCTTCCGGCTGGCCCTGTCGAGCATGGCAACCGAAACCATCGATGCGCAATACTACCTGCTGCATGACGATATCTCTGGCCACCTGTTCGCCCAGGCGCTGCTGAAGGCGGCGGATCGCGGGGTGCGCGTGCGTCTGCTACTGGATGACATGGATACCCGGCAATATGATGACATGATGCGCGCGCTGGACGCCCATCCCAATATCGAGATCCGCCTGTTCAACCCCTTCCGCCGGGACCGGTCCAAGGCGGTGGGCGCGCTGCTGGAGTTCAAGCGCATCAACCGGCGGATGCACAACAAGTCGACGACCTTCGACAACCAGGTGACCATCCTTGGCGGGCGCAACATCGGGGATGAGTATTTCTCGGCCCGGGACGATTCCAACTATGACGACCTGGACGTGCTGGCCGCCGGGCCGGTGGCGCAACAGGTGTCGACCAGTTTCGACGGCTACTGGAACAGTCCCCATGCGATCCCGGCCACCGTGCTTGTGGGTGAGGACCCGGCGGCCTTTGGCGTGGCAGAGGCCCGCAGCCGGCTGGCCGCCCTGGTCGAAGAGGCCCGCGACACCCCCTATGGCGCGGCGCTGGAAACCAGCCTGGCCAGCGCCCTGCAGAAGGGCCAGGTCAAGCTGGTCTGGGCCCCGGGCACGGTCTATGCCGATCCGCCCGAGAAGGCCGCCGGCGCGCTGGATTTCGACGACACGCTGTCGGGGGCCATGCTGCCCTACCTGCGGGCGGCAGAGACATCGCTGCACCTGGCCTCTGCCTATTTCGTGCCGCGCAAGGCGGGCACCCAGCTGTTCACCGATATGGAAGCGCGCGGCGTGGACGTGACCATCCTGACCAATTCGATGGAGGCCACCGATGTGCCCTCTGTCCACGGGCATTACGCCCATTCGCGCGATGAGCTTCTGGAAGCGGGCGTCGATCTTTGGGAGCTGAAGCCGAAGAAGGGCCACCAGGCGGCGCGCGAACGCTTCGGGCTGGGGCTGTCGCAATCCAGCCTGCATGCCAAGGCCTATGTGATCGACCGCGAGCGCGTCTTCATCGGGTCGTTCAACTGGGATCCGCGCTCTGCCGTGATCAATTCCGAGATGGGGGTAATGATCGAATCCCCCCTGCTGGCGACGCGCCTGGCCGACGGGTTCGAGGCCTACCTGCCCGGCGCGGCCTTCGAACTGGCGCTGGACGAGGATGGGCAGATCGAATGGCTGGACCGGTCCGATCCGAACACCTGGTATCTTTACCGCAACGAGCCGCATGACAGCCTCTGGCGCGCCATGTCGACCTGGTTCCTGGGGCTGGTGCCGATCGGCGGGCAATTGTAGCCCCGTTCACCCAAAAGTGAGCCGGTTGCCCACTGTGCCCGGCCCGGGCCAGCCGCCATAAGTGAAGCGCGCGGCCTGAGCGCTGCGGGCCGGCCAGGAGGATCATGACATGAGACGGAGCAAGATGAGACGGAGCAAGACCGCGTGACAAAGGAAAACTCCCTGCAGACGCTGGTGCTGTCCCTGCTGCTGGTTCTGGGGATCGGAACGATGCTGTATATCGGGCAGGCCCTGCTGCTGCCCATCGTGACGGCGATCATCCTGATCTACCTGCTGGAATCCACCGCCGCGCAATTGCGCCGCTTGCCGCTGGTGTCCTGGGTGCCAGAGCAGATCGTGCGGCTGTTCCTGCTGGTGGGGCTGATCCTGATCATCGTGGCCCTGGGCATCATCGTCTCTGCCACCGTGCAGGAGATCATCGCCGTCGCGCCGCGCTACCAGGAGAACCTGCGCGCCATGGCCGACGAGGCGGCGGTCCATTACCATTTCGACGAACAGGAGCTTTGGGACGAGATCCGAGAGCAGACCGTGGGCCGGATCGATCTGCGCGCGCTCTTCCTGGCGATCCTGGGGGGCTTTACCAACCTGGGCGCGATCATCCTGCTGATCTCGATCTATGCCGCTTTCCTGATGGCCGAGCGCGCGTCTTTCCAGCGCCGCCTGGCCGCGGCCCTGAAGGACCGTGCCCAGCACCAGCGGGTGTCGCGTGTGCTGGCGGACATCAACGTCAAGATCAGCCGCTACCTGGCCTTCAAGACGCTGATCAACCTGATCCTGGGCACGACCTCTTACGTGATCCTGGTGCTGTTCGGGGTCGATTTCGCGCTGTTCTGGGCGGTGGTGATCGGAATGCTGAACTACATCCCCTATGTCGGCTCCTACCTGGGGGTCTTCTTCCCGGTGGCGCTGTCGCTGGCGCAGTTCGGCTCGCTCCCCGTGACCCTGGGGCTGGCGGTATCGCTGAGTTCGGCCCAGTTCGTGCTGGGCAATATCATCGAGCCGCGCCTTATCGGGCGGCAGCTGAACCTGTCGCCCTTCGTGGTGCTGCTGGCGCTGGCCAGCTGGACAGCGCTTTGGGGGATCCCGGGGGCGATCCTCGCGGTGCCGCTGACCTCCATCCTGACGATCATCCTGTCGAGCTTTGACTCCACGCGCTGGCTGGCGCTGCTGCTGGCCGAACGCGTGGATGACGAGCTGCCCGTGCCGGCCGAGCCAGTGCCCGCCGAGCCCGTGGCCCGGGGCTGAGCCGGGGCGGTCTGCATGGGGTCTGCCGGGGTGAATGTAACAGGAGGGAGATATTTCCCACGCCCCTGCCCGCCCAGATTGACTTGGTTAGAATTCAGGCGCAACCTCAGGGAGATAGGGAATTTCATATCGTCATTCCCGCAAGCATCGGGGGTGCGGCATGGCCGAGACGACTGGCGTGAACTGGACATGGTGGGTCATCCTGGGGGTGATCGGCATCATCGGGGGCATCGTCGCCCTGCTCAATCCCTTCGCGGCCACGGTGACCGCGCAGCAGATGGTGGCCTGGATCTTCCTGCTGCTGGGCGTGCTGAAGCTGATCACCATCTTCCGCGCCGAGGGCTGGCGGGAGCGCCTCTGGGCCGTGGTGCTGACGGTGCTGTACCTCTGGCTGGGGGGCTCGCTGCTTTATAACCCGCTGGAAGGGATCATCACCCTGACCTTCGTCGCGGCGATCATGTTCACGGCCAGCGGCATTTCCAAGATCATCTATGCGCTGACCGCCCGCAACCAGCAGTTCCGCTTCATGATGCTGATCAGTGGCGTGATCTCCATCGTGCTGGCGGTGATGATCTTCACCAACTTCCCGGCCTCTGCCGCCGTCACCCTGGGCATCCTGCTGTCGGTCGAGCTGATCTCGACCGGGGCGTCGCTGGTGGCCCTGGGGATGCTGCTGAAGAACGCCCCGCACGAGGCCTAGGCCCGACCGGGCCGCGCCACCACCGGTTGAGCGCGCAAAAACGCAAGAACGGGCGGCGGGGCGGATCCCTTGCCGCCCGTCCGTCACTGGGCTAGGCGGGGGCACCTTCCATGACGCCGGACCCCCAGATGACCCCGCTTCCCCCCGATACCGATCTTGACCCGAAAGCCGAAGCCGCCATTCGCCAGGCGCTGCTGCAGGTCTCCCTTGGCAAGGCGCCGGCGGATCGGATCCTGCGCCCCGGACGCCTGCTGGATGCGGGCACGGGGCTTTGGCGCGAGGGCCAGGAAGTGGTGATCTCGGGGGCGCGCATCGCCTATGTCGGCCCCGTGGGCAGCTGGCCCGGCACGGCCGCAGAGGTGATCGACCTGCCCGACCTGCACGCGGTTCCGGGCCTGGGCGAAGTGCACAAGCATATCGAAAGCTCTCACCTGACACCGGAATACGAGGCCGCGCTGGTCCTGCCGCGCGGCAATACCTGGACCTGCGAGGCCAGCCACGAGTTTTCCAACGTGGATGCCGACCGGACGCTGGATTTCTGGCTGGCCGCCCGCCGCGCCGGGTCGCCGCTGAAGATCTACCCCCTGCCCGGCTCTGCCGTACCACCCACCGCCTATGAGCATGGCGGCGGCTGGCTGGGTTACGAGGCGCAGCGCGACTTCCTGAAGGAAAGCCGCATGGTCGCGGGCCTGGACGAGGTCATGGACTGGCCCGGAGTCTCCGATCCCGAGAACCCGTCCCACGCCCGTCTCTGGGGCATGATCACCGCCACGCTGGAGGCCCGCGCCGTGGTGGAGGGCCATGCCGCCGGGCTGACCGACCTGCCCACGATCAATGCCTTTGCGGCCGCCGGCATCAGCTCTGATCACGAGATGTGGACCGCAAAGGAAGCCATGAACAAGCTCTCTGCCGGGCTGTTCATCGAGCTGCGCATCCATTCCTTGAAAGAAATGGTGCAGGGCCTGCTGCAACTGGGCCTGCGGGACTGGTCGCGGGTGGCCTTTGCCACCGATGACCGCTCTGCCACCGATACCTTCAAGACCGGCGCGACGGATCACAACGTCCGCATGGCAATCGAGGCCGGGCTGGCCCCGGAAATCGCCGTGCAATGCGCCACCATCAACCCCGCCCGCCACATGCGGCTGGAGGCCTGGCAGGGGCTGATCGCCCCGGGCCGCTACGCCGATATCGTGCTGCTGGATGATGTGGAGGCCTTCTCCATCGCGGAGGTCTGGGCGGATGGGCAGAAGGTGTCCGAGGGCACGCGCTACCTGGCGGAGGTGCCGCGTATCGACTGGCCCGACTGGGCGCGCAAGACGGTGAACGTGGGACGCCAGCTAAAGGCCGAGGACTTCCGCATTGCCGCCGAACCGGGGCGCGCGGCGATGACCGCCGCCCTGTTGCGCCCCTTCCACTGGGCGCCGGAGTTCCTGACCGCCGATCTGCCCGTGGTGGATGGCGCGGTGCAGCGCGACAGCGCGCGCAACATCACCAAGTTCGCCATCATCGACCGCTTCTCTGGCGAGGGGGCCGTGTCGAAGATGTTCTGGCTGGGCTGTGGCCCGGCCACGCCCGACACGGCGCTGGCCTGCTCGATGGCGCATGACAAGCATAACCTCTGGGCCTGCGGATCCTCTGATGCCGCCATGGCGCTGGCGGCCAATACCGTGGCCGAGATGCAAGGCGGCTGGGCGCTGGTGTCCCAGGGCAAGGTGCTGGCCACCGTCGGCTGGGAAATCGCCGGCCTGATGACCGCCCGCCCCGCCGAGGCCGTGGATGCGGAGATGCAGGCGCTTTACCGTGCCGCCGAAGGGATCGAATGGCTCTACGAGCCCAGCTTCAACCCGCGCTGGCAGCCCGGCTTCCCGGAGCGCCTGGCCTGGGCCACGCTGACCTGTTCGCCCTGGCAATGGGTCCTGGTGGCCCCCTCCGAGCACGCACCCCAGGGGCTGGTGAATGTCACGAATGGCGCGACTCACCCGGTTGTCTGGTAAGCTGGCGGCCGGACGCAGCCAGAAAATCCGACGCGGGTTAGAGTCATATGCACACAAATGACCACGACCCGCGCCGCTTCCTGCCGGTTGAAAAGGCGCTCTTGCAGGAATGAAGCTGGAAAAGTCCGTCACCAGGCCCGTGGCTATTTGCCTTCCGGTGCCCCGACGGAATAGTTCACGCGTCACATAAATCGCGGGCGGAGCCTATCCGCCTGCCCGTAGACAACAGGGAATACCCCATGAAAAAACTTGGTACTCTTTCCGTCCTTGCGCTTGTGGCTTCTGCGGCCGCGGCCCAGTCCGAAACGCTGACCGTCTCCTGGTGGGGCTATAACGGCGACAAGCTGGACGCCAATATCATCGAACCCTTCAAGGAAATGTGCGGCTGCGACGTGGTCTTCGAGACCGGCAACAACGCCGACCGCCTGGGCAAGCTGCAGGCCCGCGGTGGCAAGGGCGTCGACGTCATCTTCCTGACCGATGCCTACAGCCAGATCGGCATCGAAAAGGGCGTGTTCCAGGAATTCGATGCCTCCAAGGCGCCGAACATCGAGAACATCTACCCGGTTGCCCGTGACCCGCAGGGCGGCTTCGGCCCGGCCTATACCGTGGGCCGCATCGGCGTGGTCTACGACAGCGCTACGGTGGAGCCGATCACCTCCTGGGCGGATTTCCTGGGCGGCGAGACCGACGGCAAGATCTCTCTTCCCGGCATCACCACCACGGCGGGCCCGATGGTTGTCGTGCAGGCCGGCATGGTCGCAGGCACGGACGCCTACGAGGATGATGCCCCCGCCTTCGAGCTGATCGAAGCCCTGAAGCCCCACGTGGTCAAGAACTACAACACCGGCTCCGAAATGGTGAACCTTGTGTCGACCGGCGAAGCCCAGATCACGATGACGCAGGATTTCACCCTGCGCTCGCTGCGTGAAGCCGTGCCGACCATGACCTGGGCCGATCTTGAAGACGGCGACATCGCCGTGCTCAACACGCTCAACATCCCCAAGGGTGCAGAGAACGTCGACCTGGCCTACGAGTTCATCAACTTCGTCCTCTCCGACGAAGTGCAGCAGAAGAACGCGGAACAGGGTGTGGACGCGCCGATCAACATGAACGTCGACCTGACGCCGGAACAGGCCGCCATGTGGACCTATGGCGAAGAGGCGATCGATGAGCTGAACACCATGGATTACGCCAAGATGAACGCCCACAAGTCCGACTGGATCGACATGTGGAACGAGATCTTCGGCATGTGAGTGCCCTTTGCGGGCCGCGCGGGATCGCCCCGCACCGGCCCGCAGAGACGCGGAGTTTTCCGCGACCGTCCTGCGCAGGTCCCTGCGCCTCAGCCTGCGCCGAAAGCCATTCGGCGCAGCGCCTGCTTTAACTGACCTAAACACCGGAACATCGTGGTGCCTTTCAGATCCTCCCCCCGCCTGCGCGCCTGGGCCTTATCCGCCCCGGCCATTTTGCTGGTGACCTGCTTCCTGCTGTTACCGGTGTTTTCCACCCTCGCCACGACCTTCGGCGATCCGGAAGGCCCCTTTGCCACCTATGCTGCCTACTTTGATTCCCGGCTGCGGATGCGCGTGCTTTGGCGCACCATGGAAGTGGCGGTGATCACCACCGTGATTTCCGTCATCATCGGGTTCCTGACCGCCTGGGTGGTCGCCAAGACGCCCGGCCGGCTGAAGAGCCTGCTGATCATCGCCGCGGTCTTCCCGCTGCTGACCGGCGTGGTGGTGCGCAGCTTTGCCTGGCTCATCATCCTGGGCAAGAACGGCATCCTGAACGATTTCCTGCTCTGGATCGGCGTGATCACGGAGCCGCTGTCGATGCTTTACACCGAAGGGTCGGTGATCGTGGCCATGGTCTACCTCTTCGTGCCGCTGATGATCCTGACCCTGGTGGGCGTGCTGGAAGGCATCCCGCAGGATATGACCGACGCGGCCGCATCGCTGGGCGCCAAGCCCGCGGCGGCCTTCCGCGAGGTGGTGCTGCCGATGGCGGTGCCGGGGCTGATCGTGGGCTCCGTGCTGGTCTTCACCGGCTCCTTCACATCCTATGCCACGCCGCAGCTGCTGGGCGGTGAGCGCCAGATGATGATGGGCACCTTCCTTTACCAGAACGCCATGGTGCGCTTCGACTGGGTCGCGGCCTCTACCGTGGCGGCGATCATGGTGGTCGTGACGCTGACCACCGTCCTCCTGATGTCCCGCGTGGCACGTAAACTGAACCCGGTGGCTGGCTGATGAACACCCGTACCCATCCCCTTCTTGTCGCCTTCGCGGTCCTGACCTTCCTGTTCCTGGTCGGTCCGCTGGTGATCATCATCGGCACCTCGCTGTCGGACACGGCCTTCCTGACCTTCCCGCCGGAAGGGCTGACGCTGCACTGGTACCAGAACATCTTCGAGATCTCGGCCTTCCGCCGCACGATCATGACCTCCTTCGCGCTGGCGGTCGGCGGCACCGCGATCTCCATGATGATCGGGGTTCCGGCGGCCTATGCGCTGGCCCGCTACCGGGTCGAGCTGCCCAAGTTCCTGGGCAATGTCTACGTGCTGCCCATCCTGATCCCTGAGATCGTGCTGGGCTTCTCGCTGATGAAATCCGTCGCCATCGGCGCCGGGCTTCCGATCATGACCTCCCTGCTGCTGGGCCACGCGCTGCTGGTGCTGCCCTATTGCGTGCGGGTTGTCGGGGCCTCCCTCAATGCCTTCGACTTCTCCATCGAGGACGCCGCCGTTTCCCTTGGCTGCCCGCGCTGGAAGGCCTTCTTCACCATCGTGCTGCCCAACGTCAAAGCGGGCATCATCGCCGGTTTCATCCTGGCCTTCATCACCTCTCTCAACGATGTCTCGGTGTCGATCTTCCTGACCGGTCCGGGCGTCTCGACCCTGCCGATCCAGCTGCTTGCCCACATGGAGCAGTTCTTCGATCCCACAATCGCCTCTGTTTCCGTCCTGCTGATGTTCGTGACCGTCGGGGTCATGGCGATCGTGGAACGGACCCTTGGCCTGACCTTCCTGACGAAATAGAGCCCATGACAGTTTCCCTTTCCCTCGATGCCATCACGGCCCACTACGGCACCACCAAGGTGCTTGAGGACCTTTCCCTGCATGTCGGCGAAGGCGAGCTTGTCTCGCTTCTAGGCGCGTCGGGCTGTGGCAAGACCACCACCCTGCGCCTTGTCGCCGGCTTCCTGGAGCCCACCGCGGGCACCATCATGCTGGGCGACCGGGACCTGACCCGCCTGCCCGCCCATTCGCGCGACATCGGGCTGGTGTTCCAGACCTATGCGCTGTTCCCGCACCTGAGCGTGCGCGACAACGTGGCCTTCGGGCTGAAGCAGCGCGGCATGGGCACGGCAGAGCGCCACAAGCGCGCCGATGACATGATCGAGCGCGTCGGCCTGGGCCACCTGGCGGATCGCTACCCGGCCAACCTGTCGGGCGGTCAGCGCCAGCGGGTCGCCCTGGCCCGTGCGCTGGTGATTGAGCCGCCGCTGCTGATGTTCGATGAACCGCTGTCCAACCTGGATGCCAAGCTGCGCGTCGACATGCGGGTGGAGATCCGCCGCCTGCAGCAGGCCAATGGCACCACCGCGCTTTACGTCACCCACGACCAGGAAGAGGCGTTTTCGATCTCTGACCGCGTGGCAATCATGAACGCGGGCCGCATCATGCAGCTGGACACGCCGGAGGTGCTGTATTCGCGCCCCGCGAACGCCTTTGTCGCCGATTTCGTTGGCTTCGAGAACATGATCCCCATGCGTGTCATTTCCGAAGCGGGCGATGCCGTGCGTGCGGAGATGGAGGGCGGCGCCACGCTGGACTTCCCCAAGGACAAGTTCACCGTGCCGGCACAGGATTTCGTCCTGGCCACGCGGCCCGAGGGGCTTGAAGTTTCGACCACCGACTGGGGCATCCCGGCCACCCTGGGCCTGCGCACCTACCTGGGCCGTGCCTACCAGTACCAATGCATGACCCCCGCGGGCGAGCTCAAGGCCAATGGCCCGCTCACCAACCCGCTGGAACCGGGGCTGCACGTGAACCTGGTGCCGCAGCCCGAGCAATGCTGCCTGCTGCCTGCGGAAACCGCATGAAGCTTCTGACCAATGCGCGGATCCTGACCATGGATCACGCGCTGCAGGAGATCGAGAGCGGCTGGCTTGCGCTGGAGGGCACCGGGATCGTCGCGCTTGGCGCGGATCCGGTGCCCGAGGCCTACCTGGCCCGGGCCGAGACGGTCGAGGACATGGGCGGGGACCTGATCATGCCGGGCATGGTCAACCCCCATTGCCACATGCCCATGACCCTGTTCCGGGGCCTGGGCGAGGACGTAGACGACCGTCTTTACCGCTACATCCTGCCGATGGAACGTGCGCTGGTGACAGCGGATGTGACAGAGGTGGGTGCACGGCTGGCCGCCCTTGAGATGATCCGCGGCGGGGTTACCTGCGTCGCGGACATGTATTATTTCGAGGATCGCATCGGCGCCGTGCTGGACCAGGCCGGGATGCGCGGTGTCATCGGCCAGACGCTGGCGGATTTCGACGCCCCCGATCACGGCAGCTGGGACGAGGGCTTTGCCCTGGTCGAGGCCCTGGCCGAGCGCTACGCCGATCACCCCCGCATCATGGCCGCCCCCGCGCCCCATGCGCCCTATTCCACCGGCGTTGCCCTGATGGGTCGCGTGGCGGAGTGGTCAGAGGCGCATATGGGCGTGCCGATCCAGATGCACCTGGCAGAGACCACGGCAGAGCTGGACTGGGCCGCGGCTCAGGGGTCCTCTACCGTGGAGCTGACCGATCGCGCCGGGTTGCTGCGCCCGGAGCTGGTCGCGGCCCATGTCATGTACCCCAGCGAAAGCGACATGGACCTGATGGCCGAGCGCGGCGTGAAGGTCAGCCACAACGCGCGCTCCAACGGCAAGGCGGGGCGCGGCATCGCGCCGGTGACCGCGCTGCGGGCTCGCGGCATCCCGGTTGGGCTGGCCACGGATGGGCCGATGTCCGGCAATACGCTGGACCTGTTCAGCCAGTTCGCCCCGGCCACCATGTTCCAGAAGATCGCCTCTGGCACGCGCAAGGCCCTGCCCTGCGTGGACGTGATCCGCATGGCCACCATCGAGGGCGCGGCCACCCTGGGCCTGTCCCATCGCACCGGGTCGCTGGAACCGGGCAAGGAGGCGGACCTGATCCGCATTTCGCTGTCCGATCCCCGGCTGCATCCCATTTACGACATCTACTCCATGCTTACCTTCGCCACGCTGCCTTCCGATGTCACGGCCACCATGGTCGCCGGAGAGTGGCTGATGACGGACCGAACCTGCCTGCGGCTGGATGCCGAGAAGGCGCTGGCGGATGCGCTGCAGGTCGCGTCCCGTTTCAAGGCGAAGATCGTGGAGATCGACCGCAAGGCACTTTCCGAATGATCCACGCCATCATCGACACCGATCCCGGCATCGACGACGCCATCGCCATCCTTTACGCCCTGCGCCACCCGGATCTGCAGATCGCGGCCATGACCACCGTGGCGGGCAATATCGGGCTGGAGGTGACCACCCGCAACGCCGGCTCCATCGCCACGCTGGCCGGGGTGGAGACCCCGGTGCATGCCGGCGCCGCCGCCCCGCTGGACCGCGAGAACCAGCCCGAGCTTGCCATTCATGGCGACGACGGGCTGGGCGGCGTGGTCCTGCCCGATCCTGCCCGCGAGGTGGACTCGCGCGATGCCTGCGCGGCCATGGCGGCGATCCTGGACGGGGCGGAGCCGGGCAGCATCGACCTGTTTTGCCTGGGCCCGCTGACAAACCTGGCGCTGCTGCTGGAACGCTTCCCGCAAAGCGCCATGCGCCTGCGCAGGGTTATCGCCATGGGCGGCGCGCTGGAGGAGCCGGGCAACATGGCCTCTGGTGCGGAGTTCAACTTTGGCCATGACCCGGAGGCGCTTGTTCGGGTGCTGGACTCCGATCTGGCGCTGACCTTCATCCCGCTGGATGCCACGCGCCAGTTGCGCGCGGGGCCCGATTACCTGGCCGATCTGCGCGCCATGGGCACGCCCGCCGCGGTGACCTGCGCGGATCTGATCGCGGCCTATTTCACCAGTGGCGCCCCTGACGCGCCGGCGCGCGAAAGCCGCCCGCTGCATGATCCCTGCGTGCCGCTCTTTGCCATCCGGCCGGAGCTGTTCCGGGTCACCATGCGCTCTGTCGAGGCCTGTCCGCACAGCGGCTGCCTGCACCCCGGCCCGCGCGAGATCCGGGTCGTCATGGGGCTGGATGCCCCCGCCCTGCGCGCAGAGCTGCGCCGGGGGCTGGCCTTGTGAGGGCCAGCCTTTGAGGGTCAGCCAGCCAGGGGCCTAGCGGCCCAGTTCCTCTTCCACCACGGCGCACCACCAGGCGACGCCGTGGGGGATGCAGGCATCGTTGAAATCGTAGTTCACGTTGTGATGCTGGCCGTTCTCGCGCATCTCGCCCATGCCGAGCCAGACATAGGCGCCGGGCACCCGCGTGCCGAATTCGGAGAAATCATCCCCCGCCGTGGAGGGCGGGAAAGCCGAGCGCATGTGCTCTGTCCCAAGGGCGCGGGTGGCGGCCCGCTGCGCCAGGGCGGTGGGGACAGGATCGTTCACCACCGGGGCGATGCGGCGGGTGAAGACATAATCGACCTCGATCCCGTAGCCGGCGGCGACGCCGCGCGCATGGCGGCCGATCGCCTCTTCCAGCTGGTCGCGCACGGAAAGCGAATAGGCCCGCGCGGTGCCGCCGATGCGCACCGCGTCCGGGATCACGTTGAGGGCGTTGAAATCCCCGGCCTCAAGCGCGCAGGCAGAGATCACGGCTGGTTCCAGCGGATCGACCTCACGCGCGACGATGCCATGGACTTGGGCCAGGAAGACCCCCGCCGCCGTCACCGCGTCCCGGCCCTGGTGCGGTTTCGCCCCGTGAGAGCCCACGCCGCGGAAGGTGACCTGCCAGCTGTCCGAACTAGCCAGCTGCGGGCCTTCGACGGCGGCCACCACGCCCAGCTCAAGCCCTGGCATGTTGTGCAGCCCATAGGCCGCATCCACCGGGAACTGATCGAAGAAGCCGTCCGCGACCATGGCCTTGCCACCCCCGCGCCCCTCTTCGGCGGGCTGGAAGACGAAATGCACCGTGCCGGAGAAATCGCGCCCCGCCAGCTCTTCGGCGGCACCAAGCAACATGGTGGTATGGCCGTCATGGCCGCAGGCATGCATCCGCCCCGGCGAAGTTGAGGCATACTCCAGCCCCGTCGCCTCTGTCATGGCCAGCGCATCCATGTCCGCACGCAGCAGGATCGCGCGGTTGCCATCGCCCTTGCGCAGGGTGCCGACAACGCCGGTGCCGCCCAGACCGCGCGTCACCTCGATCCCGGCCGCTTCAAGCCGCGCGGCGACGATATCCGCGGTGCGGTGCTCTTCGAAGCCAAGCTCTGGATGCGCGTGAAGATCGCGCCGCATCTGCGTGAGATCGGCGAGTTTTCCGGGCGCGATGAGGCTATCGTCTTTCATGTTCGGCGGCTCCTGCGTATTTTGTGCGAACCTACGCCGCCGGGCGCGGGACGCAAGAGAGGAACGCCATGAGAACCGATGTCTGGCAGCAGCTGCACGACGATCTGACCCCCGGGGTCCAGCCTGACCAGGAAAGCTATGCCGCCCCGCTGGGCGGGCAGACGCTGCTGCTGCCGATCCGCACCCTGCCCGATGGCAAGCGCGGCGTGGCCTCCATGATCCTGAACCAGGCAAGCTTTGGCGTTCTGGATGCGCTGTCGGACGTGGTGGCGGAGAAGCTGCGTGCCCATGCGCCGGATGTGATCGTTTCCGTGCCCACCCTGGGCATGCCCCTGGCCGAGGCCGTGGCCCGCCGGCTGGACCACAGCCGCAAGGTGCCGCTGGGGACCAGTCGCAAGTTCTGGTACGACGAGGCGCTGTCCGTGCCGCTGTCCTCCATCACCACGCCGGGCCTGGGCAAGCGGCTGTACCTGGATCCCCGGATGCTGCCGCTGCTGAAAGGCCGGGTGGCGGTGATCGACGACGTGCTGTCGACGGGATCCTCCATGGCGGCGGTGCTGGAGCTGCTGGCGCTGGTCGATGTCACCCCGGTGGCGATCGGCGCGGCGATGCTGCAGGGAACGGCCTGGCAGGAGCGCATCACCGGCTGCCCCGTCGAAGGCGCCTTCCGCACGCCGATCCTGATCAAGACGGAGAGCGGCTGGCAGGAAAGCTGAGGCCCGCCCGAAGGCGGGCAGTCATGCGCCGGTACGCCGGCCTGTGATCGGCCTCAGGCCGGTTGGTCCATGTGCCAGAGGAACTGGCCCGATTGCGCGGGCTCTGCGGCGTCGATCAGCCCGATCATGCCGCGCACGGCCTGGTCAACGTCAAGATCGCCCTGCCAATCGGTCATGCGGGTCTTCACCCGACCGGGGCGCAGGGTCAGACAGGTCGCGCCCCAATCCTTCCACTCCACGGCCAAGTTGCGCCACATCTGGTTCAGCGCCGCCTTTGAGGCGCGATAGGCGAACTGGCGCGGCACGTCGTAGCGACCGGTCTGGCTGGCAAGGCTGGAGATGCCGACAAGGGTCTTTGCCCTGCCCGCCTTCAGGTTCTCTTCCAGCAGGGCGGCCAGGTGCAGCGGCGCCCAGGTGTTCACCAGCATCGTCCGCTCGAAGCTGTCGGCGGTCACCTTTTCCGGGGCGCTGGTCGTTTCCTCGCTGATCCCGGCGTTCAGGATTGCCACGTCAATGGGCCGGCCCCTGAGCCGCTGGGCGAGATCGGCAGCGGTCCTGTCCTGAAGCGCGTCATAGCGCAGCTCTGTCACGTCAGGCCCAAGCGCGGCGAAATCGCCCGGATTGAAGGGGGTGCGGTTGGCCGCGATCACGGCCCAGCCGCGCGCGCCATACTGGCGGGCAAATTCCAGCCCGATGCCGCTGTTGGCGCCGGTGACAAGTACTGTCGGCATTATCTGGTCTCCTTTTTCACCGGGGGTCACCAGGGCACGTCCAGGCCGTCATAGCCGATGATCCGGCCCGCATCGGACAGGCTGAGCCCTTCGACCACGGCCTTCATGCCGGCCACGGAGTCCTGCACCTGCAGGCCGACGCCATTGGTCATGTCCGTCGCCACCATGCCGGGGCGCAGCAGCGTGCAGGTGATCCCCTCTGGTGCCCATTCGGCGGCCAGCGCGGACCAGGTGGCATTCAGCGCGGTTTTCGAGGCGCGGTAGCTGTATTGCGTGCCCCAGTCATTGGCAGAGACCGAGGACATGAGGCTGGACATGGCACAGCAAAGCCGCAGCTGCCCGGCCAGCAGGTTCGGCTTGAGCGCGCGGGCCAGGGCCAGGGGGGCGAAGGTATTGGTGCGGATCACCTTGAGGAATTCCGCCCGCGTGACATCTGCGGCGCTGGCTTGCAGGTTGAGGGCGATGCCGGCATTGGCGATCAGCACGTCGATTGGCCGCCCGTCGAGCGCCTTTACCAGCACGTCGATGGCCTGTGGATCGGTGACCTCAAGCGGCACGACCTGCGCGACCTTGGCCAGCTCTGTCGCGCTGTCGGGATTGCGGGCGGTTCCGATCACCTCCCATCCGGCGGCGGCGAACTGGCGCGCCAGCTCCAGCCCGATTCCCCGGTTGGCCCCGGTTATCAGCATTGATGGCATGGGATCCCCTTCCCTGTGATTATGGTGTGCATTTGGTACACCATCGAAATGCCCCGCGGCAATTTCGCGGGTGAATTTGGGGAGATCGGGGCGAAAGCGGCGCTCAATTATTGGCATTTGCGCTCACTATTTCGGCAGCGAGAGGCTTCTTTCCGGGGACGCGCGGCTTTGCGCTGGCAATTGGTACTCCTACGGTATGCCATGTTGTCGAGGGGTGCCCGCACCCCGCAGGACAAGACCAAAGTGAGCCACGACATGACCCAAGCCCCCCTGCGCGACCCGGCGCTGACCCTGGTCGCGCGCGCCACGCCGCCCGCGCCAAAGCCCTCTGCGGAGCGCAAGGAACCGATCATCGAGCTGTCCCATGCCGGTGTCACCTTCGAGACCCGCAAAGGCGAGGCGCTGACCGCGCTGGAGGATCTGAACCTGACGATCTACCGCGAGGAGATCGTCTCTCTCGTCGGGCCGTCGGGCTGCGGGAAATCCACGGCGCTGCGTATCCTGGCCGGGCTTCAACCGCTGAGCTCGGGGGATTTCTGGATCGGTGGCGGCAAGACGCGGCAGGGCTTTTCGGAGGTGGCGATCGTGTTCCAGCGCCCCACGCTGCTGCCCTGGCGCAACGTGCTGGACAACGTGCTTTATCCCGCCCGCGTGCTGCGTGGCCGCGCGACGAAAGAGGACAAGGCGCGCGCCCTTGAGCTGCTGGAGCTTGTCGGGCTGGCGGAGATGGCCAAGCGGATGCCGCATGAGCTGTCGGGGGGCATGCAGCAGCGGGCCTCCATCGCGCGTAGCCTGATCCTGGATCCCAAGATCCTGCTGATGGATGAACCCTTCGGCGCGCTGGATGCGCTGACGCGGGAGGATCTGCAACTGGACCTGCTGGAGATCCACGCGCGCACCAAGAAGACCATCCTGCTGGTCACGCATTCGATTTCCGAAGCGGTGCTGCTGTCTGACCGGGTGGCGGTGATGTCCGCGCGCCCCGGGCGGCTGCAGGACCTGATCGAGGTCGACATCCCGAAGCCGCGGGGGCCCGAAAGCGGCGCCCTGCCCGCCTTCCACGAGTATTCCCGGCGGATCCGCGATGACATCTTCGGGCCGCGCAAGCGCCGGGAGGTCCAGGCATGAGCCCCGCTGTCCGCAAGGTCGTCCTGCCCGTCGCCACCTTCGTCACCTTCATCGCGCTCTGGCAGCTGGCCTCTGTCACCTTCGAGATCCCGGTCTACCTGATGCCCGCGCCCTCTGACATCTGGGGCGGCGGCCAGGGGCTGGGGCTTGTGCTGTTCGACCATGCCCTGCAGACGCTGAATACCATCGTGCTGGGCTTCTTCTGCGCCTGCTGCGTGGGCATTCCGCTGGGCGTGCTGGTATCGGTCAACCGCACCATTTCAGAGATGTTCTATCCACTGATCGTCTTCTTCAATGCCATCCCGATCATCGCCATCGCGCCGATCCTGGTGGTGATCTTCGGCACGGATGAGACCACGCGGCTGATCATCGTCACCCTGACCTGCTTCTTCCCGATCATGGTCGCCACCGCATCGGGCATGATGGACACGCCGTCAGAGATGCTGGACCTGGCGCGGGTTGCCGGGGCCTCGACCATGGTGGAGATCCTGACCGTGCGCCTGCCCCATGCGGTGTCCTTCATCTTCTCCGGTCTGCGCATCGGCGTGACGGTGGCGGTCATCGGCGCGGTGGTGGCGGAATTCGTCAACGCCAACAAGGGGCTGGGCTATCTTGTGACCTCTTCCACGGCGCAGTTCGCGATCCCCACGGCCACCGCCTGCGTGGTGATGCTGGCGCTGATCTCGGTGCTTTTGTACCAGGCGGTGAACTGGATTCATCGCGGCTTTTTCGCCTGGTCGATCAAGACCGACGCGGGCGATTGAGCGCAGACGAAGCGCGGAACGACCAAGGGCCGGTGTCTCCGCCGGCCCTTTCGTTTGGTGCTGGCGCCCCCGATTGGGACGCTCCGGAAGGCGCGGCAGGTCAGGCCGCCGCCCCATCCCCAAGCTCCTGGTTCACGACGGAGACCCAGTAGGCGGTGCCCCAGGGGATGATCTCGTCATTGAAGTCGTAATCGGGCCTGTGGTTGTTCTTCCACTCCGGGCCGTCGCCATTGCCCATCATCACGTTGCAGCTCGGGCGCGCGATTGCCATGTAGGCGAAATCATCGGCGGCATTGATGGGCGGGCTGTTGCCATCCACGTTCTCTGCCCCGGCAAGTGCGGTGGCGGCAGCGACCGCGATGGCGGTCTGATCGGCGGCATTGACCAGCGGCGGGTAGCCTTCGTCATAGACCAGCTCGGCGCTAGCCAAGCACATGGCGGCCGCGCTATCGGCCACCTCCCTGAGGCGTTTCTGAAGCAGGGCGCGGATGTCGAAGTTGTGGCAGCGGGCCGTCCCGGTGACCACGATCCGGGCGGGCATGACGTTGTGGCTTGTCCCCGCCTCGATGATGCCGATGGTCAGCACGGCGCTTTCCTGGGCCACGATGTTGCGTGCGACGATCCCCTGGATGCCCAGGATGAAATGCGCCAGCGCCGTCATCAGGTCGACCGACTTTTCCGGCGCGCCGGCATGGCCGCCGGTGCCGTTGAAGGTCACCTGCCACTGGTCCGCGCAGGCCAGCTGGCCGCCGACCCGGGTGATGAAGCTGCCCACCGGCAGGCCCGGCTTGTTGTGCAGCGAATAGACCGCGTCGCAGGGGAACTGGTCAAAGAGCCCCTCCTCGATCATCCTCTGACCGCCCGCGCCGCCCTCTTCCGCGGGCTGGAAGATGCAATGCACCGTGCCGCCGAAATCGGGGTTCTCTTTCAGGTAGCGCGCCGCATTCAGCAGCATGGTGGTATGCCCGTCATGCCCGCAGCCGTGGAACTTGCCCGGAATGGTCGATTTATGGGCAAAGTCATTGGTCTCTGTCATGTTGAGCGCATCCATGTCGGCACGCAGCCCGACGGAGCGATTGCCCGGACGATTGCCCCTGATCACCGCGACAACGCCGGTGCCGGCCAGGCCCTGGTGGGCTTCGATCCCCCACTCTTTTAGCTTCTGCATCACGATGGCAGAGGTGCGGTGTTCCTCATAGCTGGTCTCGGGATGCATGTGGATGTCCCGACGCAGGGCGACCATTTCATCCTGATGCGCCGAGACTGCCGCAAACACCTTTTCCATCTGCATGTTTTTTCCTCTCTGCTGTGCTTCGCCGTTCCCAAACAGGCCCTTTGGAAGGTCGGACGGCGATAATCTGTGGACCGGAGGCTATGGGTATTCTAGTGGTATGCCAACAACAAACCACAAGACCGACAGGAGAATCCGACCATGACTTTCCCCCTGCCCAAAGTTGGCACAGGCGCTGCCCCTGCTCTTGCCCTTGGCCTATCGCTTGCCGGGCCGGCCATGGCCGCGGATCCCGTTGCCTTCCAGCTGGACTGGACCCCGGGCGGGATCTCTGCCGCCTATTACCTGGGGCTCGATGAGGGCTGCTTTGCCGATCAGGACATCGATATCACGATCTCTCGCGGGTATGGCGCGGCGGATGCGGTGACAAAGGTCGCCACCGGGGTTGCGGATTTCTCTGTCACCGATCTTGGCACGCTGATCAGCTCCGTTTCCGAGACCGATGCCCCGGTCAAGGCGATCATGCCGATCGTGTCGCAGAACCCCTCTTCCGTGGCGGTGCTGTCGGACAGCCCGATCCAGTCCCTGACCGACCTGGAGGGGCATACCGTGGGCTCTTCGGTGGGCAATTCGGCCATGACCTTCCTGCCGCTGGGTGTGGAGATGGCCGGAGCCGATTACGACAAGATCGAGAAGACCACGGCGGATTATTCGGCGCTGAACGGGCTGCTGTTGCAGGGCAAGATCGATGCGCTGGCCTCTTACGTGACGTCCGTCGTGGGGCTGAACGCGGTGGCAGAAGGGGTCGGGAAATCGGTGCGCGCGGTCTATTACGGCGACACGCTGGACATCTACAACGCCTCCATCTTCACCTCTGACAAGATGATCGCGACCAATCCCGACCTGGTCGCCCGCTTTGCCGCGGCGGTGCAATGCACCTATGACGCCGCCCAGGCCGATCCCGAGGCCGCCGTGGATGCCATCGTGGCCCATGTGGACGGGATGCAGCGCCCGGCGCAGGCGCAGATGGTGCCGAACTCGCTTTCCTTTGCCTTTGACAACGATGTCTTCGCCAGCAACGGATATGTCTTCGACATGGAGCGCGTGGCGCATAACATCGCGGTGGTGAACAAGGTCACGCCGCTGTCCAAGGATCTGGAGCCGGCGGACGTGGTCTACGTTCCCGCGGACTGAGGTCGACTGACCTGGGTTCGGTTTACTCTGGCCCACCGCGTCGACGGATCGGGCCTGCCGGGCCGGTGACGGCCGGACCGGAGATATCAAAGACCGGCGTCGCCCGTCCCGGCGGCGCCTCAACGCACAGGAAAGACTTCGCAGCCATGCCCCTGATTTCTTCAAGCACCAAAGGCGTCTTCGTCATCGCCGTCACGCCCTTTACCCCGGATGGCGATATCGACTGGCCCAGCCTGGACCGCGTGATCGATTTCTACATGGAGGCCGGGGCAGACGGTCTGACCATCCTTGGCATGATGGGGGAAGCGCCCAAGCTGACCCCAACAGAGGCGCTGGAGATCACCCGCGCGACGCTGAAGCGGATGGCGGGGCGCCCCGTGATCGTGGGTGTTTCGGCCCCCGGGCTGGCGGCGATCCGCGATCTGACCGCCGCGGTCATGGATGAAGGCGCCTCCGGGGTGCTGGTGGCCCCGCCGGGATCGCTGACCACGAACGAGACGATCCGCGCCTATTACGGCAATGTCATCGACACGATCGGCACCGACGTGCCCGTCTGCCTGCAGGATTTCCCGCTGGCCACGGGGGTGAACATCTCTGTCCCGACGATGAACCAGATCTTCAATGACCACCCCTCCATCGTGATGCTGAAGCACGAGGACTGGCCGGGGCTGGAAAAGATCACCGCCATCCGCAAGGCAGAGGCGGCGGGCCAGGTGCGGCGGTCGATCTTCGTGGCCAACGCCGGGCTGTTCCTGGCCGAGGAAATGCGGCGCGGCGCCGATGGGTCGATGACGGGTTTTGCTTATCCCGAGATGCTGGCGCAGGTGGTCAAGCTGTCCGAGGCGGGCGACTATGACCGCGCGCAGGACCTGTTCGATGCCTACCTGCCGCTGGTGCGCTACGAGGCGCAGCCGGGTCTTGGGCTGGCGGTGCGCAAGTACGTGCTGGCCAAACGCGGGGCGATTGCCAGCCCGGCGATGCGCAAGCCGGGGGCCAGCCTGTCCCCGGAGGCCATGGCAGAGGTCGATTTCCTGATGGGACGGCTGGAGAAGCGCCTGGCCGAACTGGGCTGAGGCGCCGCTGGTAGTGTCTGATAATGCGAAAGGCCGGGCGCTCTGCCCGGCCTTTGTCGTTTAGATCCCGCATCTTAGCGGCGAGCCCGCCCGAAGCCTTCAAGCTTGCGGTTGGGCAGGCAGGACAGGCCGAGGAAGGCCACCATCATGATCCCGGCAGCCGCGGCCCCCAGGCTCCAGATCGGGAGGGGGTCATCGGGCAGGATGTCCACGGCCAGCCCCGATCCCACGGCCATCATCCCGATGATGGACACGCCCACCGTGCCCCCCATGGAACGCAGGAAGGACAGCACGCCGATGGCCGACCCCATCTGCACGGGTTCTGCGGCGTTCTGCACCACCAGAGGGAAGATCGGAAAGAGCAGCCCGATGCAAAGCCCCATGATCCACATCGGCAGCAGAAGCGCGCCCAGCGTGGGTTGCCCGGCCATGATCCAGGTCAGGGCCAGCCCGCTGATCGCCGCGCCAAGGGCGGACCCGACCATGAGCGGCTTGTAGGAAGGGTAGAAGCGCAGGATCTGCGGCGGGATATAGGCCCCAACCAACCCGCCGGAGATCATCGCCAGCAGGGTCATGCCGGCCTCGCTTGCGCTCAGCCCGTGGAACTTCTGGAAATAGAGCGGCAGGTAAACCGCCAGCCCGATGTTGGCCCCGCCGCAGCAGGCCAGCCCGAGGGAGGCCAGAAGGATGGAGCGGTTGGTCAGCACCTTGACCGGGATCAGCGGATCCTTTGCACGCAGCATCCGCCAGGCGAAGAGACCCCAGAACAGCGCGCTGAGCGCGCCCAGGACGGGCACGGGCAGCAGCGGGCCAGCGGCCTCTGCCCCGGCTTCGCCGCCGGTGAAGATCAGCAAAAGCGGCACGGAGGCGCAGAGCAGCAGGAAGGCCCCGGTCCAGTCGATCTGACGCCCGCGTGAGGCCGCGCGCGGGGCCAGCGCCGTCTGCACCCCGTACCACACCAGCAGGCAGGCCGGCAGGTTGATCCAGAAGACCCACCGCCAGCTCATGTATTCCGCCAGCGCGCCACCCGCGAGCGGCCCGGCCAGCCCCGCCACCGCGTAGATGGTGGAGATGAAGGCGCTGAAAAGCGGTCGGCGGCTCATTGGCACGCGGTCCGCGACGATGATGAAGGGGATGGAGACAAGGCCCCCCGCGCCCGCGCCCTGCAAGAGGCGCGCCAGCACCAGAAGCCAGAGCGAGGGGGCCAGCGCGCAGGCGATGGAGCCACCCAGGAAGAGCACGTTGGCCAGCAGCAGCGCAAAGCGCCGCCCCTGGATATCGGCCACCGCGCCATAGAGCGGCGCGGCCACCATGGCGACCAGCAGGAAGCCCGTGGGTACCCAGGCCAGCAGCGCGCCGCCGCCGAATTCCGCCAGGATATCGGCGAGCACCGGCCCGACGATGGTCTGGTCGAGCGCGGCCATGAAGAGCGCCAGCATCGAGGCCGCCAGCAGGCGCGGCGTTCCGCGATCAAGAAAGGGAAAACGGGATCTGACCGCCGGACGGGCGGTCTCTGTCGTTTCTGACATGGGATTTCCTGACGTCGTGCAAACCGGGTCTAACGCCTGATGCCGAGGATGTAATCCACGATTGCATCCCGCACGTGATCAATATGATCGCCCATGAGCTGCCGGGTGTGGTCCGGATCATCGCCCGCCGCCGCCCGGATCAGGGCGCGGTGTTCCTCTGCCCCTGGGCGCAGCCGGTGAGAGATCCGGTGCGTGTTGAAGATATGGGTGCGCCGCCGCAGGTCGCGGATCGACTGTGTCAGCATCGGGTTGCCCGCGGCCTCGGCGATGGAGTGATGCACCAGGTCATCGACGGCCCAGTGCTGGGCCGAGGTGACCTCGTTCAATTGCAACAGGTGATCGAGCGCGGCTTCAACCCGGACCAGGACCTCTGGCGTGATGCGCCCGGTGGCGCGGGCTGCGGCCTCTACCTCCTGGATGCGGCGCAGGTCCAGAAGGCGGACGTAGCTTTCAACGCTGATATCGGCCACGACCAGGTTGCGCCCTGCCCCGCGGATCAGCAGCGCCTCTGCTTCCAGGCGGAAGAGCGCTTCGCGCACCGGGGTGCGCGAGATCTGCATCATCTGGGCCAGGCGGCGTTCATGCAGGGCCTCGCCCGGCTTGACCTGGCCGGAGAGCAGCATGTCCATGATCCGCCCGTAGGCGACATTCGCCAGGCTCTGATCCGGCGCCTCCGCGGTCGAGCCAGGCTCTGCCAGCAGGTCTTTCGTCATGGCGATACGGTCCACGCGGTCCCTTTCATTCCTGTTGTCGCTGCTCGGGCGGACCCGCGCAGACCTGGCTATCGCCTGTTTGCATATCATTGGTCCACCATTTCAATACCGAATGTAGGCAAACATGTGAAGCCTTTGAAAATTGAGTGGTGATGCGCAATCGGGCAGTCCTGTCCCTTTCCTGCCCCGGGAGCGGACAAGGGTGGCGGGCCGCGTTGACAGGCATTGTTTCGCATCGGTATACCAATTGCACACAGTAAGTGACAACACCCTTCATCCCAACAGACTATCAGGGAGACACCTATGCCCATCGAACCCTGGCGCGCGACCTGCATCCAGATGGAAAGCAGGATCGCGGCCAATGCAGAGACCCGCGAAGAGGCCTGGGAAATCATCAACGGCAATATCGCCAACGCCGTTGCCAGGATACGTGCCGCCTGCGAAGGCCCCACCCCGCCCAGGCTCGTGGTGCTGCCGGAATTCGGCTTCCAGGGGCCGCCGCGCGCCAATTCGGCCTCTGCCTGGATCGAGAAGGCCTGCGCGCCCATGCCCGGCCCGATCACCGCCCCCTTCGAGGCCCTGGCCCGGGAATTCGGCATCTACATCGCCGGCAACCACTTTGAAGTGGATGCGAAATGGCCGGACCGCTATTTCAACTCCTCCTTCCTGCTGGATCCGAAGGGAGAGGTCATCCTGCGCTATCGCCGGATCAACACGGCGACCTTCACCTCTCCGCATGACATCCTGGATGACTACGTGGAGGCCTACGGCGAAGACGCGCTGTTCCCCGTGGCCGATACGGAGCTGGGCCGTCTGGCGATCTTCCCCTGTGGAGAGGTCAACGTGCCCGAAGTCTCCCGCGTCTTCATGATGAAGGGCGCAGAGGTGCTGCTGCATCCCAACAACGAGCCGCTGACCCCGATCGCGGATTGCGCCAAGCAGTGCCGCGCGGCAGAGAACATGTGCTTCCTGGTTTCGACCAATATTGCCGGCCTTGCGGGTTTTTCCGATACGCTGACGGGCGGCCATTCGATGATCGTGGATTACCGCGGCGCGCATATGGCGCTGGAAGAGAGCGCGGAGGAGGTCACGATCTCGGCCATGATCGACGTGGAAGAGCTGCGCCGCGCGCGGGCTGACCGGGGCATGGGCAATGGGCTGCTGCGCTCGCGTTTCCAGATGTACCGGGATTATTACAACGCGGCGGAGTTCTACCCGGCCAATGGCCTGGCGGCCAAGGCGGTGGAGACCAACGAGGATTTCGCCCCGGTCCATGAGGTGGCGCTGGAGAACCTGGCGAAGTCCGGTGTGCTGCGGTCTGCCTGACGACCCGTGAGATGACCCCGCCCTTGCAAGAGGGAACTGGCCGCCCTTCGGGGCGGCCTTTTTTATGCCCGGGTGTCCCGTCCGGCAGGCCACCGGACCACGGACAGATTCGCCCCGCCTGCCTCGCTTTCCGTCCAGATGGTCAGGAAAAATGGGGCTTTCAGGGCTGCTTTCTTAACGCGCCCGGTCATTCGGCTGCCCTAAATCCATGCAGGCAGAGAGTGGTATACCAACTAAACGCCATTGACCGACCAAAACCGCTTGGCGGCGTTTGACGCAGCGAAAGCGCGCGGCATACCATCTGAATGCCAAATAACAACAACGGTCATACCAGCCAACAGGGACCCAGAAAATGACGAGACATTTCCTAAGAAAGACAACGGCGCTTGTCGCCACCGCGGTGTTCTGCTCTGCCAGCCTGGCCCCCGCCCTTGCCGACGACCTTCAGGAGGTGAAGCTGCGCCTGGCCTGGATCGCGGGCGGCGTGGATGCGCCCTTCTTCGTGGCCGATGAAAAGGGCTTCTTCGAGGCCGAGGGCCTGGACGTGGAGATCGTGGACGGCAATGGCTCCACCGGGACAATCCAGGCCATCGGCAACGGTGATTTCGATATCGGCATCGCGGGGCTGGGCGCGCTGGCCCAGGCCCAGCAGGCGGCGGGCGCGGACAATATCATCGCCGTGGCCGGGCTGCTGCAGAAGGACCCGACCTCCATCATCTCGCTGGAGGGGTCCGGGATCGTCACGCCAAAGGATATCGAGGGCAAGCGCATGGGCACCGATGCGGGCAACCTTGAGGACGGGATGATCCGCGCCTTTGCAGAGGCCAATGACGTGGATTTCGACAAGATCGAGGTGATCGTCATCAATGGCGGCGGGGACCGGGTCGCGCTGCTGAAGGGGGACGTGGATTTCATCAATGGCTGGGCCAATCCCGACGGGGACAAGGTGGCCGCGATCAGGCCGATCGAAGAGCCGATGCTGTTTGCCGATCACGGGGTCAACATCCTTGGGTCCTCCGTCATCGTGCGCAAGGACTACCTGGCTGAGAACGAGGATGTCGTCTCTGGCTTCCTGACGGCTCTGGTCAAGGCCAAGGCGGACGTCGAAGCGGATCCCGAAACCGCGCATGAGATTATGATGGAGGCACGTCCGGACAGTGATCCTGAGCAGATCATGAACGATATCAATGTGATGCCCAAATACGAGCACACCGAGGCCACCTTGGGCAAACCCTATGGCTGGGTCGCCCCGGAGGATATCGAGCTGACGATTTCCCTGCTGGAGCAATACGGCAACATGGCGCCGGGTCTGACCCCGGGGGACATCTACACGAATGCCTACCAGCCCGGCCTTGGCACCAACTGATCCCAGATCGCCACGCGCGGGGCCGGTGCCCCCTTCCCGGCCCCGCTTCCCTGCACCCGGAGGTCTTCCCCCTCCGGGTCGCAGCTTGAAGAAAGAGAAGACCCATGAACCTTGGACTGACGGGCAAACATGCCCTTGTGACCGGCGCCAGCTCCGGCCTGGGGCTGGCCATTGCCACGGCGCTGATGGCCGAAGGCACCAGCGTCACGATCTCCGGCCGATCCGCGGCGCGGCTTGAGGCCGCCATCGCGCAGCTTCCCGACGCGCTGCGCCCCCTCTGCGATTACGTGGAGGCCGATTTTGCCGATCCCGGCGTTGTCGATCTGCTGATCGAGGGCGCGCGGCGGCGCACCGGCCAGGTGGATATCCTGGTCAACAATACCGGCGGCCCGCCCCCCGGCCTCGCCAGCGCGGTGGATCCCGATGTGATGGCCGCCCACTACGGCACGATGGTCGACCCGGTGATCCGGCTGACGCTGAAACTGCTGCCCCAGATGCGCGCTGCCAAATGGGGCCGCATCCTGACGGTCGCCTCTTCCGGGGTGGTGCAGCCGATCCCGCATCTGCCGGTGTCCAACGCGCTGCGCGCCTCTGTCCTGGCCTTTATGAAGACGCTGGCTGGCGAGGTGGCCCGGGACGGCGTGACCGTCAATGTCCTGGCGCCCGGGCGCATCGGCACCGCCCGCACCCAGGCGCTGGACGCCGGGGCGGCCGAACGCGCCGGCAAGACCGTGGAAGAGATCGCCGCGGCCTCCCGCGCGACGATCCCTGCCGGGCGCTACGGCGCGCCGGCCGAATTCGGGGCCACCGCCGCCTTCCTGGCCGGTCAGCCCGCCAGCTACATCACCGGAAGCACGATCCGCATCGACGGGGGCATGATCCGATCCGTCTGATCCCCCTTGCCAATTCCAACCAACAGGGACCGGCCGCAGAGCCGGAGTGAACGCGCATGAATGCAATGCCAGCAAATGACAGCCTGACGACCGGCCTGGAAGCGCCCGGCGTCCTCACCCCGCCCCACGACCCGGACGCCCCGGGCCATGTGTCCATCAAGGGCGTGAACAAGATCTTCCGCTCCCGCAAGGGAGAGGTCGAAGCCCTGCGCGCCGTCGATCTTGATATCAAGCGAGGCGAATTCGTGTCCGTCCTGGGGCCGTCGGGCTGCGGGAAATCCACCCTGTTGATGCTGCTGTCGGGCCTGCTGGGACGGACATCGGGCGACATCAACGTGGGCGGCAAGGAGATCCTGAAGCCCAATTCGGACCTCGGCATCGTCTTTCAGCAGGACGTGTTGCTGGAATGGCGCACGGCGTTGGACAACGTGCTGATCCAGGCCGAGCTGCGCAAGATGGACAAGAAGGAGGCCCTGGAAAAGGCCCGCGCCCTGCTGCGCATGGTCTCTCTTGCGGATTTCGAGGATGCGCTGCCGCGCGAGCTGTCAGGCGGCATGCGCCAGCGGGTCTCCATCTGCCGCGCGCTGCTGCATGAGCCGCCGCTGATGCTGATGGACGAACCCTTCGGCGCGCTGGACGCGATGACCCGCGACCAGCTGCAGATCGACCTGCTGCGCCTCTGTTCGGAGCGCGACATGACGGTCTTCTTCATCACCCATTCGATTTCAGAGGCGATCTTCCTGTCGGACCGGGTGGTGGTGATGACCCCGCGCCCCGGGCGCATCGAGCAGGTGTTCGACATCGACCTGCCCCGCCCCCGTCGCCTTGCCATGCGCGAGGATCCGAAGTTCCTGGGCTACGTCCACGAGATCACGGATATCTTCAAGAACCTCGGCGTCTTCAGAGAGGAATACTGAGCCATGGCTTCCGTCCCCGATACCGGCTTTGCCGCCGCCGAAAACCCCTTCAAGCGCGCCTTCAACGCGGTACCCCCGGCGATCTGGACCCTGATCGTGCTGATCGCCACCTGGGAGCTGCTGGTGGAGCTGCGCAACATCCCGGAGTTCATCCTGCCCGCGCCCTCCGTCATCGTGATGGAGATCATCACCTATTGGCACCGGCTCTGGCCCAATGCGCTGGTGACGCTCAGCGAAATCCTGTTCGGGTTCCTCTGCGCGGTCTGCATCGGCGTGCCGCTGGCCGTCGCCATCGTCTATTCGCGCTTCATGGAGCGCGGCGTCTACCCCCTGATCGTCATGAGCCAGACCATCCCCAAGGTGGCCATCGCACCGCTGCTGCTGACCTGGTTCGGCTACGGCATGACCCCGAAGATCGTCATCGTGATCCTGCTCAGCTTCTTCCCGATCGTGATCAACTCGGTCATGGGACTGAAGGCGACGACGCCGGAAATGCTCTATCTGGCGCGTTCCATGGGGGCCAACGGCTGGGAGGTCTTCTGGAAATTCCGCCTGCCCAAGGCGCTGCCGTCGATCTTCGCGGGGCTGAAGCTGGCCACGGTGCTGTCCGTGATCGGTGCCATCGTCGCGGAGTTCATCGGGGCCGACAAGGGCCTGGGCTACCTGATCCTGATTGCCGGGGCCAACTTCGACATCGCGCGGCAGTTCGCCTCCATCATCATGATCTCCGTCATGGGGATGCTGTTCTTTGCCGCGCTGTCGCGGCTGGAGCGGGTGGCAATCCCCTGGCGCGAAGGCGGCGGCCTGGCAGGCGAGAGCTGAGCGCGCCTGCGCGGCTCAACCCTAAGGACGCCCCGGTCAACGCGACTGGGGCGTCTTGTCATTCCGGGGCCTGCGGCGCAGGGTGGCGGCACCAGGAGGTCCGGCAGGCCCCGCGTCACCGGACCCGCGGAGTTTCCGCTGCGCCCCGATCCAACGCTCGAGGCCCGGCGCAAGACCGCCAGAGGAACGCCCATGACCCAGAGTGCAGTGATCTATGATTGCGAATTCCTGACCGCCCCCGGCGCGCCCATGCGCTTCTGGTGCGGGCCGAAGGATCCCGACCCGGTGATTGCCCAGATCGGCGCGGTGAGGCTTTCCCTGAGTGGTGATTTCGAACTGGAAGAGACCCTGTCCTGCCTTGTCACACCACGGGGACGCGACGGGGCGCCCCTGCCGCTTGACCCGCTGTTCACCCGGCTGACCGGCATCACGGAAGAGGCCATCGCGGCCGAAGGTCAGGAGCTGGGCGCGGCGCTGAGCGTGCTTGGGGACTTCGCGGGCGATGACCGTCTCTGGTCATGGGGCAAGGACGAATTCAACATGGTGGCGATCAGCTGCTACGTGGCCGGAATCGCGCCGCCCCTGCCGGTGACGCGCTTCGGCAATGCCTGTGACCTGACACTGGCCGCCGGCCTGCCGCTGGACGAAATCCACGGCCTGCGCAGCAACACGCTGGCTGATCATTTCGGGCTCGGGGTGCCGGAGCTGCGCGGTCATGATGCGCTGGACGATGCGCGCTCTGTCGCTTTCGCCCTGCAGCACCTGTTGCGCGACGGGCGTCTGTCGCCCGCCGCCTTCGGCTAGATATCCAGCACCAGACGGTCGCTTTTGGCGAGCGAGCAGCAGATCAGCATGACCTGCCCGCGCTCCCGCTCCCGCTCGCTGAGCAGATTGTCGCGGTGGTCCGGGGTGCCTTCGATCACGCGCGTCTCGCAGGTGCCGCAGACACCGGACTGGCAGGAATAGGCGACCTTCACGCCGTTCTCCTGCAGCACCTCTATGATGGTCTTGCCCGGCGGGACCTCGAACTCCAACCCCTTGCGCTTGAGCACGACGGTAAAGGCGGTTTCCGCACCTTCGACCGCGAGACCGGCGAAGCGTTCGACATGGACGTGGCTGGCGGGGCGTCCGTCGCAGAGGGACTCGAAAGCGTCGATCATCGGCGTGGGACCACAGCAGTACAGATGCGCGCCCTCGGGCGCTTCGGCCAGGTGCTGCGCCAGGTCGAGCACGGCGCCCTTGCGATCATCCTCGTGCAATTCAAGGCGGCCCCGGCCGGCATCGAGCGCCTGAAGTTCGCTCAGAAAGGCCGCCTGGGCGCGGCTGCGCACGGCGTAGATCAGGCGCCAGGCGGCGCCTCGTGCCTCCAGGTGGCGGATCATCGACAGGACCGGGGTGATCCCGATGCCCCCGGCAAAGAACAGGCTTTCCGCGGCCTCGGCCAGTGGGAAGTTGTTGGGCGCGGTAGAGACCCTGAGCCGCGTGCCCACGCGCAGATCCTCGCAGATATGGGCCGAGCCGCCGGTGCTTGCCGCGTCCCGGTTCACCGCTACCACGTAGGCAGTGGTTTCACCCGGGCCGTTGGTCAGGGAATAGCTGCGGATCCTGTCGCCGGGCAGATGCAGATCCACGTGGCCGCCCGGTTCGATGCCCGGCAGTTCTGCGCCATCGGGGGCGACCAGCGTCACCTCGCGCACCGTTTCGGCAGCGTAGCGGATGGCCTCAACCCGCAGTTCAAGAGTCTGGGTCTGGGAAACCGGCGCATCCTCTGCGCCGGTCTCATTGGCAAAATGGGCCGTCATTCAGCGGCCTCCGGCGGCGGCGTGTAGCCCTTTACCTTGGCCATGTGCTCTTCGTAGCCATCCAGCCAGTCGGTGCCCTTGGGCACCACGATATCGCCGCCATGGGCCTGGCGGGCGTATTCGGGATGATCCACGAAATCGGGCAGCTCCTTGTTGTCGCGCCAGGCCAGAGCCGCATCCAGCATCACGCGGCGGGTCAGGATTACCATGCGGTCCGAGGCGGCCAGGTGCTCCATCGTGCGATCGACCACATGGCCCATGCTCTCCTGGATCGCCTGGTCCTGCAGCGGCACACCGACGATACCGGTGTAGCTGTCCCCTGAGCGCTGCCAGTCCCGGTCGATGCCGTAGTCGTTGGACGCATCCTTGACCGGGCGCCAGCGGCCCTTCCAGTCCGTGGTGGTGGGCAGGTATTCCAGCGGCCGCGCCAGACCGGAGACCGGGGTGCCATCCTTGTACTTCAGCTTCTTGTGCCCCCCGCCCGTGGCGCGGGACAGGTCGATGTTGAAGATCATGCAGCTGTCGTCGTCTATCGGCACCCAGGCGTTGGCGGTCTTGGCATCCCCCAGCTCACCGCCCCCGGGATAAGTCACCCAGAAGGGGAAGAGGTAGGAGGCGTAACGCTGGTGCTCATGACCCTCCATCGCGTCGCGCTGCGCGGAATACATCGTGCCGAAGGGCATGACGGAGACGTTGATCTTGGGGGATTTCTCCGTGATCGTGTAGGTCTCCGGATCGGACATATCCAGGTTGTCGCCGTCGATCCCGCCCATGTGCAGGAAGCCCAGGTGGGAGGTGTCGATATCCCCTTCCAGCGCCTGCATATAGTTGCAGTCCCGGTGGGTCAGCGCGATGTTGGCATCGTTGCCCTCGCCCATGATCGCCTCGATCTCAGGCAGCGGCGGGGGATTGTCCTGGCGCTCACCGAAGTACGCAAAGACCAGGCCGCCGCTTTCGCAGGTCTTGTAGGCATAGGCCGGGGTGCCGGCGGGGTACTTCGACTTGTCCTCCAGGTTGGGCTGGTCCAGGCACTTGCCGTTCACGTCGAACTTCCAACCGTGGTAGGCGCAGCGGATGCCGCCGTGTTCGTTGCGCCCGAAAAAGAGAGAGGCACAGCGGTGCGGGCAGCGGTGGTCCATGACCCCCACGCGCCCTTCGGTATCGCGGAAACCGATCAGCTTCTCGCCCAAGATCATCAGGCGGACTGGATCGCCGTCCGCCTTCAGCTCAGAGCTGAGGCAGACCGGGGTCCAGAACTGGCGGAAGAACTCGCCCATCAGCGTGCCGCGACCGACGGCGCAGAGGTCCACGTTTTCTTCGGCTGTAATCATTGTCGTCTCCTAAAGTTCAACTGTGGATACCGGTTCCGCTTCATCGGCCGGCAATGGGGTGAGAATGCCCGCCGCTTCCAGGTTTCCCCGGGCGCGGGCGATCAAGGCCTCTGTTTCAGAGGCATGTTTCATCGGGCGCTCCAGGAACCCGTCCGCCGGGTAAAAGCGCGCCTGTTCGTAAAAGGGCACGTACATCTCGTAGCGGGCGCGCAGGTGGGGGTTGGACAGGCCCGTGTCGGCGCGCCGGTCACGGCGCAGCTTGTCGATGTCGATCACCGCACTGACGCCGATGCTTTCCTCTGCGCTTTCCTCGAAGGCCAGGGTGTTGCCCAGGTGGTCCAGGATATGGCTGCGTCCGCCGGTAAAGGTGCCATCGGGGGAAAAGCCGATCGGTCCGGCCACGTTGCCAGAGACCATGGCGCACATGTTTTCCGTCACCCGGCACAGCTTGGCGGCTTCCTGGGCGGCGCTGTGGCGCGAGTTGGTGGGGTGCAGGATCACCTCTGCCCCCTGCATCATCATACAGCGCGCCACTTCGGGCACCGTGATCTCTCCGCAGGCGATGACGCAGAGCTTGCCCAGGGGCGTGTCGACCACGGGCATGACCTGATCCTGTGGCGTGACCTTCAGGTAATCGGTGCGGAAGTCATGCACGCTGGGGAAGGCCGCCGTATTGACCCGGCGATACAGCAGGATGACATCGCCCGTTGGGCCGATGATGAAGCTGGTGTTGAAGTAGCGGCCCGGAAACTTTCCCGGCGCTTCGAAGGCGTTGCCGACGATGTAGATGCCCTGCCGCCTCGCCAGATCCTGCAGCGGCGCGGTCTCCGGCCCCGGCACCTCCATGCAGGCCCAGTCGATCCATTGATCCACTTCCATGCCCAGCGGCGGCCCCTGCATCCCGAATTCCGGGAAGACCACCAGGTCAGGCTTCTGACCAGAGGCACAGGCCGCATTGATCATGGATATCAGCTTGTCGCGGTTCATCGCGATGACGGCACGTGCCTCTGCCCGGCTTTTTGCCTGAGCGGCCCGTGCGCTTTTCATCTGGATGCAGGTCGCTCTCCAGGATGTCATTGTCGTCTCCCTGTTCGCTTTTCAGCTTCCGCAGTGGTTCTGGCCATCGCTACGGACCAGTTGCCCACCGTTGGTATACCATTTAGACTTGAAGAAGGATCCACTGATTTCAAGCCCTGATTTGATCAGGCCGGCGATTTCGCGGGATTATCTGGGGGCCAGACCAGATTTTCGGCAACAGGGCGCGACAAAATACAACTGGAATACAACTGAGATACCTCGGGCCTTCCAAGCGTGGCCAGTTGGCGCTACATAGCGACACACCTCAAGAAAAACGGAGCCAGAGGATGAGCATTGCGACCCCCGTGACCGGTGCCGAGTCAGAGACGAAACCGAATCTGACCGAACAGGTCTATGACCAACTCATCCAGATCCTGATCTCTGGGGAACTCCGGCCCGGTGACGTGATCGTGGAACGGCGGATGGCCGAGCGGCTGAATGCCTCGCGCACGCCGATCCGCGAAGCCTTGGGGCGGCTGGAAGCCGAGCGTCTGGTCTACAAGCAGGCCAACCGGGGCGTGACCGTTTCGCCCTTTTCCACTGAAGCCCTGATCGAGATCCTGAACGTGCGCCAGCTGCTGGAATCCGAGGCCGCGCGCCTGGCCGCCGGCCGCCTGCCCAAGGCCCGCTGCGCAGAGATCCGTACGGCCATGCAGGCCCTGGCGGACAAGGAAGATGCCACCCTAGCCGATATCTGGTACGTGCATGACAGCCTGCACGGAGAGATCGCCGATGCCTCCGGCAACCAGCTTCTGGCGGGCATGATCCGCGACCTGCGCCGCCGCACCCATGTGCTGAACGCCTATCGCAATCCGACGGAGTCCACCTTCGACCTGACAGAGAACACCAAGCTTCTTGAAGCGGTCGAAGGCGGGGACAGCGAACAGGCCCGCGCCGCCATGGAAGGCCATATCAACAACGTGAAGATCGCGATCATCAACCGTCTGACCGGCATCTCGCGCTAGGCACCGCCTTCTTTTTACCCCCTTTCCCGACGCCCCGCCGATATTCGCGCGGGGCGTCTTGCCATGGGGTGACCGCTATGGCACCTAAATGGCATACCATCGGCACACAAGCATAAAAGCCGAGGTCGCAACCAACCGGAAAGGGCCCCATGATTTACGATCTGACAACGCTCGCACTGCTTCCCAACCGCATTGGCGCGGTCATGCCGAAGCTGGCAGAGACCTATGCAAACTTCTCCTCCACCGGCAGGCCACTGGGGGTTTTCTCAATTGAATTCGGGGGGTTGAACCGGTTTCACTTCCTGACGGAATACGAGAACGTTGAGGCGCTGAACGCCGAACGTGCCCGCTGCCTTGAGGCCTATGACCCCTATCGGCTGGCCGAACACCTGGGCGGGGTTGAGCGCACCGCCTTCAAGGCGCTTGGCTTTGCGCGCCCGCTAAAACCCGGCAATTACGGCCCCTTCTACGAGTTCCGCACCTATACCGTGGCGCCTCATGGCATGGATGAGACGGAAGCGGCCTGGGAAAAGGGCCTGCCCGCGCGGGAAGAGATCTCTCCCTTGCTGACGATCATGAAATCGGTGGAGGGCGCACCCACCAAGATGTTGCACATCTGGCCTTACAAGACGCTGGATGAACGGACCGCTGCCCGGGCGGAGGGGTCCAGGCGTGGCGTCTGGCCGCCTGCCGGCGGGTCGGTTCACCTGACCTCTCTGCAATCGGAACTGGCGGTGGCCGCTGCCTGTTCGGACCTGGCCTGATGGGCGTTCCCCAAAGCCTGCTGGACGCCCTGCCCCCGCCCCCGGCACCGGTGGCCATGTTCCGCCCCTACCGGATCAGCGGCAAGATGGTCTACCTGTCCGGACTGGCCCCGCTGGACGATGACGGCACGCCGATGACCGGCAAGGTCGGCCAGGAGGTGAGCGTGCAAGAGGCGCGCCACCGCGCCCGGCGTGTCGGGCTGGCCTTGCTTTCCAACCTGCAGGCGGCTGTCGGGGACCTGGGGCGCGTGGATCACGTGGTGAAGCTGCTGGGCTTCGTCAACGCCACGCCGGAGTTCACCGAGCATCCCCTTGTGATCGACGGCTGTTCGGAGGTCTTCGTCGAGGCCTTCGGCCATGAGAGCGGGACCCATGCGCGCAGCTCCATGGGGGTGACGTCCTTGCCCGGCGGCATCTCCTGCGAGGTCGAGGCGATCATCGCGCTGAAGTGAGCCCGCGGGCGGTGTGTCAGCTCACCGCCCCCAGGGCCATCACCGCCGCTGCGGTCACCGGGTCGATGATAGGCACCCCGATATCGCGCTCCAGCCGCCCGCGAATGGGGGCCATGCCGGCGCAGCCCAGCACCACCGATCC
>NZ_JAATOW010000053.1 GCF_011806405.1 Pseudooceanicola sp. HF7 | reverse complement strand
CATGTCGTCGAAGCGGCGTTCGATGCCGATGGCGCCCTGGGCCACCGCTGGCAGCATCTCGTCCGGGGACAGGCCGGTGGCCACTTCGGCCATGCCAAGGCGGTTCAGGCCAGCCATGGCCAGGAAGGTGGCCTCTGCCACGCCTTCGTCCAGCTTGCGCAGGCGGGTCTGCACGTTGCCGCGGAATTCCACCACGTTCAGGTCCGGGCGGCGCACCAGCAGCTGGGCACGGCGACGCAGGGAAGAGGTGCCCATGGTCGCGCCCTGGGGCACCTCTGACAGGCTGGTGTAGCGACGCGACACGAAACCGTCGCGCACATCTTCGCGCGGCAGGTAGCATTCCAGCGTCAGACCCTCTGGCTGGTCGACCGGCATGTCCTTCATCGAATGCACCGCGATGTCGATGCTGCCATCCTGCAAGGCCAGCTCGATCTCACGGGTGAACAGGCCCTTGCCGCCGACTTCGCGCAGCGCCTTGTCCTGGATCCGGTCCCCGGCAACAGAGATCACGACCACCTCGAAGGCCTCTTGCGGCAGGTCGAAGGCGGCGGCGATGCGGTCACGGGTCTCATGGGCCTGGGCAAGCGCCAGGGGAGAGCCTCGGGTGCCGATCTTGAGGGGGTGCGCGGGGCTGGGAAGGGTCTGGGTCATGGCAAGAGGGATAGTGGCGCCGGCGCCCCGAGGCAAGGGCGCAGGGGGGCGACATTGTGCGCTGGCGCAGGGCGCAAACCGGCGCTTTCGCCGCGTCGGTGCCGCGTCTGTATCGTGTCGGTATCACGTCGGTATTACGTCGGTGCGCAGCGCACGGCGGTGTAAGGATCTGTTATGTGCACCAGCGCACCTGAAAGAGGCCGGAAACCGGGGGTTCTGAGTTTTCCTCATAACCCCCGGTTTGGAGCGCATGCGGCGGGGGCGCATCTGTGCACGCGATGGCCTGGGTGCCAGGGGGCGTGCCCCCGACGGGTGGCGCCCCCTCGATGGGGGCGGCGCGCGTCCGCCGGCCAGGCCGGTCCCCGCCGCGACAATTGCACCGTGCCGGCCGCTCCGGCCGCCCTCGGCTTGACATTCACCGGGCGGGACGCGACCAGAGTCCCGGAAAACGGAGGCAGAGATGACGGAAAAGACGATCCTGAGAGCGCTGGCCGGGGAAACCCTTCCGGTGCCGCCGATCTGGATGATGCGCCAGGCGGGCCGCTACCTGCCGGAATACAAGGCCACCCGCGCGCAGGCCGGGGATTTCCTGTCGCTTTGCTACAACCCGGAGCTGGCGGCAGAGGTTACCCTGCAGCCGATCCGGCGCTATGGGTTCGACGCGGCGATCCTGTTCGCCGATATCCTGCTGCTGCCCCAGGCGCTTGGGGCGGACCTGTGGTTCGTCACCGGGGAGGGCCCGCGCCTGTCCACCGTGACCGATGCCGCGGGCGTTGCCGGGCTGAAGCCTGCCAGCGATGTGCACGAGGTCCTGTCGCCGATCTACGAGACGCTGAAGATCCTCAAGCGCGAGCTGCCGCAGGAAACCACGCTGATCGGTTTCGCCGGCGCGCCCTGGACCGTGGCCACCTACATGGTCGCCGGTCGCGGCACCCCGGACCAGGCGCCGGCGCACAAGCTCAAGGACGAGGATCCGGTTGCCTTCGGCAAGCTGATCGACCTGCTGACGGAAGGCACGATTGAATATCTGTCCGCCCAGGTGAAGGCCGGGGCGGAAGTGGTCAAGCTGTTCGACAGCTGGGCCGGGTCGCTGAAGGGCGCGGATTTCGATCGCTATTCGCTGGAGCCGCTCAAGCGGATCACGACGGAGCTCAAGGCGCGCCACCCCGGCCTGCCGGTGATCCTGTTCCCGCGCGAGGCGGGCGATCGTTACGTGGGCTTTGCCAAGGCGACGGGCGCGGATTGCGTGGCGCTGGACAATTCCGTGGATGCCGATTGGGCCGCCGCCAATGTCCAGGTCGATGGCTGCGTGCAGGGCAACCTGGCGCCGGGCCACATGGTCACCGGCGGCGAGGCGCTGGTGGCTGAGACCAAGCGCATCGTGAAGGCCTTTTCCGGCGGGCCGCATATCTTCAACCTGGGCCACGGGATCACGCCGGACGCGGATCCCGAGAACGTCCTGCGGATGATCGAAGCCGTTCGCGGCGGGGCCTGAGGCCCCGCTTCCTGCCCTAGGCGCGCAGTTCCGGCGGAGTCTCATCCTCCGGTTCTGCTTCGGGCACAGAGGCCCCATCCGCCTGCGAGTGGGGTTCGGAAAGTGCGCTTTCGGCCGGCACCGCTTCTGCGTCGTCTTCGGGGGAATCGTCGGAGTGGGCCGAGACCCCCTCGGAGCGCTGGCGGTCTTCGCGCAGCTGGATGTTGAGCACCGCGCCCAGCAGCACCAGGAAGGCCGAGATATAGAGCCAGAAGAGCATCGCCACCGCCGCGCCGAGCGATCCGTAGACCTCGTTGTAATTGGCGAAGTTGGACAGGTAGATGCCGAAGCCGAAGGATCCCGCCGCCCAGAGCACCACCACCAGCCCGGCGCCCGGCGTGAGCCAGCCCAGGCGTTCGCCGCGGTTGTTGGGCCCGTAGCGGTAGACCAGGCTGAGGCCCACCATGATGGCGGCGATGGCCGCCGCCCAGCGGGAGACCTCCACCAGGATGGAGGCGAAGGTGCCCAGCGGCACGAAGGCCACCACCACCGGCACGACCACCACGGAGGCCAGGGTGACGATGCCCACGCCGATCAGCGCCACGGTCAGCACGATGGCCGTCAGGTAGTGGCGCAGGGAGGTGCGGTTGCTTTCGCCGTGGATCGCGTTCAGCCCCAGGATCAGCGCCGCCACGCCCGAGCGCGCCGACCAGATCGCCAGCAGCAGCGACAGCGCGCCGGCCCAGCCCAGGGTGCTGCCGCTGGAACTGGTCAGAGAGACCACCTGGTTTTCGACAATCGAGTAGATCTCGGTCGGGATGATGTCATCGACCAGCTGAAGCTCTTCCAGGACGACCTGCGGATCGGCCACCATGCCCCAGAGCGCGACCAGCGCGGCCATGGCCGGGAACAGCGCCAGCATGGAATAGAAGGCCACGCCGGCGGCGATCAGCCCCATGTTCAACGTGGCGAAGCGGGCCATCATGCCCTTGCAAACGTGCCAGATCTCACCAAGCGTCATCACAATCCCCCAGATTGCCCCCACCCTAGTGCAGGCAAGGGGGGGAAGGAACCGCGCGCCGCGCTTTCAGGGCCGGGCGCGGCAGCAATGCCGCAACCGCAGCCTTTTGGTCAGATCCACTTCGCCAGCGGCGGCAGGGACATGAGCACCGCATTGGCATCATGGCCGGTCTCAAGCCCGAACTTGGTGCCCCGGTCATAGACCAGGTTGTATTCGGCATAGAGCCCGCGGTGCACCAGCTGCGCGTCTTTCTCGGGCGCGCCCCAGGGCATCTGGCGGCGCTTGTCGATCAGCGGCACGAAGGCCGGCAGGAAGGCGCGGCCGACATCCTGGATAAAGGCGAAGTCCGTCGCCCAGTCGCCCGAGCAATGGTCGTCCAGGAAGATCCCGCCCACCCCGCGCGCGCGGTGGCGGTGCGGTATGTAGAAGTATTCATCTGCCCATGCCTTGAAGCGGGGATAGAACTCCGGATCGTGGCGGTCGCAATGGGTCTTCTGGACGGAATGGAAATGCGCCGTGTCCTCGGCATATTCCAGGCAGGGGTTCAGGTCTGACCCGCCGCCGAACCACCAGCCATGGGGGGTCCAGAACATCCGGGTGTTCATGTGGACCGCCGGGCAGTGGGGGTTCTGCATATGCGCGACCAGGCTGATGCCGCTGGCCCAGAAGCGCGGATCCTCTGCCATGCCGGGCAGGCCCTTGCGCGCGGCCATGGCCGCCTGGGCGCGCGCGCCCAGCTCACCGTAGACGGTGGAGATATTCACGCCGACCTTTTCAAAGACCCGCCCGCCGCGCATGACGGACATCAGCCCGCCCCCCGCGTCAGAGCCATCCTCGGAGGCGCGCCGGGTCTCTGTCACCTCGAAGCGGCCCGGTGCCATCTCCGAAAGCGGCCCCTCGGCCTGCGCATCCTCCAGCCCTTCGAAAGCCGCCACGATCTGGTCACGCAACGCCCGGAACCAGCCGCTTGCCTGCTGCTTTTCCTCCACCATCTCCTGGGAAGATATCTGGGACATGGATCCGCTCCTTCATCTGGCCGGAAATACTTCGGGGTGAATTGGGCCCGGCACGGGCTCAAGAGGGGCTGGCCCCTCCCCTTCCCCTACGACGGACGCCACGCTTCAGGCATCGGGCGATCAGTGCGCCGGGGCCGCCACCGGGTCCAGCAGGGTGCGCCCGCCGTCCACGGTCATGATCTGCCCGGTCATGAAGCTGGAGGCATCGCAGACCAGGTATTGCACGGCCTCGGCCAGTTCACTGGGCGGGGCGATGCGGCTGAGGGGGGTGTGATCCTCGATATCTTCGCGGAAGTCGCTGTTGTCGCGCAGCGTTTCCTTGAGCGAGGAGGACATGACGGAGCCGAAGGCGATGGCGTTCACCCGGATGCGATGCGGGGCCAGGGCCACGGCAAGGCTGCGGGTCATCTGGTCCAGCGCGGCGGTGGAGACCGAATAGGCCATCAGGTCCGGGTGGGTCCGGCGCGCGGCGATCGACGACAGGTTCACGATGGCGCCTGCCTGGCCCTCTTCCTTGCCCTCGGATTGCTTGATCATACGCTTGGCGACCGTCTGGCTGACGCGCAGCGCGGTGATCAGGTTCTGTTGCAGCAGCGATTCCATCGCGTCGTCATCGGGATTCAGCGGATCGGAGACGACCATCTGGCGCGAGGCATTGACCAGGATGTCGACCTCGTCAAAGGCGTCGATGGTGGCAGAGAGCAGGTTGGCGATGGTCAGCTTTTCCCGCAGGTCGCCGGCAAAGTAGCGGATGTTGCCTTCGTCCGCCGCCGCGCCCAGCTCTTCGCGCAGGCGGTCTTCGTCCATGTCGGCGAACATGACGTTCGCCCCCTTGTTCGCAAAGAGCCGCCCGATGGCGAGGCCGATGCCATTGGCCGCCCCGGTCACGATGGCGGTTTTGCCGGCGATGGAAAAGCTCATGTCTTTCTCCCCTTGCGTTTCGGACCGGAGCCCGGGCGCGGTCTGCCCCCCTGACGGGGGTTGGTGCCACGGGCGCTGCTGGCACGGAACAGCTTGAAGCTGCGGGTGCCGCCCAGGGCCTCGACCGAGGCGAAGCCTTCGTCCAGCACGCCTTCGTAGCCAAGGTGGGCATTGGCCACCATGAAAAGCTGGCCCTGCGGGCGCAGCATCGCGGAGGCGGCGCGGATGAAGGCGCGGCCCAGTTCGGGATCCTGGCTGCGCGCGGTGTGGAAGGGCGGGTTCATCACCACCGCGTCCAGCTTGACCTCTGGCTGCCAGCGCCGCGCGTCATCCCAGTGGAAGCGCGCGCGTTCGTCGGTGATGTTGCGGCGCGCACAGTCCAGCGCGCCATGGTCGGCTTCGACCAGGTCCAGCGCGGTGACGCCGGGTTGGCGCAGCACCTGCGCCGCGAGCCACCCCCAGCCCGCGCCCAGGTCCGCCACGCGGCCCTTCAGCGGCGGCAGCACCTCGGCCAGCAGGGCAGAGGCCGGGTCGACGCCATCGGCGGAAAAGACGCCGGGGCGGGTGATGAAGCCGGGCGTGGCCTCACGCGCGGGGCCTTCCGCCCAATCGGCGAAATCGCCATCGGTGAACCAGAAGAGCTTGCCATGGGCCTTGTTGATCGGCCCCTCGACGCTGGCGCGGCGGCGGCAGTCCTTGAGCAGGGAATCGACGCCGTCTTCCTTTTGCCCGTCGACGATGACCGGGCCATCGGTCATGCCGCGCGCCGCGGCGATCAGCGCCCGCGCCAGGGCCTTGGCCCGCGGCAGGCAGACCAGCACGGCGGCAAAGCGGCCATCGGCCTTGAGCGCGCAATCGGGACCAAGCGCACAGGCATAGCCCGCGTCGCGGAAGGCGGCATGATCGGGGTGAAAGCCGGTGACGATCCGCAGACGGTCTTTCGGCAGGGCGCTCAGGTCCGTGCCCTCACGGGGGGCGAGGACGGCGACGGGGCCATCGGCCAGTGACAGCCCGCCCTCTTCAAGGGCAAGCGCAAGGCGGGTTCCGGTCATGGCCGGTCCCTATTCCTTTTCCATGGTGCATTGCAGCGGATGCTGGTGCTTGCGGGCGAAATCCATCACCTGCGCCACCTTCGTCTCCGCGATCTCGTGGGAAAAGACCCCCACGACGGCAACGCCCTTCTTGTGAACGGTCAACATGATCTCGAACGCCTGGGCGTGGTTCATGTGGAAGAACTGCTCAAGGATCAGCACGACGAATTCCATCGGCGTGTAATCATCGTTCAGCAGCAATACCTTGTAGAGCGGCGGCCGCTTGGTGCGGGTGCGCGTTTCCAGGACGACATTGCTGTCGCCGTCATCGTCGTTGCGGTCTGCCATTGTTACGGGCTGCTGCTTCGTCATTGCGCTCATCCGCCCCTATGGGGCATTTCTGGTGCGTGAATCAGGCGTCTATATAGCGCCCCTGCCCCCGATTGTAAGGGATCTGGACACCAAGGTTACCCGTAAATGACACAAAATGTGACAACAATCGGTTTCGATGCGGATGACACGCTCTGGCATAACGAGGTCTTTTTCCGCAACACCCAGGCGCAGTTCACCGATCTGCTGCGCGATTATGCAGATGCCGATCACCTGCACGAAAGGCTGCTGGAGGCTGAGCGGCGCAACCTGGGGCACTACGGCTTCGGCATCAAGGGATTCGTCCTGTCGATGATCGAGACCGCGATTGAGGTGACGGAGGAGCGCGTGCCTGCCGCAACCATCGCCCAGCTCATCGCCGCCGGGCGCGAGATGCTGCGCCACCCCATCGAGCTGCTGCCCGAGGCCCGCGCCGCGGTAGAGGCCGCCGCCGCCACCCACCGCGTGGTGCTGATCACCAAGGGCGACCTGCTGGACCAGGAGCGCAAGCTGGCGCAATCGGGGCTGGGAGAGCTGTTCGACGGAATCGAGATCGTCTCTGACAAGACGGCGGCGGTCTATGCCGATATCTTCGCGCGCCACGGCGATGGCGCCGAGCGGGCGCTGATGGCGGGCAATTCGATGAAATCCGATGTCCTGCCGGTGATCGAGGCAGGAGGCTGGGGCGTTTTCGTCCCGCATGAGGACAACTGGGCGCTGGAACATGCAGAGCCCCCCGCGCATCCCGACCAGGCCGCGCGCTTCCGCTCGCTGGCCTCTCTTGCGCCGCTGCCGGCACTGCTGGAGGAGATCGGCTGAGACTCGGCCACGCTCAAGCGGGGTAAGCATTTCGTCGGCCAGGAACAGCCGAGAGCATCGCAGACCCCTAGCTCACATCGGTTCACAATCCAGAAAGCCCTTGTTTTCATCAAAAACTGTGGAAAATTTGACACGTTTAAGAGGCATTTCTTGTAGGTCGGCAACCACATGTCACCACATATTGCGCGGGTTAAGTTCCATTGACAAACCCCTAAAAACAAAGGGGTTTGCCACCAAAAGGCCCTGTGGTACCATTTTCGTCATAACATCGTCAGTCGGATAACCGGCGGCGGAATGGCAGAGCGGCGTCCTGAACGCGGCATGAGGCATATAGGTGAGCGACGTGACGAAGTGGCAGGTCCGGCCCTCCCTCCGGGGGCTATTCTCTACATCCATTGCAATTCTCTGCGCGGTCTTCTTGTCCGTCGCCATCCAGGCCGGCACGGCGCGGGCAGCGCCCTATGCCGCCATCGTCCTGGATGCCCGCACCGGAGAGGTCCTGCATTCCCGAAACGCCGATACCCGGCTGCACCCCGCGTCGCTGACCAAGATGCTGACGCTCTACATCGCCTTCGAAGCGGTGGAGAAAGGGGAAATCTCGCTTGATACGCTGGTGAAGGTGTCGCGCAATGCCGCGGCAGAGCCGCCGTCCAAGCTGGGCCTGCGCGAAGGGCAGCGCATCAAGCTGCGCTACCTGATCCGCGCCGCGGCGGTGAAATCGGCCAATGACGCCGCCACCGCCATCGGCGAGGCGATCGAAGGGTCCGAAAGCGCCTTTGCCGCCCGGATGAACCGCACCGCCAAGGCGCTTGGCATGACCAACTCCACCTTCCGGAACATGCATGGCCTGACCACCAGCGGCCACCTGTCCACCGCGCGGGACATGGCCAACCTGGGCCGCCACTTGTTCTATGACTACCCCGATTACTACAACCTGTTCGGCCGGGTGACGACCGATGTGCCGGGGCGGACGCTCTACAACACCAACCGCAAGTTCCTGCGCGCCTATCGCGGCGCCGACGGGATCAAGACCGGCTACACCCGCGCCGCGGGCTTCAACCTGGTGGGCTCTGCCCAGCGGGGCAACGTGCGCATCATCGCGGCCGTTTTCGGCGGCAGCTCCACCCCCTGGCGCAACCAGCGCATGGCGGAACTGCTGAACATGGGCTTCTCGCGCGCGGAAAAGAACGTCACCGTCCAGAGGCCGCGCAAGCCGAGCTACGCGCCGGTCGATCCGCTGCTGATGTCGGGACGTGAGAACAACCGCGTGCGTGCCGTGGCCGCCAGCCTGCGCCCCGTGGCCCGCCCCCTGCCCCAGATCCCGGAAGCCGTGCAGGTGGCCGCAGCCCCCGTCGTGACCCCGCCGGAGATCATCGAGGAAGGCGACCAGGGCAGCGAGCCCAGCCCGGCAGAGATCCTGGCCCGCCAGGTGGCCGCGCTTGAGCCGCAGCCGGTGCCCGCCGCGATCGAAACCACCGTGGATGCCGCGATCGTGCCCGCCGCGCCGGAGCCCGAGGCGGCCCCGGTCCGCAGCGCGGCCCTGCAGCCCCGGGTCAAGCCTCGCGCGCGCCCGTCCAACCTGCTGACGCAGTTCCCCGCCGCCGCACCGGGGGCCGAGACCACCACGGCCTCTGCCGATGCGGGCGGCGCGGCAGTTGTGACCCGGCTGACCAGCGCCGGAGAGGCCAACTGGTCCGTCAACGTGGGCCGCTTCAACACCAAGGGGCTGGCGGAACGGGCCATGCTGACCACCGCCCTGGCCGAGATCGAGACGCTGAACGGCGCAGGCCGCGAAGTGCGCCAGAGCCCGCGCGGCTGGGACGCGACCTTTACCGGGCTGACCCGGGACGAGGCCGACCGCACCTGCCAGCGGATGGTGGCGCGCAGCCAGACCTGCTTCATGCTGCATCCGGGCACCTGAGCCCCAGCTGACAGACACGCGAAAACGCCCGGCGGAGAGATCCTGCCGGGCGTTTTCTTTTGTCGTGCTGTGTTGTGGAGCGTGAGGCCGCGGGTGCGCGGGCGCAGGGCCGGGGTATGGGTGCGCCAGGCTGGGGGCCGGAGTGCAGGTGGGGAGCGGGGATAGTGCGTTTAACGCACCCTACGCGCGGCACGGGCGGCGCGGCGGGCCTGCGGAACCCTCAGGGCTTGGGGTGCTCGTCCCATTGATCGGAGAGGATGCGCTGCGAGTTGCCTTGCGGGTCGTCGTACTGGTTGGTGCGCACGCTCCAGATGAAGGCAATAAGCCCGAGTCCGCCCAGGAAAAGCGAAATGGGGATCAGCCAGATGATGACTTCCATGGTTGCTACCTCAGCCGCAGGGCGTTGAGCGACACGGTGACCGAGCTGGCGGACATGGCCAGCGCGGCGATCAGGGGCGAACACAGCCCTGCCACGGCCAACGGTACGGCGATCACGTTGTAGAGCGTCGCAATGCGGAAGTTCTCACGAATCCGGCGGGTGGCGCGAGAGGCGGTCGTCAGCGCGCCCGGAATGGGCGTCAGATCGCCTCCCAGGAGCACGATATCGGAGGCAACCCGCGCAGCATCCAGCGCGGAGGCCGGGGAAATGCTGACATCGGCGGATGTCAGCGCAGCGGTGTCGTTCAGCCCGTCACCCACCATGAGCACGCTGTGCCCCTGTTCCTGCAGCGCGGCGATGCGGGCGGCCTTGTCGCCGGGAAGCGCGCCGGCCTGCCATTCGTCGATGCCAAGGGTGCGGGCCAGGTCGCCCACGGCCCCTGCACTGTCCCCGGACAGGAGCAGCACGCGGATGCCCTGGGCCTTGAGGTCGGCCACGGCCTGGGCGGCGCCGGGGCGCAGGCTGTCGGTAAAGCGGATCTCTACCGGGGTGCCCTGCCCGCGCTGCAGCCAGGTGGCGGTCTGCGCGCCCGGCTCTGCGCCCAGCCAGGCGGCACGACCCAGGCGCACGGTTTCCCCGTTCAGCTGCGCCTCTGTGCCGAAGCCGGGCACTTCGCGCAGGTCGGTCACCGGGGCGGCATCGCCCGAGATGGCCCCCGTCAGGGCGACGGAGAGCGGATGGGAAGAGCCATGGGCCAGCGCCAGGGCCAGCGCCCGGTCTGCCTCTGTCAGCGCCTCCAGGTTCACGGGCGTCGGCGTGCCGGCGGTCAGCGTGCCGGTCTTGTCGAAGACGACCGTATCCACGGCCGAGAGACGCTCCAGCGCGGTTTCATGCTTGATCAGCATCCCGCGCCGGAAGAGCCGGCCGGAGGCGGCGGTGGTGACGGCGGGCACGGCCAGGCCAAGGGCACAGGGGCAGGTGATGATCAGCACGGCGGCGGCGATGTTGAGCGCCAGGCGGAAATCGCCGGTCCAGGCCAACCAGCCCAGGAAGGCCAGGGCAGACAGGATATGCACGCCGGGGGCGTAAAGCTTGGCCGCGCGATCGGCGAGCGGCGTGTAGCGGCTGCGCCCGCTTTCGGCGATGGCGACCAGATCGGCCATGCGATGCAGGGAGCTGTCGCGCCCCACGGCAGTGGCGCGCAGGGTGAGCGGGCCGGTCAGGTTGACCTCTCCGGCGCTGATGGGCTGGCCGGGCGCGGCGGGCACCGGCAGGGTTTCCCCGGTCAGCAGGGAGCGGTCCAGTTCCGAATGGCCTTCGGTGATCTCGCCGTCCACGGGGCTGCGCGCGCCGGGGCGGACCAGGATCAGGTCGCCCAGGACGACCTCTGATATGGGCAGCTGCTGCTCTTGCCCGTCACGCAGGACCGTGGCGCGGGGCAGTTCCAGCGCGGTCAGCTCCTCGGCGGCAGAGCGGGCCACGGCGCGGGTGCGGTGATCCAGGTAGCGCCCGGCCAGCAGGAAGAAGGTCAGCGTCAGCGCCGCATCGAAATAGGCGTGTTCCCCCGAGAGCATGGTTTCCCAGAGCGAGGTGACCAGCGCCAGCAGGATCGCCAGGCTGATCGGCACATCCATGTTCAGCCGCCCGACCTTCAGCGCCGAGAAGGCGTTGCGGAAGAAGGGCTGAGCGCAGAAGCCGATGGCCGGCAGGGTGATCGCGGCAGATATCCAGTGGAAAAGGTCGCGCGTGGCGTCCTCTGCCCCCGACCAGACGGAGACCGAGAGCAGCATGACGTTCATGGAGGCAAAGCCCGCCACGGCCAGCCGCATCAGCAGGTCGCGCCCGGCGCGGTCCGTCGCGGTGGCCGCGATGGTGCCGGCGTCCAGCTCATGCACCTCGTATCCCGCGGCCTGGACGGCGGGGATCAGGTCAGCGGCGGTGACGGCGGGTTCGGCCTGCACCTGGGCCCGTTTCAGGGTCAGGTTGACGCGCGCCTGGCGCACGCCGGGCTGGCCCATCAGCGCCTGTTCGACCGTGTCCATGCAGGCGGCGCAGTGAATGCCGGGCAACGACAGGGTGATCTGCGCATCCGAGAGCGCGCGTTGCGCCGTCTCTTCCGCCAGGGGCGCGGCAGAGCAGGCCGGGCAGGCGGATATGGAAACGGCCTGGCCCATCTCAGCGGATCACGTGCAGAACGATGCGCTGGCGGAACTCTGTCCCGTCCTCGGCGATGGCGGTCATGCGGATGTTCCAGTTGCCGTCCGCCAGCGTGATCGGAGCTTCGTAGAATTCCCCGTTCCAGGCAAAGGCGGGGGTCACATCCGCGGCATCGATCGTGGCCCGGCCGACGATGGCGTGCAGTTCCTTCGCACGCACCGGCTGGCCATCCGCCCCGGTGATCTTGAGGTGGATCCAGCCGTCCTGCTCATCGGCCCAGACATCCCAGCCAAGCGCTTCCTGCGCGGCGCGGCGGGTGTCGAATTCCTGGCTGGCCACGTAGGAATTCTCCACCTCCAGCCCCGGGAAGGTGCGCACGGCCTGGGTCGCCATGAAGACATTCACCGCGATGATCAGGGAGAAGGCGGCGATGAAACCGGCCAGCACGTGCCACCCCTTGAGGCGAAAGCCACGGTCGGAGGCGGGATAGGGTTCGTGAAGCTCAGCCATCAATTGGCCCTCCCGTTGAAGACGGAATCCTTGCTGGCGCGGGCCCCGCTGTCGAGGTCCTCGACCCAGAAGCGGAATTCCGTACGCTCAGAGGCGGCAGCGGCGCTGTCAGCGGGCGCGACCACGTAGACACGGGCCAGTCTGGCAGAGTCCGCGGGCACGTCAACGGTGGCATCCGGCGCGCCCTCGACCTCGACCGTGAGAGAGGGGTTGCCCGCGACGCTCAGCAGGAAGGGCCGTTCATCGCCGTTCTTGTTGCGCAGGCGCACATCGTAGACGTTGCGGATGGAGCCATCGGACAGCGTGATGAAGGTGGGGTTGCGCACCGGGGCGACGGTCATGTCGATGTCCGGGCGGATGAAGAGCGCAAAGATCAGCGCCAGGCCGATCCCGGTCCAGAGCACGGTATAAAGGATCGTGCGCGGGCGCAGGATGTGGCGGATGATCGGGCGCGGCTGGGCACCGGCGCGTTCGGCCTGTTCATCGGTCAGCGCCATGTAGTCGATCAGCCCGCGGGGCTTGCCGATCTTGTCCATCACGTCGTCGCAGGCGTCGATGCAGAGCGCGCAGGTGATGCAGGCCATCTGCTGGCCGTCGCGGATGTCGATCCCCATGGGGCAGACGTTGACGCAAGCGTTGCAATCGATGCAATCGCCCAGGGTTTCCTTCTGCGGCACGGCACCGCCAACCCCGCTGGGCATCCCCGGCATGGGAATCAGCGGGCTGGTGCCGCCGGTCTTTTCGCCGGTCGCGCGCAGTTCGACATGGGCGGCCTCCGTGGCGGCCTGCATCTTGGCCCGGCGGCGGTGCTTGCCGCGCGGCTCACCGCGCCATTCGCGGTAGGCGACCGTGATCGTGTCCTCATCCATCATCGCCGCCTGGATACGGGGCCAGGGGCAGGCATAGATGCAGATCTGTTCGCGGGCAAAGCCGCCGAACAGGAAGGTGGTGAAGGTCAGGATGGCCATGGTCGTATAGGCCACCGGGTGGGCATTCAGCGTCACCAGGTCGCGCAGCAGCGTGGGCGCATCCGCAAAGTAGAAGACCCAGGCGCCACCCGTGGCCAGCCCGATCAGCAGCCAGACCGTCCACTTGGTCATCCGCAGGCGGGCCTTGCGGAAGTCCCATTTCTTCTGCCGGTGCAGGCGCAGGCGGGCGTTGCGATCGCCTTCGATCCAGCGCTCCACCAGGATGAAGAGGTCCGTCCAGACGGTCTGCGGGCAGGTATAGCCGCACCAGACCCGCCCCAGGGCGGAGGTGAAGAGGAACAGCCCAAGCCCCGCCATGACCAGCAGGCCGGCGACGAAGTAGAACTCATGCGGCCAGATCTCGATCCAGAAGAAGAAGAAGCGGCGGTTCGCCATGTCCACCAGAACCGCCTGGTCGGGCAGGTTCGGTCCCCGGTCCCAGCGGATCCAGGGCGTCAGGTAGTAGATGCCCAGGGTCACGGCCATGATCACCCACTTCAGGGATCGGAAACGTCCGGTCACACGGCGGGGGAAAATGGGCTCTCTGGCAGCGTAAAGCTTTGGGTCTTCGTCGGTTACAGACACTTGGCGACTCGCTTGTGATCGGTGTTCCGAGGGTGTTCTCGCAGTGACAGGGTGCCTAAACATTGACCTGCATCAAATGCGACATTGTTGCCGTATGTTTTTGAACGGCATTTGCAATCAGGAGTTTAGCCATACCGCGGCCCTCGCGCAAAGCGCGCCTTTGGGGGCAGGAGGCCATGGGCTGAGAGTGGCCGGCAGGGGGTTTTTGGCAGTGTGTCAGGCGGCCTAGCCGGGGGGCTTTTCCCAGGCGCCGTCCATCTGGTCGCGTACCTGGGCCCGGATCCAGCGGGCAAAGTCGCGCGCCACGGGGCGCATGGTTTCCGGCCGCGTGACCAGGAAATAGCCCTTCTTGCGCCCGTCCTCGTAAAGCAGGCGCAGGCGGCCGGCGGCCAGGTCCGGCTCCACGAAGGCGCGGGCGATGACCCCGATGCCGCGCCCGTCGCGGGCCGCATCCACCATCAGGTTGCCGGGCAGAGAGGTCACGCCCTTGCTCATGTCCAGCTTGCGGCCATGGAAGGCCAGGAAATCGCTTGCCTCTGATGTGCCGAGCTCCTGCAGCCAGGGGTAGCCGTCCAGCGTGGCGGGATCGACGGGGCCGTCGCCGGGGACAAGCCCGGGGGCCGCGACGATGGCGATGCGGGTCAGGATCACCGGGTCGGCCTGAAGCCCCGGCCAGTCACCGGAGCCATAGCGCAGGGCCACGTCCACGCCGCCCGGCCCCACCTCTTTCAGCACGGGCGTCGGGTCGATCATCAGCGAGACGCCGGGATAGCGGCGCTGGAAATCCGCGAGTCGCGGCATCAGGAAAGAGGTGGCGAAGGCCGGGGTGCAGGAGATCGTCAGGGGCCGGTCGGCGCGCTGTCCCGTAAGTTTCTCAATGATCGATTCCACCTGGGACATGCCGGAGATCATCGCGTCCGCCAGCTGCCGCCCCTCTTCCGTCAGGGCCAGCTTGCGCCCGCTGCGATTCACCAGGGGCAGGCCGAGGTGCGCCTCCAACCCCTTGATTTGCTGACTTATTGCAGCGTGACTTACATTCAGCCGCGCGCCGGCTTCTACCGTGGAGCCGGTCTGCGCCAAGGTGGCAAGTGCCCTGAGAGAGGTCAGGGGCGGGAGGGCCATCCAGTCAATCATGTAAGACAGACTTACGCGATGAAAGGCTTTCTGAATAGGGGGATCAGGTCCAGGGGCGTAGACCTGAGGGCAGAAGACACACCAGAGAGCCGAAGGAGGCCCCGACATGCTGACGATCTATGCCAAGAGCTTCATGACCGCGACCCGCGCCGCCAAAGGCCGCGCCGCCCCCGTTTCCCGGCCCGAGCCCCTGCCCCGGCTGCGCGCCCCGGGCAAGGAGAGAGCCTGAGCCATGGACCCGATCCTGTTCAGACCGCTTGACCTTGTGGCCGAGCGGGCCCGCCGGAACAGCCGCTGGCAGGGCCGTCCGCCGGCCGAGGGCGACCCCCTGCCCCGAGGCCGGTTGAAAGCCCGCTGGTGGCAGCGTTTGCCGCGGGGTCTGCGCCGGGACTAGCACCGCCTCCCCTGCCCGCTGACAGCCCCCCCGAAACGAGGAAGCCCCGCATGCAAATATACATGCGGGGCTTGCCTTTTCCCGGCGCCTGGCCGGATATTGGGTGCAGGGGCACCGGACCGTTCTGGAAACGCGCGAACAGGACGAACGGTCCGGTGCGACCCCGTCCGGTGACGAGCCGGGCGGGGGACTGTCAGGCGGGGCGGTTATTCGCCGCCGCCGAGCTGGTGCACATAGGTGGCGACAGCGCGGATCTGGGCTTCGCTCAGACGGCCCTGCCAGGCGGGCATGACGCCGAAGCGCGCGCGCTCCACCGTTTCGTGGATGGCATCGTAGCTGCCCCCGTAAAGCCAGATCGCATCCGTCAGGTTGGGCGCGCCCTGGTCGCGGTCGCCGGTGGCGTTTTCGCCGTGGCAGGCCACGCAGTTGTCGGCAAAGACGGTCGCGCCTTCTGCCACCAGCTCCGGGTTCTCAGGCTCACCGGAGAGCGACATGACGTAGTTCACCACCGCGTCGATCTGTTCGTTCTCAAGCAGGTCGTCGGTCCCGAAGGCCGGCATCTGGCTGTAGCGGGCGTCCGGGTCGTCCTCGTTCCGGATGCCGTGGCTGATCGTGTAGTGGATCTCCTCGATGGAGCCGCCCCAGAGCCAGTTGTCGTCCAGCAGGTTGGGATAGCCCACCGCGCCGGCCGCACCGGAGCCGTGGCACTGCGCGCACCAGGTCTTGAAGATCGCACCACCGGCGGAGATCGCGTATTGATCCAGGTCCGCGTTGACGGCGATCTCAGTCAGCGGCACTTCCGTGAGCTGCTGGTTGATGCCGGCATTGGCCTGGTTCACAGTGTCGATATCCTGCTGAACCTGGGCGCGGGTCGAAAAGCCCAGAAGGCCCGGTGTGGCGCTGCTGATCAGCGGCCAGGCGGGATAGGCGATGGTATAGCCGATGCCCCAGATGATGGTGATGTAGAAGGTCCACAGCCACCAGCGCGGCATCGGGGTGTTCAGCTCTTCGATCCCGTCCCAGGAATGGCCGGTGGTGCCGTACTTGTCTTTCAGGTCATTGTCGCTCATCTCACGCTTCCTTTTCCGTGAGGGCTGCCTTGCCGGCAGACTTGGCTTTCTTTTCGGCCCCGGCGGGACTCTTCTCATGACGGAAGGGGATCCCGGCCGTGTCCTCGTGGATCTTCCGGCTGCCCGGGCGGAACACCCAGAAGATCACGCCGAGAAAGAACAGGAACAGCGCCAGCAGCATCCAGCTGTCCGCGAACTGTCGGAATATGGAATAGGTGTCCATCTTGCCCTCCTCAGCGACTTGCGTCTGGGTTGAAGGTTGAGAAGTCCACGAGCGTCCCCAGCATCTGCAGGTAGGCCACGAGGGCATCCATTTCGGACACGCCGGGCTCACCGTCGAAGTTGCGGACCTGGGCGCCGGGGTAGCGTTCAAGCAGCCCGTCGATATCGCCCCAGGGGTCGATCTGGACGTTGAAGTCCGACTGGCCGTTCTCGATCATCTCGTCGGTGTAGGGCACGCCGACGGTCCGGTGGGTCTGCATCAGGTCCTGCACGTGACGGCCATCCAGGCGCGCGTTCAGCAGGAAGCCGTATTTCGGCATCACCGATTCCGGCACGACGGATTGCGGATCCGTCAGGTGATCAACGTGCCATTCATCCGAGTAGCGCCCGCCGACCCGGGCCAGGTCCGGCCCGATCCGCTTGGACCCCCATTGGAACGGGTGGTCGTACATGGATTCCGCCGCCAGCGAGTAGTGGCCGTAGCGCTCCACCTCGTCGCGCATCGGGCGGATCATCTGGCTGTGGCAGACGTAGCAGCCTTCGCGGATGTAGATGTCACGCCCCGCCAGCTCCAGCGGAGAGTAGGGGCGCACGCCTTCCACTTCCTCGATCGTGTTCTCGAGGTAGAAGAGCGGCGCGATTTCCACGATGCCACCGATGGTGACCACGGCAAAGGAGCAGGCCAGCAGGAGCGTTGCGTTCTTTTCGAGGAACTTGTGTTTGTCGAGAATTCCCATTGGTCCTGTTCCTTATTCCGCGGGCACGAGGCCGGCCTCGGTTTCCACGGCAGGCTGCGCCTTGACCGTGAGCCAGAGGTTCACACACATGATGACCCCGCCTGCCAGGTACATCACGCCGCCAAGACCACGGGTGACATACATCGGGAATTTCGCTGCCACGGTGTCCGCGAAGGAGTTCACCAGGAAGCCGTTGGCATCCACTTCGCGCCACATCAGGCCTTCCATGATACCCGAGACCCACATCGAGGCGGCGTAGAGAACGATGCCGATCGTGGCGAGCCAGAAGTGCCAGTTGACCAGCGAGAGCGAGTAGAGACGCTCACGGTTCCAGAGCTTGGGCACCAGGAAGTAGAGCGCGCCGAAGGTGATCATGCCGTTCCAGCCAAGCGCACCGGAGTGCACGTGCCCGATCGTCCAGTCGGTGTAGTGCGACAGGGAGTTGACCGCGCGGATGGACATCATCGGGCCTTCGAAAGTGGCCATGCCGTAGAAGCCGACGGCGATCACCATCATCCGCAGCACCGGGTCGGTGCGCAGCTTGTCCCAGGCCCCCGAGAGGGTCATCAGGCCGTTGATCATGCCGCCCCAGCTGGGCATCCACAGGATGATCGAGAACACCATGCCAAGGGTCGAGGCCCAGTCAGGCAGCGCGGTGTAGTGCAGGTGGTGCGGACCGGCCCAGATGTAGAGGAAGATCAGCGCCCAGAAGTGGATGATCGAGAGCTTGTAGGAATAGACCGGACGATCGGCCTGTTTCGGGATGAAGTAGTACATCATGCCCAGGAAGCCCGCGGTCAGGAAGAAGCCCACGGCGTTGTGGCCGTACCACCACTGGGTCATAGCATCCTGCACGCCCGCGAAGAGCTGCACGGATTTGCCGCCCCAGATGGAGACCGGGATCGAGAGGTTGTTGACCACGTGCAGCATGGCCACGGTCACGATGAAGGCCAGGAAGAACCAGTTCGCCACGTAGATGTGGGGTTCCTTCCGCTTGATGATCGTGCCCAGGAAGACCGCAAGGTAGGCCACCCAGACGACGGTCAGCCAGAGGTCGATGTACCATTCCGGTTCCGCGTATTCCTTGGACTGCGAGCCGCCCAGAACATAGCTGAGCGCGGCCAGCACGATGAACAGGTTGTAGCCCCAGAAGACGAACCAGGCGAGGTTACCGCCCCAGAGCCGTGCCGCGGAGGTCCGCTGGACGATGTAGAAAGAGGTACAGATCAGCGCGTTGCCCCCGAAGGCGAAGATCACGGCGCTGGTGTGCAGCGGGCGCAGGCGGCCGAAGTTCAGCATCCCCTCTGCCCAGTTGAAGTTCAGCGCCGGAAACGCCAGCTGGAACGCGATGAAGACCCCCACGAGGAAGCCGACAACGCCCCAGAGAGCCGTTGCGATGACGCCGTATTTCACCACGTCGTCCATGTATGCGCCGGATTTGTCGATCGCGACCAGCTCGTCATCTGTTTGGCGAAGCACCCAGATGAAGAGGCCGCCACTGACGAACATCACAACGATGGCATTGACCATATAGGCCAGATCGCGGGCGTAATTCGCCGCGATCGCGGCAAACAGCGTGATCGCCGCCAGCGCGATGAGCTTGATTGCATTATTCATTTCGCGTCCCTTTTTTTCGTCCTGCGGGCGAAGGAATCCCGCATCGCCGAAGATCCTTGCCGTGCTGAATGCCGCCCGCCGGGCAGAATTACCTTGATCTGTATCAACAGCTTGACGGAATCGAGTTGATTAGGATCAAGGTTATCAAAAAATAAAATTTGTAGAGTCACCTTATCAGAATTCCAAGCAGGAGGCTGCCATGGCCTATAGAACAATTATGACCGTCCTGACCTCGAAAGAGGCCGTGGATGGCTTGCTGGATCAGGCGATCGCGCTTGCATCAAAGCACGATGCGCATCTCGACGTGTTGTGCCTGGGCGTGGATCGGGCGCAGATCGGCTATTACTACGGTGGCGCGGATGCAACGATCCTGCAGGATGCGGTTGACCGGGCCGTGGCCGAATCAAAGGACATCCAGGCGGCCGCTGACAAGCGTCTGACGGGGGAGTCGATTCGGTGGTCCTCGGAATCCGACCTGGCGCAGCTGGGCGACATCGGCCGTCGAATCGGCTGGCAGGCGCGATTCGCGGACGTGGTGCTGCTGCCCAAGCCCTATGGCGAAAACAAGGGCGTGGAGCTTGAGCCGGTGATGGAAGCCGCGCTTTTTGACGGGCGCGCCCCGGTCATCATGCTGCCCGAGGGCGCCCCGGCGCCGGTCGCGCCGAAGAAGGTGCTGCTGGCCTGGAACGAAACGCCGGAGGCCCTGGCCGCGATCCGCAAGGCCATGCCGATCCTGAAGAGCGCCGAAGAGGTCCATATCGTGGTCATCGATCCACCCGCCCATGGGCTGGACCGCTCCGATCCCGGCGGGATGCTGGCCGGCTGGCTGTCGCGTCACGGCGTCTCTGCCGAGATCGAGGTGATCGCCAAGACCCTGCCGCGGATCTCCGACCTGATCATGCGGCACGCCACGGAGCTGGGCGCGGACATGGTGGTCATGGGGGCCTATGGCCATTCCCGTTTCCGCCAGGCGATCCTGGGCGGGGCGACCCGCAACATGATGGAAGGCACGACGCTGCCGGTCTTCCTGGCGCATTGATCGACTGAGAAAATCAAAGGGGCCGTTTCCAACAGGAAGCGGCCCCTGCCCGAAGGTTTGGGGCCGATGTCATCTGATCTGGGGAAAGGCGGGGACGGCGCAGGCTAGAAAGTTCGGGCCCGAAAGTTCAGGCCAGCATCCCGCCGTCGCTGTCATCCCCGGCCTCTTCCAGCAGGCGCGAGAAGTCGGGCACGGTGACGTGGCGCTTGCCTTCCAGCAGGATCACCTCTTCCCGTTTCAGGGCAGAGATCTGGCGGCTGACGGTTTCCAGCGTGAGGCCAAGGTAATCGGCCATGGCTTCGCGGGTCAGCGGCAGGTCAAAGGTCAGGCAGCCGCTGGGCTCTTTCATGTTCAGCGTGGCTTCGCGGCGCAGGATGATCACCATGAGAGAGGCGATCTTTTCCCGCGCGGTCTTGCGGCCCAGTACCAGCATCCATTCGCGCGCCGCATCCAGCTCATCCAGCGTCATCTGCAGCAGGCGCTGGCCGATATGCGGCGTGGTTTCCATCAGCTTCTCGAAGGGTTTCTTGCGGAAGCAGCACATCACCAGGTCAGAGGTGGCGACCACGTTGTAAGCGGCCCCGTCCCGGCCCGGACGGCCGACGAAATCCGACGGCAGCAGCAGGCCCACCATCTGGGTGCGCCCGTCTTCCATGGTTTGGGTCAGCGTGGCGATGCCGGAAACGACGGAGCCGACGAAATCCATCCGATCCCCAGACCAGATCACGGTCTGCCCGGCCTCGTAGCTGCGGTAATACTTGATGCCTTCCAGCACGGCCAATTCATCCGCATCACACCGGGCACAGACGGCACGGTGGCGGATCGGGCAGTCGCTGCAATCATGCGGCGCAAGGCTGAGGTCAGGCTGAAGCATGGCCCCTCTGAGCTAGGTTGTTGATCTGGGTCAAGGACGACGTCGCGCGGTCCGGTCAAGCCTATCGGCATGGTCAAGAAAACGCAACTTGAACGGCTGGGTCTGTTTGACGCAAAGGTACCGCGTTACACCAGTTACCCCACGGCCCCGCATTTCACCGGCTCCGTGAGCCCGTCGCAACATGCTGCCTGGATGGAAGCCATTGGAGAGACTGCAAAAATCTCTCTCTACGTCCATGTGCCCTTCTGCCGGAAACTCTGCTGGTTCTGCGCCTGCAGGACCCAGGGAACGCAGAGCGATGCGCCGGTTGCCGCCTACCTGGAGACCCTGCTGGACGAGCTGAAATTGCTGCGGGCGCACCTGCCCCGGGGCGTGCGCCTGTCGCGGCTGCACTGGGGTGGCGGGACGCCCACTTTGCTGGGTGCGGGCATGATGGAAACCCTGGCCGGGGCCATCGAAGAGGTCGTGCCCATGGCCGAGGGGGCCGAGTTCTCGGTCGAGATCGATCCCAACGAGATCGACGCCGCGCGGCTGGCCGTGCTGGCCCGGGCGGGGATGAACCGGGCCTCTGTCGGGGTGCAGGATTTCGATCCCGAGATCCAGCGCTCCATCGGGCGCGAACAGAGCTTCGAGCTGACCCGGGACATGGTCCTGGCGATTCGCGAGCACGGGGTGCACAGCCTGAACACCGACATCCTGTTCGGCCTGCCCTACCAGACCCCGGCGCGGATCACGGAGAGCGTGCAGAAGCTGCTGAGCCTCTCGCCCGACCGGGTGGCGCTTTACGGCTATGCCCATGTGCCCTGGATGGCGCGGCGGCAGTCCATGCTGCCCTCTGACGAATTGCCCACGCCGGCGGAACGGCTGGCGCTGTTCGAGACCGCGCGCGAGCTGTTCCGCTGGGATGGCTACGCCGAGATCGGCATCGACCATTTCGCGCTGAAGGGCGACGGGCTGGAGGTGGCGCAGAAGGCCGGGCGGCTGCGGCGCAACTTCCAGGGCTACACGGATGATCCGGCAGAGGTGCTGATCGGGCTTGG
>NZ_JAATOW010000052.1 GCF_011806405.1 Pseudooceanicola sp. HF7 | reverse complement strand
CCCGATGCCCAGGACAAGGAAGATTACCAGACCGTCTGGGCCAAGCGCTCGGGCGCGGTGGCGGCACCCACAGCCTCGCTTCATTTCGATGCGGATCTGCTGGCGCGGCTGGAGGCCATGGGGGTCAGCCGGACCCATGTGACCCTGCACGTGGGCGCGGGCACCTTCCTGCCGGTGAAGGTCGATGACGTGACCAGCCACAAGATGCACGCCGAATGGGGCGAGGTGACGGAAGCCGCCGCCGCGGAGATCGCGGAGACGAAAGCCGCGGGCGGGCGGATCATTCCCGTGGGCACGACCGCCCTGCGCCTGATCGAAAGTGCCGCGCGCGAGACCGGCGCGATTGCGCCCTGGCGGGGCGAAACGGATATCTTCATCTATCCCGGCTTCACCTTCCGGGTGACCGATGCGCTGATGACCAATTTCCACCTGCCCAAGAGCACGCTGATGATGCTGGTCTCGGCCCTGGTGGGCCAGGAGCGCATCCGGCAGATCTATGCCCATGCCGTTCAGGAAAAATACAGATTCTTCTCTTATGGGGATGCCTCTCTGTTGATCCCGGAAGCCTGACATGGAAGGGAGGCGGCAATGAGTCGCCCCCAGCCGGGGGCACAAGGACGGCTAAAGGAGTTCATCGGATGATCCAGGTTCTTGGAACCTCCTGGGCACTTTTGCTGGGCCTTCTTCTGTTGATGCTGGGCAATGGCCTGCAGGGCACGTTGCTGGGTGTGCGCGGTGAGATCGAGGGATTCTCCACCTTCGAGATGTCGCTGATCATGTCGGCCTATTTCGCCGGCTTCCTGGGCGGCTCGCGCATGGCGCCGGGGCTGATCCGCCGCGTGGGCCACGTGCGGGTCTTCGCCGCGCTCGGCTCCTTCATCTCTGCCGTGCTGATCCTCTATCCCGCCTTTCCCGATCCCTGGGCCTGGTCCGTGGGGCGGCTGGTCATCGGCTTCTGCTTCTCCGGCGTCTACGTGACGGCCGAAAGCTGGCTGAACAATTCCGCCACCAACGAGACCCGCGGGCAAAGCCTGGCGCTCTACATGCTGGTGCAGGTGCTGGGGATCATGGCGGCGCAGGGCGTGCTGCTGCTGGGCGATCCGGCGGGCTTCATCCTGTTCATCGTGCCCTCAGTGCTGGTTTCGATCTCTTTCGCGCCGATCCTTCTGTCGATCTCTCCGACCCCGGCGTTCGAGAGTACGCGGCCGATGTCGCTGATCGCGCTCTACAAGACCTCTCCGCTGTCGCTGATCGGTGTCTTCCTGGTGGGCGGCGCCTTCTCTGCGCAATTCGGCATGGCGGCGGTCTTTGGCACCCAGGCCGGGCTGAGCCTGCCGCAGATCTCCCTGTTCATCACCATGTTCTACGTCGGCGCGGTGCTGGCGCTTTACCCGCTGGGCTGGCTGTCGGACCGCGTGGATCGTCGCCTGCTGATCGCCTGCGAGGCGATCACGGCCGGGGTCGGGGCGATGATCGGCTTCGTCTTCGGGGAAAGCTACGTGGCGCTGCTGATCTCTGCCGGGATCATCGGGGCGATGACCAACCCGCTTTATTCGCTGCTGCTGGCCTACCTGAACGACTACCTGGAACATGACCAGATGGCCGCGGGCAGCGCGGGCATGATGTTCGTCAACGGCCTTGGCGCGATCGGCGGCCCGCTTCTGACAGGTTACGCGATGACCATGACGGGGCCGGGCGGCTTCTTCCTGTTCATCGGCGTGCTGCTGCTGATCACGGCGGCCTACGCGGGCTACCGGATGCTGCGCCGTCCCGACACGGGCGTCGAGGAAGCAGGGGCCTATGCACCGGTTCTCATGTCCTCCACCGGGGTTGCGGTGGAAGCGGCGCAAGAATGGGCACACGAAGCTGCCGAGGAAGCTGCCGAGGAGGAAACCGGCGGTTGACCGCCGTGTTAACGCCGAAACTAGGCAATTCCCCCATTTCATTAATGTGAAAGCTTTGTAAAGGTTATCCACAGGCGCAATGGCAATACGAAGGGAGTCCGCCATGATTGCCCCCGAAGAGATTCTTCAGTTCTGGCTGGATGAAGTGGGGTCCGCCGGCTGGTATCAATCCTCCGACGAACTGGACCAGGAAATCCGCGACCGTTTCGGCGCGGCCTGGAAGAACGCCTGTGACGGGGCCTATGGCCTTTGGCTGACCTATCCCAGTGGCGCGCTGGCCTATATCATCCTGATGGATCAGTTCCCGCGCAACATGTTCCGGGGCAAGGGCAAGGCCTTTGAGAGCGACAAGGTGGCTCTGGCCGCCGCCAAGGTTGCCATCAACAAGGGCTGGGACATGCAGATCGACGAACCGGCCCGCCAGTTCTTCTACCTGCCGCTGATGCATTCGGAGAACCTGTGCGACCAGGAACGCTGCGTGCGCCTGATGCTGGAGCGGATGCCCGAAACCGGGGAAGAGAACCTGCTTCACGCCCGGGCCCACCGCGAGATCATCCGCCAGTTCGGCCGCTTCCCCTACCGCAACGACGCGCTGTCGCGGCGCGGCACCAAGGCGGAAGAGGAATACCTGAACAACGGATCCTATGCCCAGACGGTGGCAGAGGTCACCGCCGACGCCTGAGATATACTTTGGCCCCCAGGGGCCCCGGCATCCGGTCCGGCGTGGCCGGATGCCTTTCCGCTTCGCCCCGGCGTTTTGCAGGGCGCGCGCCGCGCAGGCCTCAGAGCGCATGGGGCGGGGCGCTGGATCGGGTCTGCGGGCCGACTCCGCCCATTTCTTTTCCTCAAGTTGCCGCTTTCTGCCGCCACCGGGTTGCGGTTCCGGACTGACTCCGCCGGTTCAAGCGTGTAGGGTTGCCGGGAAACCCCTTGCTTTCCAATGCGCCACGAGCCTTGATCTGAGCGCATGGGGGCCGGGACGTTTCGTCAATTGAAGCGGTTCTCAGAATAGTTTAACATCAAACTATCTGACAAACGGAGGGGCGCATGGCTGCCAAATCATTTGACTTCATCGTGATCGGAGCGGGTCCGGGCGGATATGTCGCGGCCATCCGCGCCGCCCAGCTGGGTCTGAGCGTCGCGGTGATCGAACGCGAGAACCTTGGCGGCATCTGTCTGAACTGGGGCTGTATCCCCACCAAGGCCCTGCTGCGGTCTTCCGAGGTCTTCCACCTGATGGAGCGGGCCAAGGACTTTGGCCTGTCCGCCGAGAAGATCGACTACGATCTGGACGCGGTGGTCAAACGCTCGCGCGGGGTGGCCAAGCAGATGGAAGGCGGGGTCAAGCACCTGCTGAAGAAGAACAAGGTCACCGTCTTCATGGGCGAAGCCGCTGTTCCGGCCAAGGGCAAGGTTTCGGTCAAGACCGACAAGGGCACCGAAGAGCTGACGGGCAAGACCATCGTCGTGGCCACCGGCGCGCGGGCCCGCGAACTGCCGGGCCTTGAGGCCGATGGGGACCTGGTCTGGACCTACCGCCACGCGCTGAAACCGACCCGGATGCCCAAGAAGCTGCTGGTGATCGGCTCTGGCGCGATCGGCATTGAATTCGCCAGCTTCTACAACACCCTGGGTGCCGACACGACCGTGGTCGAGGTCATGGACCGCGTGCTGCCGGTGGAGGACGCCGATATCAGCGCCTTTGCCAAGAAGCAGTTCGTGAAGCAGGGCATGAAGATCATGGAGAAATCCGGCGTCAAGAAGCTGGACCGCTCCAAGGGCAAGGTCGTCGCCCATATCGAGACCGGCGGCAAGATCGAGAAGATGGAGTTTGATACCGTCATCTCTGCCGTGGGGATCGTGGGCAACGTCGAAGGGCTGGGCCTGGAAGAGCTGGGCGTCAAGATCGACCGCACCCACGTGGTGACGGACGAATATTGCCGCACCGGGATCGACGGGCTTTATGCCATCGGCGATATTGCCGGCGCCCCCTGGCTGGCGCACAAGGCCAGCCACGAAGGTGTCATGGTGGCCGAACACGCGGCGGGCAAGAAGGTCCACCCGATCAAGCCGAACTCCATCGCGGGCTGCACCTATTGCCATCCGCAGGTGGCCTCTGTCGGGTTGACCGAGGCGAAGGCCAAGGAAGCCGGGTACGAGCTGAAGGTGGGCAACTTCCCCTTCATCGGCAACGGCAAGGCCGTCGCCCTGGGCGAGGCCGAGGGCATGGTGAAGACGGTCTTCGATGCCAAGACGGGCGAGCTTCTGGGCGCGCATATGGTGGGCGCGGAAGTGACCGAGCTGATCCAGGGATACGTTGTCGGCCAGGCGCTGGAAACCACGGAAGAGGACCTGATGCACACGGTCTTCCCGCATCCGACCCTGTCCGAGATGATGCATGAATCCGTGCTTCAGGCCTATGGCCGCGCCATCCACATCTGATCGCTTCTTCAGTCAATAAGCAAAAGGGCGCCCCCGGGGCGCCCTTTTTCGTTTCGCTTGCACGTCCTGGCGGTTGCGCAGGGCCGAGGACGCCTGTCCCCGGCCGCTGCGCGCCATGGGGGATCAGTGGGCGATCATCTCATGCGCGATCTCTTCCGCGGACATCTCGGATGGGTAGTAGGTCGGCCAGTTCGTGAGCTCTTCCAGCACGGCGGCGCGGTCATCGCCCCAGTAGAGGTGGTAGTGGCCGGCATCCGTGGGGGACACGGCGTGGTCGCTGAACTGGACGAACTCGGGGGCGGCGTCATCACCTTCGGTCTTCTCGAAGATGTAGCGCACGCCGCGGTTGCCCTTGGCGTAGGTCAGCACCTCGTATCCGTCGCTTTCGTAGGTGCCCTCGACGGAGGTTTCGCCGCTCCAGAAGGTGAAGCTGCTGCCGTCGATGACGATGCGGTCGACATCGGTTTCATAGCCGATGGCGTAGTAATCGGCATATTCCTGCGCGCTCTTGTCGCCGTGCTCTGCCTTGTGGGCCATCACTTCGTCCAGGCTGCCGTCCTGCAGCAGCGGGTAGACGGACTGCCAGTCGCCTTCCCAGTCGGCCAGGGTGCGCGGCTGGATCTCTTCATCGGTGAAGAGGCCCTTGTAGATCCGCTGGGCGTCTTCGTCGTGATCGTGGGAATGTGCCTCTGCGTGGTCATGGTCGTGGTCGTGATCATGATCGTGGCTTTCCGCGGAAACGGGCAGGGCAAGCGCCATGACGGCGGCAAGGGCCAAGCTGCTGCGGGCAAGGGTGCTGCGGGAGAGGGGCTGTGGGACCATTTGGGCCTCCTGTCGTTAGAATCGGAATGTAATAACATTACACTCGCTGGGTAGCCTTCCCTGTGGGGACCCACAAGAGGAGAATGGCGCGCCGAAACGCCGGGTTGCCTTGCGGGGGCAACTGCGGCATTGCAGCGAAACTGAGCGTGTTCGTTAAATGTTCTTCAATTACTCTTGGAACCCGGGCCCGGCTCCACTAGATTTGCATCAATGACCCGTGGGGGGCTGATATGCCTGAATTGAAGAAGATCGAAGTACGCGGCGCACGCGAGCACAACCTGAAGGGGATCGATGTCGATATCCCCCGCGATCAGCTTGTGGTGATCACGGGGCTTTCGGGCTCTGGCAAGTCGAGCCTGGCGTTCGACACGATCTATGCCGAGGGGCAGCGCCGGTACGTGGAAAGCCTGAGCGCCTATGCGCGCCAGTTCCTGGACATGATGGAAAAGCCGGACGTGGACCATATCAGTGGTCTTTCCCCGGCAATCTCCATCGAGCAGAAAACGACCAGCAAGAACCCGCGCTCGACCGTCGGCACGGTGACCGAGATCTATGACTACATGCGGCTGCTCTATGCGCGCTCCGGCACGCCCTACAGCCCCGCCACCGGTCTGCCGATCGAGGCGCAGCAGGTGCAGGACATGGTCGATCGCGTCATGGGCATGGAGGAGGGCACCCGTGCCTACCTGCTGGCGCCCATCGTGCGCGACCGCAAGGGCGAGTACCGTAAGGAATTCCTGGAGCTGCGCAAGCAGGGCTTCCAGCGCGTGAAGGTCGATGGCGAGTTCTACGAGCTGGACGAGCCGCCGACGCTGGACAAGAAATACCGCCATGACATCGACGTGGTCGTCGACCGGATCGTGGTGCGCGAGGGCATGGAAACCCGCCTGGCGGACAGCTTCCGCACCGCGCTGGACCTGGCCGATGGCATTGCGCGCCTTGAGACCGCGCCGAAGGAAGAGGCCGAGCCCGAGACCTTTACCTTTTCAGAGAAATTCGCCTGTCCGGTCAGCGGCTTCTCCATCCCGGAGATCGAGCCGCGCCTGTTCTCCTTCAACGCGCCGGATGGTGCCTGCCCGCATTGCGACGGGCTGGGGATGGAGCTGTTCTTTGACGAGCGCCTAGTGGTGCCGGATGCGCAGCTGAAGATCGCGGACGGGGCCATCGCGCCCTGGCGCAAGGGCAAGAGCCCCTATTTCCTTCAGACCATCGAAGCCATCGCCAAGCATTACGATTTCGACAAGAACGCGCGCTGGAAGGACCTGCCCAAGAAGGTGCAGAACGTCTTCCTTTATGGCTCGGGCGAAGAGGAAATCGCCTTCCGCTACGATGAGGGCGGGCGTGTCTACAACGTCACCCGCGCCTTTGAAGGCGTGGTGCCCAATATGGAACGCCGCTACCGCGAGACGGACAGCAACTGGGTGCGCGAGGAATTCGAGCGCTACCAGAACAACCGCCCCTGCGGTGTCTGCGACGGCTACCGTCTGAAGCCCGAGGCGCTGGCGGTGAAGATCGCCGACCGTCACATCGGCGAGGTCACGCAGCTGTCCATCCGCGAGGCCCATGAGTGGGTCCAGACGGTGCCCGAAACCCTTTCCAAGCAGAAGGGCGAGATCGCGGTGCCGATCCTGAAGGAGATCCGCGAGCGCCTGGGCTTCCTGAACAACGTCGGGTTGGATTACCTGAACATGGCACGAGCCTCTGGCACCTTGTCGGGCGGGGAAAGCCAGCGGATCCGGCTGGCCAGTCAGATCGGCTCCGGCCTGACGGGCGTGCTTTACGTGCTGGACGAACCCTCTATCGGGCTGCACCAGCGCGACAATGGCAAGCTGCTGGAAACGCTGAAGAACCTGCGGGACCAAGGGAACTCTGTCCTGGTCGTGGAACATGACGAGGAAGCCATCCGCGAAGCCGATTACGTCTTCGACATCGGACCCGGGGCCGGGGTTCATGGTGGGCAGGTCGTTTCCCACGGTACGCCGGAAGAGATCGCCGCCGATCCCGCCAGCCTGACCGGGCAGTACCTGTCCGGCACGCGCGAGATTGCCGTGCCCGCCCTGCGGCGCGAGGGCAATGGCAAGGCGCTGGAAGTGGTCAAGGCCACGGGCAACAACCTCAAGAGTGTCACGGCGAAGTTCCCGCTGGGCAAATTCGTCTGCGTGACGGGCGTATCGGGCGGGGGCAAGTCCACGCTGACCATCGAAACCCTGTTCAAGACCGCCTCCATGCGGCTGAACGGGGCCCGCCAGACGCCCGCGCCCTGCGAGACGATCAAGGGGCTGGAGCATCTGGACAAGGTGATCGACATCGACCAGCGCCCCATCGGGCGCACGCCCCGGTCCAACCCGGCCACCTATACCGGTGCTTTCACCCCGATCCGCGACTGGTTCGCCGGCCTGCCGGAAGCCAAGGCGCGCGGCTACAAGTCCGGGCGCTTCAGCTTCAACGTCAAGGGCGGCCGCTGCGAGGCCTGCCAGGGCGATGGCGTCATCAAGATCGAGATGCACTTCCTGGCGGATGTCTATGTCACCTGTGAGACCTGCGGCGGCGCGCGCTACAACCGCGAGACGCTGGAGATCAAGTTCAAGGGCAAGTCCATCGCGGACGTGCTGGACATGACGGTCGAGGACGCGCTGGAGTTCTTCCAGGCCGTGCCCTCGATCCGGGACAAGATGGATGCGCTGTGCCAGGTGGGCCTGGGCTACATCAAGGTCGGCCAGCAGGCGACCACGCTTTCCGGCGGGGAAGCGCAGCGCGTCAAGCTGTCAAAGGAGCTGTCCAAACGCTCGACCGGGCGGACGCTTTACATCCTGGACGAACCCACGACGGGTCTGCATTTCGAGGATGTGCGCAAGCTGCTGGAAGTGCTGCATGAACTGGTGGACCAGGGCAATTCGGTCGTGGTGATCGAACATAACCTGGACGTCATCAAGACTGCCGACCACATCATCGATATCGGGCCGGAAGGTGGCGATGGCGGTGGTGAAATCGTGGCACAGGGCACGCCGGAAGAGGTGGCCGAGGTCAAGCGCAGCCACACCGGGTTGTACCTCAAGGACATGCTGCGCAATGCGCGCGTCGCGGCGGAGTGATCACTCCGCCGGGGCGCTCTCCGGATGGCTCAGCGTACCGACAAGGCGAATGATCTGAAGCGTGTCGCGGTTGACCTGCACGACCTTGTTGCCGACCTGATAATAGGTGCCCTGCGGGTCAAGCTCGTATTGGCGCGGATCCTTGATGCGCTGCACCATGTCATCGGTCACGGCCACCATGTCGCCGACCTCGATCTGGAGGGCGTGTTTCATCATGCCGCCGCCCGCGCAGGTCGCGGCAGGCGGGCAGAAGCGGGCTGCCTGGGGCTGGGAGGCCGGGGCGACGTCGCCGGGGATCAGCGCCAGGGCGCCTTGGGGCAGGGCTGTCAGGGCCAGAAAAGGCAGGGCGATCAGTGTCTTGCGCATCGGGCTCTCCTTTGCATTTCCCGGGCGGTCCTGGCGTCACGCATGGCGGGACGCGGTCCGGGATCTTGGGAAAGGAACGGGACGGCAGGGCGAAAAGTTCCGCGCGGGCCCCTCAGCGCGGGTCAGCGGCAGGTCATTGCTCATTGAAAAGGGGCGCCGTAGCGCCCCTGATCCGGTGAAAGTTCCTGGCCGTGGCCGCGATCAATCCATGGCCTTGAAGTTGAATTCGCCACCATCCTTGATGCCGGAGAACCAGCGCGCCGTGACCGTCTTGGTCTTGGTGTAGAAGCGGAAGGCGTCCGGGCCGTATTGGTTCAGGTCGCCGAAGGCCGATTTCTTCCAGCCGCCGAAGGTGAAGTAGGACAGCGGCACCGGGATCGGGAAGTTGATGCCGACCATGCCCACGTTGACCCGGTGCGCGAAGTCGCGCGCGGTGTCGCCATCGGCGGTGTAGATCGCCGTGCCGGTGCCGTATTGGTTCTTCACCACGAGGTCGAGCGCGTCTTCATAGGTCTCTGCGCGGACTTGGCTGAGGACCGGGCCGAAGATCTCTTCCTTGTAGATGTCCATCTCGGGCGTGACGTTGTCGAACAGGGTCGGCCCGACGAAGAAGCCGTCTTCGTACCCTTGCAGGGAGAAGTCGCGCCCGTCCCGCACCAGGGTCGCGCCCTGGTCCACGCCGCTGTCGATCAGGCCCTTGATGCGGTCCCTGGCAGCAGAGGTGATGACGGGGCCGTAGTCCACGTCGTCGCCCGCGGTATAGGGGCCGACCTTCAGCTTCTCGATCCGAGGGATCAGCTTTTCGATCAGCGTATCGGCGGTTTTCTGGCCCACGGGCACGGCGACGGAGATCGCCATGCAGCGTTCGCCGGCCGCGCCGAAGCCTGCGCCCACCAGCGCATCGGCGGCCTTGTCCATGTCCGCGTCCGGCATGATGATCATGTGGTTCTTGGCACCGCCGAAGCACTGGGCGCGCTTGCCGTTGGTGGCAGCCCGGCCATAGATGTACTGCGCGATCGGGGTGGAGCCGACGAAGCCCACCGCCTGGATGGTTTCATCGTCCAGGATCGTGTCCACGGCTTCCTTGTCACCGTTGACGACCTGAAGCACGCCATCGGGCAGGCCCGCTTCCTTGAGCAGTTCGGCCAGCAGGAGCGAGCAGGAGGGCGTGCGCTCGGACGGTTTGAGGATCATGGCGTTGCCCGAGGCCAGCGCCGGCGCCATCTTCCACAGCGGGATCATGGCGGGGAAGTTGAAGGGCGTGATGCCCGCAACCACGCCAAGCGGCTGACGCAGGGAATAGAGGTCGATGCCGGGGCCGCCGTCATCGGTGAATTCGCCCTTCAGCATGTGGGGCGCGCCCATGCAGACCTCGACCACTTCCAGGCCGCGCTGCACGTCGCCCTTGGCGTCGGGCAGGGTCTTGCCGTGTTCGCGGCTGATCGCTTCTGCGAGCTTCTCCATGTTTTCGTTGATGAGCTGGCCGAACTTCATCATCACCCGGGCGCGGCGCTGCGGGTTGGTGGCGCCCCAGCCGACCTGGGCCTTTTCGGCGCTGGCAATGGCGGCCTTCAGCTCTTCGGGAGAGGCGAGCGGCACGCGGGCCTGAACCTCGCCCGTGGCGGGGTTGTAGACATCGGTGAAACGGCCCGAGGTCCCCTTCACATGGGCGCCGTCGATGAAATGGGTCAGTTCCTGCATGGGATCCTCCTGATTGGTTGAGGGCAGGATAGGATTGCATTTCTGTGGGTAAAAGAGGAATTGTCTCAAAGAGGTTTTGCAAGAATGCCGGTACGGGGGCGCGATGAACTGGGATGACCTGCGATTTTTCCTAGCTGTGGGGCGGTCGGAAAGCCTGACCGGCGCGGCGCGTCTGCTGCGGACGGATCCGGCAACCGTGGGCCGGCGCATCGCGCGGCTGGAGGAGGCCATGGATACGGCACTGTTTTCGCGCAGCCCGCAGGGCTATGCGCTGACCGACGCCGGGGAACGGCTGCTGGAATACGCCGTGCAGGCGGAGACCTCTCTCGCGGCGGGCGCGGCAGAGATCGCCGGGCAGGGCGCGGCGGGGCTGTCCGGCCAGATCCGCATCGGCGCGCCGGACGGGGTGGCGAATTACCTGCTGCCCCAGGTCTGCGCGGCCATCGCCGAAGAGAACCCGGACCTGGAAATCCAGATTGTCGCGCTGCCGCGGCTCTTCAACCTGTCGCGGCGCGAGGCCGACATGGCGATCACCGTCAGCGCCCCTTCGGCGGGGCGGCTGACCGTGCAGAAGATCAGCGACTACCGCCTGCACCTGGCCGCGACCCGCGCTTACCTGTCCCGCCATCCGCAGATTCGCGCGCTGGAGGATCTGAAGACCCATCGGATCGTGGGCTATATCCCGGACATGATCTTCGACAAGGAGCTGGATTACCTGAACGAGATCGGCGCAGAGCGGGTGCCGCTGGCCTCAAACTCCGTTGCGGTGCAGTTCCAGTGGATCGCCCAGGGGCTGGGGCTGGGGATCATCCATGACTTTGCCCTGGCGCATCAACCGACCCTGCAAAGGATCCTGCCAGAGGAATTCTCCCTGACACGCGGGCTTTACCTGGTGCGCCATGCCGATGATTCCCGGCTGGATCGCAACAACCGCTTTGCCGCCCTGCTGGCCGGGCAGCTGCGGGCCGAGATCGCGCGGCTGGAAGCCTTTTCTTGACAGCTCAGGAGCCATCGAACAGGCTAATCTTCAGGGATGTTTTCAATCCAGGGAGGAATCGGATGCTGGTTCAGCAAATCCTGAAGGCAAAGGGCATCGATGGTGTCTTTACAGTGACCCCGGAGATGACGGTCCACAAGGTCGCGCATCTGCTGACCGAAAAGCGTATCGGTGGCGTGGTGGTCAGCCAGGATGGAAAAGCTGCCGACGGGATCCTTTCGGAGCGCGATATCGTGCGCGCCCTGGCCCTGCGCGGCCCCAGCTGCCTGGATCTGGCGGCCTCTGCGCTGATGACCTCCAACCCGATCTGCGCCACCCTGGACATGACAGAGGACCAGGTGCTGGAGAAGATGACCGAGGGGCGGTTCCGCCACATGCCGGTGACCAAGGACGACGAGCTGGTGGGGATTGTCACCATCGGCGATGTCGTCAAGGCCAAGGTTAGCCAGCTTGCCGCGGAAAAAGATGCGCTGGAAGGCATGATCATGGGGCATTGACCCCGGATAAGGCCTGACAGACGCCTAGAAAGCATGGTAACAGATCTGTGACAGCGAACCGGCCCCTGACGCGCCCATGGCGCTCGGGGCCACCGGTGTCCTCTTGCTACTGGAGGAGGGTGCCGGTTACGGGACGGCTTGGTGTGGGGGAGGCATCCTTCGGGGTGACATGCCGGCCGTCCCGATCTTGAAAGCGCAGCGGCGCGTGCAAAAGGGCGCAGGGACGGGTTCTCTGCTTGCATTTTCAAGGCTTATAATGTTGCGTGCGCTCCAAGGTTAACCCGGAGAGACCCCATGCGCATCGGCCTGTATCCCGGCACGTTCGATCCCATCACGCACGGCCACGTCGATATCATCAGGCGCGCGGCGGCGCTGGTGGATCGGCTGGTGATCGGCGTTGCCATCAACCGCGACAAGGGCCCGCTGTTCTCTCTTGAGGAACGGGTCGAGATGATCGAGGCCGAATGCGCCTGGCTGTCCGAAGAGACCGGGACAGAGATCATCGCCCATCCTTTCGAGAACCTGCTGATCCATTGTGCCAAGGATGTGGGGGCCAGCATCATCGTGCGCGGCCTGCGCGCCGTGGCGGATTTCGAGTATGAATATCAGATGGTTGGCATGAACCGCGCGCTGGATGACTGCGTTGAGACGGTTTTCCTGATGGCGGATGCCCAGCACCAGGCGATTGCCTCCAAGCTGGTGAAAGAGATCTGCCGCCTGGATGGCGACGTGTCCAAGTTCGTGCCGGCCGCCGTCAATGAACGGCTGATGGCGAAGCTGCGGGGCTAAGCCGCGCGGGGTCGCTGGCCCGGATGAAATCCGCGCAGGCCTGGGGCTGGGTGACGGGAATCATGTGCCCGCCCTCGATCCGTTCAAGCCGGAAGGCCGGGGTTCCGTTTACCAGGGCCTCTCCGTGCAGGGCGGGGTCCAGGATGCGATCTTGCTGCCCGTAGAGGACAGAGACCGGCAGCGTGATCTCTCCGTAGCGGGCCGCGCGGGCCTTCAGTCCCTTGGCGCTGACCATGAAATCCTTGCTGGTGCTGAAGAAATGAGACGGGCGCAGGCCCAGAAGGCCGCCGCCCTGGATCGGGGCCTGTTCCGGCATCGTCTCCGGCCCGTAGACCGCATCCAGCACCTGCGCGGCATTGCGGAAGCCCATGGGGGTGGCCAGGGTCCAGGCAACGCACCAGCGCCAGGCATCGCTGCGGATGGCGAGGTTGCCGAAGGCCGGGGCAGAGGACTGGCCGGGCAGGGTGAGCGGCGCCAGCAGCGCCAGCCCGCGGATCCGGTCCGGTGCCTTCAGCGCCAGGGCCAGGGCGATGGCCCCGCCAAGGGAATGGCCGACGATCAGGGGATTCTCCAGCTCCAGCGCCTCGATCAGTTCCAGGACGTAGCCGGCGTGGTCGTCGGGGCTGCAGGGGGCGTTCGCGGGGCGGTCGGAATAGCCCATGCCGGGCCGGTCCAGCGCGATGACGCGGTGATCACGGGCCAGCAGGTCAATCAGCCCGCAGTCGTAATTGCCCAGCTGCCCGCCAAGGCCGTGGATCAGCAGGATCACGGGGCCGGTGCCCCGGTCAACGTAATGCAGACGGCCGGTGGAGATCCGGGTGAACGTTCCGCGCGGCGGCACCAGGCCTTCGATCTTGCGTTTCCAGCGGGCGGTGTAGATCACCAGCGCGGCCAGCGTCAGAAGGACCAACGCCAGAAGGCCGATCAGAAGATATGTGACTAGGGTCATGGGGCCTCGCGTCCTGTTGAGGGAAGGCTAGCGCCAGAAGGCCAGCCACTCAATCAAATCCGCGAATTTCCTGAGCAGGAACAGGGTGCTGTGGCCGTCCTTGAGCAGATTGTCCCAGGCCAGGAAGCCAAGGATCAGCAAGCCGAGAATCAGCGCGATGCGATTGGTCATGGGCGAAGGGGGGCTCCTGTCTGGCCCGCCTGTCTAGCCTGAGCCCCGCGCCGCGATCAAGCCGCGGCGCGGGGCTGCGTTTCAGAGCAGGCTGCCGACGTGGGCTGCCATGTCCGCCATGCGGTTGGAGAAGCCCCATTCGTTGTCGTACCAGCTGAGGATGCGCACCATGTTGCCCTCCATCACCTTGGTCTGGTCCAGCGCCATGGTGGAGCTATGCGGATCGCCGTTGAAGTCGATGGAGACATTGGGCGCGGTGGTGTAGCCCAGAACGCCTTTCATCGGGCCTTCGGCGGCGGCGATGATCGCTTCGTTCAGCTCTTCGATCGTGGTCTCGCGCTTGGCGATGAAGGTCAGGTCCACGCAGGAGACATTGGGCGTGGGCACGCGGATCGCGACGCCGTCCAGCTTGCCCTTCAGCTCCGGCAGCACCAGGCCCACGGCCTTGGCCGCGCCGGTGGAGGTCGGGATTTGGCTGAGCGCGGCGGCGCGGCCCCGGTAGAGATCCTTGTGCATCGTGTCCAGCGTCGGCTGGTCGCCGGTATAGCTGTGGATCGTGGTCATGAAGCCCTTTTCGATCCCCACCAGGTCGTTCAGCACCTTGGCGACCGGCGCCAGGCAGTTGGTGGTGCAGGAGGCGTTGGACAGGACTAGGTCATCCTTGGTGATGGACATGTGGTTCACGCCGAAGACCGCCGTTGCGTCCGCTTCGGAGCAGGGGGCAGAGACCAGCACCCGCTGGGAGCCGTTCTGCAGATGGCGGGCCGCCGTGTCGCGCTTGGTGAAGATGCCGGTGCATTCCAGCGCGATGTCGACGTTCTGCCAGGGCAGGTCTTCGGGGTTTCGGATCGCGGTGACCTTGATCTTGCCGGCCCCGACATCCATCCAGTCTTCGCCCGTGGTGACGGTGCCCTTGTAGCGCCCGTGCACCGAATCGAAGCGGAAGAGATGCGCATTGGTTTCCACCGGGCCCAGGTCGTTGATCGCCACGACCTGAACGTCGGTGCGCCCGCTTTCCATGATGGCGCGCAGGACATTGCGCCCGATACGGCCGAAACCGTTGATTGCGACTGTGATCGCCATGGTCTTTCCTTTCCGCAAGGTCTCGCGCGCAGCCCTGGCGGGCTGGTTAGCGCTAACAACTTGGCCAGAGAATCCACATTGACTGGGGGAAGGTCAAGGGGCGCTCCGGCAAAGCCGGGGTGCTTTGGTGGAAAAAACAACGAAGAAAGCCCCGGAGCGGCGGCTCCGGGGCTTTTTCGCCGCAAAATCGGCGGGATTATTTCTGCAGGCGACCCAGGGCGGCGGCCACATCTGCCATCCGGCAGGAGAAGCCCCATTCGTTGTCGTACCAGGCCAGAACGCGCACCAGGCGGCCGCCTGTGACTTTGGTCTGGTCGGGCGCGAAGATCGAGGACTGCTCGGTATGGCTGAAGTCGATGGAGACCTTGGGTTCCGGATCATAGCCCAGCACGTGGCCCATATGACCGGCGGCGGCTTCGCGGACCACTTCGTTCACGTCCTCGACGGTCACGTCCTTCTTGGCGATGAAGGTCAGGTCGACGCAGGAGACGTTGGGCGTGGGCACGCGGATCGCGGAGCCGTCCAGCTTGCCCTTCAGCTCAGGCAGGACCAGGCCCAGGGCCTTGGCGGCGCCGGTGGAGGTGGGGATCTGGCTCATCGCGGCGGCGCGGGCGCGGTAGAGATCGCCGTGGCGGCGGTCCAGCGTGGGTTGGTCGCCGGTGTAGGAATGGATCGTGGTCATGATGCCGCTTTCGATGCCGATGGCATCGTTCAGCACCTTGGCCAGCGGGGCCAGGCAGTTGGTGGTGCAGGACCCGTTGGAGATCATCGTGTCGCCTTCCACCATGTCGCGGTGGTTGACGCCGAAGACGATGGTCTTTTCGACGTTCTTGGCCGGGGCAGAGATCAGGACCGACTTGGCGCCGCGCTCCTTGTGGATCTTGGCCTGTTCGCCATCGTTGAACTTGCCGGTGCATTCCAGGACGACATCGATGCCTTCCCAGTCCAGCTCTTCGGGGTTGTAGGTCGAGAAGACCTCCATCGGGCCGCGGCCGATATCCATCGTGTTGCCCGCCACCTTGACGTCATTTCCGAAGCGGCCATGGACGCTGTCGTATTTCAGCAGGTGGGCGTTGGTTTCGATCGGGCCGGTGGCGTTGATCTTGACCACCTGAACGTCATTGCGGGCGGCTTCGGCGATATGTGCGAGCGTGCAGCGCCCGATACGGCCGAAACCATTGATGGCGAGAGTGACGGTCATTCAAGTATCTCCTGCGAACCACGACTTGGCATGTCTATACCGGTCACATGTAAGCGAAGTAAGTCAAAAATCCATTTCATGACAATGTGTTAGCGGAAACATGGGGGCTCTGCACATGGTTGCGCTAACCTTTCCCGCGGGGTCAGCGCTAACATTTGCTGCAACTGCGAAGGCCGGGGCGAACGGGCGAGTCGGGCGGGAATCACGCGAGGTTAGGCAAGCCCGCAGGCGACCCAGGGGAAGCGACGCGGGGAGTGCCGGGGGCCAGACATGAAAAAGGCCGGACACGCGGGGTGTCCGGCCTTTCTGAAACGCTAAGAGCGCGCCTTAGAGCAGGCTCTTGGCCTTTTCGACCACGGCATCGGCCGTGATGCCGAATTTCTCGTAAAGCGTATCGGCGGGCGCGGAGGCACCGAAGCCCTGCATGCCGACGAAACCGGCCTTGGCTTCGCGGCCGCGTTCGCCGAGCAGCCACTTGTCCCAGCCCATGCGCACACCGGCCTCGATGGCGACGCGGACGGCACCGGCAGGCAGCACCTTCTTGCGGTAGCTTTCGTCCTGGGCCTCGAAGAGCTCCCAGCAGGGCATGGAGACGACGCGCGTGCCGATCCCGGCCTCTTCCAGCTGGGCCTTGGCGGCCAAGGCGATTTCGACCTCGGAGCCGGTGGCCATCAGGATGACCTGACGCTTGCGAACCGCATCGGCCAGCACATAGGCGCCCTGGGCAGAGAGGTTGCGGGTCTTGTGGTCCGTGCGCACGGTCGGCAGGTTCTGGCGGGTGAGCGACAGGACCGAGGGGGTCTCTTTCTGGCTCAGTGCCAGTTCCCAGGCTTCGGCGGTTTCCACCGCATCCGCCGGGCGGAAGACCAGCATGTTGGGTGTGGCGCGCAGCATGGCCAGGTGCTCCACCGGCTGGTGGGTCGGGCCATCTTCGCCAAGGCCGATGGAATCGTGGGTCATCACGTAGACCGGGGCGATCTTCATCAGCGCAGACAGGCGCATGGCGGGGCGCGCGTAATCCGTGAAGCACATGAAGGTGCCGGAGTAGGGTTTGATCCCGCCGTGCAGCGCCATGCCGTTCATTGCAGAGGCCATGCCGTGCTCACGGATGCCCCAGTGGATGAAGCGGCCCTTGCGGTTGTCCAGGTCAAAGATGCCCAGGTCGCCGGTCTTGGTGTTGTTGGAGCCCGTCAGGTCGGCAGAGCCGCCAACGGTTTCCGGCAGATGCGGGTTGATCACCTCAAGCGCCATTTCAGAGGCCTTGCGGGTGGCCACCTTGGGCTGCACTTCGGAAAGCTGCTTCTTGAGGGCGCGCACGACCGAGGCCAGCTTGGCCGGCACATCGCCATCCATGCGGCGGGTGAACTCTGCCTGCTTGCGCTCGGAAAGGGCGGCGAAACGCTCTTCCCACTCGGCGCGCTCGGAGGCGCCACGGCGGCCGATGGCTTCCCAGGCGGATTTGACCTCGGCCGGGACTTCGAAGGCGCCACCGGTCCAGCCATAGGCGTGCTTGGCTGCGGCCAGCTGATCGGCGTCGGTCAGCGCGCCGTGACCCTTGGAGGTGTCCTGCGCGGCGTGGCCAAGCGCGATATGCGTCTTGCAGGCGATCATGGAGGGCTTGCCGGCCTTCTTGGCGGCGGTCAGCGCGGCATCGATCGCCTCGGGATCATGGCCGTCGATTTCCTGGACATGCCAGCCGGCGGACTTGAAGCGCATCACCTGGTCGGTGGCGTCGGAAAGCTCAACCTTGCCGTCGATGGTGATGTTGTTGTTGTCCCACATCACGATGAGCTTGCTCAGCTGGTGGCGGCCCGCAAGGGTGATCGCCTCCTGGCTGACGCCTTCCATCAGGCAGCCGTCGCCGGCGATGACATAGGTGTGGTGATCCACGACCTTCTTGCCGTACTGGGCGCGCAGGATTTCCTCGGCCATGGCGAAGCCGACGGAATTGGCGATGCCCTGGCCAAGCGGGCCGGTGGTGGTTTCGATCGCATCGGCCAGGAAGTTCTCAGGGTGGCCGGCGGTGCGGGCGCCCCACTGGCGGAAATTCTTCAGCTCTTCGATCGGGAACTGGACGTCACCGACCAGGTGCAGCAGCGAATAGACCAGCATGGAGCCATGGCCCGCGGACAGGATGAACCGGTCGCGGTCAGCCCAATGGGGGGCGGAAGCATCGAATTTCAGGTGCTTTTCGAAGAGGACGGTGGCGACGTCTGCCATGCCCATCGGCATGCCGGAGTGGCCGGAGTTGGCGGCGGCCACTGCATCCAGCGTCAGGGCGCGGATGGCGCTGGCCTTGGCCCAATGGTCGGGATGCGCTTTGCGCAGAGCATCGATTTCCACTTTGGTTTTCCTCTTCCAGGTTCGGTGGCGCGTGTTGTCGCGCTCATACCAGCCAGAGGCGGAAAGGCAAGCGAAGGCGCGCAAAATAAGGCAGAATGAGGGGAGATTTGGAAAGTTCGTGGCTTTCGTTACACTTGTGCAAACGTTGTAGACCGCACATGATTCGTGTTCGGACCGGGAATGCCCGGCTGGCGCGTCCGCGGCCAGATCCTGTAAAGGGTCCAGGGGCCGGATCTGAACGCGGCGAGGTGAAGAGGGCAGATGAGCACATTCGAGGAATTGCACGGGCGGATCGCCGCGGCCATGGACAGGATCCAGGCCGGGATCGAACGCAGTGAGAACGCGCCCAATGACGGCCGCGCAGAGCAGCTGGCACAGCTGGAAGCGGCCCTGCAGGCCGCAGGGGAACGAGAGGCCGCGTTGCAGGATGAGATCAGCGCGCTGAGCGCGCGGGCGGAGCGGGTGCCAGAGCTGGAAGCGGCGCTGGTGGAGGCCCACGCGGCCTCTGGCAATGCCCGCGAGGTGCTGGGCGCCGTAGCTGGTCTGGAAAACGAGCTGGGGCGACTGCGCGCAGCGAATGAGGTTTTGCGCAGTAATAACAGGGCGTTGAGAGAGGCCGTCAGCCAGGGAACGGAGGCCGGAACAGAGCTTCTGAGCCAGTCAGCGGAAGCCGAGCTTGACGCCCTGCGCGCCGACCAGACCGCCGCCAAGGCCCAGGCCGATGCCATCCTGGCGGCCCTGGCCCCGATGGTGGCAGAAAGCCAGTCCGAGGCCCCATCCGAAACGGAGACAAGCTGATGCCTGACGTGACGATCGAGATCGGGGGCCGTCCTTTCCAGGTGGCCTGCCAGCCCGGCGAGGAAGATTTTCTGTTGCGGGCCGCGAGCTTGCTGGACAACGAAGCGCAGACGCTCGTGTCCCAGGCCGGGCGTCTGCCGGAGGGGCGGTTGCTGTTGATGGCAGGGCTTCTGCTGGCGGACCGCACGGCGGCTTCAGAAGAGCGACAGGGCCAGCTTGAGCAGGAAGTGGCCCAGCTGCAGGCGGATCTGCAGGCCCTTCAGGAGGCCCCGCCGCAGGAGGTCCGGGTGCCCTATGTGCCCGACACGATCACCGACAGCATGGCCGAACTGGCTGCCCGGGCCGAGGCAATGGCGCAGCGGGTCGAGGACAATCAACCGGGCTGAGCCCGCTTCAACTTTGCAAGGCAAGGTTCTGACATGAACCGTCTTTCCCTTATCGCTGCCGTGCCCCTGATGCTTGGCGCCGGGCTGTCCCAGGCCGGCGTGATCGAGGCCAGCTATAGCTGCGAACGCGGGGTCGAGATCCCCGTGGCCTATATCGACGGTGGAGAGGAAGACGTGGTCACCCTGGTCGCGGAAGGGCAGCTTGTGGTGCTGCCGCGGGCGGTCTCCGGATCGGGCGCGCGTTACACCGCCGCAGAGGGTGACAGCTATGTCTGGTGGGACCATGGCAATGAGGCAACCCTGGCCTGGTTCGACAGCGAAAAAGGCGAAGAGGTCACCCTCTTCGCCTTCTGCGAAACTTCGGAATAGCCTTTAAGATCAGGCGTTTGCGGCGCGGATCTTTTCGGCTGCATCCTTGTCGTAGGTCACGCCGCTCTTCTCGAACAGGGTGTCCAGCTCACCGGAAAGCGTCATCTCGGTGATGATGTCGCAGCCGCCCACGAACTCACCCTTGACGTAGAGCTGGGGGATGGTGGGCCAGTCGGAATAATCCTTGATGCCCTGGCGGATATCCGCGTCAGCCAGCACGTTCACATCGGTGTACTCCACACCCATGTAGTTCAGAACCCCCGCCACGCGCGAGGAGAACCCGCACTGCGGCATGGACTTCGTGCCCTTCATGTAGAGCACGACATCGTTGGATTTCACGGTTTCGTCGATGGCGGTCTTTGCGTCGCTCATTGTGCTGTCCTTCATGTATCTGGGCGCAATGCCGGGCCCGGGTGGCCTGTCACGCTTCCCTTGATTTCGTTTAGACTTCAGGAGGTTGAAGCCCGTTCTTCACATCAGTTTTCCGGCGCTCGCGTGGTCAGGGCCAGGGCGTGAAGCTCCCCGGCGGGGCCATCCATCTTGCCCTTGAGCGCGGCATAGACGGCGCGTTGCTGCTGCACGCGGTTCATGCCCTTGAAGCTTTCATCCTCGACCATGGCCGAGAAGTGCTGGCCGTCATCGCCCTGGACGACGATCCGGGCATTGGGAAAGCTGTCGCGGATCAATGCTTCGATATCCGAGGCCTGAATGGTCATGCAAAACTCCAGTTTAACTTCTCTTGAAATGTAAGCCGATGAGGCCGCCGCTGCAAGGGTGCCAAGCGGTGCCTGCGGGGAAGGATTTGCCCGCTTTGCCGTGCCGCCGGTGGGGGCGCAAAGGGGCGTCGGTACCGCGTCTGTTTCACGTCGGTATCGCGTCGGTTTTACGTCGGTGCGCTCCGCACGATGGGCAGAGGGGATATTAAGGGGCCCTATGGGCGGATTTCGGCGCGCCAAAGGGGGCTGTGGGGAGCCGGCTTACGAAAGAAGCGCGCCCTTGGGCGCGCGCTTCCTGTGTCTGGGCCTGTGGCGGGGGCGATCAGGCGAAGGTTTCGCCGAAGGCACCGCGGTAGAGGGCCGAGAGCTCTTCCAGAGGGGCGGAGACGCCGCCGTAGGTGACGCTGTCACCGCCGAACTTGCCCACGGTGGTGATGCTGACACCAGCGCGGCCGGCGGCGACCATCAGCGCCTCTGCGGAGTCGAAGTTGCAGGCGATCAGGTAGCGGCCCTGGTCCTCTCCGAACAGCTCCTGCTGGTCGCCGGTGTCGAGGGTCACGCCCACGCCGGCGGCTTCGGCCAGCTCAAAGGCCGCGACGGCAAGGCCGCCGTCGGAAATATCGGTGCAGACCTTGATCCAGTCGATGTTGTCCAGGATGAACTGGCCGTGCTTCGCCTCTGCCTCAAGATCGACATGGGGGGCATCGCCATCGGTGCGGTTGAAGACCTCTGCCAGAAGGGCGGATTGGCCCAGGTGGCTGCCGGCATCGCCCAGCAGCAGGGCGACATGGCCATCGCGCGCGGTGCCGGTGATGGCCTTGTCGATATCCGCGATCAGCCCAACGGCGCCGATGGTGGGGGTGGGCAGGATGCCCGTACCATCGGTTTCATTGTAGAGAGAGACGTTGCCGGAAACGATCGGCATGTCGAGCGCTGCGACGGCTTCGCCGATGCCTTTGATCGCGCCGACGAACTGGCCCATGATTTCCGGCTTCTCGGGGTTGCCGAAATTCAGGTTGTCCGTGGTGGCCAGCGGTTTGGCGCCGGTGGCGACCAGATTGCGATAGGCTTCGGCCACGGCCTGTTTGCCACCTTCGAAGGGGTTCGCCTTGACGTAGCGGGGGGTCACGTCGCTGGTAAAGGCCAGCGCCTTGCCGGAGCCATGCACCCGCAGGATGCCGGAGCCCTGGCCGGGGCCACGGGCGGTATCTGCCATGACCATGGAATCGTATTGCTCATAAACCCACTGGCGCGAGCAGTAGTTGGGCGAGCCGATCAGCGCTTTCAGCCCGTCGATGGGATCGACGGAGGGCAGGTCTTCGTCCGTCAGCGCCTCAGGCGCTTCGGTTTCCACCCATGGGCGGTCATATTCAGGCGCGGAGGAGGAGAGCTTGGACAGGGGCACATCGGCCCAGACCTTGCCGCCCATCTCGATCACGAAGCGGTCTTCGGCGATGGTTTCCCCGACGATGGCGAAATCCAGGTCCCACTTGTCGAAGACGGCGCGGGCCTCTGCCTCTTTCTCGGGTTTGAGGACCATGAGCATGCGCTCCTGGCTTTCCGAGAGCATCATCTCATAGGCGGTCATCTGGGCTTCGCGCTGCGGCACATCATCCAGCTTCAGCCGGATGCCAAGGCCGCCCTTGTCGCCCATTTCCACGGCAGAGCAGGTGAGGCCGGCCGCGCCCATGTCCTGGATGGAGATCACGGCGCCGGTTTGCATCAGCTCCAGCGTGGCTTCCATCAGGCGCTTTTCGGTGAAGGGGTCGCCAACCTGGACGGTGGGGCGTTTCTCTTCGATCGTGTCATCGAATTCGGCGCTGGCCATGGTGGCCCCGCCGACGCCGTCGCGGCCCGTTTTCGCGCCGAGGTAGACGACGGGCATGCCGACGCCCGAGGCCGCGGAGTAGAAGATCGCATCCGCATCGGCCAGGCCGGCGGCAAAGGCGTTCACCAGGCAGTTGCCGTTATAGGCAGGGTCAAAGCGCACTTCGCCGCCCACGGTGGGCACACCGAAGCAGTTGCCGTAGCCGCCGACACCTTCGACGACGCCATGCACAAGCTGGCGGGTCTTGGGATGGGAGGGTTCCCCGAAGGAGAGAGAGTTCATCGCCGCGATGGGGCGCGCGCCCATGGTGAAGACATCGCGCAGGATGCCACCGACGCCGGTCGCCGCGCCCTGGTAGGGTTCGATGTAGGAGGGGTGGTTGTGGCTTTCCATCTTGAAGATGACCGCCTGGCCATCGCCGATGTCGACCACGCCGGCGTTCTCACCGGGGCCGCAGATGACCTGGGGGCCGGAAGTGGGCAGGGTGCGCAGCCATTTCTTGGAAGATTTGTAGGAACAATGTTCGTTCCACATGGCCGAGAAGATACCGAGCTCTGTAAAGGTCGGTTCGCGGTCCAGGATCTTGAGGATCTCGGCGTATTCCTCTGGATTGATCCCATGGCTCGCGATCAGTTCTTCGGTGATGGCCGGTTCCTGCATCTTTACCCCCAAGGCTGCTTTGGGCCGATTTACGCTAAGGCGCGCAGATGGGGAAGGGGGCCGGGCCAAAAAGGGCACGAGAAAAAGGGACATGGCTGTGCCATGCCCCTTGATAACCCTCCGGGTTAAGCCGGACGATTGATTGGCGATCAGTCCATCTTGGAGTCGATGTTCTCTTCGCCTTCCTCGTTGACGAGGCCCCGGCGGACGGCGGCGTAATCGTCGTCCATCATCAGGTTGCCGGAGTCTTCGATCATGGAGACCGGGACGAGGGCACGTTGGGCGTTCACGTTCAGCTGCTGGTCGACGGTGATCAGCGCCATCAGCTGGCCGTTGGGCTTCTCGTAGACTTCGTTGACGTTGCCGATCAGCTTGTCGTCGGAGCTGACAACCAGGCTGTTCTCCAGGATGCCGTCAACCAGCTTCGCATCGGCGAGGTAGGCATCGAAATCGGCTTCGGAGATCTTCATGGCGTCGGGGGAGACGGCGGAGGTCGACATGGCGGTCGTGCCGGCATCGTCTGCGGTGACCTTGGCGCCGGCTTCGTTGCCGTAAACGGGCTGCTGGCTTTCGCCGGTGGCGGTGGTGACAACCGTGTCTTTGTCGTCTTGCTGCACCTGGTCTTCGGCGCCGGTGTTCTCGACACCGGTGTCGATCAGCTCGCCGTCGTTGGCGGCCATTGCGCCGAGCGGCAGCAGGGTGGCGATCGCAGTGGTCGTGAGGATTTTGCTAATGGTATTCATAACTTGCTCCTTCAATGTGGCTATCGCCTTCGCAAGGCGTCATTGCAGGGATAAGTCCTGGGCGGGGCGAAAGGTTCCGAAAAACGCATGGAAAAGATTTTTGTCATTTCAGGGAACCAGAGGGGGCTGAAGCGGGTTATCGCGCCGGCGCGGAATTATGATGTGCGGCGGGATAAGCGGGGCCTGAAGGCGGGTCTCCGGGGTGTGCAGGCATGAAAAAAGGGGGAGGCAGATTTCTCTGCCTCCCCCTCGGGATCCCGGTTCGCCGGAGCTTAGCGAGCCAGGAAGATCGCGCCGGAGGAATTGCTTCCGGTCACCGGCTGGTTGTTGCGGCTGACCACGGGGGCGTTACCGTGCAGGTCGGCCTTGCTGTCGCTGGTGACCAGCGGGCCGGCTTCGTTGCGGTAGGTGGCCTGCAGTTCGGCGGGGTTGTTGGCGATGAGCGCCGCGTCGCTGACCTGTTCATAGCTGGTCGCGGTGACCAGGGGGCCGGCGTCGTTCTGGTAGGCGCTGGCGCTGGCGGCGAAGGGTGCGAGAGTTGCGATTGCGGTGGCGGTGACGAATTTTGCGAAACCAGTCATGGCTAAGCTCCTTTAAGATTTCTGTGCTGTTGGGCGTGGTGCCCGTTAGCGATGAGACAGAGATAGGCCTGTTATCTGCCGCACGAAAGGGCCGTGATAACCCAACCACTGTGCGATAATGCACATATTGAAAAGGGAACCCCCCTTGATCGCGGGCGCCGGCGGCCGTTGAGCGATCCTGGAGGCAAAGGTTTGTGCGAAAACGGAAAAAGGGGGCGCAGATTTCTCTGCACCCCCTTTTGGGACCTGGGGAAGGCGGGCTTCCCTATGGAGCCGCGGTTAGCGGTTCAGGACGATGGCACCGGAAGAGTTGGAACCGGTGACCGGCTGGTTGTTGCGGCTGACCACGGGGGCGTTGCCGTGCAGGTCGGCCTTGCTGTCGCTGGTGACCAGCGGGCCGGCTTCGTTGCGGTAGACGACGGGTTGTTCCGGCGTGTTGGTGATCAGCGTTGCGTCCGAGAAGTGCTCGTAGCTATGCGCGGTGACCAGGGGGCCGGCGTCGTTGCGGTAGGCATCGGCGGAAGCGGCAAGGGGGGCAACGGCTGCGATGGCAGCGGCGGAGATGAGTTTGGCGAAACCAGTCATGGCTAAGCTCCTTGTGTTTGGTTTTCTGAGGGCCAGTGGGCGTTGTGTCCGTTGGCGATGAGAGAGATTTAGGCTTGTTCCCTGTCGCACGAAAGGTCCGAAATGTGGTGTCGTATGTGCATGTGCGCACGGTACCAGAAAACGGCTGAACTTGCTGTTTGGCGACTCGGTTCAGGCGGGCAGATCTGCGGCAAATCGAGGTCTGGAAACGGAAAAAGGGGGCGCAGATTTCTCTGCACCCCCTTTTGGGGCGTGGGGAAGGCGGGCTTCCCTATGGAGCCGCGATTAGCGGTTCAGGACGATGGCACCGGAAGAGTTGGAACCGGTGACCGGCTGGTTGTTGC
>NZ_JAATOW010000051.1 GCF_011806405.1 Pseudooceanicola sp. HF7 | reverse complement strand
TGTAGGTTTTCTCGTCCAGCGCCAGAAGCTCTTCGCCCCCCTTGGAGCGCGAGACGACGAGGTCGCCGGTGACCTTGTTCGCGTCGAAGACGTGGAGCGGGCGGTTCAGGTCATAGGTGAAAAGGTTGGTGACATCGACCAGGGTCGAGATCGGGCGAAGGCCGATGGCCTTCAGTTTCTGTTGCAGCCATTCGGGGCTGGGGCCGTTTTTCACGCCCTTGATCAGGCGGCCGGCGAAGACATGGCAGCCGTCCTTGGCGCTCTCGTCGATGGTGACGGAGACCGGGCAGGCGCCTTCTTCGGTCAGCTTGTACTCCGGCAGGGGCTTCAGCGTGCCAAGGCCGCGTGCGGCCAGGTCACGCGCCACGCCGCGCACGCCAAGCGCATCGGGGCGGTTGGGGGTGATCGCGATCTCGATCACCGGGTCCACGGCCTCGGGTCGGTTGGCCGCCAGCCAGTCGGCGAAATCCTGGCCCACTTCGCCGGAGGGCAGTTCGATGATGCCGTTATGTTCGTCCGAAAGCTCCAGCTCCTTCTCGGAGGCCATCATGCCGTGGCTTTCCACGCCGCGGATCTTGCCGACGGAGATGGTGATGTCGAGGCCGGGGATATACATGCCCGGCTTCGCCAGCACGACCGTGATGCCGGCCCGCGCATTGGGCGCGCCGCAGACGATCTGGGTCTCTCCGGTATCGGTTTCCACCTTGCAGACGCGCAGGCGGTCCGCATCGGGGTGCTGTTCGGCCTCTTTGACCTTGGCGATGGTAAAGCCGCGCAGCTTGGCGGCCGGATCGGTCACCTCTTCGACCTCGAGGCCGAGATCGGTGAGCGCATCCAGGATCTCATCCAGGGAGGCGTTGGTATCAAGATGTTCCTTGAGCCAGGAGAGGGTGAATTTCATCGCTTTGGTCCTTGTCCGCCGGGGTCGGCGTCTTTGTCCTCGGAAATCGTGTTCTGAGCCGTGTCGGACCCAGCAAATACAGCGAGCAGCCGCATGATTCCAGTGCCGGTGTTGGTCCCGTTGTGACGGGACCCGAAGGCTTCGATCACGGAGTCCCCCGCGCGGTAGCGCCTGGTGCCCTCGGGGCCGTAATCCACGGTGATCTCGCCCTCCAGGATATAGGCAAAGAGCGGCACCTCGTGTTCATGCCAGCCGGTGCTTTGACGGGGCTGCATGGTGACGATGGCGCTGGTGATCTTCGCCGTGCCTTCCGGGTAGGCGAAGGGCTGGCCCAGCACCGTTTCGGAGCTTGAGACCAGCACGTCCAGCGGCGGGTAGTCCTGGGCCGCGAGCGGCGTGGCCAGGGGGCTGAGCAGCAGCAGGGCCGCCAGGGTCTTTTTCGCAAAAAGGGTCGTCTTCGTCGAAAAGGTCATGGCAGGGCCGTCCTGTGTGATCCGGTCCCCGATGGCCCGGTCGATGTGATCCCGGTGGCCTCAGCCGCGGGCGCGCTTGGCCAGGTCTTCGTCATCCCCCATCCGGTAAAGCTTCACCTCGCGCACCAGGCGGATGCTGGGCTTGGCCGCAAAAAAGACGGAGCCGACGAGGAAAAGCCAGGTGCCCGCGGTCATCAGGCTGTCGTAGAAAAAGAAGATCGAGCCGACGATGAAGCAGAGCGCCGCAGAGAAATCCACGATGGTATAGGCGATCTCGAACAGGGCGTAGGTGCGCTTGGTGCGCTCTGTGCGCTGGCGGGTTTCATGGCGAAATAACTTCATTCTGTCTCCTTCGTGAGGTCCCGGGTCACGCGGAAGCGTTCGCAGACCAGGGTCATCCGGGGCGAAAATGCCCCCGTGCGGCGGAAGTAGGCCTCGTGATCGCGGCGCCAACCGGCAAGGTCGTCGTTCTCTCCCTCCGCCAGGGCGAAGGCCTCTGTCACCTCGTCGAAGGCGCAGAGGGTGACCTGCGTCGTCTCGATCTCAAGCGCGGGGGTGCCGTCCCAATGGGTGACGATGTCGCGCCGCCCCGGTTCGGGAAGCTGGTCGCCGCCCTGTTCGTAGAACGCCAGGCTGTCGCAGGTGGCGGTCTTCTTTCCGGCGCAACCAAGGGCAAGGAGCACCTCGCAGAGGGGCTCATTATCGCCGAAATGAAAGTGGTTCTGGGTCATGATGCCTTACCGCCGGGCCGCGCGGGAGCCTTGCACGTCAGGCCCCGGCTGCCAAGGGCGGGCGCCGGCTGGGGTGCGTTTTGCGGCTTGGGAGGTGGCCGGGAAGGTGGGCGGGATTGCCGGAGGGAGCGCCGGGACAGGCGGGCGGGTTTGACGTGAGGCGGGTCAGGTCGGTGCGCTCAGACGCGGGGTGGTGCGCTGTGCATCAGGTCAGGCGGGCCAAGCTTGGGACGGTTGCAAACCGCAGACATGCGCATGTCTGCGGGTCCCGTAGCACGCGGGCCAAACTGCACGGCCGTGTCGCGAAGCGGCACGGCCAGCCCCCGGCGCTGCGCGCGTTCGGCCCTGAAACCGTCCCCCGGACGGTTTCCGAGACGGGCCTCACCCCCAAGGGCAGGGGCTTCGCCCCTACCCGCGGTCAGGTGCTGGCGTCTGGCATAGCACGCACCCATTTCAGCAAGGTACGGCGGATTAGACCAATCCGACTAACTTAAGCAACCAGCGCGCAAGGAGAGCGCCGGCAACACTCACTATGATAGTGGGGATGTTCTGAAGAACCTGACGGAAAGCAGTGTTCCAGAATGAGCCACCTTGCTCTTCCAGAAAACGCCAGCCTTTCAATGTCAGCCGGATTGTTTCCCATTCTGCCGAATAGGCGCCCGGAGGGTTTTCCGAGTCACCTTCGACCAAGCCATCCATCTTGGCGAGGTTTACGTAGTCACCAAACTCAATCGCAGAGAACGCCTTCGGCTTCACAAAGGAAAACGAGCGTCTTGGAGTTTCAAAACGCTCGTTTGAGACGACAGAGACGGAATGATTATGACGAACCCCCTCCCATCCGCCGGCAGCGATCACTGATAGTGCATCTGCAAGCCGACGGGTGCGAAAGCTGAACGTCAAATCACACCCCGCCGCGAATAGTCGGCACCTGCAGGGCGCTGAAGCCGTAGTGCCTCAGCCAGCGCAGGTCTGAATCGAAGAAGGCGCGCAAATCGGGGATGCCGTATTTCAGCATCGCCATCCGGTCGATCCCCATGCCGAAGGCAAAGCCCTGCCATTCAGAGGGATCCACGCCGCCGGATTTCAGCACATGCGGGTGCACCATGCCGGAGCCCAGGACCTCGAGCCAGTCGTCGCCTTCGCCCACCACGACGGTGCCGTCCTTCCAGGAACACTGGATGTCGACCTCGGCCGAGGGTTCGGTGAAGGGGAAGTGGGAAGCGCGGAAACGGGTCTTCACCTTGGTGCCGAAATAGGCCGAGAAGAACTCCTCCAGCACCCATTTCAGGTTCGCCATGGAGATGTCGCGATCAATGGCCAGGCCCTCGATCTGGTGGAACATCGGCGTATGGGTCTGGTCGTAATCCGCGCGGTAGACACGGCCCGGGGAAATCGTGCGGATCGGCGCGCCGTGTTCCTGCATGGAGCGGATCTGCACCGGAGAGGTATGGGTGCGCAGCACGTGGGGGTCGCGGTCGTCCCCTTCGGCGCGGTGCATGTAGAAGGTGTCCATCTCTGCCCGCGCGGGATGGTGGCCGGGGATGTTCAGCGCGTCGAAATTGTACCAGTCGCTTTCGACCTGCGGACCTTCGGCAACGGAAAAGCCCATGTCCGCGAAGATCGCGGTGCATTCTTCCCAGACCTGGGACACCGGGTGCACGGTGCCCTGGCGGGTGGGCCGCGTGGGCAGGGTGACATCCAGCCATTCGGTGCGCAGGCGCTCATCCAGCGCGGCATCGGCCAGGGCGACCTTCTTCGCGGCGAGGGCCGAGTTGATCTCGTCCTTGAGGGCGTTCAGCGCGGGGCCGGCGGTCTGGCGCTCTTCCGGGGTCATCTTGCCCAGCTCGCGCATCTTCAGGCTGACCTCGCCCTTCTTGCCGACGGCTTGCAGCCGCAGCTCTTCCAGGGTGGATTCATCCCCCGCCCCAGCGATCGCCGAGAGGTATTTTGCCTTCAGATCGTCCATTGCCGCCTCCGTTCGCAGACGGCGTTGGGGTTACCACAAGGGTCCCGGAATGCAAGGATCATGGGGCTTTGACGGGGATTGCGCCGTGGCGCGTGGCCGAAGCGGGCGAAAGCGCCGGGCGCGCGGCAGCCGCTGCGCCGTTCCGCGCGGGCCGGGGCGGCGCGGCGACAGGGCCGCGGGGTCCGTTTACAAGGGTCCTGCGGGCATGAAAAAACCCCGCCGGATCGACGGGGTTTCAACTGATTTTCAACCGAGAGCTTCAAGCTCAGGCAGCCAGGGCGCCCTTGGCTTTCTCGACGATGGCACCGAAGGCTTCGGGCTCGTTCACGGCGAGATCTGCGAGGACCTTACGGTCAACCTCGATGCCGGCCAGGGTCAGGCCGTTGATGAAACGCGAGTAGGTCAGCGCTTCGTCGTGGGACCGGACGGCGGCGTTGATCCGCTGGATCCACAGGGCGCGGAAGTTCCGCTTGCGGTTCTTGCGGTCACGGGTTGCGTATTGGTTGGCCTTGTCGACGGCCTGACGTGCCACCTTGTAGGTGTTCTTGCGACGGCCGTAATAGCCTTTCGCAGCGTCGAGGACCTTCTTGTGGCGGGCGTGGGTTGTGGTACCACCTTTAACGCGGGACATGTGCTATCTCCTTAGCGCGAGTAGGGCATCATGGGCTTGATGATCTTCTCATCAGCCTTGGACAGCGTGGTGGTGCCACGCGCGTTGCGAAGGAACTTGTTCGTCCGCTTGATCATCCCGTGGCGTTTGCCGGCCTGGCCAGCAAGGATCTTGCCGGTGGCGGAAACCTTGAACCGCTTTTTGCAGCTCGATTTCGTCTTCATCTTGGGCATTTTCGTCTCCTGTCTTTCGAGAAATAGACGCGACTCGGCATGCCTCATTCGCCGGCCGCGCAACAGAAAGGGGCGTATAGGAGGGATCCGCAGCTTTGGCAAGCCCCCGCGGGGCGCTTTTCACCATGCACAGAAGGGTTTTGCGCAGGGCGGCGGTTCAGCGGAATTCCTGCCGGAGGGCGCCGAGGACGCGGAAGACCGCATCGGGCAGGTTGCGCGGCGCATAGGCCACGGGATCCTGCCACCAGACCCAGCCCATCGCGGCCAGGCCCAGCACCACGGCAACCGCCATGTAGATCAGCGGCCGGCGATCCGCGAAGGCGGTCACGAGGCCCGGAATGGCGAAAAGCGCCAGCAGGGCGCCGGCCACGTAGATCCCGTCATGAAGCGCGCTCATTCAGGCTGGCCTTCCTGGCTGGCTGTCGTGCTTTGCCGGGGGCCGGGCCTGTCGGCCCCGCCCCCCGCGTGTTCGGGAGAACCTAGTCCGGATCGGCGGCGAAGATCAAACGCTCGTCACAGGGGGCGACGCGCAGGATGTTCGTGGTGCCGGCCTGGTTGAAGGGCACGCCGGCGGTGACAACGATCTGGTCCGCTTCGGTGGCCAGCCCGGTGACCCGCGCGCCGCGCGCGGCGTTGACAACGGCCTGCTTGAAGCGATGCAGTTCGCCGGTCATCAGGCAGTTCACGCCCCAGGCCAGGGTCAGCTTGCGGGCCGTGCCGCGCAGGTGGGTCAGCGCCAGGACCGGCACCTTGGGCCGTTCGCGGGAGACCAGCAGCGCGGTGGAGCCTTGCTGGGTAAAGCAGCAGATGGCGGAGATATTGGTGGTTTCCGCGATCTCGCGCGCAGCGGCCACGATGCCGTCGGCGATGGAGCCGCCGCCGGTGGTGGAGCTACGCTGAGCTTCCATGACTTCCTGGTAGAGGGGGTCGCCCTCTGCCGACATTGCAACGTTGTCCATGGTGGTGACGGCTTCGATCGGATAGGCGCCGGCGGCACTTTCGGCCGAGAGCATCACCGCATCGGTGCCCTCGTAGATGGCCGCCGCCACGTCCGAGACCTCGGCCCGGGTGGGCATCGGGCTTTCGATCATGGATTCGAGCATCTGGGTCGCCACGATCACCGGCTTGGCCGCAGCACGGGCCTTGCGGATCAGGCGCTTCTGGATTGGCGGCACGGAGTGCACGGGCATTTCCACGCCCAGGTCGCCACGGGCCACCATGATGCCGTCGGACACCGCGAGGATATCGTCATAGGCCTTCACCGCGGCGGGCTTTTCGATCTTGGCCAGAACGGCGGCGCGGCCATCGACCAGGCGGCGGGCTTCATGCATGTCCTCGGGACGCTGCACGAAGGAGAGCGCGACCCAGTCGACGCCCAGCTGGCAGACGAACTCCAGGTCCTTGCGGTCCTTTTCGGAAAGCGCGGCCAGCGGCAGCACCACGTCCGGGACGTTCACGCCCTTGCGGTTGGAGATGCGCCCGCCGACGGTAACTTCGCAATCGGCGAAATCGGCGCCGCATTCCTTGACCTCAAGGCGGATCTTGCCGTCGTTGACCAGCAGGCTCGATCCCGGCTCAAGCGCCGCGAAGATCTCAGGGTGGGGCAGGTTCACGCGGGTGGCGTCACCCGGCGTATCGTCGAGGTCGAGCCGGAAGCTGTCGCCTTCGGCGATATCCTCGCCCTCGTCATTGCGGAACGTGCCGACGCGCAGCTTCGGCCCCTGGAGGTCGGCCAGGATGCCGATGGTCCCATCGAGGTCCCGTTCGATCTGGCGGATGATGCGGTGGCGTTCGCGGATCTCGTCATGAGAGCCATGAGACATGTTGAGCCGGAACACATCCGCGCCCGCTTCATGCAGCGCGCGGATCGTCTCGTAATCAGAGGACGAGGGCCCCAGAGTGGCGACGATTTTGGTATTGCGCTTGCGTATCATTAAGGTCATCCCCTGCTATCGCGCCCGTTTGGGCCGGATGTTAGCGTTCACATGCATCCTATTGCGCTGTGTCACCGATGCCAATGCCAAGCCTTGATCCAAGGAGATGACATCTTGATGACTTATCGCCCCTATCAGATCATCGGGGAAGAGCGGGCCGGCAGATGGCTTGTGACCTGTGACCATGCTGCCAATACGGTGCCCGATTTCGTGCAGGGTGGCAGCCTGGGGCTGCCGGAAAGCGAGATGGGCCGGCATATCGCCTATGATATAGGCGCTGCCGGCGTGGCCCGCGCCCTGGGAGAGGCGCTGGACAGCCCCGTCATCCTGTCCAATTTCTCGCGGCTGGTGATCGATCCGAACCGGGGCGAAGACGATCCGACGCTTCTGATGAAGCTCTAGGACGGCACCATTACCCCCGGCAACCGCCACGCCGGCCCGGCGGAGCTGGAAGAGCGGCTGGAGCACTGCTACCGCCCCTATCACGCGGCCCTGGCCGCGCTGGCCGCCCGGCGCGCCGATACGGTGCTTCTGTCGATCCATTCCTTCACCCCGCAGCTCAAGGGGCGCCCGCCCCGGCCCTGGCAGGTGGGGATCCTCTATGCCGCGGATGAACGCCTGACCCGCCCGCTGATCACCCGGCTGGAGCAGGAGCCGGACCTGTGCATCGGCGCGAACGAACCCTACGGCGGCCATCTGCCGGGCGATGCGGTGGAACGCCATGCCATCCTTCATGGCCGCCCCAACGCCCTGGTGGAGCTGCGCAACGACCTGATCCGGGATGCGCCCGACCAGCAGGCCTGGGCGGCGCGCCTGGCCCCGATCCTGAGCGAGGTCCTGGCTGAAACGCAGCTGTGATGGGCTTCGCCTTGTCGCTGGGAAGTGCCCCGCCTAGGGTGGCCGCGACACTCCCACGCCGCCAAGAGACACACTGGAGCTTCCCCAATGAAGAGAATGGCGTTCGCGCCGATGGCCCTGCTGCTGAGCGCCGCCGCCCCGGCCCAGGCACAGCAATTCCCCGGCCAGCAATTCCTTGACCTGTGCACCAGTGCGGATGCCGGATCCCGGGGGTTCTGCATCGGCTACCTGATCGGGATCATCGAAGGCTCCGGCCTGGGCGTCAGCCGGGCCCTCTCGGTTGAAGAGGACAGCACGCCCGAGGCCCCCGCGATCCAGCGCCGGATCCCCGCAACCCTAGGCTATTGCCTGCCCACAGGCACGGACATCAACACCCTGCCCGGCGTGGTCATCGACTTTGCGGCCGGCAAGCCCGAGGCCGCCAGGCTGCCGGCGGCCGCGCTGGTGTCGGATGCGCTGATCTCCAAGTATCCCTGCAACTGACCCAAGATAAGGAAGAGCCGCCATGGATGAGCAGACCCGCATCGAACTGGAAGCCGCCGCCTTTCGCCGGTTGCGCCAGCACCTGCTGGAGGACCGCCCCGAGGTTCAGAACATCGACCTGATGAACCTGGCCGGTTTCTGCCGCAATTGCCTGAGCCGCTGGTACGGCGAGGCCGCCGCGGAGCGCGGCATCGAGATCGGCAAGGACGAAGCGCGCGAGATCTTCTACGGCATGCCCTTCGAGGACTGGAAGGCCATGCACCAGACAGAGGCCACGGACAGCCAGAAGGCCAGCTTCGAGACATCCTTCAAGGAAAACGTTCTGGACAAGGACAGCAAGAAATAACCGGCGACGCGCCAGTGAAAGAAAAGGCCCGGGGATCGCGCCCCGGGCCTTTTGCAATTCCGGTCTGCCCAAGGGGCTCAGATCGCCTTCTTCAGGCTTTCTTCCAGGTAGATTTCCCGCAGGCGCGGGGCCACGCTGCCCGGCGTGCCATCGCCCAGCGTCACGCCGTCGATTTCCACCACCGGCATGACGAAGGAAGAGGCGGAGGTGACGAAGGCTTCATCGGCCTCTTTCGCTTCCTCGATGGTGAAGTTGCGTTCCTCCACTTCCATCTGGGCTTCCTTGGCGAAGCGCAGCACGGCGGCGCGGGTGATCCCGTGCAGGATGTCGTTGGAAAGCTCACGCGTGATGATCTTGCCGTTCTTGACGATATAGGCGTTGTTCGAGGTGCCCTCGGTCACGAAGCCGTCCTCGATCATCCAGGCATCGTCGCAGCCGGCCTTCTTGGCCATCATCTTGCCCATGGAGGGGTAGAGCAGCTGCACGGTCTTGATGTCGCGGCGGTGCCAGCGGATATCGGGGATCGAGATCACCTTCATGCCGACCTTCGCAGCGGGGCTGTTGGCCAGGCCCGGCTTGCTCTGGGTGAAGAGCACGATGGTGGAGGGCGTGGTGTCGGGATCCGGGAAGGCGAAATCCCGGTCGCCCGGCGCGCCGCGGGTAATCTGCAGGTAGACGAGGCCATCGGTGATCTCGTTTTTGGCGACCAGCTCGCGGTGTATCGCCAGAAGCTCTTCCTTGGTGCAGGCCGGCGCCATGTCCAGCTCTTTCAGGGAGCGTTCCAGCCGCACCGCGTGACCGTCGAAATCGATCAGCTTGCCGCCCAGCACGCTGGTCACCTCGTAGACGCCATCGGCCATCAGGAAACCGCGGTCGAAGATCGAGACCTTGGCTTCATTTTCCGGGAGATACTCCCCGTTTACGTAGACGGTTCTCATACCGCTGCTCCTTTGCTCGTTTGCATCCTGCAAAACCCAGTTTTCCGCCTGTCATCGCGCCGCGCCAAGCGCGGCCTCTGCCGCAAGGCATGATCCGGCCCTGCCGCCTCGGCGCGATCAATACCCGTGCCGACATGCCTGTCAACGCCACGCGCCGGAGCCCTTGCCGGGCGCCAGAGCTGCCCGGTCATAGTCGGTGCGCTCCTCGGCCCGTCCTCCCGGCGATGCGCCGGACCGCGGACTTGCCGGGGCTCCAGCCCTTGCCGGGCGTTGCGCTGAACCGCGGCATTGCCGGGGCTCCGCCCGTTCGCCCCTTGAACCGTCCACTGGACGGTTCACCGGACCGCGTTGCGGTCCGGACCGGGGCTCACCCCCAAAGAGCCGGTTCGGCGGGGTGCACGCCCGATTCGTCGAAGGTCAGCGCATGATCGCGGTCCTCGGCCAACAGAAGCGGGCCATCGAGGTCGGTGATCAGCCCGCCCTGGGCCACCAGCACCGCCGGCGCCATGGCCAGGGAGGACCCCACCATGCAGCCGACCATGATGTCATACCCCTCGGCCAGGGCGGCCTCGCGCAGGGCCAGGGCCTCGGTCAGGCCGCCGGTCTTGTCCAGCTTGATGTTCACCACGTCGTACTTGCCCTTCAGGTCGGGCAGGCTGGCACGGTCATGGCAGCTTTCGTCGGCACAGACGGGCACCGGACGGTCCAGGCCGATCAGCGCATCGTCCAGACCCGCCGGAAGGGGCTGCTCCACCAGCGCCACGCCAAGCCGCACCAGGTGCGAGGACAGATCGGCATAGACCTCGGCCGACCAGCCTTCGTTGGCATCGATGATAATCCTGGAATTCGGCGCCCCGCGGCGCACGGCCTCAAGCCGGGGCATGTCATCCGGCGTGCCAAGCTTGATCTTCAGCAGCGGCCGCCAGGCGTTCTTCTCTGCCTGGGCCTGCATGGCAGCGGGCTCGTCGAGCGACAGCGTATAGGCGGTTACCTCGGGCTTGGGCGCCGGCAGACCGGCCAGTTCCCAGACCCGTTTGCCCGCCTTCTTCGCCTCCAGATCCCACAGGGCGCAATCCACGGCATTGCGCGCCGCGCCCGCCTCCATGAGCTCCTGCAGGCCCTTGCGCGTGATGTCGCGCGGCAGGGCGGCAATCTCGGCCTCGACGGAAGCCAGGGTCTCGTTGTAGCGGGCATAAGGCACGCATTCGCCCCGGCCTACGTGGTCACCATCGCTCAGCGTGACGGTCAGGACCTCGGCCTCGGTCCGCGCGCCCCGGCTGATCCGGAACACCTGCGCCAGCGGAAAGACATCGCGCGTCACCTCGATCTTCATCGGGACCGCTCCTTTCTTCTTGCCAGAAAACTCCCGCCGGAGGCCTGCGAAAGGCCGGCCCCCGGGCGGGACATCAAGGGTGGTCAGCCGAGCGCGACCAGCGCGTCGACCAGCTTATCCGCGCCATAGCGGTAGGGGTCGGTGGCGGGCAGGCCCATCTCTTCCTCGACCTTTGCAAGGTAGGCGCGCGCCTCCTCTTCGGACATGTGCTGGGTGTTGACGGAGATCCCCACGACCTTGACGTCGGGGTTCACCCAGGAGGCCAGGGTCATCGCCACGTCCTGCACCTGCTGGAGCGAGGGCAGCTTGTATTCCGGCAGGCCGCGCATGTGATCGCGGGTCGGCTCATGGCAGATCACCAGCGCATCCGGCTGGCCGCCGTGCACCAGGGCCATGGTCACGCCGGAGTAGGAGGCGTGGAACAGACTGCCCTGCCCTTCGATCATGTCCCAGTGGTCGTCGTCATTGTCGGGCGTCAGGTACTCGATGGAGCCGGCCATGAAGTCCGCGATCACCGCGTCCAGCGGCACGCCGTCACCGGTGATCAGGATCCCGGTCTGGCCGGTGGCGCGGAAGCTGGATTTCAGCCCGCGTTCCTTCATTTCCTTGTCCATGCAGAGCGCGGTGTACATCTTGCCGACAGAGCAATCGGTGCCCACGGCCAGGCAGCGCTTGCCGGTCCGTTTCTTGCCATTGGCGATCGGGTACTGGACGGAGGGAATGCGCACGTCATGCAGGGTGCGGCCGGTGGATTCGGCCACGGCCTTCAGGTCCGCTTCGTTGCGCAGCAGGTTGTGCAGGCCGGAGGCAATGTCGAAGCCTTCTTCCAGCGCCTCGATCAGCACCTTCTTCCAGGCTTGGGAAATCATCCCGCCCCGGTTGGCCACGCCGATCACCAGGGTCTTGGCGCCGGCCGCCTTGGCCTCTGCCAGGGTCATGTCGGGCAGTTTCATGTCCGCCTTGCAGCCGTCCATGCGGAACTGGCCGACGCAATTGTCCGGGCGCCAGTCCTTGATCCCCTGGGCAACCTTGGCCGCCAGAGGGTCCGGTGCATCGCCGAGGAAGAGCAGATAGGGGGTCTCGATCATGTAGGTTCACTCCCATGAATGGTTTTTTCCACAATGCAACGACCTTGCATCAAGGTGCTTGCGAATTGCGCGCCGCCAGGTTGATTTGGGGGAGGTTCCTCGAATTTCAGCGCGCCTTTTCGAAGATCCTTTCGCTGCCCCGCAACAGGGATGCTGCAGCGCAAAAACGACTTGCGAACCAGCGCGCAACTTCATAACAATAATACCGCAATCTAGCGCAACTTCATTACCCGGAGACCCCATGTCCTTCCAGATCCAGCCTCAGCCCCCGGCCCGTCCGAACCGCTGCCAGCTCTTTGGTCCGGGCTCCAACACGAATCTCTTCGCGAAGATGGCGGCCTCGGCTGCCGATGTGATCAACCTTGACCTGGAGGATTCGGTTGCGCCGGAAGACAAGGCCACGGCACGCGCCAACGTGATCGAGGCGATCGGTGCCCATGACTGGGGCGCCAAGACGCTGTCGGTGCGAATCAACTCTCTGGATACGCCCTGGTGGTACCGCGACGTGGTCGACCTTCTGGAAAACTGCTCTGATCGGCTGGACCAGATCATGATTCCCAAGGTCGGCTGCGCGGCGGATATCTACGCGGTGGACGCGCTGGTCACCGCCATCGAGGCCGCCCGGGGGCGCAGCAAGCGCATCGGCTTCGAGGTCATCATCGAAAGTGCCGCGGGCCTGTGCCACGTGGAAGAGATAGCGGCGGCCTCACCCCGGATGCAGGCCATGAGCCTGGGCGCAGCAGATTTCGCGGCCTCCATGGGGATGCAGACCACCGGCATCGGCGGCACCCAGGAAAACTACTACATGTTGCGTGAGGGGCAGAAATACTGGCCAGATCCATGGCATTGGGCGCAAACCGCCATCGTCGCCGCCTGCCGCACCCACGGGCTTCTGCCGGTGGACGGGCCTTTCGGCGACTTCTCTGACGATGACGGCTACCGCGCGCAGGCGCACCGGTCCGCCGTGCTGGGCATGGTCGGGAAATGGGCCATCCACCCCAAGCAGATCGCCCTGGCGAACGAGGTCTTCACGCCGTCCGAAGAGGCCGTGGCAGAGGCCCGCGCCATCCTGCAGGCGATGGAAGATGCCCAGGCCAGCGGTGCCGGCGCGACGGTATACAAGGGAAGACTAGTTGACATTGCATCGATAAAGCAGGCACAAGTTGTCGTGAAACAGGCCGAGCTGATCGCCACGGGTGTGTGAAAACCACGCTGGCACGTTCGGCAAAGCGCCCGCGTGAGGAGGACTCGCGGGCGCTTTTTTACGTCCCCCATTCCGGTCAGGACTGCGCGCGCCGCAATCGCGCCATACGGATACGTTTCGTCCTGCCCCATGGTTTGAAGGCGCCCTTGCCCCACCCTGCGCAGGCGCATTGCCGCGCGGCGAGGCAAAACCCCGCCGAAGCCCTTGGCAATATCCGGCAAACGCGCCAGTTTCCCCTTGAAACAAATGCCCACGCGACCCGGAGAACTGCCCCGTCATGCGTCTTGCCCCCCTGAGCACACCCCTGACCCGTCCCGCCCTTGGCCTTGCGATGCTGCTTGGTCTGGCCCTGCCCGCCACCGCGCAGCAGACCGTGGAAAACGAAATCGCCAAGGTCTTCAACGGAAGCTGGTTCCAGAGCAAGGAAGCCGACAAGAACGGCCTGCTGAGCTACCTGACCCAGGAGCGCGCCGCGAAGGGCGAGTATTTCTCGATTCGCTGTGAACCGAACGGGACACGCTCTGTCCGCGTTTCCTTCCCGGAAAAACTGCCCGCCGTCGAAGGCCGGACCCCGCGCGGGGACAAGCCCTACGTGGCCCGGGCGGTGTTCCAGATCGACGATCTGCAGGGCGCCTACCTGCTGGATTACACTGGTCCGACAGAGGATACGCAGATCCTGAAAGGCACCTTCCATTCCTACCGGGTACAATTCCCCAGCGCCAAGGCAGAGAGCGACTTCCTGACCGTGCTGCGCCGGGGTAACTGGCTGAACATCCAGGGGCAGAGCCTGCCGGTGGATCTGACCGGGGCCGGCGCGGCCATCGGCGAACAGGCCGGCTACTGCGGTTAGGTCCTTTCATCCTTCGGCGTGCCCATGACCACGTAGGTGGTCAGGGCATTCACCTGCGGCAGGGTGCCCAGCACATCCGTATGGAAGCGCTTGTAGGCGGCAAGGTCCGCCACCTCGACCCGCAGCAGGTATTCGCGTGAGCCGGTGATATTGTGGCATTCGCGGACCTCGGGCGCCTGGGACATCGCCTTTTCAAAGCCCAGCTGCGCCGCCTTCGTATGTTCGCTGAGCCCGACGGAGACATAGGCCAGGAAGCCCTGCCCCATGGCCTCCGGATCCATGACGGCGCGGTAGCCACGTATCACGCCGCTGCGCTCAAGCTCCTGCACGCGGCGCAGGCAGGCAGAGGGCGACAGGCCGGCCCGTTCGGCCAGGTCGAGATTCGAGATCCGGCCGTTGCGCGACAGCTCGCGCAATATCTTCTGGTTGATGGCATCAATCTTGGGCATTTGTTGCAAACTCTGTCGCCTGCCCCACGAAATTGCAACAACTGGCCACGTTTGGTCGCATAAGGTTGCGATCTAGCGACCGATTGGAGCCCTGATGCCGTTTTCCGTTCTCACCGCCCTGATGGCCTTTTGCCTGGTGTCCACGATCACGCCGGGGCCGAACAACCTGATGGTCATGGCCTCTGGTGTGAACTTCGGCTACCGGCGCACCCTGCCGCACATGGTCGGCATCGCCCTGGGCTTCGGGGTGATGGTCCTGCTGGTCGGCCTTGGGATGATGCAGGTCTTCGAGGTCTTCCCGGCGGTGCGCACCGCCCTGACCCTGGGCTGCGTGGTCTACCTGCTGTACCTCGCCTGGAAGGTCGCCAATGCCGCCCCGCCCAAAGGCGCCGCGCAGGAGGGCGCTCGCCCGATCAGCTTCCTTCAGGCGGCGGGCTTCCAGTGGGTGAACCCCAAGGCCTGGAGCATGGCGCTGACGGCCATCACGCTTTACGCCCCGGATCGCGCCGTTCTGAGCGTGGCGATCATTGCCGCCTGTTTCGCCGCCGTCTGCCTGCCCTGCCTGAGCCTTTGGGTGGTCGTGGGCCAGCAGGTCCAGCGCCTGCTGCGCAACCCGGCGCGTCTGCGGGCCTTCAACTGGACCATGGCCATCCTGCTGGTGCTGTCGCTCTATCCGGTCTTCCTGAACTGAAGCTGGCCCTCAGGCGGGTTTCAGCGGCAGGTGAATCTCTGTCAGCAGCTGGTCCGGCGCGGTATCGAGGGGCGAATTGAGGTAGACCTCATACGACGGTGCCTCATTGGGTTCGCGCCCGGAGGCCGGCAACCAGGTTCCGAAGAGATGGTCATAGGCCTGTGGCAGGCCGGTGTAGGAACCCTTGAACAACAACAGGGCCTCTTGGCCCGCCGGCAACGCGCGTTCTTCAAGCCCCGCGGGCAAAGGCGTTTCGGCTGGCAGTTCAAAGGCGGCGAAACTGCGCAGGTCCGCCTCTGGGACGGAGCCGGGCGCATCGTAGAAGATCCCGACCATGGGCCCCGCCGTCGGGAAAAGCTGATGCTCTCCCAGGATCGTCGAAACCCGGGCAAAGGCCTGGTTGATCTGCATATAGCTGCCCCTGTGGGCAAGGCCGGCCAGGCGGCGGGTGGGGCATTGGACAAGAGTGACATCATACATGGCGGCGGGATCCTGACTGAGGGTTTTGCGGGGATGGCGGACAAGGGGGCGGAATGGCGGGGCCATGCGAAACTGGGCCGGGCTGAAGCCATATTGCGCGAAAAAGGCGCGCAGGAAACGCTCGGGATCGGGATAGCCGACCTCTTGCGCGATCTCCGCCAGGGGGCGGGTGCCCTGCACCAGCCAGCAGGCCGCCAGGTGCATCCTGAGCCGCCGCACCGCCTGGGCGCTGGTTTCGCCCGTCATGGCGCCGAAGACGCGGTCCCAGTGACACCGGCCCATCCCCGCGACCCTGGCCAGCGCCTCTGGAGAGAGATCCCCGTCCGGGTGGGACAGGATGTGATCGTAGACGCGCGCCAAGCGTGCCTCATAGGGCCCTTTCATCCCCTTCCTCCCCCTTTTGCGCCCAATCCTTGCCATCTTTGGGCCCGGCAAATCTTGCCTTATTGCATCCGCGGCCCGTCACCTTCATATAACGCCCAATCGTAGCGGGAGTCCCTGATGACCAATTATCTCGATTTCGAACGTCCCCTGGCCGAGATTGAAGGCAAGGCCGAAGAACTGCGCGCCATGGCGCGACAGAACGAGGAGATGGATATCGAAGACGAGGCGGCGGCGCTCGACAAGAAGGCCGCGGAGATGCTGAAAGATCTCTACGCCAAGCTGACGCCCTGGCGGAAATGCCAGGTGGCGCGGCACCCCGACCGCCCCCATTGCCAGGATTACATCGAGGCATTGTTCACCGAGTACACTCCGCTGGCCGGGGACCGGAACTTTGCCGACGACCACGCCGTGATGGGCGGGCTGGCCCGGCTGGGCGATCGCCCGGTCATGGTGATCGGCCATGAGAAGGGCAATGACACCAAGTCGCGGCTTGAGCGCAACTTCGGCATGGCGCGCCCCGAGGGCTACCGCAAGGCGATCCGCCTGATGGACATCGCGGACCGGTTCAACCTGCCGGTCATCACGCTGGTGGATACCGCCGGGGCCTATCCCGGCAAGGGCGCGGAAGAGCGCGGCCAGTCCGAGGCCATCGCGCGCTCGACCGAGAAATGCCTGCAGATCGGCGTTCCCATGATCTCTGTCGTCATCGGCGAGGGCGGGTCAGGTGGCGCGGTTGCGATCGCGGCGGCCAACAAGGTCGCGATGCTGGAGCATTCCGTCTACTCCGTGATCTCGCCCGAGGGCTGTGCCTCCATCCTGTGGAAGAACGCGGAGAAGATGCGCGAAGCCGCCGAGGCCATGCGCGTGACGGCGCAGGACCTTTACGCCCTGGGCGTGATCGACCGGATCATCGCAGAGCCGCTGGGCGGCGCCCATCGTGCGGCCAAGGTCGCCATGGCATCGGTCGGCAAGTCGCTGACCACCATGCTGGAAGAGATGGACGGACAAGACCGGAAACAGCTGATCGCCGCGCGCCGCAAGAAATTCCTGGATATCGGATCGAAGGGCCTGGCGGCCTGATCCAGAAAGCCCTGCCTTTGTGCGGGGTCCAGAGACCAGACAAAGGCCGAAGCGATGCTTCGGCCTTTTTGCTTTTCCGGCTGCTGTCGTTCAGAACTTGTGCATCTTCAGCCCGATGACCTTTTCCACGATGACGACCACGGTGATCGTCGCCACGATCGACAGGGTGGAGACGGCAGCGGCCTCTGGCGTGTAGTTGGTCTTGAGGTAGTCGAAGAGCTGGATCGGCAGGGTCGCCGTGCCGATGGATTTCAGCAGCAGCGAGATCGTGAAGATATCGAAGCTGATGACGAAGCTGAACAGCGCGCCGCCGATCATCCCCGGCTTGATCAGCGGCAGCATGATCCGGCGGAACCGCGTCCAGGGGCGCGCGCCAAGCGAGCGGGCCGCCATGGACCAATCCGTGTCATAGGATTCCAGCGAGGCGGAGACGTTCATGAAGACAAAGGGCAGCGTCATCAGAACGTGGCCGACCAGCAGCCCGAACATGGTCTTCGTGCCGATGCCGATGTCATAGAGGAAGAAGAGCAGCGCGATGGCTGTCAGAATCTCCGGCAGCAGGAGCGGCGACAGGGCAGCCACCCGCACCGCTTCCTTGTAGCGGCCCGCGAAGTTCACGTAGTAGATCGCCGCCATGGTCCCGATGACGACGGAAAAGACCGTGGCCACCGCCGCGATCCACAGCGATGTGCCGATGGCGCGCAGGAAGACCTCGTTCTCGAAGAAGGTGAAATACCAGCGCAGGGACAGCCCCTGCGGCGGGAAGGTCAGGAATTCCCCCGCGTTGAAGGAGGCCCCGACGACCACGAAGATCGGCGCCAGCAGGAAGGCATAGACGGCCAGGCAGTAGATGTTGAGGATGTTGCGGCCCATGGTCATTTCCACTTCATGCGGGTGAGGCGGGCGAAGATCAGCACGGAGGCCCCTCCAAGGACGGAGAGCGTCAGCGCGAGCGCCGCGCCGAAGGGCCACTGGAAGGTGTCGATCATCGCATCCACGACGGTGACGGCGGTGGTCTTGACCCGCAGCCCGCCGATCAGCGCCGGCGTCACGTAAGAGGAGAGCGCCAGCACGAAGACCAGGATGCAGCCCGACTGGATGCCCGGCATGGCCAGGGGTAGCAGCACCCGGCGGATCACCGTGGGACGGCGCGCGCCCAGCGAACGGGCGGCAGAGGCAACGGAGGGATCGATGCCCTGCACGGCCGCCATGATCGGCAGGATCATGAAGGGCAGGAAGACATGGGTCAGCGCGATGACGATGCCCAGCGTGTTGTACATCAGCGGCAGCGGCCCATCGATCCAGCCCCAACCGCGCAGGGTGCGGTTGATGACGCCGTTGTTGCCCAGCAGGATGGTCCAGCCATAGGAGCGGATCACGATCCCCACCAGCAGCGGCGACAGCACGATCCCGTAGAACAGCCCACGCAGCTTCAGGTCGGGCCGGGCCAGCTGGAAGGCCACCGGCAGGCCGATCACCAACGTGGCCAGCGTGGTCACCGCCCCGATCAGCATCGTGTTCACGGCCTGCCCCAGATAGAACCAATCGCCCAGGATGCGGGTGAAGTTGGCAAGGGTGTAGCCATCCCCGTAGGGCGTGCCCTGTCCCGGCACCCGGAAGGCCGAAATGAAGACGCTGACATAGGGGATCGCCAGGAAGACGACCAGAAGGACACCGGCGGGCAGCAGCAGCAGGAAGGTCTTGCGCTGCGTCATCTCAATACTCCCGTTCCAGCTGGCGGAAGCGCGCCAGGTCCACCGAGAGGCTGACTGCGTCGCCAATGGCGAAGGGATGGCGCGGGATCGTCTTCACCTCCATCGCCGTGCCGTCGGCAAAGCGCAGGGTGTAGTCGACGATGGCGCCGGAATACTGCACCCGTTCGATGGTCGCCGGGGTGCCCGGGGCGCCTGCGGGGGCGATGTCGATGGCCTCGGGGCGCAGGGCCAGGGTCACGGTTTCGCCCACGCCCGGCGCGGTGACCGGCACGGGGCCGAAGGGGGTGGCGGCATGGCCGGGGTGATCGGGATCCACATGGGCCTCAATCAGGTTCACCTGGCCGACAAAACCCGCGACCTTAGCGGTCTTCGGGGTCTCGTAGATGTCACGCGGGGCGCCGGCCTGGGCGATATGGCCGTCGAACATGACCACCACGATATCGGACATGGTCATCGCCTCTGCCTGGTCGTGGGTGACGTAGATCGTGGTGATTCCGACACGCTTTTGCAGATCCCGGATGAAGACGCGCATTTCCTCGCGCAGCTTGGCATCGAGGTTGGCAAGCGGTTCGTCCAAAAGCAGGATGCGCGGCTCGATCGTGAGGGCCCGGCCGATGGCGACGCGCTGCTGTTGCCCGCCTGAAAGCTGCGCCGGGTAGCGGTCTGCCAGGTGATCGAGCTGCACCATCTCCAGCGTGGCCTGCACGCGGCGCTGGATCTCTGGCCTGGCGATCTTGCGCATCTCCAGCCCGAAGGCCAGGTTCTGATGCACGGTCATATGCGGAAACAGCGCATAGTTCTGGAACACCATGCCGATATCGCGATCCTCGGCCGGGACGCGCACCACGTCCTGCCCGTCAAAGGTGATATCGCCGCTGGTCACGTCCTCGAAGCCAGCCAGCATCTTGAGGGTCGTCGTCTTGCCGCAGCCCGAGGGCCCAAGGAGAGAGACGAACTGCCCCGTGGGAATATCGAGGGAAATCGCATCTACCGCCGGTTTCCCGCCCGCGTAGATCTTGGTGAGCCGGTTCAACCTAACTTCGGTCATATTCTTCGCAGTCCTGTTCGCACCATTGGGCGGACAGGGCCGCGCACTGGCGGCCCCGTCGCAATGTTACCAATCTGTCGGGAGCGGCCTCAGCCGACTTCCTTGGCCCAGCGTTCGGACAGCGCCGACTGGTTCTCGTTCACGTAGGCCCAGTCCCATTGCAGGATCTCGGACATCGCTTCGCCGGAAATCGGCACCTCGGGCGTCAGCTCTTCGGGCACGATGACCTTGGAGTTGGTGGGAGAGGTGTAGAACTGCTTCATCAGCATTTCCTGGATCTCTGGCGAGATCAGGAAATTGATGTAGGCATAGGCCAGGTCCTTGTTTGGGGCGTTGGCCAGGATGTTCATCGTCTGATCGAAGGCGATCACGCCTTCTTCGGGGATCACGTAATCCACCGGCAGGCCCTGTTTCTTCAGGCGCACGATCTCTGCGAAGTCGAAGGGCGCGATGGCGATCTCTCCGCTGGCCATGGCGGTGGACAGGTTGAAATCCACCTGGATGACCTGGCCCAGGTCCGCCAGCGCCTTGAAGCCCGCGTCACTGTCGTACTGGTCTTCACCGAAGATCTTGGAGGCCAGCAACAGGGTCATCTTGCCGGCAGAGTTGGCAAAGTTGTAGAGGCCGATCAGCCCCTTGTAGTCATCGTTCCACAGGTCCTTCCAGGCAGAGGGCGCCGGGACCATGTCCGTGCGGTAGCCGATGCCGATCGGGGAATAGGTGCCCACGATACCATAGCCTTCGGCTGTCTTGGCGATCGGGTAGAGATCGGCGTAATTCGGGATCTTCTCAAGGTCGAGCTTTTCGAAGAAGCCTTCCTTGCGCAGGGCCTGGGCGTAGACCTCGTTCGTCATGACGATGGAATAGGGCGGCTCTTCCACGCCGGCGGCGCGCAGGTTGGCACCGAAGACGCGGCCGTTGCCGACATCCAGCGTCACGTTGGCGCCGGTCGCCTCGGTAAAGGCGGGGGCGATGTTCTCGCGCCAGAACTGCTCCCAGACGCCGCCCAGGGTGGGGACGACCAGGGTTTCGCTGTTCTGGGAATAGGCATAGCGGGGCAGGAAGGCGCTGAGGCCAAGGGCGCTTATGCCACCAAGGGTTTGCCGTCTGGTAAGGGTCATCTTCTTCTCCGTGTTGAATGTCGCGATGGACAGAAACGGCCCGGATCTTTTGCCCGGTGCCGAAAGGGATCGCCGCTGACGGCACTCCCCTGACGGGCCCCGAGGGGCCCGGAACGTGCTCAGCCGCCGAAGGCCTGGCTTGTCTTCAGCGCGATGTAATCGGCGAAACTGATGGGATCGTACTTCGCCCCCTCACCGGCAAAGGGCGGCAGGCATTCGATCATCGTCTCCGCCGAAGGGTTCAGGAAGAAGGGGATCGACTGGCGCCGCGCCGTGCCATGGAAGCCCGAGGGCGGGTTGGCCACGCGGTGCGGGGTGCTGACCCATTCGTCATTGGACCAGCGCATGAAGGCATCGCCGATGTTGACCACATAGGCCCCTTCGATATTGGGCGCATCCAGCCAGACGCCGTCGCGGCGGCGCACCTGGAGCCCGCCCGCGCTGGCCTCCGAGCGCAGGATGGTCATGAAGCCGTAATCGGTATGTTCGCCCGCGCGCAGCTGGCCCTCTTCGGGCGGTTCGCTCTGTTCGGGGTAATTGATGACCCGCAGCGCCGAGAGGTGGTTTTCAAAGTCCTTCTCGAAGAAATCCGGGGCCAGCCCGATTGCGCTGCAGAAGATCCGGCGCAGGTGGCCGGCCAGGACCTCCATCTCCGTGAAGTAGTCGCGGAAGGCCGCCTCCAGTCCCTCGGGGCGATCCGGCCAGGCGCCGCCCGCCAGGCGGGGTCCGAAATTCAGGCTTTCCTTCAAGTCACCGGGTGTCTTCAGCCCCAGCGTGCCAGCCAGCGCCTCTTCCTTCATCGGGGCGAAGGCCAGTCCGCCGTCAAGGTCGCGCTCACGCCCGATGCCGGCCTTCCAGTCCTGCGGCTCATCGAAGAAGGCATAGGCCAGATCATAGAGGCGCTTGGTCACGGCAGGATCGACGCCGTGTCCCGTCACCAGGAAAAAGCCGCTTTCCGTTGCCGCAGAGCGTATCTTTTCGACCACGCCGGACGCGCCGGCACCCCCCGCGATGAAATCGGAAATGTCGACAACCGGGATCATGTCAATCGTGTCGGCAGCCATGGGAATTCTCCTCATCCTGTCGGCAGCCCTTCAGGACGGGGCGCCTTCTGCGCCCGTAAAAAAGGCCCCCGGCCAAGTTTACGTTACGCAACAAAACAACTGTTGACGACCAAAACAGATGTTGTCTAGAGAAATAAAGGAGGCCTCAAGGAAAAATCGCCATGGATGACCTTTCGCCTCTTGAGGCGGCAATTCTCAAGTACATCACGCAGAACCCCTTCGCCGGACAGCAAGAGACTGCGGACCAGATGAACATCGCCCGCTCCACGGTGGCGGCGCATATCGTGTCGCTGACGCGCAAGGGCTACATCCTGGGCCGGGGCTACGTGCTGCCTGCGCCCAAGCGCGTGGTCTGCCTGGGGGGCGCCGTCCTGGACCGGAAGTTCCGCGCCTCTCAGCCGCTGGTGCGGGGCACGTCGAACCCCGCGACGGGCTTTCACTCCTACGGAGGGGTTGCGCGCAACGTACTGGAAAACCTGACCCTTCTGGGACATGACACCAGCTTCATGTCCGTCGTCGGCGACGATGAGACGGGCCGCAACCTGTTGGGCCATCTGCGCGATCGCGGTGTGGATGTCAGCCAGGTGGCCATGTCCGCGCATCGCTCGACCGCCGAATATTGCGCCATCCTCTCGCCCGGGGGAAACCTGGACCTGGGCATTGCGGACATGGAGATCTTTGAAGAGCTGACCCCGGACCGGCTGGAGCGTGCGCGTGCGCATCTGACCAGCGCGACGCTGCTCTTTTCGGACTGCAACCCGCCGATGGAGACGATCAGCACCCTGATCGAACGCAGCCGCGGGGCCCGTTACATGCTGGCGATCGACCCGGTTTCCACCCACAAGGCGCGCCGCCTGCCCCGTGACCTTACGGGGGTCGGCCTGCTGTTCATGAACCTGGACGAGGCGAACGGCTATCTTTCAGGCAGCTACCCCGCCACGCGCGACGGTGCGGCCCAGGCCGCCGCCGCCCTGCGCGACCGCGGCGCGGAAAGCGCCGTGGTCACCGCCGGCACCGAGGGGCTTTGCGTGGCAGATGCCACCGGCGTCACCCATGTCTCTGCCGTCCCCTCCCATCCGGTCGAGGTGACCGGGGCGGGCGACGCAATGATCGCCGGCACGCTGCACGCCATCCTTTCTGGCGCCCCCCTGCCGGAGGCCGCCCGCACGGGTGCGCTTCTGGCGGCGCTGACCGTCGAAACCGCCACCACCGTGCGCGCCGACCTCAGCGAAAGCTTCCTGGATCAGCATCGCTATCGCCTGCCTGATCTTTCCCCCTATCCCGCTTCCTCCCCAGATACCGGAGTATCCGCAGAATGACCCCCGACATGCTGACCTTCACCCCCGAGGTCGCCGAAGCCCTGACCAATGGCGCCCCCGTTGTGGCGCTGGAATCCACCATCATCACCCACGGCATGCCCTATCCGGCCAACCTTGAAACCGCCCTGGCGGTCGAGGGCGAGATCCGCGCGCGCGGTGCCATCCCGGCGACGATCGCCGTGGTGAAGGGCGAGATCAAGATCGGCCTGACCGAGGCCGAGCTGGACGCGCTGGCCCAGGACACCGACTGCGTAAAGGCCTCTGGCCGTGACCTTGCCGTCGCCATGGTGCGCAAGGCCTCTGCCGGCACCACGGTTTCGGCCACCATGCGCCTGGCCGCGCTGGCCGGCATCCGCGTCTTCGCCACCGGCGGCGTCGGCGGCGTGCATCGCGGCGCCGAACACAGCTGGGACGTTTCCGCCGACCTGACCGAGCTGGGCGCCACCCCAGTGACGGTGGTCTGCGCCGGGGTGAAGTCGATCCTCGACATCCCCAAGACGCTGGAAGTGCTGGAAACCAACCGCGTGCCCGTCATCGCCTTTGGCACCGATGCCTTCCCCGCCTTCTTCGCCCGCGAAAGCGGCTATCCCGCCGATCACCGCCTGGACACGGCTGCCGAGCTGGCAGCCGCCATCGACACCCATGATGCCCTGGGCACCGGCACCGGCGTGCTGATCGCCAACCCGGTCCCCGAAGAGGACGCCCTGGCGCCCGCAGAGATCGACGGCATCATCGACGAGGCCATCGCCGCCGCCGACGCCCAGGGCGTCACCCGCAAAGACCTGACCCCCTTCCTGCTGGCCCGCATCGTCGAGAAGAGCGAGGGCCGCAGCCTGAAGGCCAATATCTCGCTTGTGCGCAACAATGCACGCCTGGCGGCAGACATCGCCGTCGCCATGGCGGCCAAGTGATCCGGGACGGGCGGCGGGGCGACCTGCCGCCCGTTTCCGTTCCGGGCCCCTTCCGGCCCCAAAAAAATCGCAATGAAAGGTCCAAAGGGCCATCCCGACAGGAGTTATCCCATGAGTTACGAAACGATCCTCTATACCAAGGATCCCGACGACAAGTTCGCCACGATCACGCTGAACCGGCCCGACAAGCTGAACGCGATGAACAAGGACTGCATCCGCGAGATCGACGCTGCCCTGGCGGAGGCCATCGCGGACCCGGAGGTCAACGCCCTGATCATCACCGGCGCGGGCCGCGCGTTTTCCTCGGGATATGACCTTCAGGGCGGTGATTTCGTCGTCGATTTCGACTTCTGGGTCGAGGACATGACCGAGAACGCCGCCGCGCTGCTGAACATCTGGAAGGCGCCGATCCCCGTCATCGCGGCCGTCAATGGCTACTGCCTGGCCGGCGCGCTGGAGCTGATGATGTCCTGCGACCTGGCCATCGCCGCCGATGACGCCAAGTTCGGTGAGCCCGAGGTGCGCCACAACTCCGGCCCGCCCGCGCTGATGATGCCCTGGCTGCTGCACACCCGCGACGTGCGCTACCTGATGTTCACCGGTGACATCATCGACGCCCAGGAAGCCGACAAGATGCGGCTGGTGAACAAGGTCGTGCCGGCGGAGGAGCTGACCCTGCGGGCCGAAAACCTGGCGCGCAAGATGGCCCGGATGCCGACGCCCGCGCTGAAATACACCAAGAAGTCGATCAACAACCAACAGATGGTGGCCGGTCTTCAGGCCTCGTTCGACTACAACATCACCTCCATCGCCGGTCTGCACGTGACCGACGAGGGCGAGGAATGGATGCGCAAGCTCGCCAAGATGACGCTGAAGGAATACCTGGAATACCGCGACGGGCCCTTCCGTGGCCTCGACTGAGCCCCGAGCCAGGGCGGACCTCTCCGCCCTTTTCGCGCCCGCCACCATCGCGGTGGTGGGCGCGTCAGAGCGGGACGGCAATTCTGCGGGCTACGTGATGAAGAACCTGGCCCGCTTCGGTTTCGCGGGCCGCGTGATCCCGGTGCATACGAAGGCAGAGAACGTCTTCGGCCTGAAGGCCTTCCCCACGCTGTCTGCCATGGATGCCACGCCCGATTGCGTCGTCATCGGTCTGCGCGCCGAACTGGTCCCCGAGACGCTGGAGGAGGCCGGAGGGATGGGCGCCCGCGGCGCCGTCATCCTGGCCTCAGGCTTTGGCGAAAGCGGTCCCGAGGGCGCCGCGCTGGAGGCCCGGGTGGCCGAGATCGCCCGCCGCTACGGCATGGCGGTCTGCGGGCCGAACTGCCTTGGCCTTGTCGCCTGCGACAGCGGTGCGGCGCTTTATTCCTCGACCATTTCGCCCGATCTGCCGCGCGGCACC
>NZ_JAATOW010000050.1 GCF_011806405.1 Pseudooceanicola sp. HF7 | reverse complement strand
TCCCTACACGACGTCTTCCGATCTCAGGGCGGCGCGGGTCATGCGCATCATGTGCGCCAGGACCACCAGCACCAGCACCGCGACGGGCAGGGCGATGGTGTGCAGCCGGTCAAGGAAGGGCATGCCCGGATTGATCATCGCGACCGACGGGGCCCAACCCAGTTGGACGCCAAGGTAGAAGATCAGGATGTAGCTCAGCATGAACTCGGGCACCGAGATCGAGGCGAGCGTAACCGTGGAGATCAGCTTGTCCGGCCAGCGGTTGCGGTAAAGCACCGACACGAGGCCCAGGATGATCGCCAGAGGGACAGAAATCAGCGCGGCGCAACCGGCCAGGAACAGCGTGTTCGACAGGCGCCCGGCAATGGCGTTCCCGATGTCCTGACCGTTGCTGAGCGAGGTGCCCAGATCGCCGTGCAGAAGTCCGGCCAGCCAGCTGAGGTAGCGTTCGTGCACCGGCGCGTTCAGACCAAGCTCTGCGCGCAGGTTGGCCAGGGCCTCGGGCGTGGCGGACTGGCCAAGGATGGCCTGTGCCACGTCGCCCGGCAGCATCTGGGTGCCCGCGAAGATAAGGATCGACACGAGGAAGATCAGCATGAGGCCCAACGCAATGCGTTGGGCCACAAGCTTGAGGATTGCGGCGTTCATGGGCGCCTCAGGCCTTCCAGCACTTGACCGGGGCCAGGCCATTCATCAGCTCGAAGACGCCGTTTTCTTCCCAGCCCTGCACATCGGTGCTGTAGGCCTGGACGAACTCGTTGAACATCGGGCAGATCAGGCCGCCTTCTTCGCGCAGGATCTGCGCCATCTGGCTGTACTGTTCCTTGCGCGTTTCCTGGTCCAGCTCGCCCTTGGCGGCGATCAGCAGCTCGTCGAACTCGGCGTTGTCGAAGTTGGTGTCGTTCCAGTCCGCGGTGGAGAGATAGGCGGTGGTGTACATCTGGTCCTGTACCGGGCGGCCGTCCCAGTAAGAGGCGCAGAAAGGTGCCTTGTTCCAGACGTCGGACCAGTAGCCATCATCGGGCTCGCGCTTGATTTCCAGCGGGATGCCCGCGGCCTGCGCGCTTTGCTGGAAGAGCTGCGCGGCATCCACGGCCCCGGGGAAGGCGGTTTCGGCGACGCGCAGGATGATCGGGCTGCCGTCATGGCCGGAGGCTTTGTAGAGCTCCGCGGCCTTCTCGGGATCGTAGCTGCGCTGCTCGATGGTCTCGTCAAACAGCGGGTAGGTCTCGTTGATCGGGAAATCGTTGCCGACCGAGCCGTAGCCGCGCAGGATCTTGTCGACCATTTCCTCGCGGTTGATTGCGTATTTCAGCGCGTTGCGCAGGTCCTTGTTGTCGAAGGGGGCTTGGTCGCACTGCATGATGAAGACGTAGTGACCGCGGCCGGCGACGTGGTCCACGGTGATGTTGGGCGCGCGGTCCAGCAGTGTGGCGACGCGGGGGGCCACCTGGTTGACCAGGTCGACCTGGCCGGATTGCAGGGCGGCGTTGCGGGCCGTGGCATCGTTGATGATCGTCATCTCGATGGTGTCGAAGTGGCCGCGGCTTTCGTCCCAGTAGTCCTCGAATTTCTCGAAGCTGTAGCGCACGCCCGGTTCCGCCGCCACGATGCGGTAGGCGCCGGTGCCGACGCCGGCGGTGGGATCTTCGCGCCCGCCGCCCGGCTGGATGACCAGGTGGAAGTCCGACAGCAGGTAGGGCAGGTCGGCGGTGGGGGTGTCCACGGTGATGACCACCGCATTGCCATCGACCTGGATGTCGGAGATGCCGCGCATGATGCCAAGCGCGCCGGACTGGGAATCCTCGTCCGAGTGGCGCAGCAGGGTCTGGCGCACGTCCTCGGGTGTCAGGGGCTGACCATCATGGAAGGTGACGCCCTCACGGATGTTGAAGCGCCAGGTCATTGCGTCCTCGGAGGCCTCGAAGCTTTCGGCCAGGCGCGGGTTCAGCGAGCCGTCGGCGTTCACCTCGATCAGCTGTTCCCCGAAGGTGCGGATGATGTGGAAGGGCACCTGGCTTGCCGCCAGCGCCGGATCCAGCGAGGTGGTGGAGGAACCGCCGCCAAGGCCCATGCGCAGCGTGCCGCCCTTGACCGGCTCCTGGGCCATCGCCATGCGGCCGTAAAGCGAACTGGCTGCGACTGCGCCGATACCGACGGCCGAAGCACGCGTCATGAATTCGCGCCGGGACAGGCCCGCTTTACGGGTGCTTGCGGCAAGGGACTTCAGGATCTGGGTCATGTTTTTTCCGTCTTGTTTAGGGGTGCTCCGCTTGCGAGGCGGCTCGTGAGCCTCTCATGTAGCGCGGATCGTGTTCATTGCAGCGAGCCTCTGGTTATTCCTTTGACCGGCCTCCGTTAACGATCGCCGGGACGTTCGCCGACAAAACGGCCGGCGCCGTCGGCAGGGTGGCCCGCATGGGCCGCTTCGAAGTCGGCCAGCTTGCGGGCGACCTCACCTTCGGGCGGGCAGCTGCGCCGCGCCTTCAGGTCCATGTGCAGCAGCAGCGTTTCCACCGTTGCGGCCAGGGTACCGTCACCCCGGTAGAGGCGGTGGAACAGGTGCATCTTCTTGCCCTTGCCCGACAGCAGCTGGCTGGTGGCACTCAGGCGGTCACCCTCGTGCACCTCGTCAAGATAACACACATGGCTTTCCACCGTGAAGTAGCTGAGGCCCCCGGCGATATAGGCGCTGTCCGCTCCGATCAGCTCCATGAACCCGTCCGTCGCCTTGGAGCCCGCCTCAAGATAGAAGGTCTCGTTCATGTGGCCGTTGTAATCGGTCCAGGAGGGCGGCACCTGGCGATCCAGCGTGACTGGCAGGCCCTCTTTTTCACCGCTGACAGCAAGCCCGGCCTCGTGGTTGGCGACCACCCGGCCCGCGCCGCTGTCGCTGACCTTGAGCGCGCGCAGGATGCCGACAAGGTTGTCATCGCGCATCCGCTCGAGCTCGCGGATCGAATGGGCGCCGGACTGGTCATCGGACTGGCCGGCGATCAGATCGACCAGCTCATCGTTGAACTCCGGCACGTCCATCAGCTTGGTCCAGGGCCAGGACAGCGCCGGACCGAACTGGGCCATGAAGTGCTTCATGCCCGCTTCGCCCCCGGCGATCCGGTAGGTCTCGAACAGGCCCATCTGGGCAAACCGCAGGCCGAAGCCCATGCGGATCGCCTCGTCGATATCCTCGGTGCTGGCCACGCCGTCCTTCACCAGCCAGAGGCTTTCGCGCCAGATCGCTTCCAGGAGGCGGTCCGCGATATGGGCGTCGATCTCCTTCTTCACGGTCAGGGGATACATCCCCACGGCGCGCAGCAGATCGGCGGCTTTCGCGCAGGCGTCGGCATCGCCAACCAGTTCCACCAGCGGCAGCAGGTAGACCGGGTTGAAGGGATGCGCGACGAGGGCCCGGGCGCCCTTTTCGTTCAGCTCTGACGGTTTGAAGCCCGATGTGGAGGAGCCGATGACCGCTTCCGCAGGGGCGGCTTCACTGATGGCGGCGTGGATCTTGTGCTTGAGGTCCAGCCGTTCGGGCACGCTTTCCTGCACGTAGTCCGCATCGCTCACGGCCTCTTCCAGGCTGTCGCAGAAGGTCAGCTTCCCTTCGGCGGGCAGCGGCTTGTCGTAGATTGCGGGCAGGGCGCGGCGGGCATTGGCGATGACCTCGTTGATCTTGCGCTTGGCCTCCGGGTCTGGGTCGAAGACCGCGACATCGGAGCCGTTCAGCAGGAAGCGCGCGGCCCAGCCGCCGCCGATCACTCCGCCACCGATGATCGCGACCCGTGGTGCCTTCGCCATCATGCGGACACCTTCGGAGCCCGTTTCACCAGGCCCAGCTTTTCGCGCACGGCTTCGGGGCCGACGACATTGGCGCCCAGGGTCTCGGCCACGGTAACGGCCTTTTCGACCAGTTGTGCATTGGTGGCCAGCACGCCCTTGGACAGGAACAGGTTGTCCTCAAGCCCGACGCGGATGTTGCCGCCCGCCAGCATGGCCGCCGCCGCATAGGGCATCTGGTCCCGGCCCAGGCTGAAGGCCGACCAGTGCCAGTCCTCCGGCACGTTGTTGACCATGGCCATGAAGGTATTGAGGTCATTCGGCGCGCCCCAGGGCACGCCCATGCAAAGCTGAACCAGCGCGGGAGAGGTCAGGATGCCCTCCTTTACCAGCTGCTTGGCGAACCAGAGGTGGCCGGTGTCGAAGGCCTCGATTTCTGGCTTCACGCCAAGGTCGGTCATCATCTGGCCCATGGCCCGCAGCATGCCGGGCGTGTTGGTCATGACGTAGTCGGCCTCGGCGAAGTTCATCGTGCCGCAATCCAGCGTGCAGATCTCAGGCAGGCATTCCGCGATATGGGCCACCCGTTCGGCCGCGCCCACCATGTCCGTGCCGGAGGCGTTGACCGGCAGCGGCGCCTCGGTCGAACCAAAGGTGATGTCACCGCCCATCCCGGCGGTCAGGTTCAGCACCACGTCGACCTCGGCATCGCGGATCCGCTCCGTCACCTCGCGATAAAGCGCGGGCAGGCGCGACGGTGCGCCGCTTTCGGGATCGCGGACATGACAGTGAACAATCGCGGCACCGGCCTTTGCGGCATCGATCGCGCTGGCGGCGATTGCCTCTGGCGAGCGCGGCACATGCGGAGAGCGGTCCTGCGTGCCGCCCGATCCGGTCACGGCGCAAGTGATGAAGACGTCCCTGTTCATTGTCAGAGGCATGAATACTCCTGTGCGGTCGCTGCCGCCGAAACCGGCCGCAAGCGAGCTCTTCTTGATCTGGGTGCCCCGCTCAAGGCGGGCGCGGCCCGGCAGGCCGCCATGGAACACCGAATTTTCCTGCGCAGATCGATGCCCTGCGCGGGGCCTTACGTGCTATCGGGAATCGGACGTCAGACACCCCTTGGGCATCCTGGCGCGCAGGCAGCGGCCATGCGCTGATCCCGGACAATGCAAGACCTGTCGCTTGCGATATGCCCGCCCCCGTCAGGGCAGGCCGTTCTCCGGGACGTCCGATCGTCCTGCAACGCGCCTGAGGCACTGTCGCGAAGACTTGACGGGTTGGATGGAGGCAAACATAGGGGAGGCCCCTGGCCAAGTCTTATCCACGCTTGCCAAATTATTATCCATCAATGACAATATTGGCCATGAATGTCACATTCTTGCTGTTTGACGGCTTTTCAAATCTGGTCCTGTCCTGCCTGCTGGAACCCCTGCGCATGGTGCATGACCTGTATCAGGACGACATCACCTGGCGGGTCATCAGTGCCGATGATGCGCCGGTGGCCAGTTCTTCCGGATTACAGCTGACTCCAACGGTCGAACGCGCGCAGATAGAGGGGTCTGACCTGCTGGTGATCATCTCCAGCAATGGCTACCGCCAGCACCCCACGCCGGAGAACCAGCGCCTGGTCGTCTCCCTGGTTCGCCAGAGCCGATACGTGATCGGGGCGGACGCCGGGGCCTGGACGCTGGCGGCGACGGGCCTGTTGGACAACCAGCGCGCCACGCTCCACTGGTCCGTGCTGAACGAATTTGCCGAGACCTTCCCCCATGTCCGCGTCAGCCCGGATCGCTACATCCGCGAGGGGCGGATATGGACCTGCGGAGGCGCCTCCACCGCGCTTGAGCTGGTGCTGGCCTTCATCGCGGAGGAATTCGGTGCCGCGAAGGCCTTCATGACCTCGTCCATGTTCATGCATGACGCCGGTCCCGACAGGGATAAGGAGCCGGGCGCGCCCCGGATGCCCACGGCGCTGACCGTGCCCGGCCGCGATCGCATGGATGCCATCATCTCCATCATGGTGGAAACGATCGAAAACCCGCTGTCGCTGGAGGCGCTGTCGGAACGCGCCCACATGTCGCCGCGCACGTTGAGCCGGCTGTTCAAGGCGGAACTGGGCATGTCGCCGGGCCAGTATTACCGACACGTCCGTCTGGTCCATGCGCGCGAGATGGCAGAGAACACCCAGCTTGGCCTGCGAGAGATCGCCCTGCGCTCCGGCTATTCCAACGCGCCGGCGCTCAGCAAGGCCTTCCGCAAGGCCTACGGGCATTCGATCCGCAAGCCAAAGCCAAGTCTCTAGGGGACGCAGACCCAGCCAAGCCTGCGCGTCACGCGCATTCTGTCACAGGATCGGATCTTGATGTGGGGAAGGTTTGGTAGCGGAGGAGGGACTTGAACCCCCGACACGCGGATTATGATTCCGCTGCTCTAACCAACTGAGCTACTCCGCCAAACCGTGGCGCTGATTAGGCCGACTGGATTTTGAGGTCAAGCAGAAAAATGGTCCTTTCCCGGGATTGCCTTTCCTCTCCTTGCGGCAGCCTTTAGACAGGCGCGGCGCGGCCTTGGGGGCCAGGTTGCTGGAAAGGGAATGACCATGATCGAACGTCTCACCGCACTGCTCGGGGCGGCCCATGTGCTTACCGGAAAGGATGCCGAGGCCTATGGATGGGATTGGGGGCATGCCTATTTCGCCCAGCCGCTGGCCGTGGTCCGTCCCGCCTCCACCCAGGAGGTCGCCGCGGTGGTCAAACTGGCCAATGAGACAGGCACACCTGTGATCCCTCTCGCGGGTCGCACCGGGCTTGCCGGGGGCGGGCAGGGCGAAGGCGCGCTTGTCGTGTCGCTTGAGCGGATGAACCGCATCCGGGAAATCCGCCCCGGCGCGCGCTCTGCCGTGGTCGAGGCCGGGGTGATCCTGTCCCGCCTGCACGAGGCCGTGGAAGAGCATGACCTGATCTTCCCGCTGATGTTCGGCGCGCGGGGCTCCGCGATGATCGGGGGCTGCCTTGCGACCAACGCGGGGGGCTCAAACGTGCTGCGCTACGGCAATACCCGCGACCTGGTGCTGGGGATCGAGGCCGTGCTGCCGACAGGCGAGGTGGTGAACCTGCTTCAGGACCTGCACAAGAACAACTCCGGCTACGACCTGCGCCACCTTCTGATCGGCTCCGAAGGCACGCTGGGGATCATCACCGCCGCCGTGCTGCGCCTGCGGCCCAAGCCCGGTGCCTATGCCACCGCGATGCTGGGCATGGACAGCCTGGCCCCCGCGCTTGGCCTGCTCAACCGCGTGCAACTGGCCACCGGCGGCGCGGTGGAGGCTTTTGAATACATGCCGGACAGCTTCATCGAGGATTACCTGGGCCTGCATCCCGAGGGGCGCCGCCCCTTCGACGGCCGCTACCCGGTTAATATCCTGATCGAGATCGGCGCGCTCAGCCCGCGCGATTGCGAACCAGGGCCGGACGGAGTGGTACCCATCGTGGCCTACCTGGAAGAGGTGCTGGGAGAGATGCTTGAGGCCGGAGAGGTCTCTGACGCGGTGATCGCCCAGACCGGCAGCCAGCGGGCAGAGCTCTGGTCGATTCGCGAAGCCGCCAGCGAGATCGCCGCGCAACGCCATCCCATGTCGATCATGGACGTGGCCGTGCCCATCGACCGGGTGACGGATTTCCTGGAGCGCGCGGATGCGCTGCTGGCCCGGATGGATCCTAAGGCCGAGACCTCCGTGGTGGCGCACCTGGGGGACGGCAACGTGCATTACACGGTCTTCCCCTCCAGCAAGGATCCGGCTGACAAGGATCGGATCGTGGAGGCGATCGAAGGCGTGGTGCAGGAGCTGAACGGCGCGTTCTCTGCGGAACACGGCATCGGCACGCTGAAGCTCAAGACCATGGCGCGGCGCAAGGATCCCGGCGCGCTGGCGGCCATGCGGGCGATCAAGGCCGCGCTGGACCCGGCGGGCATCATGAACCCCGGCAAGCTGCTGCCATAGACCTGAGGCGGGGCGCCCTGGCGCCGCTCAAATCCCGGAGTCAAAATCGGCGCGCCCGTCTTCGGGGCGCGCCGTTGTTCTTTCCTGGTGGGCGATACCCCGCGTGTCAGACGTAGCGGTTGACGATGTCTTCCAGGTACTCCTGACGGCCCGAGCGCGGCTGCGGGTCGATGCCTTCCGCGATCACGCGCTCAGAGATACTGGCAAGGTCGCTCGACAGCATCGCCTGCGACTCCGGCTTGTCCCAGCCGGCGTAGCGTTCGCGGCGCGGGGCTTCCAGCGCTTCGTCCTCAAGCATCTTCGCCGCCGCCTTGAAGCCGCGTGCGCAGATATCCATGGCCCCGGCGTGGCCGATGATCAGATCCTCGGGGTCCAGCGACTGACGGCGCAGGCGGGCGTCGAAGTTGGTGCCGCCGGTGCTGAAGCCGCCGGCGCGCAGCACTTCGTAGTAGGCCAGCGCGGTCTCGGGCACGTTGTTGGGGAACTGGTCGGTGTCCCAGCCCGACTGATAGTCGTTCCGGTTCATGTCGATGGAGCCCAGCACGCCAAGCTCGCGGGCCAGCGCCAGCTCATGCTCGAAGCTGTGGCCCGCGAGGATGGCGTGGCCCTGCTCGATGTTCACCTTCACTTCCTTCTCAAGCCCGAAGTCCTTGAGGAAGCCGTAGATCGTGGCCACGTCGTAATCGTACTGGTGCTTGGTGGGTTCCTGCGGCTTCGGTTCGATCAGGATGGTGCCGTCGAAGCCGATCTTCTTGGCGTACTCCACCACCATGCAGAGGAAGCGCCCGGCGTGCTCGCGCTCGCGGCCCATGTCGGTATTGAGCAGCGTCTCATAGCCCTCACGACCGCCCCAGAGCACGTAGTTCGCGCCTTTTAGCCGGTGCGTGGCATCCATGCAGGCCTTCACCGTCGCCGCCGACCAGGCAAAGACATCCGGATCGGGGTTGGTGGCGGCACCGGCCATGAAGCGGCGGTTGCTGAACAGGTTCGCCGTGCCCCAGAGAAGGCGGGTCTTGGAGGTCTCCATCTTGCGCTCGAAGATGTCGATGATCTCTTCGAAGTTGCGTAGGCTCTCGGTGAAGCTCGCGCCCTCGGGGCGAATGTCGGCATCGTGGAAGCAGAAGAAGGGCACGTTCAGCAGGTCGAACATCTCGAAGGCCACGTCGGCCTTGCGGCGCGCGGCGTCCATGTCCTCTCCGAACCAGGGCCGATCGAAGGTGCGTCCGCCGAAGGGATCGCCGCCCTCGAAGGCGAAGCTGTGCCAATAGGCCACCGCGAAGCGCAGGTGGTCCTCCATGCGCTTGCCCATGACGATCTCGTCGGGATTGTAGTGGCGGAAGCAGGGGCCTTCGCCTTCGGGGTCGAATTGCAGCGGTTTGAGATCACCGAAAAAGTCAGACATGTACGATCCTTTCTTCGCCTCCGCCCCGATGGGAGAAGGCCGGGGAGTTGGGGGAGGGCAGGCGTAAGCGCCGCCCGTGGATCAGCGCGCCGCCCAGAGCAGGCCGCGGCGCAGGATTTCCTTCATCTGGGGCACCTCGAATTCCGAGGCGACATGGCCGAGGGCCGAGTAGAACACCCGCGCCTGGCCGTAACGGTGCTTCCAGACCACCGGCATGACGGTGCCCTTGGTCCAGGGGGCGTGCTCGCCCGAGAAGGTCGTGGTTGCCAGGACCTCGATGCCGGGATCGACATGCAGGTAATATTGCTCTGAGCGGTAATCGAAATCGCCAATGCCTTCGACCAGCGGGTCCTCGGGGCGGGTAATCTCGATCCGGTAGTCCAGGATATTGCCGGGGTGGGCCACCCATTGCCCGCCCACCATGAACTGGTAAGCCGGGTCCGCGCGGAAGGTGTCGCCCATGCCGCCGTGGAACCCGCCAAGCCCGGTACCCGCCTCAATGGCGGCCAAAAGGTTGGCCAGCTCATCCTTGCCGACCTGGGCCTGGGTCATCACCGGCACGATCAGGTCGTATTGGCCAAGGCCGTCTTCGCCCAGAACTGCCGTGCCCTCTTCGCGGCGGGTGTCGAAGCCTTCGGCCCGCAGCATGTCCTCGACGACCTTGGAACAGGCTTCGGGCTCGTGGCCCTCCCATCCGCCCCAGAAGATGAGTGCTTTCTTGGTCATGCGGCCTCCGCTGCGCTGATGTCTCCGGTACTGCCGCCCGCTGGCATGGCCGCCGGGCGTTCACAGGTGGTTTCCAGGGGGATAGCCCGGCCGCTTTCGGCCGAGGCCAGAAGAGTCTCGATCACCTCGAGCGCGTGCAGCGCCAGCGCGCCGCTGGCCCGGTGCGGCCGGCCCGCCTGTATCGCCGTGGCCATCTCGGCCAGGCCGAGCCCGCGGTAATTGCCATCTCCATGGGCGTGGGTGGTGGGCTGGTCCTGCCAGTCCGCGCCGTAAAGCCGCACGGTCCCGTCGAAGCGGTTCGGGTCGGGAATGACCAGGGTCCCCTCGGTGCCGTAAAGCTCAAGCGGCGCATGGCCATGTGCCTTCACGTCGAAGCTGGTGACGATCTGCACCAGCGGGCCACTGGCGAATTCCAGCACGCCGGTGATGTGCGTGGGGGTCTCGACCGGCACCGACTGGCCAGCGCGCGGGCCGGTGGCGATCACGCGGCTGTCGCGGCCCTTTGCCGCCAGGGCGGTGACCCGGCGCACGGGGCCAAGCTGCGCCACCATGGCAGTGATGTAATAGGGCCCCATGTCGAAGAGCGGCCCGGCACCAGGACCTGCGTAGTAGAAATCGGGGTTCGGGTGCCAGCGCTCGTGCCCGGGCATCATCAGCGTGGCCGTCCCGGCGGTCGGCGTGCCGATCCGACCAGCATCCAGCAGCGCGCGGGCCGATTGATGGGCGCCCCCCAGGAAGGTGTCGGGGGCGCAGCCGATGCGCAGGCCCCGCGCCTCTGCGGCCTCCAGCAGGCGCCGCGCCTCCGCAGTGCTGCCGGCCAGCGGCTTTTCGGAATAGACGTGCTTGCCTGCCTCCAGCGCCGCCAGCCCCACGTCAACGTGGGCCGCCGGGATGGTGAGGTTGAGGACGATGTCGACGTCGTCGCGCGCCATCAGTTCCGCCGGGCTCATCGCGGGCACGCCATGGGCCTCTCCCTTGGCGCGGGCGGCCTCGGGGTTCAGGTCCGCCACCGCGCGCAGGTCGATCTGGGGAAAAAGCGCGGCATTGGTCAGGTAGATTTCGCTGATGACGCCGCAGCCGACGACGCCTACTCCCAAGGGTTTCAAAATGGGTCCTCCATCCGGTTTCCGTCATGATCGAAGAGGTGCAGGTTCTCGCGCTCGGGGCTGAGGAACAGTTGCTCTCCCGGGGTAAGGCGCATCTTGCCAGGCAGGCGCACGGTGATCTCGCCCAGCTCGCCCGCATCGGCATAGACGACCGTATCGGCGCCCAGCGTCTCCACCACCTTGGCGGTGGCGGGCCAGTCGCCAGAGGCCTGGTCGGTGCGCAGATGCTCGGGGCGGATGCCCACGGTCTTCACGTCGTGCCGCCCGATGGCCCTGCCGGGCAGCAGGTTCATCTTGGGCGAACCGATGAAGGCCGCGACGAACTCGGTCGCCGGTCGGTCGTAAAGCTCCATCGGGGCGCCGACCTGTTCGATCTGGCCGCGGTTCATCACCACGATCTGATCGGCCAGGGTCATCGCCTCCACCTGGTCGTGGGTGACGTAGATCATCGTCGCATCCAGCGACTGGTGCAGTTGCGCCAGCTCCACCCGCATCTGCCCGCGCAAAGCGGCGTCCAGGTTCGACAGCGGCTCATCGAACAGGAAGACCTTGGGCTTGCGCACGATCGACCGCCCGATGGCGACGCGCTGGCGCTGCCCGCCGGAGAGCTGGGCGGGCTTGCGGTCAAGGTAGTCCTCAAGTGCGAGGATGCGCGCCGCCTCTGCCACCCGCGCCTCGCGCTCGGCGGCGGGGGTCTTGGCCAGCCGCAGCCCGAAGTCGATGTTCTGCGCCACGGTCATGTGCGGATAAAGCGCGTAACTCTGGAACACCATGGAGATGCCCCGGTCCGAGGGTTCGGCAAAGGTCACGTCCTCACCGCCGATGATCACCTCGCCGTCGGTCGGCATGGTCAGGCCGGAGATGATGCGCAGCAACGTGGACTTGCCGCAGCCGGAGGGGCCGACAAGCACGGTGAAAGAGCCTTCGGGCACCGTCAGCGTGATGTCGGGAATGACGGTCAGCGGACCGAATTTCTTGGTGATGTGGTTGAGGCGGACTTCAGCCATGGGTGCGGGTCCTTGCGTATTTCATGTCCGGGGCTCGTAGGTGAAGTGCAGGAAATCTGCGGGGCGACCGCGGCCAGAGGTGTCATGGGCGCAGATCCCGACGAAGGCGCCGGTGAAGTTGTTGCCGGGCCCGTTGCCCGCCTCGTCCGAGATCGCGGATTGATCGAGGGTGATGCCAAGATCCTGCCAGGCGCCGTCTTCGCCGGTCGCATAGCGGAAGCGCAGGCTGGCACCGTCGACATCCACGCCAAGCCGCACCGTGCCCGTGGCGGGCAGGGGGATCGGGGTGATCGGATAGCTCACCTGCGCCTCGGGCCAGTCGGCGGCACAGCTGTAGACCGTCAGCAGCCGGTTGCCCTCGGCATTGGCGGTGACGGCGAGGTAGTGGAACTTGAACCGCCCGTACCAGGAGATCAGGCCGGCGAACTGTTGGTAGTCGCCGGGGGCCACGTCGATTTCCGTCTCGGCGGCATAGGCCAGGTCGGTCTGCCGCCGCGCCACCAGCGCGTGATCGAACTGCGAGCCCGGGGCCTCACGCCCGAAGAGGCGCAACGCGCCGGGGCGTTCGTCGAGAGAGAACAGGCGGTCGGGCTCGGGGCTGCGCAGCCATTGCAGAGGCTGGGGCAGGGCGCCGGGGGCGAAGGTCATGCGGACGGGCTCTGGATCGAACCTGTGCTCGGGCAGGTCCGGAGCCTCGACGGTGGCGGCGGGCACGCAGCCGCCATGGGCCAGGCGTGGGAATTCTCCCGCCGGCCAGACCAGCTTCTGGATCGCGGTCTCACGCCCAAGAGGAGATCGGCGCACGTCATCGGCGTGAATTCCCTTCGCCCGCCCGGTCTCGATGGTCCGGGTCTCGTCCAGCGGACGGGAGCAGAGGTGGACGAGGTAGTGCTCCCCGTCCTGGGTCTCGACGATATCGGCGTGGCCTGCGCGTTGCAGGTAGGCCTCGGGCGCGTCCTTTGAGGTCAACAGGTGCTTGGCCGGATCGGTCTCATAGGGACCCAGCAGATCGCGCGAGCGCGCCATGGTCGCGGCGTGGTCGTAGCCGGTGCCGCCCTCGGCGGTCAGCAGGTAGTACCAGCCATCGCGGCGGTAGATATGCGGGCCTTCCGTCAGCTTGTGGTCCGTGCCGCGGTAGATGTTGTGCACCGGGCCGATCAGGCGCTGTTCCTCTACCGAGTACTCCTGGCAGACGATCCCGTCGAAGCGGTCGCCGCCGGTCTGGTTGTGGTCCCAGATCATGTTGAGCAGCCACTTGCGCCCATCCTCGTCATGGAAAAGCGAAGGGTCGAAGCCGGAGGAATTGAGGTAGACCGGATCGGACCAGGGCCCCTCGACCGAAGGCGCGGTGACCAGGTAGTTGTGGCTGTCCTTCCAGGCCCCGTCACGGCGCTTCACGTCCGTGTAGATCAGCCAGAACAGGCCATCGGCATAGGTCAGGCAGGGCGCCCAGATCCCGCCGGAGTCGGGATCGCCGCGCATGTCCAGCTGGGCCGCGCGCTCCAGCGGGCGCTTGACCAGCTGCCAGTTGCGCAGATCGCGCGAGTGGTGGATCTGCACGCCGGGGAACCATTCGAAGGTGGAGGTGGCGATGTAGTAATCGTCACCCACCCGCACGATCGACGGGTCCGGGTTGAAGCCGGGAAGGATCGGATTCCGGATTTCACTCATTGAAGTCATCCTTTGACGGCGCCGCCGGTCAGGCCCGCGACGATGTATTTCTGCGCGGCGAGGAAGAAGACGATGGCGGGCACCAGCGTGAGGGTCACGAAGGCCAGGGTCCGGTTCCATTCGGTGACGTATTCTCCGCGGAACTGCATCATGCCAAGCGGCCAGGTGAAGACCTCACGTGAGTTCAGGACCACCAGCGGCAGCAGGAAGTTGTTCCAGCTCTGCACGAAGACGAAGACCCCCACCGTGGCCAGGATCGGCGCAGAGAGCGGCAGGGTGAATCGCCAGAAGAAGCGCACGTAGCCGCAGCCGTCGATATAGGCGGCCTCGAAAAGCTCTTTGGGGAGCTGTTCGAAGAAGGTGCGGAAGAGCAGGATCGCCAGCGAGAGAGAGAAGGCGGTTTGCGGCAGGATCACCGCCCACCAGGTGTCCAGCAGCCCCACGTCACGCACCTTGATGAAGAGCGGCAGGATCGCCGTGGCGAAGGGGAACATCAGCCCCAGCAGCAGGTAGGAAAACAGCATCCTTGAGCCGAAGAACTTGATCTGCGCAAAGACATAGGCCGCCGCCGCGCCGACGATCAGCGTCAGCACCACCGCGACCGAGGAGATCAGCATCGAGTTGCCCAGGTAGCGCCAGAAAGCCGGGTCCGCGACGATAGAGCCGTAGAACTCCCAGTTCCAGCTTTCCGGCAGGGCCAGGGCGTTGGTGCGGATCTCGGCGTTGGACTTGAAGCCGCCCAGCACCGTCGCCACCATCGGGGCCAGCACGAAGCTGGCCACCAGGCACAGGAAGGCGACACGGAGGATGTTGCGAAGCAGATGGCCGCGGGTCATGCCTTGTCGCCTTTCATGAAGAAGCGCTGGTAGAAGACGGCGACGGTGATCGCCGCGACGAAAAGGATCACCCCGACGGCGCTGCCGAAGCCGATGTTCAGGCGGGTCAGGCCGAAGGTGTAGAGGTAGGTGACGATGGTATGGGTCTGGTTCGACGGGCCGCCATTGGTCAGCGGGATAATCACGTCAAAGACCTGCAGCGCGCCGATGATGGCGAAGAAGGCGCTGACGATGATCGCCGGCTTGATGTGCGGGATCTGTACGTAGCGCACGATCTGCAACCGCTTGGCGCCCTCGATCCGGCCGGCCTCGATCAGGTCTTCGGGGACCGATTGAAGGGCGGCGATGTAGATCATCATGTGAAAGCCGAAGTACTTCCAGACGATCACGGTCATCACCGCGACAAAGGCCCAGTCCCGGTCGGCCAGGATGAAGAAACTGTCCACGCCCATGGATTGCGCGATGGTGGCGGTGACGCCGTAGTTGCCGTCGAAGACGAAGCTCCAGATCAGGCCCGCGGCCACCTCTGCCAGGATATAGGGCAGGAAAAAGATCAGCCGGAACACAGCGTTCGTCGGCGTCTTGCGGAAGATCATCAGCGCCAGCAGCAGCGCCAGCGGCATCTGGATCAGCAGGGAGATCGCGACGATCTTCACCGTGTTGCCGACCGCCTTGTGGAAGACCGAATGCCCGGCGATCCGCTGGTAGTTTTCCAGTCCGACGAAATCGCTGGGAGCGCCGTAGCCGTTCCAGTTGAAGAACGAATAATAGCCGGACTCGCCCAGCGGCAGGATCACGAAGAGGGTGAAGAGGATCAGCGCAGGAGGCAGCAGGATCAGGATGGCGCTGATGCGACCGTTTCCTAGGCTGCGGCGCAGGCGTTCGGACGCCGGCAATCTCCGGCTGGCGGCGGCAGTGGCCATGCCAGTCTCCGGTATGTCAGGAAGGGAAATATGGGGATGCCGCGCGCCGGTTTGGGCAGCGCGCGGCGCTTAAGGGACAGGCGTCAGCGGAAGCTCCAGGCCTCCTGGACCTGCGCTGCGGCCTCCTCGGGCGTGATCGCACCCTGGGCAAGGTCAGCAGAGATGTCGTTGACCGTCGCGCCGACCGAGGCTCCCAGGAACTGGTCGAGGAAGATCTGGTGGTAGGAACTGTCCTCGATATCTTTGGAAACCTGGGCGTAGAAGGGGTTCTCCAGCGCGTCGCCGGTGCCTTTTACGATGGGGATGAATAGCTGCTGGCGCGCACCCTCGCGCTGGTTCTCCGCGCTCAGCATATAGGCCAGGAACTCGACCGCCTCGGGCGCTGCCGAATTGGACACGGCCCAGCCGTTGATGCCGCCCAGGGTAGCCGCTTCGCCGCCCTCTGCCACGGGATCGGAGATCGCCGGGAAGTTGACGATTGCCAGCTGGTCGTCCGGCAGGCCTTCGCCGCTGGAGGAGCGCTCGCGCATCGGCAGGTAATCCCAGTCGCCCATCAGGTGGAAGGCGCCCGCGCCATCGGCGAACATGCCGCTCGCGGTCTCGTAGGTGGTACCCATGTAGCCGGGCTGGAAGGGTTCAAGTGCGACCAGCTCCTGGAAGTCCTCGCCCGCGGCGACAAAGGCCTCGTTCTCAAAGCCGCCGTCTTCGCCCGACATCGCCTGAGAGATGATGTCCTTGCCGCCTTCACGCAGCGCCAGGTAGCTCCAGTAGAAGTGGACCGGCCACTTGTCCTGACCGCCGACGACGATCGGGGTGATGCCCGCGTCCTTCAGCGTCTGAACCGCGCCCAGGAAATCCTCCCAGCTCTTGATCCCGTCCAGGTCGATGCCTGCCTGATCGGTCAGCGCCTTGTTGGTCCAGAAGATGACCTCGGTGGCGTAAAGCGGCAGACCGTAAAGCGTGCCGTCGACCGAATAGGCGGTCAGCCCGGCTTCAGGGATGGTCTCGATGAAGCTTTCGGACAGCATGCTGTCGATCGGCTGCAGGAAGCCTGCCTCGGCCTGTTCAACCAGCGTCTGGCCGCCCCAGCTGTAGAAGATGTCAGGGCGCGCGTCGGACTGCAGCAGCGTCGGCAGCTTGGACTTGTAAGCCTCGTTGGCGATGTATTCGAAGGTGACGTTGACACCCTCGTGCTCGGCCTCGAACGCCTCGGCGATCTGCTCGTAATAGGCCTCTTGCTCATCGTTCACGGTGACGCGCAGCACGTTGATCTCGGTCTGCGCCATGGCCGCCCCGGCCGAAGCCAGCCCAGCCAAAAGTGCCGTCATTGCAACGGTATGTCTCATGGTTTCCTCCCTGGATTGATTCGCCGCGGGTCCTCCACCCGGGCTCGGCGAACTCTTGATATTTGACTAACGTACATCAAAAGAAGGCGCAGAGCAATCCGCCAGTCACCGGGATTTCTACGGCAGGTTGTCTCGCATGTAGATCTCTACCCCTATGGGCTCGTCGAGCGCGGGTTGGGGCTGGTCGTCAAGCAGGCTGCGCAAAAGCTGGATGGCGCCCTGGACCTCGCGTCGGCTGTTCTGGTGCAGGACGGCGTCGAAGCTGCCGTCAAGCAGCGCCTCGCGGGAAAAGCGGGTCAGCTCGTGCACCACAACGGAAACCTCACGCCCGGGCGGCAGGCCGGCCAGCGCTTCGGCCACGCCGCGGTTGCCCGCGCCCAGGCTGTAGACGCCGACGATGCCCGGATCCGCCGCAAGCCGCTCTGCCAGCTGGTCCCGGACGCGGTCCTTGTCGTCCAACCCTTCGAGTGGCGCGGCGATCTCCTGTTCGGGGAATTCCGTGCGCAGGACCTGCTCGAATCCCAGCCGCCTCTCGGCGTGGTCCCGCAGCAGCATGGAGCCGCTGACCATCGCGACTCGGCCCGTGCGACCCCTGCAAAACCTGCCCAGAAGGCTGCCAGCGGTGCGGCCTGCCTGGACGTTGTCGATGCCCACGAAGCCCTGCTTCTCTGGCCCGGGAAGGTCCGAAACCAGCGTGACGACCGCCACGCCACGGGCGCGAAGCTCGCGCACTGCGATGCGCACGATGGTGGCGTCTGTCGCCACCATGGCGACCCCGTCGATGGCCTCCGGATCAAGGCTGCGCAGCAGCTCGGCCAGGGCATTCGCATCAAAGGCCGGGACCTTGCGGGTTTCGATCACGGTGGAGTCGCGCAGGGCCGCTGCGGCCTCTTCCGCGACATCCTTTTCCAGCGTGCGCATGAAGCTGTTCTGCCCGTCCGGCAGGATGAAGCACAGCCGGTAGCGGCGCTTGCGCGATAGGTTGGCGGCGGCGATGTTACGCTCGAATCCAAGGCTGTCGATCGCCTCCATCACGCGGCTGCGGGTCTTGGCGCGCACACCGTTGCGGCTGTTCAGAACCCTGTCGACGGTCGACAGGCTTACGCCCGCAACCCGGGCCACATCGTGAATTGTCGGGCGAGTCATCGGGTTTGTTCGTCTCCGGTCGGGCGCGCCTTGAAGGTACGTACGTCATTTTTTGAAATGTTAGCAGAGAAGACTTTGGGAATGAAGGCTTCCGATAGTCGGGCCTTGCAGGGCACAGGCTGGCAGTGGGGAGACGCGGATTTTGATAGACGTCTATCAAAATTCAATTGACGGCATGGGTTTTCGCTGCAAGCCTGCGGGCAGGGAGGACTGCAATGAACAGACGGCCACCGACTTTGTCGGATGTCGCCCGTCGCGCTGGCGTGAGCTACGCGACGGCGGACCGTGTCGTGAACGGCCGCGCCGGCGTCTCCGAGAAGGCGGCGCGCAAGGTGCATGCCGCGATCAAGGGGCTGGGCTACATCCGCAACGTGGCGGCCGCCAACCTGTCCCAGCAGCGCCTCTATCGCTTTGCAATTGTCCTGCCCTCGGGGTCCAACGCCTTCTTCCAGCGCATGCAGGTCCTCTTTGCCGAGGCCGCCGCGCGCCTGCTGGCCGACCGCATCAGCCTGCTGATCGAAAGCGTGGAGGCCTTTGATCCGAAGGCCCTGACCACACGCATGACCGCCCTGGCAGAGGAACGCCTGGACGGGGTGGCGCTGGTGGCCAGCGATGATGAACAGACAGCCGCCGGCATCGCCGCGCTTCGGGCACGGGAAATCCCCGTGGTTACCCTGGTCTCGGACCTGCCGGGATCGCAGCGCGACGCCTATGTCGGCATCGACAACGTGGTCGCGGGCCGCACGGTGGGCCGGCTGATCCGCATGGCCCATGGCGGGCGCCGGGGCCGGGTGCTGCCGGTGGTCGGCGCGCTCTCTGCCCGCGACCACGCCGAACGGCTCACCGGCATGCGCGAGGTGCTTGGCGGCGATTTCGACTTCGCGCCGGTGCTTGAGGGCCGCGACCGCCACGAGCTGGTGCAGAAGCTCATCGGTGATGCCCTGGCCGACGACCCGGAAATCACCGCGATCTACAGCGCCGGGGCGGGCAACGCGGGCCTTGTCCGGCTGCTCGATTCCCTGCCGTCTCAGGCGACACGGCCCTACGTCTTCCTGCATGAGCTGGTCCCGCATTCACGCCGCGCCCTTGAGGAAGGGCGCATCGACGTGATCATCGACCAGCGACCCGAGGAAGAGGTGGCCCGCGTGGTGGAGCACCTGAAGCTTTTGGCGGACCGGCGCGCGCTGGTGCGCACGGATCCGATCGTTCCGACCATCTTCCTGCGTGAGAACCTGCCACAGGCGCAGGCCGACGCGCTGGAGGCGGCGGGCTGACACCGTCGGTCGTCGCGGGGGACGCCCCCGGGGCAGCCGGCAAACTGAATGACCATTGGAGGCCGCCGTTTGTCGGCGGTGAAAAGGGGGAGACTATGAAGACCATCAAGGGACCAGGCCTGTTTCTGGCGCAGTTCGCCGGCGATAGCGCGCCGTTCGATTCCTGGGACGGCATCACCAAGTGGGCCGCGGATTGCGGCTACAAGGGCGTGCAGGTCCCGGTCTGGGACGCGCGGCTGGTCGATCTGGACAAGCTGGCGTCCTCGCAGACCTATTGCGATGAATGGGCGGGCCAGGCACGCGACAACGGCGTTGAGGTGACGGACCTGTCGACCCATGTTCTGGGCCAGCTGGTTGCCGTGCACCCCGCCTACGACGCCTGGGTAGACGGCTTTGCCGCGCCAGAGGTGCAGGGCAAGCCGAAAGAGCGCACCGAATGGGCCGTCGAACAGGTCAAGAAGGCGCTCACCGCCTCGAAGAACCTTGGCATCGGGCAGCATGTGACCTTCTCCGGTGGGCTCTGCTGGCCATTCATCTACCCCTTCCCGCAGCGCCCCCAGGGCATGGTGGACACGGGCTTCGATGAACTGGCGCGCCGCTGGCGTCCGATCCTGGATCACGCCGAGGATTGCGGCGTCGATGTCTGCTATGAGATCCACCCGATGGAAGACCTGCACGACGGCGTCACCTTCGAGATGTTCCTTGAAAAGCTCGACGGGCACGCGCGCTGCAACATGCTCTACGATCCGTCGCACTACGTGCTGCAGTGCCTCGATTACCTCGACAACATCGACATCTATGCTGAACGCATCAAGATGTTCCACGTCAAGGACGCGGAGTTCAACCCGACCGGGCGGCAGGGCGTCTACGGCGGTTACCAGCCCTGGGTGGACCGCGCCGGGCGGTTCCGCAGCCTGGGCGACGGGCAGGTCGATTTCAGCGCGATCTTCGCCAAGATGGCCGCGATCGACTTCGACGGCTGGGCCGTGGTCGAATGGGAATGCGCCCTGAAACACCCCGAGGACGGCGCGCGCGAGGGCGCCCAATTCGTCAAGGATCACATCATCCGCGTCACGCCACATGCCTTCGATGACTTCGCGGGCGGCGACATCGACGAGGCAACCAACAAGAAACTTCTGGGGATCGGCTGACATGACACGTATCAGACTGGGCATGGTCGGCGGCGGCAACGACGCCTTCATCGGCGGGGTTCACCGCATCGCAAGCCGCATCGACGGGCATTTCGACCTGGTGGCGGGCGCGCTTTCCTCCACCCCCGAAAAGGCGCGCGCCAGCGCCGAGGCCCTGGGGCTGGACCCGTCCCGCTCCTACGGCAGCTTCGAGGAGATGGCAGAAGCCGAGGCGGCGCGCGAAGATGGTATCGAGGCCGTCAGCATCGTCACCCCGAACCACGTGCATTTCCCCGCCGCACAGGCCTTCCTGTCGCGGGGCATCCACGTGATCTGCGACAAGCCCCTGACCGCGACCTTCGAGGATGCCGAGGCGATGGAAAAGGCCGTGGCCGAAAGCAAGGCGCTCTTCATCCTGACCCATAACTACACCGGCTACCCGATGATCCGACAGGCCCGGCAGATGGTGGCCGACGGCGCGCTTGGCAAGATCCGCCTCGTTCAGGCGGAGTACCCCCAGGATTGGCTGACCGACGCGGCAGAGACCGAAGGCGTCAAACAGGCCGAATGGCGCACTGACCCGGAACGCTCCGGGGCAGGGGGCTCCATCGGGGATATCGGCACCCATGCCTATAACCTTGCCTGCTTCGTCTCCGGACTGACCGGGCAAGAGCTGGCAGCGGATCTGCAAAGCTTCGGCGCGGGGCGCCAGCTGGACGACAACGCCCACATCCTGCTGCGCTACGAGGGTGGCGCGCGCGGCATGCTCTGGTGCAGCCAGGTCGCGCCGGGCAATGAAAACGGCCTGCGCCTGCGCCTCTACGGCGAAAAGGGCGGGCTGGAATGGGCGCAGGAAGATCCGAACTACCTGTGGTTCACCCCCCATGGCGACGCCACGCGCCGCCTGACACGCAACGGACCCGGCGCCATCGAGGCCTCGACCTCGGTCAGCCGCATCCCGGCCGGCCATCCGGAGGGCTACCTTGAGGGCTTCGCCACGATCTACACCGAGGCGGCCGAGGCGATCCGCGCCGTGCAGGGTGGCCAGACGCGCGAGGCGGTGATGGGCGTCCTGCCGGGGATCGGCGCCGGGCTTGAGGGCATGGCCTTCATCCGTGCCTGCGTCGCCTCTGCAGGCAAGAACGCGGCGTGGACCAAGCTATGACCACGCCCTCCGTCCTTGCGCTCCGGCAGGTGACCAAGAGCTTCGGCCCCGTGGAGGTTCTCCACGGGGTGACGCTCGACCTGCGGGCGGGCGAGGTGCTGGCGCTGATCGGAGAGAACGGCGCCGGCAAATCGACCACGATGAAGATCCTTGCCGGGATCGAGGCGCCCAGCGGTGGGCGTATCCTGCTGGACGGGGAAGAGGTCTCCTTCGGATCCCTGCACGACGGGGAAGAAGCCGGGGTGGTGATGATCCACCAGGAATTCAACCTGGCCGAACAGCTGACCGTTGAACAGAACATCTTCCTCGGCCGTGAGCTTCGCAAGGGCCTGCTGCTGGACAAGGCGCAGATGCGGCGGCTGACGCGCGAGTACCTCGCACGGATCGACTGCCAGATCGACCCGGACACGCTGGTGTCGAAATTGTCCAACTCCGACAAGCAGATGGTAGAGATCGCAAAGGCGCTCAGCCGCGACGCGCGGGTGCTAATCATGGATGAACCGACAGCGGTGCTGACCGGCTCTGAAACCCGCATCCTGTTTGAGCAGGTCCGCGCGCTCAAGGCCTCGGGCACGGCGATCCTCTTTACCTCGCACAAGCTGGGTGAGGTGGCAGAGATCGCCGATACGGTGACCGTGCTGCGCGACGGCACGCTGGTTCACGACGGCCCGGCCCGCGACATCACCGAGGACCAGATGGCCACCGCCATGGTGGGCCGCGATGTTTCTGACCTTTACCCTGACAAGCCGGCGGCCGCGCCGGGGCGCGAGGTGCTTCTGCGCGTCGAGGGGCTGAGCGTTCCGGACCGCGCCAACGACATCTCCTTCGAGCTGCACAGGGGAGAGATCCTTGGCATCGCCGGCCTCATCGGCTCGGGCCGGACAGAGGCGATGGAGGGGCTCTGCGGCCTGCGCCCCGCCACCAGCACCCGGATCGAGATCGCCGGAACCCCGGTCAGCATCTCCCGGCCCGGCGACGCGCTGGCCCATGGGCTGTGCTACCTGACCGAGGACCGCAAGCTGCGCGGGCTGCTGCTGGACAAGGGCATGCGCGAGAACCTGACGCTTCAGGCGCTGCACAAGTACGGCCGCGTCCTGATCGACTTTTCCGCAGAGGAGCGCGCGCTCGACCAGGCCATCGACGAGTTCGACATCCGCGCCGGGGCCAGGACCATGCGCGTCGGCAACCTCTCGGGTGGCAACCAGCAGAAGCTGCTGCTGGCCAAGGTGATGCAGTCCGAACCGATGATCCTGATTGTCGATGAACCGACCCGCGGCATCGACATCGGCACCAAGCAACAGATTTACGCCTTCCTTCGCAAGCTCGCCGAGGACGGCCATGGGATCGTGGTGATCTCTTCCGAGATGCAGGAGGTGATCGGCCTCTCGGACCGGGTGATGGTGATGCGCTCGGGCCGGTTGGCCAAGGTGCTGACCGGCGACCAGATCACCGAAGACATCATTGTCCGGCACGCCATGGGCGTCGGCACGGGCAGCACGGAAAGGGTAGCATGATGAGCAGTGAAACTGCGGCAGCCAAACCACGCAGGGCGCTCCCCTCGATGAGCGTCCTGGGGCCGGTGATCGCGCTTGTGGTGCTGATCCTGGTGGGCACGGCGTTGAACTCCAACTTCCTGAGCGCGGCCAATATCACCAACGTGCTGGCGCGCTCGGCCTTCATCGGCATCATCGCCGTGGGCATGACCTTCGTGATCACCGCTGGCGGGCTCGACCTCTCGGTCGGCTCCATGGCGGCCTTCATCGCCGGGTTGATGATCCTGGTGATGAACGCCGCCCTGCCGGTGCTGGGGGTCGGGATACCGATCATCCTGCTGGGAATGGTCGTGGCCCTGGTCGCGGGGATCGCGGCGGGACTGTTGAATGGCTTCCTCATCACCACCCTGGGGATCGAGGCCTTCATCGTCACGCTTGGCAGCATGGGTATCTACCGCAGCCTGGTGACCTGGCTGGCGGACGGCGGCACGCTCAGCCTCGATTTCGGGCTGCGCACCTTCTACCGCCCCGTCTACTTCGGGGGTATCTTCGGGGTGAGCTGGCCGATCATCGTCTTCGCGCTGACCGTCATCGTCGGTGAGGTGCTGATGAGCCGCGCGCGCTTCGGGCGCCATTGCGCCGCCATCGGCTCGAATGAGAACGTGGCGCATTATTCCAACGTCAACGTGAACCGCACCCGGCTGCTGACCTATGCCATGCTGGGCATGCTCGTGGGCGTGGCGACGATCATGTACGTGCCGCGCCTCGGCTCTGCCTCTGCCTCCACCGGCGTGTTGTGGGAGCTTGAGGCGATCGCGGCGGTGATCATCGGCGGCACCATCCTCAAGGGCGGCTTCGGCCGCGTCTGGGGCACGGTGATCGGCGTGCTGATCCTCAGCATGATCGACAACATTCTCAATCTGACCGACCTGGTCTCGCCCTATCTCAACGGCGCGATCCAGGGGGTCATCATCATTCTCGCAGTGATCTTGCAGCGGGAAGCCAAGGCGAAGGGATAGCCCTTCGCCAATCCAAGGGAGGAAACGAAATGTCTTACATGAAGACGCTGATGGCCGGATGCACGGTGCTTGCGCTTGGCGCAGGCGGGGCGCTCGCGCAGGATGGAGAGACCAAGGTGATCGGCGTGTCGATCCCCGCGGCGACCCATGGCTGGGCCGGTGGCATGAACTTCCACGCACAGCAGACCGTGGAGCGCCTGGAGGAGGTTTATCCCGGTCTCGACTTCGTGCTCGCCACGGCCTCCGATCCGGGCAAGCAGGTCAATGATATCGAAGACATGGTGGCGACGCGCAACATCGACGCGCTGGTCGTGCTGCCCTTCGAATCCGATCCGCTGACGCCGCCGGTGCAGGCCGTTGCCGAAAGCGGCGCCTGGGTCACCGTGGTGGATCGCGGGCTGTCGGTGGAAGGGATCGAGGATCTCTACGTCGCAGGTGACAACCCCGGCTTCGGGCGCGTCTCGGGCGAATACATGGTCTCGCAGATGCCCGAGGGCGGCAAGATCGTCGTGCTGCGCGGCATCCCCACCACCATCGACAACGAGCGTGTCGAGGGCTTCCAGTCCGCCATCGAGGGCTCGGGCATCGAGATCATCGACATGGAGCACGGCAACTGGAACCGCGACGACAGCTTCAACGTCATGCAGGACTTCCTGTCCAAGCATGAGCAGATCGATGCGGTCTGGGCCTCGGATGACGACATGGCGGTGGGCGTGCTGGCGGCGATCGACGCGGCCGGGCGCGATGACGTGGACTTCGTGCTTGGCGGTGCCGGCATGAAGGAGATGATCCAACGCGTGATGGACGGGGACGAGATGATCCCCGCAGATGTCACCTATCCGCCGTCGATGATCGCCACGGCGATCGAGCTGACCGCGGTCGGCCTGACCTCGAACGCGCCGGTGTCCGGCACCTTCACCATCGGTTCGGTGCTGATCACCGCAGAGAACGCAGAGCAGTTCTACTACCCTGACAGCCCCTTCTAAGGGTCTTTTCCGGGCGGGCCAGGGGGCCCGCCCGGATGCTTTTTCCCCGCGCGGCAAAGAGGCGCTGACCCTGTCACAGCAGTGACAAACGGGGACTCCAAAAAAGAACAAAACGTGAATATACTGGACGGCATCATGTTGTCCGAACTTTGCGTCCTGTCCAATTTCACCTTCCTCACCGGGGCCTCCCATCCGGAGGAATACATGTGCCGTGCGGCAGAGCTGGGGATGGGCGCGCTGGCGATCGCGGATGTGAACTCCGTGGCCGGGATCGTGCGTGCCCATGCCCGGGCGCGGGAAATGGCGCGGCTGGCGGCGGAACATGCGCGGGCGGTGGAAAGGGACGGGCCCATCGGGCCGCCGAAGCCTGCGCATCTGCCCGATCCGCCGGGGCTTTCCGCGCCGCGCCTGATTCCGGGTGCGCGCCTTGTGCTGCAGTGCGGGCTGTCCATGACGGCCCTGCCACGGGACCGCGCGGCCTGGGGGCGCCTGTGCCGGCTGCTGACGCTGGGCCGGCAGCGGGCCCCGAAAGGCGATTGCGAGCTTCATCTTGAGGATCTTCTGGCCCCCGGCGCGGTCGAGGGGCTCCACCTTCTGCTGCACCCGCCACAGGTGCGCTCGGGGCAACGCGGCGCGGGCGAGTGGTTGCCCAGGGCGCGCGCGCTGACGCGCCGCCTTGGCGGGCAGATGCACCTGGTGCTGACCCCGGGATACGACGGGCAGGACCGGGTGCGGCTGGCCGCGCAGGCCGGGCTGGCGCGGGGGCTGCACCTGCCGGTCATGGCCTCTTCCGCGCCGCTCATGCATGAAAGCCGCCGCCGCCGCATGGCCGC
>NZ_JAATOW010000049.1 GCF_011806405.1 Pseudooceanicola sp. HF7 | reverse complement strand
CGCCTCTTCGATCAGCCGCTTCCCGCAGGGCTACAGCCAGAACAACGCCTCGACCTCCGCCCATGCGGCCGCGATCCGCAGTGGACAGTTCTCTACCGCGCGGGGGCATGCCTTCAGCGCCGAGGACCGCTTGCGCGGGCGGATCATCGAGGCGCTGATGTGCGATTTCGCCGTTTCCACCGAGGAGATCTGCCGCCGCTTCGGGCTGGGGGAGGCCGCCTGCACCCGGCTTTTCAGAGATGTGGCAGCGCAGTTCGACGGCTTGCTGAAGGTGAGCCGCGAGGGGCTGGCGATCCCGCCCGAGGCACGGCCCCTGACCCGCCTCGTGGCGCGGGCCTTCGATACCTATGACGTGGCGCGGGCGCGCCATTCTTCGGCCATCTGAGGGGCGCGGGGGGAAGGCTTTTGCATCCGGGAAACGCTCCCGCGGGTGGCAGGCTGCCTCCGGCGGGAGTTTTTCGGCAAGAAGAAGGGGGCGCGCGCGCCCTAGTGGCCCATGGCGGCGGAGAAGAGCTGGCGCGTGTAGTCTTCCTGCGGGGCATCGAAGATCTTTTCCACGGTGCCGCTTTCCACGACATCGCCGTGGCGCATGACCATGACCCGGTGGGACATGGCGCGGACCACCTTGAGGTCATGGGAGATGAAGAGATAGGCCAGCCCGTACTTCTGCTGCAATTGGCGCAGCAGGTCGACGATCTGGACCTGCACCGTCATGTCCAGCGCCGAGGTCGGTTCATCCAGCACCAGCAGTTTCGGGCGCAGGATCATGGCGCGCGCGATGGCGATGCGCTGACGCTGGCCCCCGGAGAACTCATGCGGGTAGCGGTGCATGGTAGCAGGATCCAGCCCGACCTCCTGCATGACTTCTGCTACCAGCTCTCGGGGGGGGCGGTGATCGTCGATCTTGTGGATCGAGAGCCCCTCCGCGATGATCTGTTCGCAGGTCATGCGCGGGCTAAGCGAGCCGAAGGGATCCTGGAAGACGATCTGCATGTCCTTGCGCAGGGCGCGCAGCTGGCTGGTGGATTCGGCGCGGATGTCGCGGCCATCGAAGGTGATCTTTCCCTCTGAGCCGATGAGCCGCATGACCGCGAGCGCCAGGGTGGTCTTGCCGGAGCCGGATTCCCCCACGATGCCGAGGGTTTCGCCGGCGCGGACGCGGAAGCTGGCGTCATTGACCGCCTTGACGTGGCCCACGGTGCGCTTGAGCAGCCCGGCATGGATGGGGAACCAAATGCGCAGGTGCTCTGCCTCGAGCACGACGGGGGCATTGCTGGCGGCGGGTTCGGGCGCCCCGACGGCGGCTGCCGACAGGAGCTTGCGCGTATAGGCGTGCTGCGGGGCGGAGAATATCTGTTCCGTCGGGCCGGTTTCGACGATTTCCCCATCCTTCATGACGCAGACGCGATCGGCGATGCGACGCACGATGCCCAGGTCATGGGTGATGAAGAGCAGCCCCATTGAGGAGGTTTCCTTGAGCTCTGCCAGCAGCTCCAGAATCTGGGCCTGGATGGTCACGTCGAGCGCCGTGGTGGGTTCGTCCGCGATCAGCAGGCCGGGCTTGTTGGCGAGCGCCATGGCGATCATGACGCGCTGGCGCTGGCCGCCGGAAAGCTCATGGGGATAAGCGGTCAGGCGGTTCTCCGCATCGCGGATGCCGACCTGTTCCAGCAGCGCGATGGAGCGGTCCCGGGTGCCGCTGGACATGATCCAGCCGCGGCGCTGGCGCAGCAGCTGGCGGCCCAGCCAGAGCAGCCCGGTCAGCCCCAGCGTCCAGAGCACCGCCCGGCCTGCGCGGCTGTAGAGCGTGCCCAGCGGATCGTTCCAGCCCGAGAGCGAGGGGGTATCGGGCGCGGCGGCGACGAAGGTGCCATAGGCGGCGATGAACAGGAAGAAGACCCCGACCCCCACAAGGAAGGGCAGCGGGCTGAAGTTCATCCAGCTTTCCAGGAAGCGCTTCCAGAAGCCGCGCCCCTTGAGCCCCTGGTGCAGGGCCATGGTCTCGGACAGCTGACGCTCGATCGTGTGGAGCGGGTTGAGCGATGTCATCGGCTCCTGGAAGATGAAGGAGATCCGGTTGCCACGCATCTTGCGCAGGGTGGCGTTGTCCGCCCCGATCATCTCCTGCCCGTCGAAGACGGCGCTGCCGGAGGTCACCGCGTTGTCGCCCAGCAGGGAGACGGTGGAGAGGGCCGAAACCGATTTGCCGGAGCCCGATTCGCCCACGAGCGCCACGGTTTCGCCGCGATCCACGGTGAAGCTGACGCCTTTCACGGCCTGGTGCAGCTGTCCATCCTGGCGGAAGGCGACCTTCAGGTCGCGGACCTCTAGCAGGCTCATTGGAAGGTCTTTCTTGGGTCGAAGGCATCGCGCACGCCTTCGAAGATGAAGACGAGCAGGGAGAGCATGAGGGCGAAGACGGTGAAGGCCGTGAAGCCCAGCCAGGGCGCCTGGAGGTTCTGCTTGGCCTGCAGCGTCAGTTCCCCCAGCGAGGGGGCGGAGCTGGGCAGGCCGAAGCCCAGGAAATCGAGCCCTGCGAGCGTCGAGATCGTGCCGGTGACGATGAAGGGCATCATGGTCAGCGTGGCGACCATGGCGTTGGGCAGCATGTGGCGGAACATGATGGTGCGGTTGGACACGCCCAGGGCGCGCGCCGCGCGGACGTATTCCAGGTTGCGGGCGCGCAGGAACTCGGCCCGCACCACGCCCACCAGGGCCATCCAGCCGAAGAGCACGGTCAGCACCACCAGCAGCCAGAAACTGCGCCCGATGATCGCGAAGAGGATGATGATCACGTAGAGCGAGGGCGTGGAGGTCCAGATCTCGATGATGCGCTGGAAGATGAGGTCGAGCCAGCCGCCGAAGAAGCCCTGCACCGCGCCGGCCACGACGCCGATCACCGAGGAAAGTAGAGTCACGATCAGCGTGAAGAGGATCGACAGGCGGAAGCCGTAGATCACCCGTGCCATAACATCGCGCTTGGTGTCATCGGTGCCCAGCCAGTTCTGCCCGTTGGGCGGCAGAGGGGCCGCGCCGGGGCGGTCCACGGGGCTGTTGTAGGAATAGCGGATCGGCGGCCAGAGCGCCCAGCCCTTTTCGATCTGCTCTCCGTCCACCACGCCGGTTTCGGCCTGGGCCATGATCCCTTCGGGGTCATCGAAGCAATCGACCAGCCCGCCGCTTTCGATCAGGCATTGCACCTCCGGGTCGCGGTAGATCGCCTCTGTCCGGAAGTCGCCGCCGAATTCCGTTTCCGGGTAGAACTTGAAGATCGGCATGTAGAGGCTGCCGCGATACTGGACCAGGATCGGCTTGTCGTTGGCGATGAACTCCGCCCCCAGCGACAGGACGAAGAGCACCGAGAAGACGATCAGCGAAATGAAGGCGCGGCGGTTGCGGCGGAAGTTGCGCCAGCGGCGCTGGTTGAGCGGCGAAAGCCGGCCCTTGCGCGGCGGCGCCTCTGCCAGCGGCTGGGCGCGGGAGGAGACGGGCGGTTCGGTGACGGGATCGACCATGCCTCAGCCCTCCCGTTTCTCGAAGTCGATGCGGGGATCGACGAAGACATACATGAGGTCGGAGATGATGCCGACCACCAGGCTCATGAGCCCGAAGATGAAGAGCGTGCCGAAGATCACCGGGTAATCGCGCTGCACAGCGGCCTCGAAGCTGAGGCGGCCCAGGCCATCGAGGGAGAAGATCGTCTCGATGATCAGGGAGCCGGAGAAGAAGATGCCGATGAAGACGCCGGGGAAGCCCGCGATCACGATCAGCATCGCGTTGCGGAAGATATGGCCATAGAGCACCTTGCGTTCGGACTGGCCCTTGGCGCGGGCGGTGATCACGTATTGCTTCTTGATCTCGTCCAGGAAGGAGTTCTTGGTCAGCAGGGTCAGCGTGGCAAAGGCCGCGATGGTAGAGGCCAGCACCGGCAGGGTGATGTGCCAGAAGTAATCCGCGATCTTGCCCAGCCAGTTGAGCTGGCTGAAGTTGTCCGATGTCAGCCCCCTGAGCGGGAAGAGCTGCCAGTAGGAGCCGCCCGCGAAGAGCACCAGCAGGAGGATGGCGAAGAGGAAGCCGGGGATCGCATAGGCCACGATGATCACGCCCGATGTCCAGTTATCGAAGCGCGAGCCGTCCCGCACCGCCTTGCGGATGCCCAGCGGGATGGAGACCAGGTAGGCGATCAGCGTCGACCAGAGGCCAAGGGAAATGGACACCGGCATCTTTTCCAGCACCAGGTCGATGACGGAGACGGAGCGGAAGTAGCTTTCCCCGAAATCCAGCCGCAGGTAATTCCACATCATCAGCAGGAAGCGTTCCAGCGGTGGCTTGTCGAAGCCGAATTCCTTTTCCAGCTTCTCGATGAACTCTGGCGGCAGGCCACGGGCACCGACGTAGCCGTCATTGCCCGCGCCCCCCAGGACCTCTGTCGAATCGGTGCCGCCCCCGGTGAAACCGGCGGTGACGTCGCCCTGCCCCTGGACCTGGGCGATGATCTGTTCGATCGGCCCGCCGGGCACGAACTGGACCAGCGCGAAGTTGATGATGAGAATGCCCAGCAGGGTCGGGATGACCAGTGCCAGCCGGCGGAGAATGTAGGCGCCCATGTCCGGTCTTCTACCTCAGTGCGCCTGCGGCCTTCAGCTCATCCGCGCGCTCCTGGTTGTACCACCAGAAATCGAGGTAACCGAGGTCGTAGGGCGGGATGTCGGGATGTTCGAACATGTCGAAATAGGCCACCCAGTTACCGGCCTTGTACCAGGTGGGGACCATGATGAACTCATGCCGCAGCGCCCGGTCGAGCGCCCGCAGGGAGGCATCCTGCATCTCCTGGCTGGTGGTGTCGAGGGAGGCGTCGATGATCTGGTCGACCAGCGGGCTGGCCAGCCCGGCCGGGTTGAAGACGGAGAATTCCGCCTCCTTGGAGCCATACATCTGCGCCAGCCCCGTGCCGGTGCCCAGCAGCGAACGATAACCGTCATAGACCATGTCGTATTCGCGCGCGCGGGTGCGGTTGGTGTATTGGCTGGGGTCGATCTTTTCGAAGTTCGTCTGGATGCCAAGAGCCTGCAGGTTCTGGGCGTAGTTGTTCAGCACCGGTTCCAGGGAGCTGGCAGAGGCGGAGTTGATCGGGAAATCGATGCTCAGCACCTCTCCGGCGGCGTTGCGGCGCAGGCCGTCATCGCCCACGGACCAGCCAGCCTCTTCCAGCAGGTTGCCGGCCTTGCGCAGGTTGCGCCGGTCATTCAGCCGCGCGGGATCACTGGTATGGACGCCCACGGGCGGCTCTGTGATCAGCTCCTCGGGGACGATATCGCCAAGCTCCTGCAGGAAGGTCAGGTCATCGCCCTCTGGCAGGCCGTGGGCCTGAAGCGGCGTGTCCTGGAAGAAGCTTTCGCGGTGCTTGTAGAGACCGAATTGCAGGCTCTCGTTGGTCCATTCGAAGTTGTAGGCCAGCGCGATCGCCTCGCGGACACGCTTGTCCTGGAACTTTTCCTTGGCCAGGTTGAAGACGAAGCCAAGGTTGTTGGGCGGCAGGCCGTCGGGCAGCTCTTCCGCATTTACGGTGCCGTTCTGCACCCCGGGAAAATCATAAGCCGTGGCCCATTGGCGCGGATTGGTTTCGATCCGGAAGGTGTATTCCCCGGCCTTGAACCCTTCGAAGGCGGCGGCCTCATCCCCGAAATATTCCACGCGGATGGTGTCGAAGTTGTTGCGCCCGACGTTCAGCGGCAGGTCCTTGCCCCAGTAATCGGGATTGCGGCGATAGACGATCCGGCGGTTCACGTCGTAGCTGTCCAGCATGTAGGGGCCGGTGCCGGGCGAGATCTCGAACCGGCTTTCATCAAGCCGCGCGCCGGTCTCTTCGTACCATTTCTTGGAGAAGACCGGCGTGGAGCCGACCTGGCTGATCAGCGACCGGCGGGAGATCCCCTCGGCAAAGGTGAACTTCACCGTCATCGGGTCGATGACCTCTGCCCCCAGCACGCGGGCAGAAACCCCGGCGGAATAGGAGGGCAGCCCCTGCTCGATGAAGAGGTCGTGAGAGAACTTCACATCCTCTGCCGTCATCGGCGTGCCGTCGGAGAAGGTGATCCCCTCGCGCAGGTGGAAGATCGCCCAGGTCTTGCCCGCATCGTATTCGACGCTTTCGCAGAGCAGACAGTAGGAGCCGTTGTAATCGTCCGCCGCATCCGTGAGCAGGCTTTCATACATCGAAGAGGACAGCGCCCCGGCGCGGCCCTTCACCGTGAAGGGGTTCATCGAATCGAAGGTGCCGGAGGCCTGGATGGCGATTTCCCCGCCCTTGGGGGCATCGGGGTTCACGAAGTCGAAGCGTTCGAAGTCCGGACCGTACTTGAGGTCGCCGAAATAGGAATAGCCGTGGCTCTTGATGATGCTGTCCTCAGCCGCGGCCTCTTCGCTGACCTCCGCGGCCGGAGCGGCCTCTTGCGCGCGCGCCAGGGGGGCGGCCAACGCCAGGACGGAGGCCCCGAGCGCGCCCATCATCAGCAGCGTTCGACGCGTCAGGCCATGTGCCTCCTCGCTCATCGGTCGGGAAATCGACAATGCTCGCGGGGTGCGGCTGACGGGACGGTGCATGTAAGGCTCCTCGACTATCCTTCTGGACGGCTTCCGGTGGTGAAGAACACGCGGAAGTTCTGGCCCGGCTTTCAGCTAGGCTATCGGTCTGTTCTGTCGATGTTCAAGTTGAGATTACGTGAATGACATGTGAGGCCCGTGCGGATTCCACGAAAAAGACCGCCGCCTGTGTCGGCGACGGTCCTTTCAGCTTCTTTCCGCCATCCGGACAGGCCGGATGCTGCGGAGGGGATCAATTGGAAATCGATTCCAGATAAGCGATCAGGTTGGCCCGATCTTCGACCTTGGGCAGACCGTTGAAGGTCATCTTGGTGCCCGGTGCGGCAGACCGCGGGCTTTCCAGGAACGCGTTCAGGTTTTCAGGCGTCCAGACGTCGAAGTGTTCTTCGAGCGCGCCGGAGTAGCTGAAGCCGGCAACCGCGTCGACCGCCCGGTTGACCACACCGTCAAGGTGCGGGCCGGTGCCGTTGGAGCCGTCGACCTTGTGGCAGGCCTTGCACTTGTTGAAGACGCGCTCGCCCGCGCCGGCATCGGCGGCGGCAAAGACCTCTTCAAAGCTCGGGCCTTCTTCGGCCACTGCTGCGCCTTCAGACGCGGTCTCGATCAGGTACCCCTGCACGGCCGCTTCTTCACCGCCGTGTCCGGCGGAGGCGCTGGTTTCATAAAGAAGATCAGCGGCCCAGTTCCCCAGGAGGAAGACCAGAAGCGTGCCGCAGAGGCCGCCCACAACCTTCGTGATCGTCATAGTGTCAAACATGAAATGCCGCGCCCTCGATGGTTCCGATGCAGGTTTTTCGGTGCCCATCTATCCGCTTCCCCTTCCTCAACGCAAGGTGTAGTTACCGCGACCAATCGCCCGACCGGACGATATCACCGGAATAACACGGAATGACGTGAAATGACCCGCCGTATCGCATTTCAGGGAGAGCTTGGCGCCTACAGCCATCAGGCCTGCATCGAATCCCGTCCCGAGTATGAACCGCTGCCCTGCCGCACCTTTGAAGATGCCATTGCAGCGGTCAACGAAGGCACGGCGGAGCTGGCCATGCTGCCGGTCGAAAACTCTACCTTCGGACGCGTCGCGGATATCCATTACCTGTTGCCTGGCAGTGGCTTGCACATCATCGGCGAGGCCTTCGTGCGGGTGCATATCAACCTTATGGGCCTGCCGGGCACGCAGATCGGAGAGATCACCTCGGCCACGTCGCATGCCATGCTGCTGGGCCAGTGCCGGGCCTTCCTGGCAGAGCATGGCATCAGCCGGATCACCGGCGCGGATACCGCCGGCTCTGCGCAGCTGATCTCTGAGCAGACTGACCGCAGCCGGGCGGCGCTGGCCAGCGAACTGGCGGCAGAGGTCTACGGCCTGGACGTGCTGGCCCGCCACATCGAGGACGAGGGCAACAACACCACCCGCTTCCTGATCATGTCGCGCAAACCGGACATGACCAAGCGCGGCGAGACCGGCATGATCACCACGCTGATCTTCGAGGTCCGCAACATTCCCGCGGCGCTTTACAAGGCGATGGGCGGTTTCGCCACCAATGGCGTCAACATGACCAAGCTGGAAAGCTACATGGTGGGCGGCAGCTTCACCGCGACCCAGTTCTATGCCGATATCGACGGCCACCCGGATGACGCCAATGTCCGCCTGGCGCTGGATGAGCTGAAGTACTTCAGCTCTCACCTGCAGATCCTGGGCACCTACCCGGCGGATCCCAAGCGGGACTGATCTGAAACGGGCGCGCGCCCTCGTTCAGCGCGCCCTTTTTTCGCGGGTACCCTGCGTTGACTATACTTCTATCAGGAGAGCGGCGTCAGACGCGCCGCGGCGGTCTGCGCCCTTCGATCGAGGCGGCGAATTCCGCCAGCCGATCCTGCATCCGCTGATGCACATTGGCCCGCGCCAGGCGCAGCGACTGGATCAGCAGACGCGCCGACAGGGTCTGCGGCTTCACCTCTGTTTCGATCCGCAGCCGCGTGCGGGTGGGCGAAAGCGCCACCAGCTGCACGATGACCTGGCCACGCATCCCTTGTGAGTTGGCCGAGATCTCAAGCCCCTCGGGCGGATCGAAGCGCACCACCTCCAACTGGAGATCGCGCCGCTTGCCGCGCAGGCTGAACTGGACCTCCCAGCCGACGCCCTTGGCGGGCACGTCGAAGCCATCGATGCGCTTGACCGACGCTCCGCGGCGAATCGCGGAGCGCTCGAAGGTGCGGAAGTCCGTCAGACGCGTGAAAACGGTCTGGATCGGCGCCTCAATGTCTTCTTTTGCAACGACTTTCATGGGAATATCTTCAAGTGACCTTGGGGAGGGGCCTGGGGAGGAAGCTTTGCGTCAATCCAGGCGGTCCGCAAGCCAATTGCGCAGGATGAACCCGGCAATGGCGCCTTCGCGCGGCGCCCTGATTGCAGAGTGATCGCCGGCAAAGACAGAGAGCATCTCTTGCCGGGAGACCCAGCGCGCATCCTGCAATTCCACCGGATCCAGCGTGATCTCTTCGGACAGGGCCGTCCCGGCGCAGCCGAACATCAGCGAATTGGGGAAGGGCCAGGGCTGGCAGCACAGGTAATCCACCGCGCCGACCGTCACACCGGCCTCTTCGGCGACTTCCCGGCGCACGGCGGCCTCGATCGTCTCACCGGGTTCGACGAAGCCCGCCAGCAGGGAATACATCCGCTCCGGCCACTGCGGCGAGCGGCCCAGCAGCACCTTGTCGCCCCGGGTGATCAGCATGATCACCACCGGGTCGGTGCGCGGGAAATGATGCGCGCCACAGGCCCCGCAGACCCGCAGCCAGCCGCCATCCCCCGGGGCAGAGGGCTGGCCGCACCTGGCGCAGAACTGATGCGTCTCATGCCAGCAGAACAGGGCCCGCGCGGTCGCGGCGACCTCTGCATCCTGCGGGCTGAGCAGGGTGGAGACAGCGCGCAGTTCCGTCAGGGCCTCTGCGCCGAAAGCCGCGTGCACGGGCGGGCTGCCATCCGCCGGCAGCACCGGATCCCAGCCCGAGATATCCTGCGCGAAAAGCGGCGCGCCATCGCTGAGCCCCAGGAAGATTCGCCCCAGCCCCGGTTCGGCCAGCGCCGGATGATCCATGGGCAACCGCGCCAGCGCATCCTCCGTGGCCAGCAGCTGCCCGCGCCAGAGCAGGATCGTGCGGGCATCCAGCGCGCCTTCCATCTCTTGCGCGCGAGGCCGCAGGTGGGCCGCCCGGTCGATGGAGGCCGCGCCGCCAAAGGTCACCTCTTCGGATATCGCGATGGTCATGGCCTCTCCTTCGGTCTGGCTGGCCGCACCCTGCCCGCATCCCTCGCCATGTGCAACTTGGCCCCCGCGCAATAGCGCAATGCACCCTTCCGCAGCACTGCCCCTTTCCCGGGCGTCCCGGGCGATATGCCGCCAAGTTTCCCGGCAGGCTGCCCTGGCTGCATCCACGTCACCCGGAAAATGTTATCGAGTTGTCATCGGGAATCCTCAAAATACGCCCAGACGATTTGATGGAGAGAGCCATGCCCCACCACACCAATTCCAAATTCACGCGCCGGGGCTTCCTGGCAAGCTCCATCGCAGGAGCCTCCTTGCTGAGCCTTCATCCCTTTTCCGCCCGCGCCGCCGGCGCCCAGGCGCACCTGCGCATCATGGAAACGACGGACCTGCACGTCCATGTCTTCCCCTACAATTACTACGCGGACAAACCCGATGACACCGTCGGCCTGGCCCGCACCGCCGCCCATATCGATGCGATCCGGGCAGAGGCGACGAACTCCATGCTGATCGACAACGGCGACTTCCTGCAGGGCAACCCGATGGGCGATTACATCGCCTATGAACGCGGCATGAAGGAAGGCGACATGCACCCAGTGATCGCCGCAATGAACACGCTGGGCTATGACGGCTCGACCCTGGGCAATCACGAGTTCAACTACGGGCTCGACTTCCTGATGAAGTCGCTGGCAGGTGCGAACTTCCCCGTGGTCTCGGCCAACGTGGTCAAGGAAATGGGCAGCGCGCCCACCGGCGACACCACGCTGCTGAAACCCTACGTGATCCTGCAGAAGACCATCGTGGATGGCGACGGCACCGAACATCCGATCAAGGTCGGCCTTATCGGCTTCGTCCCGCCGCAGATCATGAACTGGGACCGCAAGCACCTGGAAGGCAAGGTGCAGGCCCGCGACATCGTGGAAACGGCCAGGGCCTGGGTCCCGCAGATGAAGGAAGAGGGCTGCGACCTGATCATTGCCCTCTCGCACTCCGGCATCGGCGGCGCCACCCATGAGGACGGGATGGAGAACGCCGCGGTCCCGCTGGCAGAGGTCGATGGCATCGACGCCCTGCTGACCGGGCATTCGCACCTTGTCTTCCCCTCGCCCCAGTACGAAGGCTTTGCCGCCGTCGACGTGGCCTCCGGCACGATCCACGGCAAGCCGGCGGTCATGGGCGGTTTCTGGGGCTCGCACCTGGGCACCATCGACCTGCTGATCGAACGCGACGGCAACGCATGGCGCGTGCTGGCGCATGAGGTCGGCACCCGGCCGATCTACGAGCGCGGCGAAGACCGCTCCGTCACGCCGCTGGTGGAAAGCGCCGCCCCGGTGCTGGCCGCGGTCGAGCAGCAGCACGAGGAAACCCTGGACTACGTGCGCCGCGCGGTGGGCAAGACCGAAACCCCGCTGCATTCCTACTTCGCGCTGGTGGCCGACGATCCCTCCATCCAGGTCGTGACCGATGCCCAGAAATGGTACATCGAAGAGATGATGGTGGGCACGGACTACGAAGGCCTGCCCGTTCTTTCGGCCGGCGCCCCCTTCAAGGCCGGCGGCCGCGGCGGCCCGGATTACTACACGGAGGTGCCGGTGGGCGACGTGGCGATCAAGCACGTGGCGGACCTCTACCTCTATCCCAACACGATCCGCGCGGTGAAGATCACCGGGGCCCAGCTGCGCGGCTGGCTCGACCGCTCCGCCGGCATGTTCAACCAGGTAGAGGCCGGCGCCACGGATGCACCGCTGCTGAACCCTTCCTTCCCCAGCTACAACTTCGACGTGATGGATGGGGTCAGCTACAAGATCGACCTCTCCAAGCCTTCGCGTTTCGACGGCGACGGCAACGAGGTCTCCTCCGAAAGCCGCATCACCGACCTGATGTTCGAGGGCGCGCCCGTGACCGATGACATGGAGTTCGTCGTGGCCACCAACAACTACCGCGCCTCGGGCGGCGGCAACTTCCCCGGAACCGGCGATACGGTGATCTTCGAGGGGCCCGATACCAACCGGGACATCATCGTGCGCTACATCGTCGACAAGGGCACGATCAATCCCAAGGCCGATGCCAACTGGACCTTCGCACCCATGGCCGACACCACCGTCCTCTTCGAAACCGGGCCTGGCGCCGCCAAATACGCCGATGCGGTGGAAGGCGTCACCATCGCCCCCGCTGGTGAGGGCGAGGATGGCTTCGCGCTCTTCCGCATCACGCTCTGACCAAAAGGGGGCGGGCTGGCCGATGGCCCCCGCCCCTCCTCTTCTCACGACCCTCATCTTCTCACGGCCCCGCCCTTTCTTCTTGCCTGAAAACTCCCGCCGGAGGCCGCGACTCCGGTGCAAAATTCCGCCCCTCCACCCATCTTGCGAATCCGCTGCCGTTTCCCTATATCTGCCCTCGAGAGGTTGGCGCGGGCGAGCGCCTCGCCAACCCGGTCAGATCCGGAAGGAAGCAGCCGTAACGAGTCCCGCTTGGGTCGTTGTCCAATCTCTCACCTTACCCCGGCATCCTTCCCTGAAAGGGACAGTCGATGAATGTGCAGGCGATCAACCGGGGCCAACGGGCCTGAGCCCGCGGCGCCCTGACCCGCAAGAGCCGTACCCCGAAGGGGCGCGGCCAGATCACATGGCTTTCCGGGACCTCCTCCAGTGACATTCCATGACCTTACCGCGCTTGGCTGGTCGGATCATTTCGCCGACCAGATCGACCAGGCCGAAGCCGGCGCCCCCGCGCGCATCACCGATATCCACCGCGACCGTTTCACCGCACTGTCCCCTGACCGCCCTCTGGCCCTGATCGCCTCTGAAAGCGTCGGCCCGATGGCGGTGGGCGACTGGGTGCTCCAGGACGGCCTGCGCATCCTGCGCCGCCTCACCCCCACCGGAGAGATTCGCCGCGCTGCCCCACACACCCTGCTGCCACAGATGATCGCCAGCAATGTCGATACCTTGGGCATCGTCACCAGCTGCAACAACGACTTCAACCCGGCCCGGATCGAGCGCTACCTGGCGATGGCCATTTCGGCCAATGCCGCCCCGCTGCTGATCCTGACCAAGCCGGACCTGGCTGAGGATCCCCGCGACTTCCTGCGCCAGGCTGAACGGATCTCTCCGCTGATCGTGGCGCTGGTGATCAACGCCAAGAACGCAGAGGACGTGCAGCGCCTTTCCCCCTGGTGCGGCCCCGGCAAGACCCTGGCGCTGACCGGCTCTTCCGGGGTGGGCAAGACGACCCTGCGCAACGCCCTGACCGGCGAAGCCGAGGAAACCGGCGACATCCGCGAGGACGATGCCAAGGGCCGGCATACCACCCGGGCTCGGGCCATGCGTCCAATTCCCGGCGGTGGCTGGCTGATCGATACCCCCGGCATCCGCGAACTGGCGCTGACCGATGCGGCAGAGGCCATCGACACGGTCTTCGCCGATCTGTCGGACCTGGTGACCCATTGCCGCTTTTCCGATTGCAGCCATGAGACGGAGCCGGGCTGCGCCGTTCAGGCCGCCATCGCCTCCGGTGCGATAGACGCGGCCCGCCTTGAGCGCTGGCGCAAGCTGCAACGCGAGGAAAGCCATAACAGCGCCAGTGCCGCCCTGGCTCGCAGCCGCGACCGTGTCCGCCAGAAAGTCTATAATTCCGGCAAGAAACGCGGCCGCCAGAAACGCAGCTAGGCCCGAGCAAGACCCGTCCCGGTCCCGTGTCAGCCCCCGATTAGGGCGCAAACGGGACGGCGGGCGGGGCGAGGCGCCCCCTGGGGCGCGAGCGCCGGACCGGCGTTGGTGACAGTGCCCGGTAGACCTCGCCCGCAAGCCGCTTTACGATCCCGCGCAGCAGCCAGAACCCGCGCAGCAGAACCCGAGGTCTCACCGCATGTCCGAACCCGCACAATCCGGCCCCTACCAGGTCCTTGCCCGGAAATACCGGCCCGAGACCTTTGCCGATCTCGTGGGCCAGGATGCCATGGTGCGCACCCTGAAGAACGCCTTTGCCGCCGACCGGATCGCCCAGGCCTTCATCATGACCGGCATCCGCGGCACCGGGAAGACAACGACCGCGCGGATCATCGCCAAGGGCATGAACTGCGTCGGACCGGACGGAAACGGCGGGCCCACCACAGATCCCTGCGGCCAGTGCGAACCCTGCCGCAAGATCATGTCCGGCAGCTTCATGGACGTGCTGGAGCTTGACGCGGCCTCCTCCACCGGGGTCGACAACATCCGCGAGCTGAACCAGATGGCCAACACGCGGCCCGCCGAAGGCCGCTACAAGATCTTCATCATCGATGAGGTTCACATGCTCTCCACCGGCGCCTTCAACGCGCTGCTGAAGACGCTCGAGGAACCGCCCGCGCACACGAAATTCATCCTGGCCACGACAGAAATCCGCAAGGTGCCCGTCACCGTGCTGTCGCGCTGCCAGCGCTTCGACCTGCGCCGGATCGAACCCGAGGACATGATCGGCCTGCTGCGCCGTATCGCCACCGCCGAAAGCGCCGAGATCACGGATGAAGCCCTGGCCCTGATCACCCGCGCCGCCGAAGGCTCTGCCCGCGATGCGACATCGCTGCTGGACCAGGCGATCAGCCATGGGGCCGGCGAAACCAGCGCCGACCAGGTCCGCGCCATGCTGGGCCTGGCGGACCGGGGCCGGGTGCTGGACCTTTACGAGATGATCATGCGCGGCGATGCCGCCGGCGCCCTGACCGAGCTTTCCGCGCAATATGCCGGCGGGGCCGATCCCATGGCCGTGCTCCGCGACCTGGCGGAAATCACCCACTGGATTTCCGTCGTCAAGATCACCCCCGACGCTGCCGAGGACCCCACGATCGGCCCCGATGAGCGCGCCCGCGGCGTCGCGCTGGCAGAGCGCCTGCCGATGCGGTCGATGACCCGGATGTGGCAGATGCTGCTGAAGGCGCTGGAAGAGGTCTCTGTCGCGCCGAACGCGATGATGGCCGCCGAGATGGCCGTGATCCGACTGACCCATGTGGCGGAACTGCCCAGCCCCGAAGAACTGGTGCGCAAGCTGAAGGATACCCCGCGTCCCGCCGATGGCCCGGGCGGTGGCCCCAATGGCGGCGGCGGTGGTGGCGGCGGAAGGCCCGTGCAGGGCACGGGCGCGCCTGCGGCGGGCGGGGGGGCCTCGGCTTACGCCTCGGCCCCGCAGGGCGGCAGCGGCGCCACGATGAGCGGCGCGGGCGGCGGCCACCGGATGCAATCGGGCAACCGTGTGCTTGCGGCAGAGGTCCAGCAGGCGCTGGCCCGCTATCCCAGCTTCGAACATGTGGTCGAGCTGATCCGCGCCAACCGCGACGTGAAGCTGCTGGTCGAGGTGGAGACCGGCATTCGCCTGATTTCCTACAAGCCCGGCCAGATCGAATTCTCCCTTTCCGAACAGGCGCCGAAGGATCTGCCAAACCGGCTGAAATCCCGCCTGCTGACCTGGACCGGAAACAACTGGGGCATCATCCTGAGCAATGATGCCGGGGAAGAAACCATCGCGGAGAAACGCGATGCCAAGGACCGCGCGCTGCGCGCCGAGGCCGAAGAGCACCCGATGGTCGTCGCGCTCAAGGCGGCCTTCCCCAAGGCCGAGATCACCGGCATCCGGTCGCACGATGAGATCGCGGCAGAGGCCCAGGCCGAAGCCCTGCCCGAGGTCGAGGATGAATGGGATCCCTTCGAGGATGAATGAGCCGCGCAGGCGGCAAATCCGCCCCGAATACGGCGCCTGACGTCGCTGTTCGGGGCAGGGATTGCCCCCGGGCGCTTGCCTTGCCGGCCATCCGGACCGATATGACACCAAAGAGGACAAACGCCAGCGCGCCAGGAGCGCCCGGCGGCATGACAGAAGGAGAAGACGATGTTCAAGGGGCTCGGCCAGATGGGCGACATGGCCAAGATGATGAAGACGGCCAAGGAAATGCAGCAGAAGATGGAGCAGCTCCAGGAAGACCTGCATGACATGATGGTCACCGGCGAAAGCGGCGCGGGCCTGGTCAAGGCCGTCGCCAGCGCCAAGGGCGAGCTGAAGAGCCTGGACATCGACCCGTCGATCTTCAACAGCGACGACAAGGAAGTCGTCGAGGACCTGATCCTGGCCGCCATCAAGGACGCCCAGAGCAAGGCCTCTGAACGCTCCCAGGAAGAGATGTCCAAGCTGACGGAAGGCCTTGGCCTGCCCGAAGGCTTCAAGATGCCCTTCTGAGCCGGTCTTGAGCGGCAACCGGGATATCGAGGCGCTGATCGAGATGATGGCGCGGCTGCCGGGGCTTGGCCCCCGGTCGGCGCGGCGCGCCGTGCTGCAACTGGTCCGCAAGCGGGAGCTTCTGCTGATGCCGCTGGCGGACCTGCTGCAGCAGGTGGCCGCGACGGTGCGCGAATGCGAGCGCTGCGGCAATATCAGCTCGGATCCGCTGTGCGATATCTGCACCAGCCCCAAGCGGCTGGGCCATGAGCTTTGCGTGGTGGAGGACGTGGCCGACCTCTGGGCAATGGAGCGCGGCGCGGCCTTCAAGGGGCGCTACCACGTGCTGGGCGGCACGCTTTCCGCGCTGGATTCCATCGGGCCTGAGGATCTGCGCATCCCCGCTCTGGTCCAGCGGGTGGAGGACGAGGGCGTCACGGAGGTCATCCTGGCCCTGAATGCTACCGTCGATGGCCAGACCACCGCCCATTACATCGCCGATGAGCTGGAGGGGCGCGTGCGCCTGACCTCGCTGGCCCAGGGTGTGCCCATCGGCGGAGAGCTCGACTACCTCGACGACGGTACGATCAGCGCCGCGCTACGGGCCCGCAAGGAGCTTTAGCCGCTCAAGCCGCGGAACGGCGCGCGTGGGACCTGGCCGAGGCGCAGCCGAGGCCCCCGCCCGCCGCAGGCGCGTTCGTGCGCAGCACGCACAGGACCATCCCCGCCTCTGCGCGTCCCGCCCTCTCAGGCCACCACGGCAGCCTCGAAGGCCCAGTCCGGCAGGGCCTCTCCGCTTGCCAGCAGCCCACCGAGCCGCCCGAGTTCATCGGAATTCTTCGCCCCCCGTCCACAGGCCGCGAAAGCGGTAAAGACCTTGTCCGACAGGGCCTTGAAATGCGGGATATTGTCCGGCGTGAAGGTGGTCACGCAGGGCAGGTTCAGGGTCGAGAGGATCTCGAGCCCCGGCATGCGGCCCCGCAGCAGCGCCTCAATCTGGGCGCCAACCTCCGGGTTGCCACCAGAGCGGAACCAGGCGGTCAGCGCCTCTGGCGTCTCAAGCGGCACGTCGACGGTATCGCCGCCCATCTTCAGGTAGACCTTGCCATCCGGGTAGCGGATCGGCGGCAGCAGGTAGGGGTCTTCGCCCGTCGGCAGAAGCACGATCAGAGAGGGCATCGCGGCGAGGGCTTCGGCCTGGGATTCGGAGACTTCGAACATCGTGGCGGTGCGGGCGTAGACGGTGAAATCCAGCGCCTCTCCGGTCAGGCTGCGGGAAAAGCCGCCCGTGGCGATCAGCGCCCGGTCGGCCCGGACCTGTGCGCCGCCAGAAAGGGTCAACGTGACCCCCTCGCCCTCTGACAGATCCGTCACCCAGTCCCGCACCAGCGTCACGCCCTGCGCGGCACAGGCCGCCAGTTGGGCGCGGACCATGGCGCGCGGGTTCACATGGCCGGCATGGCTGGCCTCGTGAAAGCCGATGGTACCGGGATGGAAGGAGAAATAGGGAAAGCGCTCTGCCAGTTCCGCGTCCTGCAGCAGCTCTGCCGGCACATCGTCGCGCGCGCGCACGCCAGCAAGGCGCTGCATCTGGCCGGAGCCCTCTGGCCCCGCCATCAGCGCGCCCACCTCGGAGAAGAAGCGCACGCCTGTCTGCGCCTCCAGATCCCGGTAACGCGCGATGGAGGCCCGGGACGCGCGGCTCCAGAACGGCCAGGGATCCATCTGGCGGGTGATGCGCCCTTCGTCGTAATGGCTGGCAAAGGGGCCGTCATGGGTGGCGGCATCGCCCGGCTCTGCCGGGCCCACAAGGGTCACCTGGTGGCCCGCAAGGGAAAGGTGGCGGGCGGAGGCGGCACCGATCATCCCGGCGCCGATGACGGCAATATGCATTCTGGTCCAGTCCTTCGATCCGGGGGTTCGGCGCAGGTTTGCGCCCTGCCGCGCGGAAGGCAAGGCCCGGAGGGCGCCGGGGCGCCCTTCGCGCCGCCCCCTGCCCGCCGATCACGCAAGCGCGCCCCCTCAAACGGAAAAAGCCCGGCCGAAGCCGGGCTTTCCTGAATGTCGCCGAAGGCGCCCGATCAGGGCTGTTCGTCTTCGTCCTCATCATCCCCGCCACCCTTGGGCAGGTTGAAGAAGCTGTCGGCGTCCACGAGGTTGGAATGATCGTCCTCTTCCTCGTCGTCGTCATTGGAGAGCGAGAAGGTCTCAAGACCCTCGATCGCCGTGGGCATCCGCGGTTCGGAGGCTTCCATGCCAAGGCTCTGATCGGTGGAGAGCAGCTTGCGGCGCTCGTCATCGGTCATGGCTTCGCCACGCTTGGCCTTCTCGGCGGCGGCTTTCTGCACGGCCGTGTCCAGCTCTGACTGCTTGCACAGGCCAAGCGCCACCGGGTCGATCGGCTGCATGTTGGCGATGTTCCAGTGGGTCCGCTCGCGGATCGACTGGATCGTCGGCTTGGTGGTGCCCACCAGCTTGGCGATCTGGCCATCGGTCAGCTCCGGGTGGAACTTGACCAGCCAGAGGATCGCGTTCGGACGGTCCTGGCGCTTGGACAGCGGCGTGTAGCGCGGACCCCGGCGCTTTTCCTCGCCCACGGCAGAGGGGTTGAACTTCAGCTTCAGCCGGGCGAGCGGATCGGCCTCGGCCTTGTCGATGTCTTCCTGGGTCAGCTGGTTGTTGGCGATCGGGTCGAACCCTTTCACGCCGGCCGCCACATCGCCATCGGCAATGCCCTGGACCTCAAGCTCGTGCATGCCGGTAAAGTCGGCGATCTGCTTGAACGTGATCGTCGTGTTATCCACCAGCCAGACGGCGGTGGCCTTGGCCATCAGTGGTTTGCCCGTCATGTTTCAACTCCTGAACGTCATATCTTCCCCGCTGCCTGGCCGGGGGGCCGAGGCGGCATCGCCGGGGCGATGCGGGTTACCGTTGTCGGGGAACTTGAGGGCTATATAGTCAAGCACAGTCGAAAATGGAAGAGATGAATGCGGAACGCCCTTGTCAGCCTGATCCTGCTGCTCCTGCCGCTTTCTGCCCTTGGGCAGGGCCGTGCCGGGGACTTCGACTATTACCTGCTGTCGCTCAGCTGGTCGCCGGGCTTCTGCGAAGAGGCCGGGCCGGACCACGCGCAATGCGGCCCCGAAAAGCACTTCGGCTGGATCCTGCACGGGCTCTGGCCGCAGTACGAGGAGGGCTATCCCCGGAACTGCCCGGCAGAGGTCAGGGATGCCAGCCGCGCCCAGACCGCCGCCATGGCGGACATCATGGGCACCGATAGCCTGGCCTGGCATGAATGGAAGGCCCACGGGCGCTGTTCCGGGCTTGAGGCAGAGGAATATTTCCAAGTCTCCAGAAGGGCTTACGAGATGTTCGCCCTGCCCGATCCGGAAGGCGAGGATCCGCTGCGCCTGTCCACGCGGGTGCTGCGCCAGGCGATCCTTCAGGCCAATGACCTGGGCCCGGACCAGATGGTCCTGCGCTGCGAGGACGGCTGGCTGAGAGAGCTGCGGATCTGCCTGACAAAGACGCTGGAACCGCGCGACTGCGGCGCGGATATCCGCGGCTCCTGTGGCGGAGCCGCGGTGCTGCGGGACTAGCTTAGCCCGTTACCTTCAGGACGATTTTCCCCATGTGGGCAGAGCTTTCCATGTGCGCATGGGCATCGCTGGCCTGATCCAGCGGGAATTCGCTGTCGATCACCGGCAGGCAACGGCCCGCCGCCAGCAGCGGCCAGACGTGGCGGCGCAGGTCCTCAGCGATCTCCGCCTTGGCCTGTTCGCCCTGGGGCCGCAGGGTGGAGCCGGTCACGGTCAGGCGCTTCATCATCACCTGGGCAAAGTTCAGCTCTGCCTTCGCGCCGCCAAGGAAGGCGATCATGACCAGCCGCCCGTCGGGGTTCAGCAGGCCGATGTTCTTGGGAATGTAATCGCCGCCGACCATGTCGAGCACGACATCCACGCCGCCTTCGCCCTTCAGAACATCCACGAAATCCTCTTCGCGGTAGTTAATCGCCCGTTCGGCCCCAAGAGATTCGCAGAAGGCGCATTTCTCGGCAGTGCCGGCGGTGGTGAAGACGCGCGCGCCGAAGGCGCTGGCCAGCTGGATCGCGGTGGAGCCGATCCCGGAAGAACCGCCATGCACAAGGAATCGCTCTCCGCCCTTCAGGGCGCCGCGCTTGAAGACATTGCTCCAGACGGTGAAATAGGTCTCTGGCAGGCAGGCGGCAAAACGCAGGTCCATCCCCTCGGGCACCGGCAGGCAATGGGCGTAGGGGGTCACGACCTCTTCCGCGTAGCCACCGCCGGGCAGCAGCGCGCAGACCTCTTGGCCAATGACGCTGTCTGACACCCCCTGCCCCACGGCAGAGACCACGCCCGAGGCTTCAAGCCCTGGCAGGTCGCTGGCACCGGGAGGCGGATCATAGGCCCCGGCCCGTTGCAGCGCATCAGGGCGGTTCACACCGGCATAGGCCACGCGAATGCGCACCTCTCCGGGGCCGGGTTCGGGCACGGGACGATCGGCCGGGGTCAGGACCTCCGGCCCGCCGGAGCGGGAGATTTCGATGACACGCATGGGGGCTCCTTTAATTCAGCCGCGATGACCGGGAAGATCGCTGGCAGGCTTCGGCGGACGGATCCGGGACAGAAGCGCAAGGGGCCCCTTTTCCATCATCCGGCCCACCGGGCTTTCGCGCAGCTTCGCCTTGGTCTTTTCGAATTGCATGATGTTGTCGATCCGGCGGGAGATGAAATCCCGGGTCGCCTGGCCATCAAGGGAATCGTCGCCCAGCCAGTAGAGCACGCAGGCGGAGTAGACGCCCGAAAGGGTCATCCGCTTGGTGTACCAGTTCACGTCTTTGGAGCTGTCGCCAAGCGCGGTCCAGATGGCATCGGCGCTTTCCCAGACGGCACGTGCGCCATCGGCGGAATGCATCGGCAGGGCAAAGAGCGCCGCGCCACGGCGCACCAGTTCCTTGTCCGCCAGTTCTAGCCGGATCTCGATCGCGCGGGCGACCTTCTGGGAATAGCGCAGGCCCTCAAGGTCTTCTGCCGCAAAGCGTTTTGCCATCTCTGCATCGCCCCGGCGGTGATAGGCCAGCGCCAGGTCCACCGCACCGCGCGGGTAAAGCGCACGGGCCAGATCCAGGGGGATCTCAGCGTCTTCCGCGGCGGCGCGCAGGGTCGTTTCGCTCCAGCCGTCAAAGGGGACATGGGCCATAGCGGCCTCCAGCAGGCGGTCGGCTTCGGGTGTCTCGCTCATGGCAGGCTCCTTCCGTGCTCAGGTGTAGGCATTACTGGACAACTAGGGCAATGGTTGCTATACGGCCACCTCCTGCAATCTCTTGCAACTCAAACTTAGGAAGGTGGTGACAACCACATGCAGGTTAGTGTTCGTGACAACAATGTCGATCAGGCGCTCCGTGCCCTGAAAAAGAAGCTGCAGCGCGAAGGCGTGTTCCGCGAAATGAAGCTCAAGCAACATTTCGAGAAACCGTCCGAGAAGAAAGCGCGCGAGAAGGCTGAAGCGATCCGCCGTGCCCGCAAGCTGGCACGCAAAAAAGCGCAACGCGAAGGTCTGCTCTGAGCTTTTCGCCAGACGAACCGAAGAATTGATGACCCCCGCGGCGCTGCCACGGGGGTTTGTCGTTTCTGGGGCCTGCTGTTACCGGCGCGCCCCTGGCCCGTAAGGGATGATCCCCGGCTGGCGGCCTCCTGCTGCTGCCGCATGGGGCGAGTAACAGTTTCGTGACATTGCCTTGAGATATGGACCGAACGGTTTAGTTCGAGCGAAATCACGCGCCGAAGCGCCACCGGCTGCTTCGCCAGCGTTCATCAGACCATCGGATACTTCACATGAAACGAACCCACAGCGCGGTCCTGGCCGCCCTTGCCCTATTTGTCATTTCGCACCTGGCTGCCATCCCCGTCGCGCTGTGGAACCCGGACTTCTTCTCCACTCATATCGCACAGGAGGATGGGCTGATCGAAAGCCTGACCGCCATCTTCCTGTTCGCCGCCGGCATGGTGCTGATCTGGCGCGCCCGGCAGCTGCGGGCCCTTGGGCGCAATGTCCAGGCCGGGCTGACCTGGCTCTATGCCGCGCTCTATGTCTTTGTTGCCGGCGAAGAAATCTCCTGGGGGCAGCGGATCTTCGGCTGGGCCTCGGGGGAGTATTTCCTTGAGAACAACCAGCAGGCAGAGACGAACTTCCACAACCTGATCGTGGGACAGCAGCAGCTGGCCTCGACCCTCTTCGGCAACTGGCTGACGCCTGTGCTGCTGCTCTATCTCATCGTGCTGCCGCTGCTTTACACCCGCGTTTCCTGGGTGCGGCGCGCGGCCTACGCGCTGGCGGCCCCCGTGCCGGGGCGGATGCATGCCTGGCTGGCCGTCATCGCTACCGCCGCCATGGGCGTGATCGCCGGGACCTATCGCCAGTTCGAGCTTTACGAATACGCTTTCAGCCTGATTTCGCTGATGATTTTCCTGGAGCCCCGCAATGCCGGGATGTACGGCGCGGCGCGCACCAACCAGGAGTATGACCTGCAGGCCATGCCCGACGCGGCCGAGTGATCAGAAGCGATCAGACCGGCAGCGCGGTTGTCTTGAACACGGTGCGGAGCGCGAAAGAGCTCTGCATCCGCTGGACCCCGGGCAACCGCGCAAGGCTTTGACGGTGGATCCGGGCGAAATCCTCTGAGCTTTCGGCCACGACCTTCAGGATGTAATCCGCCGTCCCTGCCATCAGGTGACATTCCAGGATTTCCGGCACCCGGCCCACCGCGGTCTCGAAGGCCTCAAGCAGCTCATCGGCCTGTCCCGACAGGCCGATTTCCACGAAGACGGTGGTGTTCAGCTGCATCTTCCGGGCGTTCAAAAGCGCGACGTAATCGCGGATATACCCTTCCTTCTCAAGGCTTTGCACCCGGCGATGGCAGGCCGATTGCGACAGGCCCACGCGCTCGGACAGCTCCGCGTTGGAGATACGGCCGGACTTTTGCAGCACGCGCAGGATGGCGCGGTCCAACTGGTCAAGCGACATGGGATCTCCTCAAGGTGGTTCGCGGCAGAATATCCCGGAAACGCCCCCGATTGCGAGGCAGATCTTCCACGTATCCCCCGGTCTCGCGCCAGATTTTTGCACCGTCCCTTCATCCGTGCACTCAGCGCAGGTGGTCTGCGCGCTGACACGCCATGTCATCCGGCCAACGGCAGGCTATGTTCAGGGCAACACCAGCAAGGAGGTACCTGCAATGTTCCCCGACGACTACCAGATCACCCGGAAATGGCCCGCGCAGAACCCTGAAATCATTCAGCTTTATTCCTTCCCCACCCCCAATGGCGTGAAGGTTTCCATCGCGCTGGAAGAGATGGGCCTGGCCTATGAACCCCATCTTGTCCCGCTGGGCGACGATTACGTGCGCTCGCCGGAGTTCCTGTCGCTCTCCCCCAACAACAAGATCCCCGCCATCATCGACCCCAAGGGCCCCAACGGAGAGCCCGTGGCGCTGTTCGAAAGCGGCGCGATCCTGATCTACCTGGCCGAGAAGACAGGTAAGCTGATGCCCACCGAGGGCCCCGGCAAATACGAGGTCATCAAGTGGCTGATGTGGCAGATGGGCGGCCTGGGGCCGATGCTGGGCCAGCTGGGCTACTTCGTGAAATTCGCCGGCGCAGAGATCGACGATCCCCGCCCGCGTGAGCGTTTCACCAATGAAGCCAAGCGCTTGCTGAACGTGATCAACACGCAGCTGGAGGGCCGCGACTGGGTCGCCAGTGACTTCTCCATCGCCGATATCGCCATCGCGCCCTGGCTGAACGCGCTGAGCTTCTACGGCGCGCAGGAGCTGGTCGGCTGGTCCGATTATCCCAACCTGCAGCCCTACGTGGACCGCTTCTATGCCCGCCCCGCGATGGACAAGGCCAAGTCCATCCCGGCGCGCGACTGACACCGCCCCCTCAAACACCAAAAGCCGGGCGGTGCGCCGCCCGGCCTTTCCAAGATCCTACCGGCCCGCACGGCCCCTTGCGGCAGCATTTCAGGCGAATCGGCGCCAAACCCCTGGTTAACAGGGCCATTCCCCGGCTTTTCCAACGTCTGTATTACGTCGGTATCGCGTCGGTATAACGTCGGTGCGCCTGTCGGTATCCGGCCCGGTTAACGCAGCGCACGCCTCACGCGCAGGCCGCGCCCCGCCTCAGCCCGGCAGCGTTCCGGTCAGCACGTAGCGCAGGATCTGCACCACCTGCTCGGGATGCTCCGCCGTCGCCATCGCGGCGGCGTCGACCTCTTTCAGGGCATGCTGATGCTCTGCCCCGTGCAGCACGATCAGCGACTTGCCAAGCGCGGCCGCATAGCCGGCATCAAAGGCCGCGTTCCACTGCTTGTACTTCTCACCAAAGCGCACGACGACCACGTCCGCCTTTTCCAGCCCCCTGCGGGTACGGATCGCATTGAGGCGCGCGCCCTTGTTGTCGTGCCAGAACTTGTCCGGCTCCGCCCCCAGGATCGTCACGCCGCAATCGTCCGAGGCCGCGTGATCGGTGACGGGGCCGGTGAACACCACGTCCAGGTCGGCGGCGCCGTCCTTGATGCGCTCACGCCAGTCTGTGTGGATCTCTCCGGACAGGTAGACGGTCAGGGTCATGGCTTACCTCTTCTTGACGAACTCGGTGCGCAGCACCAGTCCGCGGATCTCGGGGTGGCGGCAGTCGATTTCCTCGGGGTTGTCGGTCAGGCGGATGGTCTTGATCACGGTGCCCTGCTTCAGCGTGCTGCCCGCGCCCTTCACCTTGAGGTCCTTCACCAGGACCACGGAATCGCCATCGGCCAGGGGCGTGCCCTGGGCATCGACCACGGTCACCGCGTTGCGCGCCGCCAGCTCAGAGGCCGGCATCCATTCACCGGAGACCTCGTCATAGACATATTCTTCATCATCGCTCATCGGGTACCCTTTCCTGAAGCCCCCCTGCCCTAGGCCATTCCCGCCCCCCGGGCAACGAAAAGGCCCCCGGTGCGACACCGTGGGGCCTGATCCCTTCATCTGGCCGAAAATACTTCGGGGGGAGTCTCCGGTACGGAGACCGGGGGGCTGGCCCCCCGCCCCTTCAGCCGCGCAGGCTGCCGCCGGTGGCTTTCTCGACCTTCTCGACGATCTTGGCACAAAGCGCCTCGATCTCCTTTTCCTTCAGCGTGGCATCCTGGGGCTGGATGCGCACCGCGAAGGCCAGGCTCTTCTTGCCCTCGCCCAGCGAGCCGACGGAGAATTCGTCGAAGATGCGCACCTCTTCGATCAGCTGCTTGTCGGCACCGGCGGCGGCATTCACCAGCGTCAGCGCATCGACAGAGGAATCGACGACGAAGGCAAAGTCACGTTCCACCGCCTGCAGGTCGTTCAGCGCCACCGCCCCCTTGGTGGCAGAGGCACTGCGCGGCAGCGGCACCTCTTCCGGCCAGAGGGTGAAGCCCACGGCGGGGCCCTTCACGCCCATGTCGCGCAGCACGCGGGGATGGATTTCCCCGAAGACGGCCAGCATCTTCTTCGGCCCCAGGCAGACACGGCCATGACGGCCCGGATGCCACCAGGTCGCGCCATCGCGCAGGATCTGGGTCTTGGCCGGCGCGCCGATGGCGGCCAGAAGCGCCTCTGCATCGGCCTTGGCATCGAACAGATCCACGGGCCGGGCCGCGCCATGCACGTCCTTGGGACCGGTCGCGCCCACCAGCAGGCCGGCGACCTGCAGTTTCTGCTCACCGGGTTCGCCGCCATGCCAGACCGCGCCCACTTCGAAAAGCGCCAGGTCCCCCTGCCCGCGCGCCTGGTTGCGCGCTGCGGCCTGCAACAGCCCGGGCAGCAGGTCCGGGCGCATGTGGCTCATCTCGGAAGAGATCGGGTTGGCCACCATGGTGGCGTCATCGCCCCCGCCGAAGAGCGTGGCAGAGCTCTTGTCGATGAAGCTGTAGGTCACGCATTCATTGTAGCCCAGCGTGGCCGCCGTGCGGCGGGCCACCTGTTCGCGCTTCTGCAGCGGGGTCAGGATGGGCCGGGGCACGCCGGGCGCGATGCGCTTCAGCGGCTTGGGCTCCAGCTTGGTGAGGGAGGCGATGCGCGCAACCTCTTCCACCAGGTCCGCTTCGCCCAGCACGTCGGGCCGCCAGGAGGGGACCTGCGCCATGTCGCCATCCATGACGAAGCCCAGGCGTTCCAGCGTGGCGCGCTGTTCATCGGCCGGGATCTCCATGCCCACCAGAGAGGAGCAGCGATCCGTGTCCAGCCGGTAGGCGCGCGCGGTATCGGGCACGGCGCCGGCCACCACGGCTTCGCTGACCGTGCCGCCGCAAAGTTCGACGATCAGGGCACAGGCGCGGTCCAGCCCTTCCATGTTGAAGCCCGGATCGATCCCGCGTTCATTGCGGTAACGCGCGTCGGAGTTGATCTTCAGCGCGCGCCCGCCATGGGCGATGGAGATGAAATCCCAGACCGCCGCTTCGACCAGCACATCGGTGGTCTCCTCGGTGCAGCCGGAGTCCTCTCCGCCCATGATGCCGCCGATGCTTTCCACGCCCTTGTCGTCAGAGATCACCAGCACGCCTGCCGGCAGGG
>NZ_JAATOW010000048.1 GCF_011806405.1 Pseudooceanicola sp. HF7 | reverse complement strand
CCCTCCGTTCCGTCCGCCTCCGTGGCGCCCCGTAGCGCCTCAGCGCCGCCGGTGAAGGGGGTTCTAGTGTTATCACCCCAAACCCGCAAGCGCTTTTTGCCGGAAACCGTCACATTTTTTGCATAAAGCTGAATTACCACATGAATTCAGCATGTTAGACAGGCGAAAAAGAGCGGCCAGACAGCGCGTTCCGGCGTGATTTCGGGGGAATTCGCGAGGTTTGGCAACTTCAGGAGAGACTCGGATTCGAAATCGGGTACATTCGGCGGCTTTTTGGCCCCTGACTCGGCTCTTTTCCCGTGATTTCCGCCCGTTCGCGACTCGGTCGGCCTGCGACTGCCCTCAAGCGGTCCTTCGTTTCCGGGCCCTCGGCAGTCTCAGGAGCAGAAGGCCGATGATCACCGCCATGTAGATGAGCGGTTCAAGCTGCAGCCCTTTCACCAGCAGGATGAAGTGCAGCGATCCCAGGAGGGCGACCGCGTAGACCAGCTTGTGCAACTGACGCCATTGCTTGCCCAGCTTCCGGATGGACCAGTTGTTGGAGGTCAGCGCCAGGGGGATCATCAGGACGAAGGCCCCCATGCCGATGGTGATATAGGGCCGCTTCAGGATATCCGCCCAGACCTGGGCCAGGATCTGCACGTCGAGCAGAAGCCAGATCAGCATGTGCCCCAGTATATAGAAGAAGGCCAGCAGCCCGAGCCCACGGCGATACCGCAGCAGCGAGATACCCAGGTAACGGCGGGCGGGCGTCACGCAAAGGCCCGCGATCAGAAGCCAGAGCCCCCATTCGCCCATCTGGTGCTCCATCGCCTTGACCGGGTCGAACCCCAGCTGGCCGGTCAGCCCCGCCCAGAGCAACCAGGCCGGAGGCAGAACCCCCAGTATATAGAGCGGCCAGGCCGGAACCCGGCGTAGGGCAGTGTTGACGGGGCCGCCAATGGCATCCCGAAGCCCGGACAGGGAAGAGGAAGCGCGTGCGGATTTGGCGTGAGGCCTGGCAGAAGTCATCTTTGGGTTCTCTTAACATGCGGCTGCCAACCAGCTTCCGGCCTGCAGCATCCTTCGGCAGGGGCGCTCCGCACCTGGCCCCCGCCGCTTTCAAGCTCAGTAATTCTTGCCGAGGTCCATTCCGGCGTAGAGGCTGGCCACCTCTTCGCCGTAGCCGTTGAACATCTCCGTATCCCGGCGCGGGGCGATCAGCCTGTTGGTGCCAAGGACCCGTTCGGTGGCCTGGCTCCAGCGGGGGTGGCTGACCTTCGGGTTCACGTTGCTGTAGAAGCCGTACTCCCGGTAGTTCTGATCCTTCCAGCTTGTGAAGGGCTCTTCTTCCTGCAGGGTGATGCGGACGATCGACTTGATGCTCTTGAAGCCGTACTTCCAGGGCACGACCAGGCGGATCGGCGCGCCGTTCTGATTGAGAAGGTCCTTGCCGTAGATCCCCGTCGCCAGAAGCGTCAGGGGGTTCATCGCCTCGTCCAGGCGCAGCCCCTCGCGGTAGGGCCAGTCCAGGACGCGGCGGCTGAGGCCAGGCATCTGGTCGGGACGCTCCGCGGTCTGGAAGGCAACGTATTTCGCGCCGGACTGCACGCCGACACTGTCCAGCAGGGCGGACAGCTGGAAGCCGTTCCAGGGGATCACCATGGACCAGCCTTCGACGCAGCGCAGGCGGTAGATGCGTTCCTCGATCTGCTTGCCCTTGAGCACGTCTTCCAGCGCGTAGGTGCCGGGCTTGTCCACCATGCCGCCGATCTGGATCGACCAGGGAGAGGTCACCAGCGTATGGGCATAGCGGGCCGGATCTTCCTTGCCGGTGCCGAACTCATAGTAGTTGTTGTAATGGGTGATGCCTTCGTAAGAGGCGGGGGTCAGGTCGGAGGGCGCTGCAAGCGCCGGTCCGGCGATCGCCCCAAGCCCCAGCCCGGCCGCGCCGGCCATGATCTGGCGGCGGTTCAGGTAGATCGCCTCGGGCGTCACGTCGTTCTCTGTCAGTTTGCCCTTCCAGAAACGGGTCATTGCGGGCCTCCTCTCGCGTGCTGTTCAAGACACGTAGTAGCCCGGCATAGAGTTTCGACCAAATAAGCAGTGATAACGTCTGCGTGGCCCCGTCGTAACAATTGCCCCTGTCGGGACAGGCTTAGCCGCCCGCCTGCTTGCGATCGCTGTCGGGGGCCTGGACGGGGGTCATGTTGGGCATCTCCTTGCCCTCCAGATCTTCGACCTCGTGGCTGGGGCGGATCTTGCGCAGCACGACAGAGTCGCCGTTCGCCTGCACGATCCGCACATGGCGGCGGCGCATCAGCCGCGGCTCTGCCACCCCGACCGAATGGGCGATCATCTCCACTTCCTTGATGACCGACTGGGCGAAGTTGGCGACCTTCACGTACTTCTTCTCTACCACCAGGCCGCGCTGGAGGTGCGGATCATGGGTGGTGACGCCCGTGGGGCAGGTGTTCTTGTTGCACTTGAGGGCCTGGATGCAGCCAAGCGCGAACATGAAGCCGCGCGCGCAGACCACGAAGTCGGCCCCAGCACAGATCGCGTAGGCCACGTCGCCCGGGTTCACCATCTTGCCGCTGGCGATGATCCGGATGCGGTCCTTCAGCCCGAAGCGGTCGCGCATATCGACTATCCGCAGCAGCGCCTCCCTGAGGGGCATGCCGACGGAATCCATCAGGGGCATGGGGGCCGCGCCCGTGCCGCCTTCGCCACCGTCGATGGTGATGAAGTCCGGCGCGGATTCCGGGCCCCTTTCGTTGATCAGGCGGAAAAGCTCTTCGTAGGCGTCCGAAGAACCGATCACCGTCTTGAAGCCCACCGGCTTGCCGCTGACCTCGCGGATATGCTGGATCATGTCCAACAGGTCGCTGAAATCGTCGATCTCACGGTGCCGGTTGGGAGAGACCGCATCCTTGCCCTTGGGCACGCCGCGGATCTCGGCGACCTCATCGTCGATCTTGGCCGCCGGAAGGATGCCGCCCTTGCCGGGCTTGGCCCCCTGGGCCAGCTTCAGCTCGAACATGCGGACCTGGGGCTTGGCGGCGATGGCGCGGAGCTTGTCGTCGTTCAGATTGCCGTCGTGGTCCCGCACGCCGAACTTCGCCGTGCCGATCTGGAAGACGATATCGCAATCGGACACCAGGTGATGCGGAGACAGCCCCCCTTCCCCGGTGTTCAGCCAGATCCCGGCCCGGGCCGCGCCCTTGCTGAGCGCCTCTACCGCCGGCTGGGACAGCGCGCCGAAGGACATGCCGGAGATATTGTAGATGGAGGGCGCCATGTAGGGATGCCGGGCATAGGGCCCGATCTGCATCGGCTTGGTGGCGGCGAACTGGTCATCGAGCGGCGGGAAAACCGCGTTGACGAAGATCGGCGTGCCCGGAATGCTGAGGTTGCGGGTAGAGCCGAAGGCGACCGTGTTCCCCTCTCCCTTGGCTGCCGTGTAAACCCAGTCGCGTTGCGCCCGGTTGAAGGGCATTTCCTCGCGGTCCATGGCAAAGAAGTACTGGCGGAAGAATTCACCCAGCTTGGTGAACAACCCGCGGAAGCGGCCGATCAGCGGATAGTTCCTGCGGATCGCGTCCTCTCGCTGGCTGAGGTCCAGGACAAGCATGACCACGACGGCCAGCACGCCAATTCCGATCGCCATGACAAAGATGAAAACAAGCCATTCGACGATTGGTGAAATGAAATCCATGCCCGTGAGACCCCCGGCGATGCTTCGGAATTGCCGGCACAATGTCGAAGCTCTGTGCGCAGGGCAACCAAACAGGCATCAAAACCGCGCGAAAGCTGACAACTTTACGTTTGGGGCAAGTCAACCCATTGCCGAAGGGTAAAACAAAGGTCTAGACAGCAAGAGGTGTATACAACAACGACAGCGCAGCGCGTTTTTCAACATGTCCTACCTGAGCAACCTCAACATCGATCTGGCGGAAAGTTTCGCCGCCTGCCAAAGCAACGAGGAGTGCTTTAAAGTCCTTGCAGAGCAGGGCGAGAGGTACGGGTACAAGCATTTCCACTTCCGGCATCTGCACAAGGCTCATGACGGCAAGGTCGAAGTCGAAGCCTATCACAGCGCCATGGGTCCGGAATACGAAGGCGTGCTGGCCAAGCGGCAGCACCTGATGGAGGATCCGCTGGTTGCCCACTGCATGGTCAACAGCCGCCCCAAGCTCTGGTCCGAGCTTGAGGAGGATTATCACTCCGACAGGCTGAATGACCGCCACCGCGAAAAGATCCGTCATTTCTGGGATTTCGGCGTACGCTCCGGGGTGACGGTCAGGCTGCGCAACGAACCTTCCGGCCGTGGCCGGTTCCTGGCCGGCGTGAGCCTTATTCCGGAGTTCGGCACCGAACCCAAGATTCACGATCCCAATTATGCCGCGAACCTTCAGGGCATCATGAGCCTTGCGGGCCATTTCTGCGCCCATGTCAGCACCTCCGATATCGCCAAGCGGCATTTCGACCTGACCGATCGTGAATACGACGTGCTGCAACTGCTTGCCGAAGGCTGCCTGGTGCAGCAGATCGCGGACCGACTGCAGCTGGCCGACCGTACGGCGGCGCATCACCTTTCGAACCTGCGCAGCAAGCTGGGCGCAAACAGCAATGCCCATGCCGTGGCCATTGCAATACGCATTCACCTGATCTGATCAAAAGAAGTCAGCCCTGCTGGTGCCGCCCTGCGGATCCCGCGGGCGCACCTGAGCTGGCGGGAAGCATCCCGGCCTACCGGCGCGGGCGGCGCGCGGCATGCCATGCGCCCTGCCCGTCCTCAGAAACCACCGGAAACGAATACAAAAAAGTGGCGGCCCGCACGAACCGCCACTTTCTTTGAAAATGTATTGAGAAACCGATGAGGCACCGGTGTGTAATGCCGGGTTGATATATCTACCCGTGAGAAAGGGCTATTGCACATATCTGCAAGCGGCGGGCTCAAATGGAAAAGGCGCGGACCAATCCGCGCCTTTCCTGTTCTTTCGGCAGATGCACAGATTAGTGCACGGTGGCCTCCTGCGGCTTGTCGCGGCCGCTGGTGCCCAGGCGACTGCCGATCAGCAGACCTTCGGGACCAACGGTGACAGGCACCGTGTCGCCATCCCGGACCTCACCGGCCAGCAGGGCTTCTGCCAGCGGATCCTGCAAGGCGCGCTGGATCACCCGCTTCAGCGGACGTGCCCCGAAGACCGGGTCGTAGCCCTCATCGGCCAGCCATTGCCGCGCCTCGTCCGTCAGCTCCAGCGTGATCTTGCGTGCTGCAAGCCGCTTGAGCAGCCGGGCCATCTGGATATCGACGATCCCGTCCATGTCGTCCCGCGCGAGCCGGTCGAAGATGATGATCTCATCCAGCCGGTTCAGGAACTCCGGACGGAAGTGCGACCGCACGGCATCCATCACGTCCCGCTTGGCATCAGAGGCATCGGCCCCCTCGGGCAGGTTGCTCAGCGCCTGCGCCCCCAGGTTGGAGGTCAGGATGATCATCGTCTGCTTGAAGTCCACGGTGCGGCCCTGGCCATCGGTCAGGACACCGTCGTCAAGCACCTGCAGCAGCACGTTGAAGACATCCGGGTGCGCCTTCTCGACCTCGTCGAACAGCACGACCTGGTAGGGCCGCCGCCGCACGGCTTCGGTCAGCACACCGCCCTCGTCATAGCCGACATAGCCCGGAGGGGCGCCGATCAGACGCGCGACGGAGTGTTTCTCCATGAACTCGGACATGTCGATACGCACCATGGCGCTGTCGTCATCAAAGAGGAACTCCGCAACGGCCTTGGTCAGCTCCGTCTTGCCGACGCCGGTCGGTCCGAGGAAGAGGAAGCTGCCCAGCGGGCGGTTCTCATCGTTCAGACCTGCACGGGCACGGCGCACGGAGTTGGCCACGGCACGGACGGCCGCGTTCTGGCCGATGACGCGCTTGTGCAGCCCGTCTTCCATGCGCAGCAGCTTGTCGCGTTCGCCTTCCAGCATCTTGGCCGTGGGAATCCCCGTCCAGCGTTCGACCACCTGGGCGATCTGCTCCGGGCGCACGGCCTCTTCGACCATGACACCGCCTTCGGCTTCCTGCTGTTCGGCCTCTCCCAGCTGCTTTTCAAGCTGCGGGATGATGCCGTAGGACAGCTCCCCCGCCTTGGCGAGGTCACCGTTCCGCTTGGCGATCTCAAGATCCGCACGGGCACGGTCCAGCTGTTCCTTCAGCTCACGCGCACCGGCCAGCTTGTCCCGCTCTGCCTGCCACTTGGCCGACAGGCTGTCGGAGCGCTCCATCAGGTCGGAGAGCTCTTTTTCCAGCGACTCGAGCCGGTCCTGGCTGGCAGCGTCGTCTTCCTTCTTCAGCGCTTCGGCTTCGATCTGCATCTGAAGGATCTGGCGATCGAGCTGGTCCAGCTCCTCGGGCTTGCTGTCCACTTCCATGCGCAGACGGCTGGCGGCCTCATCGACCAGGTCGATGGCCTTGTCCGGCAGGAACCGGTCCGTGATGTAGCGGTGCGACAGGGTCGCCGCCGACACCAGCGCAGAGTCCGAGATCCGCACGCCGTGGTGCAGTTCGTACTTTTCCTTGATACCGCGCAGGATGGAGATCGTGTCTTCCACGGTGGGTTCGCTGACCATCACCGGCTGGAAGCGACGGGCCAGGGCCGCGTCCTTTTCCACGTACTTGCGGTATTCGTTCAGCGTGGTCGCGCCGACGCAGTGCAGCTCACCCCGGGCAAGCGCGGGCTTGATCAGGTTGGCGGCATCCATCGCGCCATCGGCCTTCCCGGCACCGACGAGCGTGTGCATCTCGTCGATGAAGAGGATGATCTCGCCAGCGGCGGATTCGATCTCCTTCAGGATGGATTTCAGGCGTTCCTCGAACTCACCACGATACTTCGCACCGGCGATCAGCGCGCCCATGTCGAGCGCCAGCAGGCGCTTGTTGCGCAGGGATTCAGGCACGTCACCGTTGACGATGCGCAGCGCAAGGCCTTCGGCGATCGCCGTCTTGCCGACGCCGGGTTCACCGATCAGCACCGGGTTGTTCTTGGTCCGGCGGGACAGGACCTGCATCGAGCGGCGGATTTCGTCATCGCGCCCGATGATCGGGTCGATCTTGCCTTCCTCTGCCCGGGCCGTCAGGTCCAGCGCGTATTTCTCAAGCGCTTCAAAGGTATCCTCGGCGCTGGCCGTATCGGCGGTACGCCCCTTGCGGATATCGTTGATCGCCTCGTTCAGGCTTTGAGCGGACACGCCACCGGCTTCCAGCGCGTCTTTCGCGCCGGATTTCACCAGGGCAAGCGCCGTCAGCAGGCGTTCGACGGGCACGAAGCTGTCCTTGGCCTGTTTGGCGACCTTCTCGGCCTCGGTGATGACCTTGACGGTCTGGTTGTCCATGTAGGTCTGGCTGCCGTCGCCACTGACGACGGGGATCTTCTTCAGCGCGATCTCCACGGCCTGGGCCACGCCCTTGGGGTCCCCACCCGCCTTGCGGATCAGGTTGGAGGCGAGCCCTTCTTCGTCATCCATGAGGGCTTTCAGAATGTGATCCGGCAGCAAACGCTGGTGGTTCTCCCGGATCGCGATCGTCTGCGCAGCCTGGATGAAACCGCGCGACCGCTCCGTGAACTTGGTCAAGTCCATGGGTGTTCTCCTTTCACAAGCGTCCCTCTTGCCGACACCCTGCTCAGAGGCATGCAGGCGCGGGACCTTCCCGATTGAGATGGGTGGGCAAACCGGCAGGTTCAAGCCGATGTGAGAAGGAAAAAGGAACCTTTTCACGTGCCTGCCCGTTTTTTGCTGGAAGGCTACGCTTCACAAGAGGTCCATCATGACGATCAAGACCCAAATCGCAGATATCCGTTACAACCCCGCAGACCGGGCTTTCGAAGCCATGGTCACGCTCTTCGACAAGGGCCGTGCCTACGGCTACCCACTGTCCCTGCAAGCGCCATTGGACATGGAATATGATGAGGTCATGCGCCGCTTGGCGGCCATGGCTCGCAGCCGCCATGAACGTGGCGCGCCGGGGATGCATTCGACCCGGGCCGATCCCGAACAGGGGATCGAGGCGATCCCGGCCATGGTACAGCAGGCGACACAGGCGCTCTGGGACCGGATCATGCAGCGCGCGGCCTGACCGGCCCGCCTGCCCCCATACTGTCCGCCTGATCTGCCTTGTTTCACTGGGCTTGACCCTTGGGTCGGGGACGCGCATAGAACGTCCGAGCCCCGGAAAAAGACAGAGATGCGCGACATGACCGATACCAAAGCTGACGACCGCCTGATCGTGGCACTGGATGTGCCCAACGCCCTGGCCGGGCTGGACCTGGCAGGGAAGCTGGGCGATGCGGTGTCCTTCTACAAGATCGGCCTTGGCATGCTGACCGGCGGTGGTATGGCGCTTGCCAATGAGCTGAAGCAGGAACACGGCAAGCGCATCTTCCTGGACATGAAGTTCTTCGACATCGGCAACACGGTGGAAAGCGCCGTGCGCGGCATCGCCCAGTTTGACCTGGATTTCCTGACCGTGCATGGCGATCCCTACGTGGTGCGTGCTGCCCGCGAAGGCGCAGGCGGCTCAAACCTGCAGATCCTGGCCGTGACGATCCTGACCTCTCTGGACCGGGCTGACCTCGACAGCGCGGGCATCAAGGACGGCGATATCGCCGAGCTGGTCGTGGAACGCGCCGCCAAGGCGCTGGAAGCGGGCGCCCATGGGGTCATCGCCTCTCCGCATGAGGCGGCGGCGATCCGCGCCCTGCCCCAGGCAGAGGGCAAGCTGATCGTGACCCCCGGCGTGCGCCCGACGGACAGCGCCAGCGATGATCAGAAACGGATCGCGACGCCCGCCGCGGCCCTTGCCGATGGCGCCGACCACATCGTCGTCGGTCGTCCGATCTACAAGGCCGAGGATCCCCGCGCCGCCGCCCAGGCCATCCTGCGCGACATCGCCAAAGTCTGAAGCGCCTAGCTGGCCAGGTAATCCGCCAGGCGCGCCTGGAAGGAAGCAATCGCCAGCGGATGGCAGAGGTAGTCCTCTGCCGTCATCATCTGCCAGCTCTGCCCTTCGTCGCCCAAACGGATCTCTGCGATCCGGCTGGCGGGAAGGGCGGCTGCGAAATACCAGACTTCTCTGCCCTTCGGATCAAGGTAGGACCTTGCATAGTGCAGGTCCGAGGGGCTCAGCTTCAAGGACAGCTCTTCGCAGGCTTCCCGCAACACGCAATCCACCGCGCTTTCGCCCGGATCCCGCCCGCCGCCGGGCAGGTCGAACCGGCCCGGATCGGGGATCGTGGGAATATCGTCCCGCAGGATGACCGGGAAACGCGGGCCCAGGAAGATCAGCGCCTTGGCTCCGTAGACCAGGCGCGCCCGGTCCAGCGCTTCCGGCGGCAGAGCCGCGGTGCGCTCAGACATCGTCGTTGATGTCACGGTCCCAGATCTTGGCCTTCTGTCCGCGCCCATAGTAGCGGCGCAGGGCCAGCCAGGCGATCAGCGACAGCAAGGCGAAGATCAGCAGCAGAAGCTCCGCGCCCAGCAGGATGCCCAGCAACAACAGCGCCCCCACGACCGCCGCCCCGATGGCGAAGCCCAGGAACAGGAACCCGGGCAACAGGATCTCAAGCCCCAGCAGCAGGATCGCGGCAATGGCCCAGGCCCACCAGATCAGGAAGAAGCCCATCTCAGACCCCTTTCCGGCCGAACAGCTTGAAGGCATCGCCAAAGGCCTCAAGCGCATTGGCCGGCACCACGATGGTCTGCTTGCCCGAACCCTCACCCAGGGAGACGAGCGCCTCGACCTGTTTCAGGGCCACCTGGTACTGCGCCGCCTCGATCCCGTTGCTGGCAATCGCCTCTGCCACGACCCCGGTCGCATAGGCCTCTGCATCGGCCTGGATCCGGCGCGCCTTGGCCTTCTGCTCTGCCGCGTAAAGCTCTGCATCCGCTGCCAGCTCGACCGAGCGTTTCTCCCCCTCCGCTTCCGTGACAGAGGCGCGGCGGGCCCGTTCGGCGTTCAGCTGCTGCAGCATCGCGGCGCGGGTGGCCTCATCCAGGTTCACGTCCAGGATCTCTGCCCGCGTGACCTCGATCCCCCAGTCGTCCACGGCATCCTCGACACTGGACTTGATCGTGGAGATCAGGACCGAGCGGTTGGATTGCACCTCGTCCAGCTCCATCTTGCCGATTTCGCTGCGGACGATCCCGGCGACGGTGGTGGCAATGGCGGCATCCACGTCGCGGATCCGGTAGACGGTCTTTTCCGGCTCCGTGATGCGGTAGAAGACAGAGGTCTCCACGTTCACCAGCACGTTGTCAGAGGTGATCGCATCCTGCGCCGCATTGGGCAGCTGGCGCTCCAGGATGGAGATCTTGTGCGCCACGCGGTCGATCAGCGGCACGATCAGGTTGATGCCCGGCCCAAGCACGCTGCGCAGGCGGCCGAAACGCTCGACCACGTATTTTTCGGACTGCGGGACGATTCGGACCGCCTTCAGGACGATCAGGATGACCAGAGCCGCCAGTGCGATGGTCACGATGGTCGCCCCCTCGATCTGGAGCTCCGCAAGGTATTGTTCGAATTCCATGATATGCCTCCCGGGGCTTTGGTAGGCCCCTGCCCGCTGACGATAGCCTATCGCCCCGGACAGGGGTAGAGTCGGGGCAGATCTACCGGGAATCCCGAACCACCGCCATGCAAGCTCTCTGCCGTGATTGCCTGACCGAATTCACCGCCCCTGCGCGCAGGGGCGCGCGCTGTCCGTCCTGCCGCAGTCCCAGGGTGGTAGCCCATGAAGAGCTGCGCAGCCTTTCCATCGCGCATATGGACTGCGACGCCTTCTATGCCTCGGTCGAAAAGCGCGACAACCCTGAGCTAGCGGCGAAACCGGTGATCATCGGCGGCGGCAAGCGCGGCGTCGTCTCCACCGCCTGCTACGTCGCGCGGATCCGTGGCGTGCGCTCTGCCATGCCGATGTTCCAGGCGATGAAGCTCTGCCCGGACGCGGTGGTGATCAAGCCGCGGATGTCCGCCTATGTCGAAGCCTCCCGCGCGATCCGCGCCATGATGGAAGAGATGACCCCCTCCATCGAACCGCTCTCCCTGGACGAGGCCTTCCTGGATCTCACCGGGACCGAGCGCCTGCACGGCCACCCCCCTGCGGTGATGCTGGCCCGGCTGGTGAAGCGGATGCGGGACGAACTGGGGCTGACCGGCTCCATCGGGTTGAGCCACAACAAGTTCCTGGCCAAGATCGCCTCTGACATGGACAAGCCGCATGGGTTCTCCGTGATCGGCAAGGCCGAAACGGATGACTTCCTGGCGCCCAAGCCCGTGCGGCTGATCTGGGGCGTGGGCGCGGCCAGCCAGGCCGCGCTGGAAAAGGCCGGCATCCACACCTTTGCCGATCTGCGCCGCTGGGAACGCCAGGACCTGGTGGCGCGCTTCGGCTCCATGGGGGACCGGCTGTGGCACCTGGCCCGCGGGCAGGACCGCCGCCGGGTTTCGGCCAATGCGCCGATGAAGTCGATCTCGAACGAGACGACCTTCTTCGAGGACACATCGGATCCGGACCTGCTGGACGGGCATCTGTGGCGGCTGGCGGAAAAGGTCTCTGACCGGGCCAAGGCCAAGGAGCTGGCCGGGCGCACCGTGACGCTGAAACTTAAACAGGCCAATTTCGCGCTGATCTCGCGCCGGCACAGCCTGCGGGATGCGACCCAGCTGGCGGACCGGATCTACCGGGAGGCGCGCAGCCTGTTCGAGGCCGTGGGCGATCGCGGGCCCTATCGGCTGATCGGCGTGGGATTGTCGGACCTGATTCCGGCCACGGATGCGGACCGGTCCGGCGACCTGCTGGACCCCGGAGCGGTGCGGCGCGGACAGGCGGAGCGCGCAACGGATTCGATTCGCGCCCGGTTCGGGCCGGAAGCCATCCTGAAGGGGCGTGCCCTGCGCTGAGCTATTCGGCGGCCAGCGGCAGCGTGTTCCTGCGGCCAAGCGCAGAGATCTCCCGCACCGCCTGGCGGATCTTCGCCGCGATCTCCTCGAATTCCGGCAGGAGCTCTATGCGGTGCTCATCCATGTAGAGAGAGCGATCAATCTCGACCTGCACAACGTGCTGGGCCCGGGAGGGGCGTCCGTAATGCTGGGTGACATAGGCCCCGGCGAAAGGCGCGTTGCGAATCACTGACAGGCCCGCGGCGCTGAAGGCCGCTTCGATCCGGTCGACGATACAGCCCTCGGCAGAGGCGCCGAAGCGATCCCCGATCACCACGTCCGGACGCCGGCGGGCATTTCGCGCCACGCCATCCAGCGCCTCGCGCGGCATGGAATGGCAATCCACCAGAATCGCTTCATCGAACTCCCTGTGGGCCTCGCTCAGCAGGGTGCGCAGCGCGCCGTGATAGGGATGCCAGTTGCGCGCCAGCCGGTCCTCTGCCTCTGCGAAGGGCAGCTTGCCGACATAGATCGGCATCCCCCCGGCCACCACGCGGGGAATCACCCCCAGGCCGGAGCTGATCCGCGGGTTGTGCCCCCGGCGGCGCACCCCTTCGACCACGGCGGGATCCAGTTCATCCGCCGCGCGGTTGAGGTCCACGTAAGCCCTTGGCACATTGGCGCAAATCAGCGGCGCTCCGAACTCCGGCGCACAGCAAAACAGCTGATCCACGAAAGCATCTTCGGACGAACGCATCTGCACGGCATTGAGCCGCGTACGCTGCAACAGGTCCGCCGGATAATCGCGCCCGCTATGCGGAGAGGCAAAGATGACGCTGGTCGAGACCCTTTCCGGCCGGAAAATATCGTAAGGATTGCGAGTCATGTTGGCTCCGGATGCTTGGTGATAGTACTCCAAAAAAGGATTGCCAAAAGCCCCTTGATCCCGCCTTCGACTCCTTTTATACGACGCGAACCGGCGCGGAGCTCCCGCGCTCCTTTTTTTGAAAAGCACCGCTTTTCTGGATCGGAGCAGGGGTCAAAGCAAAGGTCATGGGCGATTAGCTCAGCGGTAGAGCACTTCGTTGACATCGAAGGGGTCACAAGTTCGAACCTTGTATCGCCCACCATGAATTCACCGGTCCCCAAGGGGATCACCGCGTAACTGGCGCTAGCCGCGCCGCGACAAGAGGAGATGAACATGAAGGTTCGTAACTCGCTCCGCTCGCTGAAGCAGCGCCACCGCGATTGCCGCGTCGTGCGCCGCAAAGGCCGCGTCTATGTTATCAACAAGACGCAACGCCGCTTCAAAGCCCGCCAGGGCTGAGAACAGCAGCAGCAATGCACGAGACGGGGTCGCTTCGGCGGCCCTTTTTCGTGTTTGGGAGTCAGCCTTTCTGCAGCCCCCTATCCTGGCATGGTTTTATCGGGACATGAGTCGGCCCCGCCCCACGGGGCCCCGACTCAGCTGTCACAGCGGTCTTGCGATCAGACGCTGGCGCGCACCGGGCGGACAGGCTTGCTGAGCTTCAGGTAGGTCAGGATTCCGACAAGGAAGCCAACACCGGACAGCAGCACCGCGATGACGATCTGCCTCTCTCCCAACTCGGGAGAGGTCACGGCAATGAAGCCGAAGATCCAGAACAGGCCCCAGGCCAAGACATTCAGGATCGCGATCCCCTTGCGCTTCATGCTTTTCCTCCCGGACGCCGCAGCGCCCCCTGTTGCTGTCAGGCGCCCCTCCCAAGGCGCCGGGCGGGTGGGTGCTGCGCCAAGGGCGCGCAGTCACTCGCAGGGCGGATTTCAGCAGAAAACAGCGCCCCGGCATAGAGAGAAATATGAAAAATCCGGGAAAAACGCGCCCTTGCCGTCAGGCGAAGTAGCGCTCCACGGCATCGGCCAGCACGTTCAGCCCGGAAACCAGGTCCGCTTCATCGGTATCTTCGGCGAAATCATGGCTGATGCCGTTGATCGACGGCACGAAGAGCATCGCCACCGGCATGTGCCGCACGACAGAGGTCGCATCATGCAAGGCACCCGATTGGATGTGGCGCCAGCGGCCGGGCGCTTGCGCCTCTGCCGCGCCGGCAAGGGCGGCTTGCAGGGTGGCGTCCATCGGCACCGGCTCCAGCCCCAGCAGGCCGGAGGTTTCAAGCCCCATGCCGGTTTCGCGGGCCACGTCCGCAGCGGTTTCGCGCACGATCTCTTCCATGCGGTCCAGCCGCGCCCTGTCGCCGTCGCGCCACTGCATGGCAAAGCTGCACCGCCCCGGCACGATGGAATGAGAGCCGGGGTGCAGGTCAACGGAGCCGGTGGTCCAGACCGTCTGCGGCGTCACGACATTGCGGAATCGTTCGGCGATCAGCGCCTGGTAGCGCAGCATCGCCTGGAAGGCATCCTTGCGGCGGTGCATCGGCGTGGTGCCCGCGTGATTCTGTTCGCCCAGGAAGGTGATCGTCATGTCGCGGATGCCCACGATATCAGAGACGACGCCCACCGCCTGGCCCGCTTCATGCAGCCAGGGGCCCTGTTCGATATGGCATTCGATGAAGCCGGTGAAACGGGTCGGATCGACCTCTCCTGTCACCATGTCGGCCATGCGGGCGCGGGCCTCTGCAAAGGTGATGCCATCGCGGTCGCTCAGCAGGTCGGCCTCGGCCAGGGTGGTGTTGCCGGACCAGATCCGGCTTCCGGTGGTCACGCCAAAGCGCCCCTCTTCGTCCTGGAAGGACACGGCAGAGACGGGCAGCCCCGCCGCCCGGCCCGCGCGGGCCAGTTCCAGGCCGCAGATCACGCCAAGCGCCCCGTCCAGCCAGCCGCCTTCGGGCTGGCTGTCAGAATGGGATCCGATCAGCAGGGATGTCCCCTCTGCCAGGCCCCAGACCGTGCCGGTGGCATCCACCGCGCCCTCAAGACCTGCCTCAACATATTGATCCAGAAGCCATTTTCGCGCCTCTATATCCGGGTCGCTGAAGGCCGGGCGCACCACGCCCTTGCCCACGCCAGAGGCGCCGAAGCTGCGCAGCTTGTGCAGATCGGCAAGGAATCTCTCGGGATTGACGGGAATCATGGGGGCCTCCGGGCTGGTTCCCCGCTAGGGACCATGCCCGCCGCGAAATGGCAAATCAGGGGCGCTGTTGCGCGATCCTTCAGCCGCCGCGCACCAGGTCGTCTTCGTCGTCCTGGGCGGACAGGCCAAGCGCTTCCAGCCCGTTTTCCAGGTGATCCGACAGGTGCGGCGTGCCCAGCAGGTAATCCACCGTGGGGCTGCTGCGTTCTTCGCGCGCGGTGCGCATGGCCTCTTCCAGCTCATCCGCATCGAAGGACTCGCGGCCGATCCACATGATGGCGACGAGGCTGATCATCTCATCCTCGTTCATCGTTTCTAGAAAGGCGCGCAGCTCTCCTTCTGCCCGCGTCAGTTCGCGGGACATGAGGATGACATTGGCGACCTTGTTGACGGAAATCTCAAGCATGGCGTTCTCTCCTGTTCGGAGGTCTCTTCACCACGTCAGCCTGCGCCTTGCCTTGATTTATCTCAAGGGCAACTTTTCGGGACGGCCCAAGGCGGCGGGCGAAGGATCACCGCGCCGGCCATGATCCGGGGCGTTTCGGCAGGAAAAGGGGCCATCGGGCATGGTTTGCGCGCTTTTCTGCGGGGGCGTGCAGGATAGGGGGTGGGGCCCACCAAGGGGTTAAGGCACCGTTCCACGCGCTTTTGCCGGGGCCGGAATGGGGCGCGACGCGCTCAGGTGCGCCCGAAAAGCCGTTCGATATCGGTCAGTTGCAGCTCAACATAGGTGGGGCGACCGTGGTTGCACTGGCCGGAGTGGGGCGTGGCCTCCATCTGGCGCAGAAGCTCGTTCATTTCCGCCACCTGCATCCGGCGACCGGAGCGGATGGAGCCATGGCAGGCCACGCGGGACAGGATCGCCTCAATCCGGGCCTGAAGGGTCATGGACTGGTCCTGGTCGGAAAGCTCATCAAGCACGTCGCGGATCAGCGCCTCTGCGTTGATTTCCCCCAGGATGGCGGGGGTTTCGCGCACCGCGATGGCGCCGCCGCCGAAGGGTTCCAGCACCAGCCCCAGCTTTGCAAGATCCTCTGCCGCTTCCATCAGGCTTTGAGCATCCCCTTGGGACAGCTCGATAATCTCAGGGATCAGCAGGGCCTGGGAGGCCACGCCATTGGCGGCCATCTGGGTCTTGAGCTTTTCATAGACCAGCCGCTCATGGGCGGCGTGCTGATCGACGATCACCATGCCGCGGGCGGTCTGGGCGACGATGTAATTCTCATGCAGCTGGGCGCGCGCGGCCCCCAGCGGATGCTCTTCCAGGGGCTGTTGGGGCACCTCTTCCACCGGCTCGAAACGGCCCGAGGGCGCGCTGTCAAAGGCCGGCAGGGCGGCCTCGGAAAACTGCGGCGGGGGCATGTCTGCATCACGTCGGTAAGGCGTCGGTATCGCGTCGGTATTACGTCGGTGCGCAGCGGGCGCCTGGTAAACAAAGGGTTTACCTTCGGGCGTCACCCGCGGGCCGCTGTTTTCCTCGGGGCGGAAGGCGCCCAGTGTCGCCCCGGCCACGGTGGTGGAGGCGCGGTGCCCGGCCTCTGCCAGCGCATGGCGCAGGCCGGAAACGATCAGCCCGCGCGCGGTGCCGGGATCGCGGAAGCGGACCTCTGACTTGGCGGGGTGGACGTTCACGTCGACCAGTTGCGGATCGCATTCAATGAACAGAGCCGCCGCCGGGTGGCGATCGCGCGACAGGAAATCGAAATAGGCCGCCCGCAGCGCGCCGGTCAGCAGCTTGTCCTTCACCGGGCGTCCGTTGACGAAAAGGAACTGCGCCACGGCAGCGCCGCGCGAATAGGTTGGCAGGGCGGCGTAGCCGGTCATTTGCAGCCCGTCGCGCTCTGCCTGGATGGCCAGGGCGTTTTCGGCGAATTCGCGGCCCAGGATCGTGGCCAGCCGGGCATGGAGCGCATCGAACAGATCGCCGCTTTCCGGATCGGCGCGGAAGATCGTGCGATCGGGGTCCGACAGGGTGAAGCCGATGAAGGGCTCGGCCATGGCGAGCCGCTTGATGATATCGGTGACCGCCTGCATCTCTGCGCGGTCGGTGCGCAGGAACTTCAGCCGCGCGGGCGTGGCGTAGAAGAGATCGCGCAGCTCCACCACGGTGCCCTGGTTCAGCGCCGCCGGGCGCACCGGCTGGGTCTGCCCGCCGGAGACGCGGATTTCGGCCGCGTCATGCCCCTGGGCGCGGGAGGTCAGCGTCAGCCGCCCGACCGCCGCCAGGGAGGGCAGCGCTTCGCCCCGGAAGCCGAAGGTGTGGATGTTCAGCAGGTCCGAGCCGTCGATCTTGGAGGTCGCGTGGCGCGACAGGGCCAGCGGCAGGGCATCGGGGGTAATCCCGCAGCCGTTGTCCTTGACCCGGATCAGGGTCTTGCCGCCATCGGCCACGGTGATCTCTATCCGCGTGGCGCCGGCATCTATGGCGTTTTCCACCAGTTCCTTGACGGCAGAGGCCGGGCGCTCGACGACTTCGCCGGCGGCGATCCGGTTGATCGCCCCTTCATCCAGCTGGCGGATGACCGGCTGCGCGGGAAGGGTCTGGGTTTCGCTTATCTTGAGGTCAGGACGCTGCATGACGCTAAACCTAGCATGAGGCAGCCGAGTCGGAAATGGGGGGCGGCGCAGATTGCTGTGGATAGCTGGGGGGAAATCCGCGTGTTTCGGGGCCGCAGGCGCTGGCGTGCGCAAGCGTGCCGTCAGGGCGCGGAGGGCGGCGGCATGGCCTTGCGAAACAGCTGAGGCATGGCCTCGGGGTTGCGCAGGCAGATCACCCGGTCCGCGCTGAGCGCGAAGGGCGTCAGGTGCACGCGCAGGTCCGCGCCAGAGGCAAAGGGCGACACCCTTACGCGGGCATGGCGGATCGCTGTGCGGCAGGGGCCGGCGATGAACCAGCTTTCCTGCGCCATGCCGGCAAAGGCCTCTAGATAGATCACCACATCGGCAAGCTGCGGCTGGGGCTGGAAGGTGACAGAGGCCGCCATCATCGGCGGCAGGGGCTGCGCGGCGGCGGGCGCCGACAGAAGCGCGGCGGCACATGCCAGCCCCCGTCCCGCGCCCGGCCAATCTGTCATGGTCATCCTGCCGCCCCCTTCCGTGTGAGGGCGCAGGCTAGCGGCCGGGTCTTTACCGGCCCCTAACGGGGGCGCTCAGCCCCGGGTGGCGGCCTTGTACCAGTCGCGGATTGCCTGGCGTTCGTCTTCCTCGATGAAGCTGACGTTGGCCGGTGGCATGGCATGGCTCAGCCCCGCCTGCAGGTAGATGGCGCGGGCGTTACGGGTGATCTGGGTCGCATTGTCCAGGCGCACGCCCTTGGGGGCCCAGAGGATACCGTCATAGAAGGGCTCTGCGCTATGGCACATGGAGCAGCGCCCCAGCACGATGTCATGCACCTGCTCGAACCCCTCGGCCTGGGCGAAGCGGGTGACCACGCGGGCGTCTTCATCGCCGTCGTCGTTCATCCAGAGCGGCGCGGTGGACAGCCACATGACGGCCAGGAACAGGATCGCCGTCACCAGCCAGGTCCACCAGGGCGTGCCCTGGCGGGAGTGGACGGAGTTGAAGAAGTGCCGGATCGTCACGCCCATCAGGAAGACCAGGCTGGCGATGATCCAGGTATATTCCGTGGAGAAGGCCAGCGGGTAGTGGTTGGACAGCATCATGAAGATGACCGGCAGCGTCAGGTAGTTGTTGTGGGTCGAGCGCTGCTTGGCGATCTTGCCGTACTTGGCGTCCGGCGTGCGCCCCGCCTTAAGGTCGTCGACCACGATGCGCTGGTTCGGCATGATGATGAAGAAGACGTTGGCGGACATGATCGTGGCCGTGAAGGCCCCCAGGTGCAGCAGCGCCGCCCGCCCGGAAAAGACATGGGTATAGAACCAGGCCAGGCAGACCAGGATCACGTAGAGCCCCAGCATCAGCCGGGTGTTGTTGTCCCCGAACTTCGATTTGCAGATGAAATCGTAGATCACCCAGCCCAGTCCAAGCGACAGCACGGAGATCGTCACCGCCTGCCAGCGCGACAGGTCCATCACCGCCGGGTCGATCAGGTAGAAATCCGCGCCCAGGTAGTAGACCAGCATCAGCAGGGCAAAGCCCGACAGCCAGGTCGAGTAGCTCTCCCATTTGAACCAGACAAGGTCATCGGGCATGTTCGAGGGGGCCACCAGGTACTTCTGCACGTGGTAGAAGCCGCCGCCATGGACCTGCCATTCCTCACCGCCGACGCCCTGGGGCAGCTTGTCGTGACGGTGCAGGCCCAGGTCCAGCGCGATGAAGTAGAAGGAAGAGCCGATCCAGGCGATGCCGGTGATCACATGGGTCCAGCGCACCGCGAATTCCAGCCAGGCCCCAATGGCCGCCATGTCATACATCTGTTCCGTCCCTCCGGGTCATTGCGATATCCAGTAAACACGATGCGACGGTGGCGGCAAATCCCGGAGGGCCCTTGTGCGGGCTCTTGAATTGCAGCCGATGCAAGCGCGCGCCAAGGCACGTCACATCCCGTGGGCAAGGCCGGTCTTCCCGGGCCATCCCGCGCCCCCCGCGGGGCTGGTCGCCCGCGTGTCGAATGGGTTTTGCCCGCTGAAAACCGATCGGTCCAGCAGATAGCGTCGGAAGGGTGTGGGAATTCTTGCGCCCGATCCCCGCTGCGCAGGATTTCGTCAGGCAGGCGACCCGTGGGAAAGCGCCGGGCAAAGGGCGGGCGGGCCAAGCAAAAAGGCCCGGACGCGAACGTCCGGGCCAGGCTTCAGGCTGAATTGGAAGGAGGAAATCAGCCCTTAGAGAACTCCGGGTATGCTTCCATGCCCAGCTCGGCCATATCGAGGCCGGCGATCTCGTCTTCTTCGGAGACGCGGATGCCCATGATCGCCTTCAGGATCAGCCAGACCAGGCCGGAGACCACGAAGGTGAACACGCCCACGACAACGATGCCGTAGATCTGCGCGCCGAAGGAGGCGTCGGGGTTGGTGAAGACAACCGCGATGGTGCCCCAGATGCCGCAGACCAGGTGGACCGGGATGGCACCGACAACGTCGTCGATCTTCAGCTTGTCGAGGACCGGAACAACCAGGACCACGATGATGCCGCCGATCGCGCCGATGATGGTCGCTGCGCCCAGGGAGGGGGTCAGCGGCTCTGCCGTGATGGAGACGAGGCCTGCGAGGGCGCCGTTGAGCACCATGGTCAGGTCGGCCTTGCCGTACATGATCTGCGTCAGGATCAGCGCCGCGACGGCACCGCCAGCAGCGGAGGTGTTCGTGTTGGAGAAGATCCGGGACACGTCGGCAACGTCACCGACAGAACCCATGGCCAGCTGCGAACCACCGTTGAAGCCGAACCAGCCGAGCCACAGGATGAAGGTACCCAGCGTGGCAAGGGTCAGGTTGGAGCCGGGGAAGGCATTGACGCGACCGCCGTCGTAACGGCCCAGGCGCGGACCCAGGATCAGCGCACCGGCCAGAGCGGCCCAGCCACCCACGGAGTGCACGACGGTGGAGCCTGCGAAATCGAGGAAGCCAGCCGCGTCCAGGAAACCGCCGCCCCATTTCCAGGAAGCGGAAACCGGGTAGATGATGGAGGTCAGGATGATCGTGAAGATCAGGAAGGGCCAGAGCTTGATGCGCTCGGCCAGGGTCCCGGACACGATGGAGGCCGTGGCGGCACAGAACATCAGCTGGAAGAAGAAGTCCGAACCGGTGGAGGCATAGCCGTAGTCGTCCGCGGCATCGGCGGTCACGCCGACGGCTTCAAGAACGCCGGGGCCCCAGACGCCGGAGAGCCAGCCGTCGATTGCCCAGGTGCCCAGCGGGTACATCAGGTTGTAGCCGATCAGGTAGTAGAAGATCGATGCGAGGCCGAAGAGGGCCACGTTCTTGGTGCACTGCATGGCAACGTTCTTGGAACGCACCAGGCCCGCTTCGAGCATGGCAAAGCCGCAGGCCATGAAGAACACGAGGAAGCCGCCGATGAGGAACAGCAGCGTGTTCAGGATAAAGACCGTATCCGTGGGCACGGCCGCGGCAGGTGCCGCTTCCACGACCTCGGCGGCCTCCTGTGCGAGGCCCAGGCTCGGCAGCGCCATCAGCGCGGCGGCAAGGCCCAGTTTGGTAATGGTTTTCATGAAGTGAGTTCCTTTTCCCTGTCCGATGCCGCTCAGAGTGCGTCGTCGTTGGTTTCGCCGGTCCGCACCCGAACCGCTTGCTGGACGTCGAGCACGAAGATCTTGCCGTCGCCGATTTTCCCGGTCTTTGCGGTCTCTGTGATCTTTTCGACGACCTGGTCGGCCATGGCCGCGGTCACCGCGATCTCAAGCTTGATCTTCGGCACGAAGTTCACCGCGTATTCGGCACCGCGGTAGATCTCCGTATGGCCCGACTGAGAGCCGAAGCCTTTGATTTCCGTCACCATCATCCCGCGCACGCCGATCTCGGTCAGCGCCTCACGGACCTCCTCGAGCTTGAACGGTTTGATTGTTGCAATGATCAGTTTCACTACTATCCCCTTCCTTGATGCGGCCGACCGTGCAGGCGGCTACCGCAGTTTGGCACTCGCAGATAAGCCGTGCCTGTCAGAGATGCGGAACAGCGAGGCGGGTTGGCTAGGGTAAATTGAGGAGTCAGTGCCGTTTTTTTGGCCGTTTTACAAAAAGGGCACATTTTTTAGTCACTTCAATTACAGCTTGTGAACAGTGGCTGGCTCTACATTCCCCGCCGATCCATGTAGGATGTCGGGAAAGCAAAAAGCTCGGGCAGGGCATCATGAACGATTCAGGTTTCGTAAGGCCGCCACTTGTGGCGGAGCGCCGTGGTGGCGGAAAGGCAAGGGACACGAAGGCAGGCAGACAGCCCCGGCGCGGAATCGCCGAACCGGCGCTGTCGCGGTCTTCGGCCAATTCTGGGGTCAATTCCGGGGCCAACCCCGGGACAAATCCCGGAACCAGAGGCGGCAGCACAGGCGCTGCGGCGGCGGGCGGTTTCAACCGTGCGGCGAGCAACGGGGCGGCGGCGGCCAATGGCGCTGCTGTGAACGGGGCTGCTGGGGCCAACGCCGGCGCCACCGCTGCCGGGGCCAATGGCACCAGCCAGCGGCGCGCGCCCATGGCGGCCTCCAAACCCGGCAGCAAGCCGCGCGCGACGCCCAAGCCCGGTTCCAGGTCCAAGCCGAAAGGCAGCGGCACCCGTGCCAAGCCGAAGACCGCCGCGCGCTCCTCCGGGCGCAAACCGCCGACGAATCGCCGCAAGCGCGGTGGCGGCGGGGGCGGCAACGGGCGCGGCCCGCGCAATCCCGTGCTGCGCTTCTTCTGGAACCTCCTGCGCTGGCCGCTGATCCTGCTGTGGCGGATCAGCTGGCGGCTGGGCGCGGTCTCGGCCGCGATCATCCTGATCTGTGCCGGCTATATCGCGGCCACCCTGCCCCCGGTCGATGACCTGGTGGACGGGCGCGCGCGCGGATCGGTCACCATGCAGGACGTGAACGGGCAGACCTTTGCCTGGCGCGGCGACCAGTTTGCCGGGATGATCACCTCTGAGCAGGCCTCTGAAAACCTGCGAAACGCGATCGTGGCCACGGAAGACCGGCGCTATTATGGGCATTTCGGCGTCTCGCCGCGCGGCATCGCCTCGGCCATCCGGATCAACCTGAGCGAGGGGCGCGGGCCGCTGTCGGGTCACGGCGGCTCTACCATCACCCAGCAGACGGCCAAGCTGCTCTGCCTGGGCGAGCCCTACGATCCGACCCAGTGGAAGAACGAAAGCGCCTATGAGGCCGATTGCCGTGAGACCACCCTGTGGCGCAAGGCCAAGGAGGCGGTCTACGCCATGGGCATGGAGATGCGCTATTCCAAGGCGGAGATCCTGACGATCTACATGAACCGGGTTTACCTGGGCGAAGGCGCGCGCGGCTTCGAGGCCGCCAGCCAGCGCTACTTCGGCAAGAGCGCCCGTGACGTGACCCCGGCGGAAGCCGCGATGCTGGCCGGACTGCTGAAGGCCCCGACCCGCTATGCGCCCACCAACAACCTGGCGCGCAGCCAGGACCGGGCCAACGTGATCGTCGGCCTGATGGAGCGCGAGGATTACCTGACTGCCGCCCAGGCCGACAATGCCCGCGCCCACCCCGCCCAGCTGTCGGAGGCCGCGCAGGACAAGTCGGGCGGCTATTTCGCCGATTGGCTGATGTCCTCTGCCCCGGATTTCCTGACGCGCCAGAACGCGGACGTCGTCTTTGACACCACGCTGGACCCGCGGATCCAGAAAGCCGCCGAAGAGGCCCTGGCCCATGTCTTCGACACCAAGGTGCGCGAAGGGTCCGATGCCCAGGCCGCGATCGTGGTGATGAGCGCCGATGGCGCCGTGCGCGGCATGGTCGGCGGGCGCGATCTTGAGGGCGGCGGGGTCTTCAACCGTGCCACCCAGGCGCTGCGCCAGACCGGCTCCAGCTTCAAGCCCTTCGTCTATGCCACCGCGCTTGAGCTGGGCTGGAGCTGGAACGACGTGGTGCAGGATACGCCGCTGACCCTCAACATCCCCGGATCCGGACCCTGGACGCCGGAGAACTACGATCACAAGTTCCGCGGCCCGGTCACCCTGGTCGAGGCGCTGGAGCATTCGCTGAACATTCCCGCCGTCCGCGTTGCCGAGGCCGCCGGGCTGGACAACGTGCGCCAGGTCGCAGAGGGCTTCGGCATCTGGCATGACCTGGCCCCCGGCCCGGCCCTGGCGCTTGGCGCCTCCGAAGCGACGCTGGTGGAGATGGTCGGCGCCTATGCCGGCATCCTGAACGGCGGCTCCTCCGTCGAGCCTTACGGGATGACCCGCGTCACGCTGCAGGGCGACAACGAGCCGCTTGCCACGACAGAGAGCGGCATCGGCGAACGGGTGATCCGCGAGGATGCCGCGCGCGAGCTGATCTACATGATGCGCCAGGTGGTGACCAATGGCACCGGGCGCCGCGCCGGGCTGGACAACGTGGAGATCGCCGGCAAGACCGGCACCACGCAGGCCGCGCGGGATGCCTGGTTCATCGGCTTCTCCGCCGATTACGTCACCGGCGTCTGGATGGGCTACGACAACAACACGCCGCTCACCGGGGTCACCGGCTCTGGCCTGCCGGCCGAGATCTTCCATGAGACCATGGTGCGCGTGCAGGACGGGCTGGAACCCCGCCCGCTGCCGATGATCCATCCCCAGCCCGCCCAGGGGCGCGACATGGCCGGGGACTCCAACGGCGGGGGCGGCACCCGCTCCAACCCGGTGGAGCAGGTGGGCAATGTCATCGAACGCGCCCTGCGCGATATCTTCGGGCTGAACTGAGCGGGCATCGCCCCGGACCTGACAACGAAAAAGGGCGGCCCCTCGGGACCGCCCTTTTATTGTGTGGAAAGGCTATGCCCTTCGGCTGGCCGCCTAGCTCAGCCCGCTTTCTGCAGGGCCGCTGTCAGCCCGGAGATGGAGCCGCGGTTCTGGTCCAGCATCGCGCCGATCTCATCCCGCTCAGTCAGTCGCAGGGAGATGCCTTCGATGAACAGGTCGAAGAACAGCGGCTTACCGGAGGCATCCGACACCAGGAACTTGACCGCGAAGGGCGCCTGGCCGGCCAGGTCCGCGGTGGCGTCCACCTCGACCCAGGTCTTGACCGCGCGCGAGCCGCGCACGTTGATCTTGCCGCCGATGAATTCCCGGAACCGCTTGCCGTACTTGCGCGCGATATAGCCGGAGAAGGCATTCACATAGGCCGTCATCTCTGACGCAGAGGCGCTGCGTGCCGCCGGACCCAGGGCCGAGCGGGCGATGATGTTCACGTCCGCATATTGATTCAGGATCCTCTGGAAGTCGCCGATCATCGCGGATTCGGACTTGCCCGAGGAAATCACCGCATTGATCCGGTCCACGGCAGAGGTCACCAGGCTTTCGGCCTGGGAGTTGGACACGGCAAGGGCGGCACGGGGGCCGAGCGCAGCAGCCGCCAGCACGGCGACGCCGCCGCCAAGCAGACCGCGGCGGGTCGGGGTATTGAAGGTAGGGATCATCATAACTCTCACCATAGGGGTCATCATAGGATTCTGCGTAGGGATCCGCATAGGGATCCCCCGACGCATTCGATGCCGGATCGCGCCCGGCATTCTTCGCCAGCTGGTAGCGGCGGTTCTGAAGGTAGATGTTGCGCAGCTGGCTGTAGCTGTCTGCGCTTTCGTAAAGCACCGCATCGAAGCTGTCGGCGCTTTCACCCCGTTCGTTCACGATGCCGGACTGCCGGGCGATCAGGCCGGTTGTATAAAGGTCCGGATCCACATTGGCACCGGCCCATTTCAGGGGCGAGTTGCCGAAGTCCACGATCATGCCCAGGACATCCCGCTGGGTCGAGGGCCCGAAGACCGGCACCTCGATATAAGCGCCTTCCGGCACGCCCCAGACGTAAAGCGTTTCGCCAAAGTCGGTGTCCCGCCAGGGGATGCCGAACTTGGAGGCCGCATCCACCGCACCGCCGAACCCGACAGTGGTGTTCAGCACGAAGCGCGCGGTGTTCAACGCCGCCTGGCCGAAGCGGAACTGCAGGACGTTGTTGATCACGTCCAGCGGCGCCTTCAGGTTTTCGCCGAAGTTGTAGACCAACGTCCGGAACTCATGCGGGACATTGTCCACATAGGCGATGGAGACCGGGCGCAACACGTTGGTGTCCATCCGCTTGTTCAGCTCATGGGTGCGGCGGTTGTCCTCCTCGAAGGGATCCGAGTCCAGCCGGGTGACGGAGTCACTTGGCGTACAGCCCGCCAGGGCCAGGGTCAGGAGCACGGTAGCCGGAAGCAACCTGCGAGGAGAGAGACGGGCAATGGACTTGTTCATGCGGGGATCAATCTTTTCAAATCCGGATCTGGTCGAACGAGGGTAGCTCTGGGCCTTTATCTATTCCTTAAGTGCGCCGATGCCATAGCAAGGGCATCATACAGCGAAATTTGTGGCGCTCAGGCGACAGGCGATCACGGGGGAAACAGGGGCCAAGGAATCCTATTGTATTTCCTTACAAGCAATCGTGATACCGGGAAATCGCGATTGGCGGAAAGGTGCGGATGTGTTGGACAGGACCAAGGAAAAAGGGCTGGCTGAGCTGCGTGCGATCCGCAGGGAGAACCGCCCATTGTTCTGGGCCGCAGCGCTGTTTTCCACCTTTGCCAACCTGCTGATGCTGACCGGGCCGCTTTACATGCTGCTGGTCTATGACCGGGTGATGACCTCGCGTTCGGTAGAGACCCTGCTGGCGCTGACGGGGCTGGCGGCCTTCCTGTTCCTGATCATGGGCGTGCTGGATTTCGCCCGCGGGCGGATCATGTCGCGCATCGGGGCGCGGATGCAGGCGCGGCTGGACCAGCGGGCCTATGACGCCGCGCTGCGCCGGGCGGCGATCCACGCCGATCCGCTGGCGGCCTCGGCCCTGCCGGACGTGGAGGCGCAGCAACGGCTGCTGTCTTCCTCTGTCCCGGGGGCGCTGTTCGACCTGCCCTGGACGCCGATCTTCCTGGCGGGGATCTCCCTGTTCCATCCCTACCTGGGGATGCTGGCCCTGGGTGGCGGCGCGCTGCTGGTGCTGGTGGCCCTGCTCAACCAGATGCTGTCGCGCCACGCCCAGGCAGAGGCCATGGGCAAGTCCCAGGCGGCCCAGGCCCAGGCGGACCAGATGCGGGCAGAGGCTGGGCTGATCCGCGCCATGGGCATGAGCGGCGCCGTCTTCCGCCGCTGGCTGCGCCTGCGCCGCGACGCGCTGACCAAACAGATTTCCGCCGCCGATGCGACCTCTGGCTTCTCCGTGGCCTCCAAGACGCTGCGGCTTTTCCTGCAATCGGCGATGCTGGGCATGGGCGCCTGGCTGGCCCTGCGCGGAGAGATTTCCGCCGGCGCGATGATCGCGGGCTCCATCCTGCTGGGCCGCGCGCTGAGCCCGGTGGAGCAGCTGATCGGCAACTGGCCCCTGGTGCAGCGGGCGCGCCGGGGCTGGGACAACCTGGCCTACCTGCTGGGCATGGAGCCGGCCGTGCCGCCGCGCACCGCCCTGCCGCGTCCGCGCGCCCGGATCGAGGTGATGCAGGCCAGCGTCGTGCCGCCGGGCGAACAGGTTCCGACGCTGCGCATGGTCAGCTTTTCCCTCAAGCCCGGCGAGGCCCTGGGCGTCATCGGCACCTCCGGCGCGGGCAAGTCCACGCTGGCGCGGGCGATGACCGGCGCCTGGCCCTGCCACGGCGGCAAGATCCGTCTGGATGGCGCCAGCCTGGACCAGTATTCCAACGAGGACCTGGGCAAGCTGATCGGCTACCTGCCGCAACGGGTGGAGCTTTTCGATGGCACCATCGCGGAAAACATCGCTCGCATGGCAGAGCAGCCGGATGATGCCGCCGTGGTCGCCGCCGCGCAGCGCGCCGATGCCCATGAGATGATCCTGAGGATGCCGGAGGGCTATGACACCAGGGTCAGCGCCCATGGCGGGCGGCTGTCCGGCGGGCAGATCCAGCGCATCGGCCTGGCCCGCGCGATGTATGGCGACCCGGTGCTGCTGGTGCTGGATGAGCCGAACTCCAACCT